>CANQNT010000008.1 GCA_947625255.1 uncultured Acetatifactor sp. | reverse complement strand
ATAAAAAATGGAAGCAAAGGGGCTCGAACCCTTGACCTCCCGCTAGTCAGGCGAGCGCTCATCCCAGCTGAGCTATGCTTCCATGACAAGCATTATAACATCTTGCAATCGGAAAATCAACAAAATTTTTTAATATTTCAACGTTTATGTGTCAGCAACAGCTTACACAAGGATTTCCTGTATCAAAACCGCGTTCACCACAAATCGGTTTCCTTCCGAGGAGCAGGTGGAAAGCGTCACAATCTTGTTTGCGGTATTGACGGTCGCATCTGATTTCAGATAGGAATGCCGGAAGATCATATTAAGCAATTCGCCGTATTCTTCCGCCGTTTCAAAATAAATATCATACACGTCACTTGTGGCAGCGGTATCAAAGTATGCAAAAATCTCATACCGCAGGACCCGATCCTCCGTGTAAATCGTAAAGTAACGATTCTCCTCGTAGAAGCCATCGTTCCGATATTTTTTCAGTTTCCCGAACATACTCCCGTTTTTCATGTTATGTCCGTAAATGATGGTATGTTGATCCTGAAAATCCGCATGATTCATTGCTTCCAGGAAAATACTACCTGAAGAATTGGATTCGCCGGAATAGGTAGTATAGATGTAGTCGTCATTATCCTCTCCCTGCATAATGGGATAACTGATATCCATATTGTCAAAATGCAGCCATCCCACCACATCTTCATATTCCTTGCGCAGTTCCTTTACGGAATCACAAATCGCGTACAAAGGCTCCCAGGCTTCCTCCTGGGGCTCCTCAGACGGATCCTGCGTTTCCTGGTCCTGAGGTGTCCTGGACTGAGGATGTGTTTCCTCGCCTGCCTCGATCTCCGCAAATACCTTCTGCTTCAAGGAGTCGTATTCCACTTCGCCTTCATGATATTCCAACAAGGTTTTGACGATATAACTGCCCGACACCACAATCATAATAATGCCCGCGACCAGAACAATACAAGTAATGATGTCCATAACCTTTCTGTTTTTCTTATTACGCATCCTACTCCATCCTCTCACGTCTCATCGGTATCTATCAACGCCCATTATATCAGCGAAAGCAAACTTCGTCAAGAAAAAGGACCGCGAAACGATCCCTCCGAATCTTTTCACGGTCCTACTCTTCCTATAACCTCATACACAAATGTCACGATCCAAAACCTCCGCGATATAATCCTCCACTTCTTCCCGCTTTAACTCCAGCGCCACCGCGAATTCTCCATATAAGCAATCCTGGGCAATCCGATAATACCGCGCGTCCAAAGCCGTTACTTTCCTGCCTGACTCGATCCGCTTCTGCCGTCTGGTATAAATGGTCTTAATGATGCGGATCCACTCTTCACAGTTGTCCGTTCTAAGGCAGTTCTTGTACTCTTGTTCCAAAAGCTTGTCGTTCGTAATTTTGATCAAGGAAATCTGGGGAATCTTTAAAATCAATTGCTCTGCTTCCTCCCTGGTCAATACCCTGCGCATTGTGTCTTGTGCCGTATCCACCGGCAGATACACGGTGCTTGCCGCCATATACAAAGGCTTCAAAATGTAATATTCCCTTGTCTTATCCACGCCCGGGATGTTCAAAGTGGTGATTTCTTCAATATTACACACGCCCTTGCTTCCACAAACTACCTTTTCACCTATCTGATACACTCTCATCTTCCTTTCCGTCGCGGGCGACGCCGTATTCCGCGGCATCCTTTCTCTGGCCGGGCTCGCTCCCGCACTTTTTGCCATTCGCTGTCATTCCCTGCTAATATTGTCATACCCTTATTATAGCAAATTTATACGGAAAATGTCAGTAAAATTTTTATAAACTCGCCGTTTTCGTGATAATGCGCATATTCCGAATGAAATTATTGTGCATTAGGAAATAATTTTACAAATTGACATACCATTCAACAATTGGTTCTCCAAAAAGAATCACAAATACGGCCGCAATGGCCAGATAGGAACCAAAGGGAAGTCCCTGAAGTCTCTCCCCGGAAACAGTTCTTTTGAGTAACAGTCCCTCGGTAATGCCTATCATACAAGCCACCAATAACAATAGCAGCATTCTGACCCAATCTAAATAAAGACCGATAACAAATACCAGTTTCAAATCTCCTTTCCCCATATTCTCTTTTCCTGTCACCCAGTTTACCAGCCAGACAAGAAACAGCAAGGGAATCGAAACAGAACAGGCTCCGACTATCATCCTGCCCAGTTCCCGCATCGAACGGCTATAGAGCCACCAGAAAAACATCCGATTTACCGCCAACGCCGTCAACGCCTCTCCCGGCAAATGGCGGCTCGCATGATCGATCAGACCAAGCAGCAATAATAAGGCCCCAAACAACAACCACATGGCAAGGAAGTTGGAGGCATAGAACTTGACCGAAAAACCATAAAAGAGAAAAGCTCCTGCCACCTCGGCCACCAAGGATTCCAGCGGAATCCGTCCGCCGCAATAACGGCACCGTCCATGATGACTTAGAAAGCTGATAATCGGAATCAGGTCCCCCGCGCTAAGCGTATGGCCGCAATCCGCGCAATGAGAGCCACCGTTCAATATTTTCTCATCATGTGCGTCGCGCCATGCCACACAATCCATAAAACTTCCCAGGGCAGCCCCCAGGATGACGGCAAAAAGCCGCCATCCCAAAAGACTAAAACGCAACTCCATTATGGTTCCCTTCATCGGTCGCATTTTCGACTGACGTTCCCCACTTGAGGGATATGGAGCCGTCCTGGTCATACGATATAAAAATATACTTGTTGGCGTGTTGGGTGCATTTCCCATAGGGTTTGATCTGAGACAAATCCGCATTCACATCCACCAGCTGTCCGGCGGCCGCGTCATATAAGAAAGTCAATCCATACTTCTGGCCGCTCTCCTCGTTATCCGGCAGAAAATCCATAAAAAAGGCCAATTCCGCCTCCGCTTTCGCGGCACGTTCATTCGCCGCGTCCGTAGCAACTCTGGTCCTTTCCAGAACACCGTTCGCCATTGGAATAGACACCGCGACCAGAATCGCTATAATCGCGACCACGATCAACATCTCCAGCAACGTAAAACCATTTTTCTTTCTTGTCTTTTTCCTTGTGTTTTCCATTCTCTTTCCTTCTTCCTTTTTTCGATCCTTAAATTGCTTCATACAGTTCAAACAGCGGTATATATACTGACAGCAAAATCATCAACACGATTCCCGCCAATAACAAAAGCATGATCGGTTCCAATAAGGAAAACAGTCTGGTCACGGTAATCCCCAGCTCATAATCATAATAATCAGCCATCATTTCAAGGAAATCCTCCAGCGTCCCTTCGGATTCCCCTATGGAAACCATTTCCGTCAACAGCTCCGGGAATTTTCCCATCCGATGCAGACACTCCCCCAAAGACATTCCCGCCTCCACATCCGGAAGCATTTCCAGAACGGTTCCGCGGATGTAAGCGTTCCCAATGGCACGGCCGGACAACTCGATTGCCCTGGTGTAAGGAGTTCCCGAAGCAAGCAAAGTTGACAATGTGCGGGCAAACTGGCTTGCAGCGGCCATTCCGCTTATCCTGCCCACAATCGGAACGGAACAATAGAGTCTGCCAAACCTTACACGCCCCTTTTCGGTCCTGGCATATACAAAAAGTCCCAATCCCATTGCCGCCAAAAATAACAATATCCACCCGCCATATTTCTGACCGAAATTCTCCAGCTTTGTCAGTGCCACGGTAATCCACGGCAATTCAATATTCATGGCAGCAAAGGTACTGGTATAACTGGGCACTGTGTAAGACAGAATAATTCCCACCACCATGACCGCCACGCCGAGTACGAACGCCGGATAAATCATGGCATTCAAAGCTTTTGCCCTGATATGATTCATGCTGTCATAATAATCCGCCATGCGCAGAAAAGCACCGCGCAAATCATCCGAGTCCTCTCCCCGGCGAATAGCCTCCAGAAAAGTATCCGGCAGCCTCTCTTCCCTGTCAGACAAACTCTCTGCCAGGCTTTCGCCGTTTAGCATATCCTCGTAAGCACACTGCCAGATTCTTGCCAATACCCGGTTCGTGGTCCGGGAAGCTACAATCCCCACAACCTGGACCAAAGGCAGTTCAATACGAAGCAAGGCCGCAAACTGGCGGCAAACCAAAGGCAGGGTCTTGCGTATACCCTTATGAGACAGCTCCCTTGAGCCAATTTTTCCAGGCGATTTCATTTGATCCCCTTTCTTACCAAACATGTTCCCGATCAACAATTCCCATGACGCGGATCACTTCCTCTGCTGTCGTAATTCCCTCTTTCACCAATTCCCTGCAATTCTCCCAAATGGAGCAATGTCGGCAGCTTTTCATGGCTTCTTCCAGATTCTTTCTGCTGCCGCCCGCAATCGCCTGCTTCAGACGCTCTTCCACGGGCAACACTTCAAAGACACCGATTCTTCCCCGATATCCGGTATGGAAACATTTCTCACACCCCTCCCCACGATAAAACGGCAGGTCTTCTTTTTCCGGAAACCCCAAACAGGACCACTCTTCTTCCCGCGTCCGGTAGGACTTACGGCAATAGGGACAAACACACCGCAGCAGACGCTGGGACACTATGCCGCGAACCGCTCCCGCAAGCACGTAAGGCTCCACGCCCAGATCCAGCAGACGGTCAATGGAAGAAAAAGCATTATAGGTATGGAGCGAGGAAAATACCAGATGTCCCGTGAGAGCGGAACGCATGGCGATTTCCGCGGATTCCCGGTCCCGAATCTCTCCAACGGCGATCACGTCCGGATCCTGCCGCAATACGGTCCGAAGCGCGTTGGCAAATGTGAAGCCTGCCTTTTCCTGAATCTGCACCTGACAGATCTGATCCATCCGCATTTCCACGGGGTCTTCCAGCGAAACCAAATTTACGGCCTCCCCCTTCAAATGATTCAAAATGGCGTACATGGTAGAGGTCTTGCCGGAACCGGTAGGCCCGGCCAGCAGAATAGCCCCCTCTTTCGTGTCATGCAGCAGACTGATAAACTGCGACAAATGCTCTCCCCGGAGTCCAAGCCCCTCAAACGTAAGCAGAACGGGAACACGGTGCAGAAATCTCACTACGATTTTTTCTCCGTAGATGGTAGGCAGACTGGAAACCCGGAGATCCAAAAGCGTCCCGCCCGCCTTAATCCGGATGGAACCATCCTGGGGCAGATTCTTTCGGGTCACATCCATGCCGGCCATGATTTTTATCCTGGAAAGCACCGCCGCCTCCATTCCTTTCGGGACCGTGGCCATTTCGTGCAACAGCCCGTCAATCCGCATCCGTACTCCCAGCCTTTCCCGCCCCGGCTCAAAGTGAACATCGCTTGCCGACTCGGCGTTGGCACATCGAAAAATCGCGTTCACCAGACGCACCGTGGGCGCAAGCGTCTCCCCGTCCTGCTCCACATCATAATTTTCCGGACAATCCTCCGTCAGGGAAATCGGGCTTTTCTCTTCCCCGGATTCCAAATGAACCTCTTCCATGGCGCGCAGGACTTCCTGATCACCATATAGCTTTTCCAAAGCGTATTGAACACCCTCTTTCGCCGCTGGAAGCTCTTTGTCATCCTGTATCCTGTAACGCTCCTTTTCTTCGAGTTCCATGCATACCCAACCTCCTTAATGGGCTCCTTTGAATCGCAAGCCTTAACCCATCCCTCCTCCCTTTCTCTCTTTCGTATCAGATCTCTACTATAATTTATGCTTTTTGTCAAAAAACGACACATGAAGTCGATATTCCTCTAAAAACGGATTCCGCGCCTCACATACCGCTTTTTGCCGCAAAAAAAGACCCGACTCCCTATCAAATAAGGAATCAGGTCTTTTCTAACATCGATTCAGTTATAAATTGCTTTTGAAAGCCGCAAGGATTACTCCTCCGTCTTTGTCTCCCCGGCAGCTTCCGCCGCGCATTCCCCGGACACGATCTCTTCCGCAGTCGTCTCTTCCGCAACCGCCTCTTCAGTAGTTTCCGCGCCGCACACTACGGTTACCGTCTCTTCCGCACTGGCCGTTTCCTCGCCGGCCTCTTCCGTCTTGGGTTCAGCCACGGGAACCTGGGTCCCACACTTAGAACAATACGCCACATCTTTCGGCATCTCATTTCCACAGGCAGGACAGGCTTTCAGCCCCTTTACCTCCAGAATCTCTTTCTTCAGACGCGCAATCTCCTCATAAGCCGCATCGATCAGTCCATATCTCTCCTCCAAAGGAGTCGTTACATCCTCTCCCCTATGCTCGTACAGATACTGGCCCATCTCTTTAAAATACTTATTAATCAAGCTCTCCTGAGAAGAAACCTGGCTGTTCAGGTTGACGACTTCCGCGATCTCCTTCGCCTTATCCACCACGTCTTTACTCTTGCTGCTGAATGTCTCACTTACTTTATCAAAGAAACTCATGACAATTTCTCCTTTCGGTGTATTTATAACATAGATTATATACCCATTTCACCCATTGCACAATAAATTTTCCATTAATTTCTGATAAAAATGTTTTGAGGTTTTACCGAAGTTTTTTGCCTTTTTTGAAAAAAAGACTTGCAATTTTTGTAAACATGTATTATGATAAACAAGTACCGCGAACGCGGGATGAATGGCTCGTTGGTCAAGCGGTTAAGACGCCGCCCTCTCACGGCGGAAACAGGGGTTCGATTCCCCTACGAGCTGTTATGGAAAACCTTGGACCCCCTTTGATGATGCAGGGTCGCAAGGTTTTTCTTTTTGTCCTGAAAAAATCCATCAAAGCAACGGTTGCCGCTGCCCGTTCCCCAACCATATCAAAACAATCAGGAGAGTGCCAAAGACACTCTCCCTTTCTTATAAAACGAAATCAAACAAGCTGATCTGATTGGACTCGGGCAGGCTCCCCAGAAGCCCCAGCTGATCCATCAGGTCCGCCACGGTCTTGGATACCTTGGTGCGCTCCCGGAAATCATCCTTGGACAGGAACGGACCATCCTTTACCGCCTCCACAATGGCATCCGCCGCTTTCTCCCCCAAACCGTCAATGCTGCTCAGGGAAGGCATGATTTTCCCATCCAAAATCTGAAACGACCGGGACTGGGCGCGAAAAATGTCGATCGGCACAAATTCAAAGCCCCGTACATACATCTCCTGCACCACTCTCATATCGGCATAGGCATCCTTTTCCTTGTTGGAGAGGGAGTCCATGCGTCTCTTATAATCCTCCATGACGCGCTCCAGGTGCTTCTGTCCCTGGCACATCAATTCATAAGAAAAGGCCTTGGCACGGATACTGAAAAAGGCGGCATAGTAAGCCAAAGGATAATAAATCTTGCAATATCCGATTCGGCAGCCCATCATGACATAAGCGGCAGCGTGGGCCTTGGGGAACATATACTTGATTTTTTTGCAGGACCAGATATACCAGTCAGGAACACCTTTTTCCTTCATGGCGGTTTCCCACTCCGGCTTTAACCCCTTGCCTTTGCGGACACTTTCCATAATGGTAAAGGCCAGAGAGGGTTCCAGCCCCTGACGGATCAGCTCCAGCATAATGTCGTCACGGGTACAGATGGCGGTGGACAAGGTGGCGACCCCGTCCTTGATCAGAACCTGGGTATTTCCCTGCCATACGTCCGTTCCGTGGGACAAACCGGAAATCCGCACCAAATCCGCAAAGCAGGTGGGCTTTGCATCCATAACGAGCTGCATGGCAAAATCCGTGCCGAACTCCGGGATTCCCAAGGCACCCAGTTTACAGCCGCCAATTTGCTCCGGCGTAATGCCCAGGGCCTCCGTGCTTTGGAACAAGGACAAAATCTTGGGATCGTCCAGAGGTACCTGGGTCAGATCCAGCCCCGTCAAATCCTGCAGCATTCGAATCATGGTAGGGTCATCATGTCCCAGAATATCCAGCTTCAGCAGATTGTGGTCGATGGAATGGTAGTCAAAATGGGTCGTAATGGTGTCCGTGGTCATATCGTTGGCCGGATGCTGGACCGGCGTAAAGGAATTAATATCCTGCCCAAGGGGCAGCACCACAATGCCGCCCGGATGCTGGCCGGTGCTCCTCCTGACCCCGGTACAGCCCAGGGTCAGACGGTTGATCTCACAAGTACGCTTGTGCTGACCTCTTTCCTCATAATAATTCTTCACATAACCAAAGGCCGTCTTGTCAGCCAGGGTGGCAATGGTTCCGGCACGGAAAGTCTGGCCCGCTCCGAAAATAACCTCCGTATACTTATGGGCCTTGGACTGATATTCCCCGGAAAAATTCAGATCAATATCCGGTTCCTTGTCCCCTTTAAAGCCCAAGAACGTTTCAAAAGGAATACTGAAGCCATCCTTTTTCAGCTTCTCCCCGCAGACGGGGCAAAGCTTATCCGGCATATCGATGCCGGCCTTTCCCTCGTAAGCCTTTACCTCCTCCGAATAAAAATCCGTATAATGACACTTGGGACAATAATAATGGGGACTTAAAGGATTAATTTCCGTGATCCCGGCCATGGTGGCCACGAAAGAGCTTCCCACGGAACCTCTCGAACCCACCAGGTACCCATCCTCCACCGACTTCCAGACCAGCTTCTGGGCAATAATGTACATCACGGCGAAGCCATTGGAAATAATGGAGTTCAGTTCCTTTTGCAGACGGGATTCCACAATGTCCGGCAACACCTCCCCATACAGCTCGTGGGCGCGGTTATAACAAATCTGCGTCAGAGTCTTATCACTGTCCTCGATCACGGGCGGACATTTATCCGGCCTTACCGGCGCGATGGTCTCAATCATGTCCGCGATCATGTTGGTATTGGTAATGACCACCTCTCTGGCCTTTTCCTCTCCCAGATAGGAAAACTCTTCCAGCATTTCCTCCGTGGTGTGCAGATATAGGGGAGCCTGATTGTCCGCGTCCTCAAAGCCCTTTCCCGCCATGATGATCCGACGGTACACCTCATCCTCCGGATCCAGGAAATGAACATCGCAGGTGGCCACCACCGGCTTGTGAAACTGCTCTCCCAGATCCACGATCCGGCGATTGAGATTATAAATATTCTCCATGGAATTGACATTTTTCACTTTCTCGGAAGCGATCATAAACTGATTGTTCCCGCCCGGCTGGATTTCCAGATAATCATAAAACCGTACCAATCTGGCAATTTCCGTGTCCGATTTTTCATCCAGAAGAGCGCGGTAAAGCTCTCCCGCCTCGCAGGCGCTACCCAGAATCAGCCCGTCCCGGTATTTCTCGATCTGACTCTTGGGAATCTTAGGCCGTTTATTGTAATATTCCAAATGGGACATGGAAATCAATCGGTACAGATTGATCCGTCCCAAATCATTTTTGGCCAAAATAATGGCATGATAGGATGGAAGCTTTCGAATGATATCCGTACTGGAATCCCCCATGGCGTTCACGTCCCCGAGAGTCACCGCTCCCTGTCCGCGCAGGGTGGTCATGAATTTTAAGAAAATCTCCGCAGTGGCCTCCGCATCATCAACGGCACGATGGTGGTTCTCCAGAGAAACACCCAGCGTTTTGGCTACCGCGTCCAACGTATGCTTGGCCTGATTGGGCAAAAGCAGTCTGGCAATGCCAACCGTGTCCACATAGGTATAATCCGCGGGAATCTGCTGTCTCCTGGCGTTTTCCTGGATAAAGCTCATATCAAAATTGGCATTATGGGCTACCAGCACGCATCCCTGACAAAACCGGATAAACCGCGGCAGAATCTCCTCAATCCCCGGCGCCTCCATCACCATGTCATCGCTGATACCCGTAAGCTTTTCAATTTCAAAGGGAATGGGCACGTCGGGATTGACAAAGGTGGAAAACCGATCCACGATCTGTCCCTGGGAAACCTTTACGGCTCCGATTTCAATAATACGGTTCTTCACCGGGGAAAAACCCGTGGTTTCAATGTCAAATACCACAAAATCCGCATCCAGCGCCTGCCCCCGGTCCCTGGTAACGATTTCTTGTAAATCGTCCACCAGATAAGCCTCCACTCCATACAGAATCTTAAAAAAGTCCTGCTTATCCGGGTGCTCGTCTCCCGCCTCCTTTCGCCTGGCCGCTTCTTCCTCCCAGAGATCGTCCCAGACATGATTGGCATCCGTAAAGCTCTGCACGACTCCATGATCCGTAATGGCGATGGCCCGATGACCCCACTGATAGGCCCGCCTGACAATATCCTTGGCCTCGGAAACACCATCCATATCGCTCATTTTAGTATGACAATGAAGCTCTACCCGTTTCCGGAGAGCCTTATCCACTCTTCCCACTGTAAAATCAGGGATCTTCATGATACCCGAGATGGACCCGATGGTCAGTTCATGGTCGAATCGGTCCATCAGGCTTATGCCCTTGATCTTCACAAAAATTCCCGGCTTGATCCCCGCTTCCAGTTCCTCCAGCTGATCGCTGCGGACAAAGATTTTCACGGTCATGGTGTCCGAGAAATCCGTCACGTCAAAAAAAATCAGGAACTTTTCATTTTTCAATTCCCGTTTATCATATTTGATGATTTTTCCCCGGATGATCACCTCTCCGATTTCGCCGATAATTTCCTCGATCTTCATGGCATCGCCATCGAATTCCCGGCCATAAAGCACGTCCGGATGATCGGAACGCTTGAGACTGTCACGACCATAGTCGCCTCTCTTTCGGAACTCGCCGCGATTAAAGTCCCCCTTCTTCCCGCTTCCCCGAGTAAACTGGGTCTTTCCCTGGAAACCATTTCCCATGGAGGGAGGCTGCCGATGGGATGAAAGGGACGTTTTCTTTTTCTCCCCGGGCTCCGGTTTCCCGCTGAACCGCGCACCGTTTCCGGTTTCCAGGCCAGAACCGTTTCCTTTTAAGGCTCCCTCCTGGTCCGAAAAGGCCTCCCCCTGCGCCCGGTCCCATGCTCCGGTTCGGCCTCCCTGCGGCAACTCTCCACTCTCTGGCCGGCTTTCCCGCGGCCGCGCTTCACGCTCCTGCCGACTTTCCTGCTCCCAGAAGTTTGCGTCGGAAGCCTGAGCCTCCAGATAATCCGCTTCCTCTCCCCGTGGCTGGGTCCCGGACTGCACCGCGGCACGGAAAAGCCCTTCCAGACTTTCCTCTTCCTGCTCCTGCTTCACCTGCTTGTACGCGGTCCGCACCTTGACCAGAAAACCGCACCGCTCCACCAGAATTTTTTCCAGAATCCGTATCAGCTCCGCCTCCATGTCCTTGGTGAGCACATTGTCTTTCATGGTCAGCAAGACCACACCCTCCTCCGGGTAGGTGATCTCCGCCGACTTAAAGGAATGAAACACGATATGACTATATTCTTTTAACTCCGCCAAAATACTGTCGCGATAAATGTCCAAAAGCTTCTGAGGCGTATATTGGGCGGAGAGTTCGAACCGTTCATAAATCTTCACATTCAGATTGTTCTGCGGAAAGAACTGCTTCTTGATCTGCCGCTCCGCCATCCAAATGTCATTTTTCAGGATTAATCTGGGACTCTGGAGATAAATCCGTAAAAAGTCCCTGTTTTTCGTGGTAGAAATTCTCTCCACGCTGGTCTGCTCCATGATGTCATGAACCGACCTTTCCAATTTTAACGATGGAAATACTTCAAAAAAAGACTTACTCATTCCAGTGCTCTAACTCCTCCCGCAGGGCTTCCAGAAGCTGTTCCTCCGGTACTTTCCGTAAAATTTCTCCCTTTTTGATCAACAGGCCCTCGCCAATTCCACCGGCTATCCCAAGGTCCGCCTCCCGTGCTTCTCCCGGGCCGTTTACCACGCAGCCCATGACTGCCACCTTGATGGAAAGCGGATAATCCTCCGTCATCTTCTCCACCTGCCCGGCCAGCTTGATCAAGTCAATCTGCGTTCTTCCGCAGGTGGGGCAGGAAACCACCTCGATTCCGCCCTTGCGCAGTCCCAAAGTCCTCAAAAGCAATCTGGCGGATTTGACCTCCTCCACCGGATGACCGGTCAGGGACACGCGGATCGTATCGCCAATGCCCTGATACAAAATGATGCCCAGTCCCGCGGCGGATTTAATATTGCCGCTCCAAACCGTTCCCGCCTCGGTGATTCCCACATGAAGCGGATACCGGGTCTGGCCGGCCAGAAGCTCATGGGCCTTAACGCACATCAGCACGTCCGAAGACTTAATGCTGATGACCAGATTGTCGTATCCCAAATCCTCTATCATATGTACCTTGTCCAAGGCGCTTTCCACGATTCCTTCCGCCGTAACACCCCCATACCTGGCAAGAAGATTTTTTTCCAGAGAGCCGCCGTTCACACCCACGCGAATGGGAATTCCCCGCTCCTTTGCCGTTTCCACGACGGCCCTGACCTTGTCCATGGAACCGATATTGCCAGGGTTAATGCGAATTTTGTCCGCCCCGGCCTCCATGGCGGCAATCGCCATGCGATAATCAAAGTGGATATCCGCTACCAGAGGAATATGAATCTGCTTCTTGATCTCTGTCAGCGCCTTCGCCGCCTCCAGGGTCGGCACGGTGCAGCGGATGATCTCACAGCCCGCCGCTTCCAACGCCAGAATCTGTGCCACGGTGGCCGCCACATCCTCCGTCCTTGTATTGGTCATGGATTGAATCAGAATCGGATTCCCTCCCCCGATGACTCGATCACCAATCTTCACCGTCTTTGTATGCTCTCTGACCATGAACCCCACATCCTTTCCCTATGCTCTGAAAATCATTATAACCTCTTCCATCGGAAAACTCAACATTTTTCATCCCTTTTTATGAAAGTACCCTACCCCGGACTGTGCTGCCAGACCTCTGAGACAAAGGCGCATAAGCGCCGCAAGAGTCTCATGATAGCCTGGGGAACCGGGCAGATTTCCGCCAAGCTGCTCCACCGATTTCGGGTAAAAATCCAAACGGGAAAGAAGGGCTTCTTCCAGTGTTTGATCCGATCCGTCGATTGGTCTGCCGATCAGATGACGTTCCAATCCCTCTGCGGCCTGTTCTTTTGTTCCCATTTCGGGTTCGCTTTTATATGGCTTTTCCGTGATTCCTTTCCTGGGAAAAAGCCGGCTCAACTCCTGAAGAAAGCTTTCCGGTGACAACAGGACCCCTGCCCCTTGCCTGATCAGTTGGTTGCAGCCGTCACTCAAACGGTCCGTCAGTCGTCCGGGAACCACATAGACTTCCCTGCCCTGCTCCAGGGCCATATCCACCGTGATCAGGGTGCCGCTGCGCTGTCTGGCCTCTACCACGATGACCGCGTCGGCCAGCCCGCTCACAATGCGGTTGCGGGGCGGAAAGAGAGAGGGCTGGGGCCGGGTTCCCGGCGGGTAAGAGGAAAGAACGCCCCCTTTTTCCAGAAGCCTCTCATAAAGCGGGCGATTCTGGGCCGGATAACAGATATCCACTCCGCAGCCCAGCACGCCAAAAGAGCATCCTCCCCCATCCAGGGCCGCCTCCTGGCTGATTCCGTCAATTCCCCGGGCCATACCGCTGATCACCTGCACGCCGTTCTCCGCAAAAGCCTTTCCCAGGGCCTTTGCCACATAACAGCCATATTCCGAACACTCCCTGGCCCCGATAACCGCCACTGACAGCGCTTCGTCCCGCGGCAGACTGCCTTTATAAAAAATGCCATAAGGCGGATCCGGGATTTCCTTCAAACGTCCCGGATATGCCGGAGAGGTCGCCGTAAGAAAATGGATCCCTGCAGCCGTCATTTTTTCAAAGGCCCCCTCCAAGTCCCAGGTCTCCCGAAGCGTCAGAAGTCCCGCTGCCTGACGCTCTGACAACTGCTTTTTCAAATCATCCGGTGACGCCCTGTAAACTTCTTCCGGCGTGCCAAAAATCCGGAAAAGTCTCTGGATGGTTTTCCAGCCCACGTTTGGGACATTATACAGCCAATATTCATACACTTCCTGCTTCATGCGATGATCCCCTCCCCCAATAGGCCTGGTCCGTCATTCGGAAACACAGGGCCTCCATCAGATGTTCCTCCCGAATCTGCTCCTCTCCGGCCAAATCCGCAATGGTTCTGGCCACCCGGAGCGTTCGATGATATCCCCTGGCGCTCAGCCCCATGGCTTCGTAAGCCTGCTCCATCAGTCTGCGCTGCGATGGCCCAAGGCGGCAATAGGTACCGATTTCCGCGGCGGAAATATCCGCGTTGAAATTCCACTTTCCTTCCCGTCCACGGTATCGTTCCTCCTGCATCCTCCGGGCCGCCATGACCCGCTTTCGGATTTCCCCGCTGGACTCCCCCGACGGACGGCGCAGCCTGGACACCTCCACCGGCAAAATCTCCACACACAGATCGATCCGATCCAGAACCGGTCCTGAAATCCTCCCCAAATATTTCCGCACCTCATGTTCCGTACAGGTACATTTGTTTTTATCCGGATAGTAGCCGCAGGGACACGGGTTCATGGAGCAAACCAGCATAAAATCCGCCGGATAAGTCACATTCCCGTACACCCTTGCCACATGCACTTCCCGTTCCTCCAAGGGCTGCCGCAAGCTATCCAGCGCAGTCCTGGAAAATTCCGGCAGCTCGTCCAAAAACAAAACACCGCGATGCGCCAGAGAGATCGCCCCAGGCCTGGGCACGCTGCTGCCGCCCGTCATCGCCGCCTGGGAAATGGTGTGATGCGGACTCTGAAAGGGACGCTGATGGATCAGGGAACCAGCCTGTAATTGACCGGCCACACTATAGACAGAGGAAACCTCCAGGCTCTCCTCTATCGTTAACGGCGGCAGAATACCGGGAATCCGTCTGGCAATCATGCTCTTCCCCGCGCCGGGGGGCCCGATCATCAATAAATTATGAAATCCCGCCGCCGCGATCTCCGCCCCGCGTCTGGCCCCTTCCTGGCCGCAGACCTCAGAAAAATCCAGCTTTTCTTTCCGGGTTTCCCGGGCCAGATACTCTGCCATATCTACGCGAACAGCAGGCAGCAACATCTCCCGTTCCTCGGGCCGCGCCTGCAGAAATTCTACCAGCTGCCGCAGGCTGCCGACACCCCGAACGGAAATTCCGGGAATTACCGCCCCTTCCATGACATTTTCCCGGGGGACGATACAACAGCGCACCCCGCCCAGCGCGGCTTCCCTGACTATGGGCAGGACGCCGTTCACCCCTTTGATTTCCCCGTCCAGTCCCAGCTCTCCGATAAATAAAATGCTTTCCGTATCGGAGGCGTGAAAATATCCCAGGGATTGCAGGACACCTACGGCAATGGGAAGATCGTAAGCCGTCCCCTCCTTTCTGATATTGGCCGGCGCCAAATTTACCGTAATTTTCATCGGCGGCTGGTCGAAACCGGTATTGCGCAGCGCCACCTGCACCCGTTCCCTGGCCTCTCTCACCTCTCCGCTCAAGGAACCGACCATGCCAAACCCCGGCAGACCGGTGGAAATATCCACCTCAACGGCGGCCAGATAGGCCTCTACCCCGCAAACGCCTCCTGCTATAATGGTACTGATCATATTTACTCCTTTCTTTTTCAATATAGGTCCCAAAGCGAGCGGTAAAACAATCCGCGGGCTCCTGGGTTTGTCCATTGGTTTTTGCGCACAGAAAATACCGCGGATCCCTATCGCCGCCGCTTTTTCCATGCGTTCTCTTTTGTAAAAGGCGGGAAAATACATTCAGCGAAATGCCTTAGATTTTCTCAGATCTCATCAGAATCTTCATGTTTTTGAAAATTCTCTTTTAATTTGTGCAGCGCTTTCTTCTCAATACGTGAAACATAGCTGCGTGAAATACCAAGTCTTGCGCCAATCTCGTTCTGGGTGATTTCTTTTTGCCCGCCAAGACCGTAACGAAGTACAATGATTTCTTTCTCACGCGGTGTCAGGCATTCATCCAGGAGGCGAAACAAGCGCTTCACATTGCCTGCCAGCTCCATGCGTTCCACCACGTCCACCGGCTGCTGCTCTATCACATCCACCAGATGAATCTCGTTCCCCTCTTTGTCCTGCCCGATAGGTTCGAAAAGAGAAACTTCCTTGGAGGTTTTCTTCTTACTGCGAAGCAGCATCAAAAGCTCGTTATCTATACAGCGGCAGGCGTAGGTTGCCAACCTGCCTTTGCTGGAATCGAAAGTGTCTATCGCCTTGATCAGACCGATACAGCCAATGGAGATCAAATCCTCCATATCCTCGTCCACATTCGTGTATTTATGCGCCACATGCGCCACCAGGCGCAGATTGCGTTCTATCAAAACTTCCTTGGCCATGCGTGCCTCCCGCGCATCCTCCGATTTCAGCAGACGGACATACTCGGCTTCTTCCTGTGAGGTTAGGGGTTTTTGAAAGGTTTTCAAAAGGTAACCTCCGTAGTAGCACTCTTAGTATTAATCTATGACGGAGGAGGGTGGGGAGTGCCTTTCCATAAAAAACGGGGATGGGGGAAATTATTGACCGGAGGAGGAAGCCGCAGGGGACAGGAGGAATTGAGCCAGAACGTAGTTGCTCAGATCGATGCCGCGAAGGGTAAGGCGGAGGTGTTCTCCGTCCCAGTCAAGGAGGGCATCACGGACGTTTTGGGCGATAACGGGAGCGTAGATTTCAGGCAGAGAATGGTGAAACCTGCGTTGAAAGTCGGTATTGGTAATGCCCCGGCTAAGGCGCAGCCCCAGGAAAAGGGTCTCTTCCATTTGGGCCTGGGTGGTCAGGACTTCGGGAGGGGTGCGGACATCTAAGGGGGATTTCAGATAGGCTTCCAGGGAGGGAGCGTTGGAGAAGCGGGTTTCCTGCCATAGGGAGGCCGCGCCGATTCCAAAGCCCAAATATTCCACGCGGATCCAGTAGCCGGTGTTATGGCGGCACTCGTAGCCCGGGAGGGCATAGTTGGAGATTTCATAGCGATGATAGCCCGCCCGTGCCAGCAGTTCTCCGGTGCGCTCATACATGAGGCGGTCCTCGTCCTCGTCGGGAAGAGCGAGACATCCCTGCTCCTGCAGGCGGGCAAAGGGGGTTCCTTCCTCCACGATCAGGCTGTAGGCGGAAAGGTGCTCCGGCAAAGGACGCAATGCCAGCACGGTTTCCAGGGTTCGCTGGTAAGAGGCGAGGGTCTGGCCCGGCAGGGCGCTCATCAGGTCTACGTTGACGTTGGTAAAACCCGCTTCTCTTGCGGCCTCATAGGTTTCTAAAAATTGGGAAAAGGTATGGATTCTGCCTAAAACGCGCAATTCCTCCTCCACGGCGGACTGCAGGCCGATGCTAAGGCGGTTGATGCCGGCGGACCGATAGACGGCGAGCTTTTCCTTGTCTACGGTTCCGGGATTGACCTCCATGCTGATCTCCGCATCGGCGCTGACGTGGTAATGCTCTCGAATCAGGTCCAAAAGATACCTGATTTCCTCCGCAGGCACCACGGAAGGAGTCCCTCCGCCCAGAAAAACCGAACGGACCTCATGATCTGCGGCCTCGGCGCTTCGGCCCGCCAGCTCCGCGCCTAACGCTTTCATATAACGGACTTGTACCGAAAGCTCCGCGGGAGCCGAGAGGAAATCACAGTAATTGCATTTGCGGATGCAAAAAGGGATATGAAGATAGAGTTCCAGGGGCGGCAGGGAATTCCCCCGACCCCCGTCGGGATTATTTTTTATCATCCAGCTTCAAGACGCTCATAAACGCCTTTTGCGGAACCTCCACGTTTCCGATCTGGCGCATACGCTTCTTTCCTTCTTTCTGCTTCTCCAGAAGCTTCTTCTTACGGGTAATGTCACCGCCATAGCACTTGGCCAGCACGTCTTTCCGCATGGCTTTGACCGTCTCCCTGGCAATAATCTTACCGCCCACCGCCGCCTGAATAGGGATCTCGAAGAGATGTCTGGGGATTTCATCCTTCAGCTTTTCACACATCTTACGCCCCCGCTCATAGGCGGAATCCGCATGTACGATAAAGGAAAGGGCATCCACCTCTTCCCGATTGATCAGGATGTCCAGCTTCACCAGACGAGACTGCTCGTAGCCCTTTAAATCATAGTCAAAGGAAGCATAACCTCTGGAACGGGATTTCAGCGCGTCGAAAAAGTCATAAATAATCTCATTCAGCGGAAGCTCATATTTTAACAAGGCCCTGGTTTCCTCGATATATTCCATCCCCAGATAGCGGCCGCGCCGCTCCTGACACAACTCCATGATGGAACCGATATATTCCGAGGTAACCATGATCTCCGCCGACACGATCGGCTCCTCCATGTATTCAATCACGGAGGCGTCGGGCATATTGGCGGGATTGGTCAGTTCCAGCACCTCTCCGTTGGTCTTATGAATCTTGTAGACAACGCCGGGCGCGGTAGTCACCAGATCCAGATTGTATTCCCGTTCCAGACGCTCCTGAATGATCTCCAGATGAAGAAGTCCCAGAAAACCACAGCGGAAACCGAAGCCCAGGGCAACGGATGTCTCCGGCTCATAATTCAAGGAAGCATCGTTGAGCTTCAGCTTCTCCAGGGCGTCCCTCAGATCCGGATATTTGGCTCCGTCCGCGGGATACATCCCGCAAAACACCATGGACTGTACCTTTTTATAACCCGGCAGGGGCTCACTGCAAGGCCGATTATCGTCCGTCACCGTGTCACCCACCTGGGTATCCTTTAAATTCTTGATGGAAGCGGTAAGATAGCCCACCATGCCCGCGCTCAGCTCCTCGCAGGGAATGAACTGCCCCGCGCCGAAGTAACCTACCTCCACCACTTCTTCCCTGGCGCCCGTGGCCATCATCCGGACCACGGTCCCTTTCCGCACCGTGCCTTCCATGATACGGCAGAATACAATGACCCCTTTGTACGCATCATACACGGAATCAAAAATCAAAGCCTGAAGAGGATTGTCCGCACTTCCCTTGGGGGCCGGAATCTTTTTCACAATCTGCTCCAGCACCTCGTCAATCCCGATCCCGTTCTTCGCGGAAATCAAGGGGGCATCATGGGCCTCCAGTCCGATCACGTCCTCAATCTCTTCGATAACCCGCTCCGGATCCGCGCTGGGCAGATCGATCTTGTTGATCACCGGGAACACGTCCAGATTGTGATCCAACGCCAAATATACATTGGCCAGAGTCTGGGCTTCGATTCCCTGGGCGGCATCCACTACCAGAATGGCTCCGTCACAGGCCGCCAGAGACCGGCTCACCTCATAATTAAAGTCCACATGACCCGGTGTATCGATAAGGTTCAGAATGTATTCCTCACCGTCCCTTGCCTTGTAAACTGTGCGCACCGCCTGGGCCTTGATGGTAATGCCCCGCTCACGCTCCAAATCCATATTGTCCAGAACCTGCGCCTGCATCTCCCTACTGGTCAAAAGTCCCGTCCGCTCTATGATACGGTCCGCAAGCGTGGATTTCCCGTGATCGATATGTGCAACAATGCAAAAATTTCGAATTTTACTTTGGTCTATTGCTGCCATTTGCCTTGTCCTTTCTGCTCGTTCTGAACTGATTGTAGCAGAAAAAAATGGATATCGCAAGAGTTGTTTACCCTTCCCCTGATAAAACCATGTCTAAAATATGGGCAATGGGATCACAGGCATTCATGGCCTCCTCCACCGTATTGTTTTGGGCCCCCAGCTCGATCAGCAGATTCCTGGGCCGCAGATGCATATTGTATCGATAGGCTTTTAGATAAATTCTTCTGGTAAGTCCCGGATAATATTCCATCGCTTTCCTCTGCAGCTGAAAGGAAAACGCCAGATTGTCATCCAGATTTTCATTATATAAATAAGAAATATTTCCTGTCTTGCGCGTTCTGCTCAACCCATTGAAAAACATGAAGCGGGCGGTAGGCCTTCCATCGATTTCCGTGACCAAATGGGTTTTCTCATCCATGGCATCTCTATGTAAGTCGATCACCACCTGAATCGTGGGGTTTTCCTCCAGAAGCTTCTCAATGGCGGGAAGCGCCACGGAATAAGCGTCATCCCTGGACGGCACATCATAGGTACCGTCATGATGCAGCACCTGATAGCCATACTGCTCTGTCAGAATCCGGGTCAGATAATCCCCCACGCCCACGATGGAGGTGGCACGATCCCCTTTCACGGAATCCGCAAAGGCCTCTTGGGAATGGGTATGGTAAATCAGAATCTGGGGCCCCTCGGCGTTCTTGTCGATGCTGAGATCCTTACCGGCAAGCGTTTCCACGTTTAACTGGTCGCTTCCGATCATTGTGGAAGAATCCACGGTGTAAAAGGTCTGCACCAGGGTCTCATAATCCCTGAGTCCGTTCAAATCCACTTCCGCCAATTTTTCCGTATGAGGCACAAAACCCGTGCCGCTCAGATTTCCCAGGACTCCTCCTGCCGCGGAGGCCGAAAGGTCGTCAACATCCCCTTCCGCGCCAGCGTCAGCGCCTGAATCCGTTTCCGTCGTTTCTCCAGGTGGAACGACCGTTCCAGAATCGTCTCCGGAAGCCGTGTCCGCAGATGCGCCGCCAACAGTGGAACCTGGTCCCGCGTCCCCTGTGGAGGCTCCGTCGGAGGCCGCAGCCCCTTGGGACGCTCCATCCTGCATCTGGTTCTTTGCCAAGTCATTTTCCGCCTCAAATAAGGCCAGAATATTGAAAATACTATCCTGCGTATCCTCACCCGTTTCATCCTCTCGCAGAGCTTCGTTTGGTCCTTCCTCCAGGAAGGCCTCGTCCCGGTCGTTCTCCCGAGAGGCTTCTTCCCCGTTCTCTCCAGGAAAGGCTTCTTGTCCTTCCTCCTGAGGCATTTCTTCCCGTCCTTCCTCCCGCAAGATATCCTCGATGGAAAGCTTTCCACCCGTCACATCATCCTCTCCCTTTGCTCCAAAATGATAAAGGGGCATTATAAAATCCATCTGGTTTTCCACAATGGCCTGCCAGATTCCCTGTTCCTCTTCCACAAAAGCAAATACCGGTACAAAGGTTTCCTGAATTGACCGCCCAAGAATCTCCGCAAAATAGGACCCCAAAGCTTTTCCCAAGGATGTCTTTTCCACTGTTCCATCCTCATCGGAGCCCCGTTTTCCCGCAAGCATCAAAAGAAAAGCCAGTCCCACTGCGGCCAGCGCGAGACCGACATATCGTTTCCCTATTTTAACGACGCAACACTCCTTGCTCCGATGGTTGTTCTATATATATGCCGTCTCTGACCGGTCTATGCGCAGGAATCTCCCAGCTCCAACGCCATATTGATGCCTTCGGAAACGGTGTAGCTGACCCGCTTGATCACCGCGTCAATATCCTTTCCCGTCATATACATATTATTCAATTCCGAAAACGCGGCCCGATGATGCCCCATATATTTTACCTTGTCGAAGTCTCCCTCCTCGCTCAGCAGCTTTTCCAACGCATCTCCGACAATCGTGGCAGCATCCACCACCGTGGGAACGCCGATGGCGATCACCGGCACCCCCAGGCTTTCCCGGGTCAAGGCATTACGGTGGTTGCCCACGCCGGAACCAGGCTGAATTCCGGTATTGGTGATCTGGATGGTGCGATTCAGTCGTTTGGTGCTGCGGGCGGCCAGCGCGTCAATGACCACTACCACGTCCGGCTTCGTTTCTTCGATCACGCCTTTGACGATTTCCGCGGTCTCCATGCCCGTCTTCGCCATGACGCCCGGTTCGATGCTGCTGATCAGGTTCATGCTTTCCTTATTATAAGCCGCTTTTCCATAGGCCTTGACAACATGCCTTGTAATGAAAAGGTTATCCACCACCTGCGGTCCCAAAGCATCCGCCGTTACCTCCCGGTTACCCAGTCCCACCACCAGAATGGACTGTTCCTTATCGGAATCCGGAATCATTTGCCGCAGCTCCTGAGCAAGACACCCCGATATTTCCTTATGATAATCATCGTCGGGTTCCACCATGGCGGGGGCTTCCATGGTCACATAAACCCCCATGGGCTTACCCATGGCCCTGGCTGCATTCTTGGTGTCAATCACGACCTTTGTCACCCGTATGTCCTCTTCTTCCAGGTAGTACTCGTCCACGTCCACACCCCGCAGCTCACTGTCCGCCTCGCTGATGCTCTCCCGCGCTTCCAGCGCCAAATCTGTCCTTACCTGAAAATTTCCCATTTTCTCTCCTCCTGCTCCTGCGCCGTCCCGGACTTCCGCGTCCAGTCCGGGCTTTCCCCGGACCCATAACCGCCGGATCAGTGAAACTTACCGGCGAAACACGTCTGTTCTGTAACCTTTGCTCATAGCTTTTACAAAAAAAAAGAAATTTATGTATTGACAAATTTCCAGATATTTTATAGAATACAACTGTATGTTTACGTTAGTCGCCGTGTCTGGCTAAGGGAACATTGGATTCAGGATAATAGGAAATTCACGAACTGTGTTTTCTATTGTGGAAAAAGCAGAACGCATATGAAAATGGAGGTGTAGATCTTGGCTAACATTAAATCCGCTAAAAAGAGAATTTTAGTAAACCGCGCAAAGGCTGATAGAAATAAAGCCATCAAATCCGGCGTGAAGACAGCGATAAAGAAAGTATACGCTGTTATCGAGTCCGGCGACAAGGCGGCCGCCACCGCTGAGCTTGCTGCTGCTACTAAAACGATCGAAATGGCTGCCAGCAAGGGCATTTATCACAAGAACAATGCCGCTAGAAAGGTTTCCCGTATTAGCAAGGCCGTAAACCAGATGGCTTAATTTTTTTGATAGAACAGTGAAGCACCCCTTAACCGTCGAGGGGTGCTTTTTTGTGTTCAATACTCTTTTTCCTTATCTGCTTCTTCCGCCGCCGCCATGATGCACGCCTCCGCTGCTGACATGACCGCCACCGCCGCCATGGCCGGATCCCCCTCCGCCGGAGGGTTTGGGAATCCTGCGCCTGGATACCAGGCGATTCTTAAGCTGATCCGTCTGTACGCGCATGGCAGGCTGTCCGCCAACCACATAGGCCATGGCAGGCGCCGTATCCTCTCCTAAAGGGGATTTCAGCTTTCCGCATACAAAGACCAGCATGACCACCAATGGAAGGATCAGGATCAGAATCGGGAAGAACGAGAACCTGCTTTCCCCTGACATGATACTCGCCGCTTCTTCCACATAAGCCCGATAAGCCCGATAAGGATCATTGTCGATATACCGGTAAACCGCATCCAGAACGTCATTGATTCGCCTGTCATCAAACCGCCATCCCGCCGCTCCGCAGGTGGAAAGCCAGGTACTCATCTGCCCTTCGTACCAGTTATCCATCAACAGCACTCCATCCCCGTGGATACGGTCATAACCGAAATTGTTATCATCGTAAAAATTATCCGCCAGATCCCGCAGCGCCTGCTCCCTTGTACTGGGGCGTTCTCCGATTTCCTCCCGAACAGTCACCAGGACGATGTCACAGGCGATCTGCCCCTCTTTTGTTGCAATGAGCTGACGCAGGGCCGCCTCTTCCTCATCGCTCAGCACGTCGGCATAATCATAAACCCGCTCGGCAGGAGCAGCTGTATTTCCGCGTTCCGCCTCCCCTCTGGTAAGACGGAACCCCAATTTGCCCAAGAATACCACCAACACGATTCCCAAAATCAGGAACCAGATCCTAAAATATCGTAAATATTGCTTGATTGTTTCCCTTTTCCATTCTCTTTCCGTCATAACGCCCTCCCCAACACTCAAAGCGCCAGAATCCCATAGACACAGGCCAAAATCGCCGTAAGAGCCGCCCAAAGCGTCGCGCCGTAAGCCCATACCTTCGCTTTCGAAACAGGAACCTTTCCCACGATTTTGGCCGTTTGGCCGTTGATGTAGAAAGGATAATCCTGCCCCTTGTATTGGTAAGTATAAACCCAGACCGGAAGCAGACCATAACTGGTTTTGCGCCCATTGATCCGAATGTTCTGACTTTGGTTCACCACGCTGCCGTAGCCGGTGATCGTCCGCCGCAGCAATTGATTGGCGTCCCCCTCCATTTTCCCTTTGGCGCGGCCCTCCGTCTGTTCAGCGGGCATATTATATTTTTCCCCCAGAAATCCGGAAAGAAATTCCGCCCGGAAAGGCTGCAGCTGGTCATAGCTGTAGGGCTCCATCAAATCCATGATCTCGTCCGGCATCCGTATGGAAGCGTCCGCCGGTATTTTTTCAAAGCTCACGTCCATGTCCCGTACAATATCGTAAATGCTGGTCTCCGTATATTCCGTATCTCCATTGACCCAGACTCTCACCTTTCTGCCCTCGCCGCGATACTGACAATTTACATTGTAATCGTAGAGCCAGAACGGCACATAATCCCCCTCCATGGTATTCAGCCGTACTTCCGAGAGGAAGTCCGTCGGGGCGAAAATACTCCCCTTAAACTTTTCCCGCATAAGCTTCTTCACCATCTCCAGGCTATATTGGAAAGGAATCACCAGGTCCGGAGCATATTCTCCCTCCACCCGTTCATTGAAAATAATATAGTTATCGCAATAAGGGCACCTTGTGGCGCTGGTATGCTCTTCCACGGGCAGCTCTCCGCCACAATTGGGACAAATATGGATATCTCCCTGGCTGTCCCTGCGCTGCTCGCTCCCCGTGCTTTCACAGTACGGACAATACATCATTTTCTTTTCCGGACTGTAAACCACGTTTCCGCCGCAATTTTTGCATTGAAAAATCATTCCGCCGCCTCCCCATAAATAGTTTCTATGCCATTCTCCTCGAATACCAAACCTTTCCTATGCCAGACGGGAATAGATACCGCGCACCTCAAGCGAGCCTGCTGCCGGAAAAATCAGGCATCGATCTCCGCCGTGGAAGTCTTGGCCTCGCTTTCCGTAATACCGCCGCTGCCGGCTTCCATCCATTCCCGATCAAGCAGCACATCCAAAACCGCCGCCGCAAAAAAGCCGTCGGACGGCACCCCTTTTTTCTTATGCCACCCGCCCTGCCCAAATGTAAAGATTTCCGCTTCCCCGTCGGCAAAACCCGACTCGACCACAAACCGCAGCCTCCTGGCAGATACCACTTCAGGGAAAAGAATCCGATGAGGCTGGAACGTGGAACGCAGCTCTCCGCGGACCACTTCCCGCCAGCCTTGCCGCTGATTCTCTTCCCCACCGGCTTGCCGCGTACTTTCTTTCGGCATCTTTTCTTTCCATAAATCTTTCTCAAACCAGGCTTCGATCCGGTAACTGCAGACTTCACCCTCATGGTTGCGCACGTCCTGCCTGGGCAGATAGTAAACGCCTTTTACCGGCTGGGGCTTCTCCCATTCCATGCGCAGGCAATATGGATAACCGTCCTGCAGACGCGTCCAGGTATTGCCATCCCCGTCCATCAGCTCTGTCAAAAGCCTTTCCGGGCAGCGCTCTTCGAAAATTTTCCCGCCCAGCGTACCCAATACGTTATGCTCAAGGCGGCAATATTCCAGGTCCTCCAAAGCCACCCTTTCCGCAGGATCAAACCGCTCTGACCGCAGATACTGCAGCAGCGAATACAAAAGCCAGCGCGATGGGGCAGAGCGCTCCGACTGCTTTGGCAGCGGCATCGTGCAGACCATCAGACGGCCCTTTCCCACTTTACATTCAAAGAGCAGGGCCAGATTATCGTTTCGATTCCATTCATCGATCGCTCGCACCAAGACATGGGGCTGTGTGGAAAAATGCTCCATTCGAAAACCCCTGGAACCCCATAAAAGCCCTTCCCACTGCCAATCCGCATAGGAGTCGGTGGGAAAACGGTCAAAGGCAGGATGGTCCTTTTCACAGAGAATGCCCATGCCCCGTCCCCAGGTAGGCCCCATCTGGGCGTTCCAGAAGACCGGGCGGAAAGGAACCGGCGGACAAGCATAGTCAAGGGACTGCTCATCCGGGAAAAACAAGACTTTGCGCCCCTCCTGCAGGGCTGTCCGCATCTCGGACCATTTGTCCGTACAGAGAATGTCGGACCGGGAAACTGCCGGCGCCTGCTGCGGATAGCCCCACAGATTCCAGTGATTGCGGCAGGCGGTTCCATTGATCCAGACACGCAGGACATAGCGGGCGGGATAAAGTTGAAAAACGGACTGGCATTCAGACACTGGCTGATCCAGAGAATCAGCCGCCGGAGGATCAAATGACGCCAGAGACCCCAGCCGCACTTGAATCACACCCACTTCCTGATTTTTGCCGATTGTGACGGAACGACGCCAACTGCCCCGGGCAACGATCTCTGCGCGCCCTTGCGTTGGCACATCCGTCTGATGCGGCGTTTCCTTCTGCCCAGGTTGGTTTCCTTGCTTCTGAAAAGGTCCTTGCTCCAGACTCCAGGAAATCGTACACTCTCCCAGATCCTCTTTGCCAAAATGACAAACCTCCACCGGAATATGCAATTCCTCGCCATAGGCGACCACATAACTCTTGATTCTGGCAAGAACCACGGTCTGGCCGCAAAATTCACGCCATTCCGCCGCGGCAATCGCCCCCTTGGGCCGCCAGAAAGCATCCAGAACTCCCACCAGGGCAGATCCCTGCCCCAGGTAATCATGCAAATCCAATAATTCAAAGCCGTAAAGGGAGGGAGTCCTGAAATTAGCCTCCAGATCCTCCTTATACATCAATGCCTGCAATTTGCCGGAATGGTAAGCAAAGTCTGCATCCATTCCTTCCAAACCGTGGGCTCGCAGGCTTTCGCGAAAAATATCATAATTACCAGGCTTTAAGTAACCCTTGAATTCCTCCGTCACGCTATAATCCGGGTAACTGCACCACTGCCCCAGTTCATGGCAGATTACAGGATGTCGCGCTCCTTCCAACGCTTTCCCGTAATCCCCGCCGTGCCAGCCCCGATAGCCGCGAATCATGGTATTCCCTTTTTGTCCCGCACGGTGGAAATAGAGGTAATCCGTCCCCGTTATCTCATCCAATGGACAAGGATAAGGCCAGCCGGACTGCGCCGTATAAAGACGCCGGTTATCCAAGGCCTTACATACCTCCACCCAATGGGCCAGCGGCTCCTGCCAGGAACCGGCGGGCTCGTTAGAGGGGGACATCATAAGAAAGGAGGGATGATTTCCAAAGGACTCCAAAATCCGCCGGGCCTCCTGCACTGCCACGTCCGAAAGCACCTCTCCAGGCCGAAAGGTTTCCCACATACAGCACTCCACCTGCAGATAAACGCCTTCCTCATCGGCAGCGGTAAAAGCAGCCTCCGGCGGACAATAGGAATGACAGCGGATGAAATTCATCCCCCACTCCTTAAGAATCCGCATTTTTTCTCTCCACCAGGCGACTCCGCATTCCGGATGCCCCGTCAAGGGATAATCCCCGCCGAAATGGGTTCCGCGGAAATAGGCCTGCCGCCCATTGATCCAAAACTTTCCGTCCCTGACCTCCGCCTTGCGCAGACCAAAAGAAACCGTGCGCCGATCCTCGCCAAAGGGTGTCCGGAGAATATAGGCGCTTTCCTGTAGACGCGGGGAAAATTCGTCCCACCATTCTTCCCGCGCAAAATGGCGGAGACCACGCAATTCAATATCGGTGGTACCTTTGGGAAGCTGCAGATTCAGACACCGGCCGTCTACTTCCTCCAAGGTTACATCGCACTCTTCCTCCGTATGATTCAGCAGACAAATCTTAGCCATGTAAGTCATGGATGGGCCTAAGGCCTCTATGGGGTAAATCTGAACGCTTTTTAGCTCTATGAGCGGGACAAAACGAAGCTCCACCGCACCTGCCATGCCATTCCACGCAGCGCCCAACGCATCCGAAATGCCATGTCCATCCAAGCGGTAAGGGAGCAGAATGCCGTTATCAACACAGACTGTGAGCGTATGGAGACCTTGTTCCAAACGCCCCAGGGGAAATTCGTGGGGAACGCAAAGGGACTGCTCCTCTCCGATTTTACAACCATCCAGCCAGACGGTCGTGCGCCACTTGACACATTCCATGTGAAAATAGGCAAATTGCCCGAAATTGGCTTCCGATACTTCAAATTCCCGACGATACCAGGCCTTTCCCAAATAATGTCTGGGAGGCTGGCTTAAAAAGGGAATCCTTACAGACTCTTTTCCCCCCTGATTAACGCGTTCTTCCGCAGCGGCCTCACAATCAGCTTTCTCAGCCGCTTTCTCCAGACCGTATTGATATTCATCCCGCAAATACCATAAAGGATCATGCAAAGAGGAAACCCAGGCGGTAGCTGTACTGACAAGATCCCCATAACCCTGGGCCTGCAAAATGCCGGGGATCTGAATTTTATCCGGGAACGGTTTCTGCTCCCAATGGGCCGCAAAGCCCTGATCATCGGGATCTAACCGAAAATCCCATTGACCTGCAAGACTGATATTATTCATGATTTATCCTTATAAGGGTCTATGAGCCCTGACCGTCAATTTAAGTAAATGTGAAATGAGAATTATGAAAGATTCTTGATAACCCGACCTTTGGCGTCACCCTTTCTCCCCGGAAGAACTGCCGCGGCTGTTGGAGGAAATGTAAATCGCCTTTGTTGGCAGCGGAAAGTCTTTCTTATATTGGACACTTAAATCTCTCTGGTAACCTCCTCCAGCCACTTCCTTTCCTCTTCCTCCAGGAACGGCCCCACCTTTTCGTATACTTTTCTGTGGTATTCATTCAAGTACCCTCTCTGTACTTCCGTAAGGTACTTCACATCGATCGCCTCTCTGTCGATCGGCGCATAGGTCAGGGTATCAAAGTACATAAACTGCCCATATTCGTTCTTTTCGCCGTTTTTCGCCACCATCACGTTCTCAATCCGGATGCCGTGGCTTCCCTCAATATAAACTCCGGGCTCGTTTGTAATATCCATCCCCGCTTCCAACGCGGCTTCGACCATGCCGCCCGTAAATCTCCAGCGCATATTCTGGGGGCCCTCATGCACGTTCAAAATATAACCCACGCCATGTCCCGTGCCGCATTTATAGTCCAGTCCAATTTTCCAAAGCGGCTCTCTGGCCAGAATGTCCAGGTTCCTGCCCGTGCAGCCATAAAGCCACTTCGCGTTAGTCAGTTGCAGCATTCCCGCCGCAGTCAGGGTGTAATGCATCTTAATCTCATCCGAAATCGGCCCAAGCACGATGGTTCTGGTGACGTCCGTGGTGCCTCCCAGGTACTGTCCGCCGGAATCCACCAACAGCATCCCTTCGGGCTCCAGAACGGCGCAGTTGTCCGGTGTGGCCTCGTAATGCATCATGGCCGCGTTGGCCTTGTAACCCGCGATGGTCGGAAACGATAAATCCAGGAACCCGGGAATCTGTCTGCGCAGCCCCTCCAAATAATCCGCCGCCGTCACTTCGGTAATTTCCTCTTTTCCCACATGGGTTTTCAGCCAATAAATGAACTTGGTCACCGCCACGCTGTCCTGCAGGAATACTCGTTCCATATTGGCCAGCTCCACGGGATTCTTCACCGCCTTCAAAAGCAGGGTGGGATTCTTTTTTTCCACCAGCTTCTGTTTCTCAGACAAAATCTTATAGAAGGAATAGCTGCACTGTCCCACGTCCGCCAGAATCCTCTGTCCCTCGGGCAGGTTTTTCAAATAGGTGCCTACCGCATCATATTCCTCCACACGGATCTGATGGCGGGCCAAATATGCCCGCACCTCTTCATTCAGTGCCTTGCCCTGCAGGAACAAAGTAGCCTCGTTCTGGGTCAGGTAAGCATAGGACATAGCCACCGGATTGCACTCCACATCACAGCCACGGATATTGAAGAGCCACATCAGATCATCCAGCTTTGCCAGGAAAAACGCGTCGGCCCCCTCTTCCTTCAGCCTGCGCCGCACCTCTTCCAGCTTCTCTTCCACGCTTTTGCCCGCTGCTTCTTCCGCCAGAACCGTCACTGGCCCAGCCGGAAAAGCGGGTCTGTCCGTCCAGATTTCCTCCGCCAAGTCCTGTTCATAAGCAAAGGTAATTCCTTTGCCCTCCAGCACCTTTTCATAACGCTTGCCCTCAGACGCGGTAATCACACGCCCGTCAAAGCCCAGGGTCTGCCCGTCCCGCATCCGGCTTTTTAAAAATTCTTCCAGGGTAGGCACACCGTCATCCAGCATCCGGAACAGCTTTACACTGGTTCCTACCAGCTCTTTTTCCGCCTGGATAAAATATCTTCCGTCCGTCCAAAGCCCGGCCCCCTCCTGCCATACCAGAAGCGTGCCATTGGAACCGGAAAAGTTGCAGAAAAACTCACGCACCTTAAAATAGTCGTTCACGTATTCGGAATTATGAAAATCCGCCGTGGGCATCATGTAAAAGTCTATGCCTTTCTGCGCCATAACCTCACGCAACGCCTTTAATCTGTCCAAAATCACCTGATTTACCATCTGTCTTTCCCTTCCCTTCGTTTTCTATTCCTTGCACAGCCCTACGGCCCTGGATGTCCCAATCCGGTCACAGCCCAACTCCAAAAACATCTGCAGATCCTCCAACGTGGAGATCCCGCCGGCCGCCGTGACCGCCTTGCACATCGCGAGCTTTTCCTCTCCGGTCAGATAGCAGCCCTCCGCCAATGCCGTCTCCACCTCTGCCGCTTTCGCCGCCGTCACACTGTACCCCAGCGGAAATCCCACCACGGTACAAATCCGGACTTTCTCCCCATATGTATCATGAATCCGCTTCACATAAGCGGGCGGAACGCACACGCTGGCGGTATGATACCGAATCGCTTCTTCGCACAGCTTCTGAATCTCCCCCCAGGTCGCATAAGGCTTCAACAAGGTATGATCCACATGGGACAACATTTCCTGAATCGTCATGCTTTCCTCCCTCCTCTGCATCCCGACAAGACGCCGCTTAGCTTTTATTTTAATACCAATATTATGAAAAAGCAATAAAAACATCAGAAAACCCTGAGAAGCGGCAACAGTCCAGACGGCCCACCGGAAACAGCCGGAACACGATGTCCACTGTATTTTTCTTCAAGCGTAAGCGCGCATGAACGGGAACCCCTGCCGGCTTCCGGGGTCTCCTGGCGGAGTCTGAACAGCAGTCATTGCAAGGCTGGCTATACGCGATTCATGAACGACATATGAAAATTTAATGAACATATTCCTTTTTGCTTGCCATACCCATTTGTTTCATGGTATGATAGTTGTAGTTGTTCGATCACGGCATAGGGGGTGCGTTTTCAGAATGCTGTGTTGACCAGCTAATTTATTAGTATAAAGATGGCATAGAAATATGACAACCATTGTTTTTTGAAAGGGGCTGATATGATTTGAATTACACGGAGACCAATCATTACTCTGAGATCACGCCAGAACTGCTCAGGCTTGCAAAGCTGTCCGAGGAAGCAGGGGTGATCGATTCGGAGCTTTTCACAAAATACGAAGTCAAACGGGGCTTAAGAGATTTGAACGGCAAAGGGGTCCTCGCGGGATTAACGCATATTTCCGATGTGCGGGCCTCGGAAATCGTGGACGGAGTCAGCGTTCCTTGTCATGGACGGCTTTTCTACCGCGGTTACGATGTAAAAGATTTAGTACAGGGCTTCACCTCGGAGGGACGGTTTGGATTTGAAGAAATCACGTATCTGCTGTTATTCGACAAGCTTCCCAACGCAAAGGAGCTCAAAACCTTTCAGGAGATGCTGGCCAACTACCGGACACTTCCTACCAGCTTTGTCAGAGACATTATCCTGAAAGCCCCAAGCAAAGACATGATGAATACCCTGGCGCGGAGCGTCCTGACCCTCTATTCCTACGACGACCGGGCGGATGACACCTCCATCCCCAACGTGCTCAGGCAATGCCTGCAGCTCATCAGTCTTTTCCCTCTGCTCAGCATCTACGGATATCAAGCCTATAGTCACTATCACGACGGCAAAAGTCTTTACATCCACCAGCCGGTACCCACCTTGTCCACTGCCGAAAACATTTTACATATTCTTCGTCCGGACAGCTCTTATACGCCTCTGGAAGCGAAAATTCTGGACATTGCCCTTGTATTGCATATGGAACATGGCGGCGGCAACAATTCCACCTTTACGACCCATGTGGTGACCTCCTCTCTGACGGACACCTATTCCACCATTGCGGCCTCTATCGGTTCCTTAAAAGGTCCCAGACACGGCGGCGCCAACATCAAGGTGGTGCAGATGTTTGAAGATATGAAGAAAGAGCTTTCCGACTGGACCGACGAGGAAGAAGTGGCCAATTATCTGCGCAGGCTTTTAAACAAAGATGCCTTCGATCATGCGGGCCTGATTTACGGCGTTGGCCACGCTGTTTACTCCAAGTCCGACCCCCGCGCCGTGATCTTTAAAAGCTTCGTGGAAAAATTGTCCGAAGAAAAAGGGCTGAAAAAAGAATTTGAATTATACTCTCTTGTGGAGCGCCTGGCTCCGGAGGTGATCGGGGAAACGCGTAAAATTTATAAAGGCGTCAGCATCAACGTGGACTTCTATTCCGGCTTTGTCTATCATATGCTGGGGCTGCCCATGGAGCTGTACACACCCATCTTTGCCATTGCCAGAATCACCGGATGGAGCGCGCACAGACTGGAAGAGCTGGCCAATAACGGCAAGATCATCCGTCCTGCCTACAAGCCCATCGGGGAAGACAAGGATTATATTCCTATTAAAAAGAGAAAATCATAAAGGGCGGCGGCAAAAATCCTTTCAAAAAATCCAGGGGACCAAACTTCTTTTGAAAATTTGGTTCCCTGGATTTCCTACGTCTTATTCTATACCCAAAAACTTCTTCACGACATCTTTCATCTCATCTTTTTCGCAGACATGGTCATGCACGATCCGCGCATCCCGGATTTCTTCAATCGCTTTGGGCACCGCCACGCCGGCCAGGGCCGACAGCCGATCCACCAGTTCAAAGTCCCCCATGGATGCGTATTGGGGATCAATCGCCTCCATGACGCTTCTGGTAAACTTAAACGGGCTTGCCGTGGAGGCGATCACCGTCTTCGTCCCATCCTTTGTCTCCTCCGCATACTTCCGATACACACAAGCCGCGACGGCAGTATGGGTGTCAATCACATAACCGCAATCTTCATAGATCCTACGGATTGTAGCCGCCACCTCTTCCTCCGTGGCAAAATTTCCATAGAAATCCTGCAGGGCCGCCCGCATTTCTGTCGTAATCTCGTACTTGCCATGACTGCTTAAAGCCTCCATAAACGCCAGGTTCCGCTCCGCGTCCTCTCCCGCAATCCGATAAATCAATCGCTCCAGATTACTGGAAATAAGGATGTCCATGGAGGGTGAGGAGGTCAGAACGAATTCCCGATTGCGGTCATAGGTTCCCGTGGCAAAAAAGTCATACAATACCTTATTGTCATTGGACGCACAGATCAGCTTCGCGATGGGAAGTCCCATGTTCTTCGCATAAAAGGCCGCCAGAATATTGCCAAAATTACCGGTGGGAACCACCACGTTGATCTTTTCTCCCGTCGCCAGCCGTCCCTCTCCCAGAAGCCTGGCATAGGCATATACATAGTAAACGATCTGGGGCACCAGACGGCCGATGTTAATGGAATTGGCAGAAGAAAACTGGAAACCCTTTTCCGCCATCTCCCCGGCCAACTCCTGATCGGAGAAAATCCGCTTCACCCCGGTCTGGGCATCATCAAAGTTGCCATGGATGCCCACCACCAGCGTATTATCTCCTTTTTGCGTCACCATTTGCTTTTCCTGAATGGGGCTGACACCGTTCTTGGGATAAAACACGATGATCTTCGTCCCTTCCACCCCCGCAAAGCCTGCCAGGGCGGCCTTGCCGGTATCGCCGGAGGTGGCCGTCAGAATCACGATTTCTCTGGTGATGTGATTCTTTCTGGCGGCTGTGATCAACAAATGGGGCAAAATGGACAGCGCCATGTCCTTAAACGCGATCGTGGCCCCGTGAAACAGCTCCAGAAAAAAAGCGCCCTCCGCCTGCACCAACGGCGCGATGACCTCTGTGTCAAACTTCTCATCATAGGCCTTGCGAATACAGTCTTTCAGCTCATCCTCCGTAAAATCCGTCAGGAATAGCTTCATCACCTCATAAGCGACCTCCTGATAGCTCATTCCGGCCAATTCCTTAAGACTCTTATCCAACGCCGGAATCCGATCCGGGACAAACAGTCCCCCGTCTTCCGACAACCCCTTTAATATCGCCATGGAGGCCGTTACCGGCTCATCTTTGCTTCTTGTACTATGATAAAAAACATCCATGCTTTTTTCCTCCGTATCTGACAGCTTCCCTGCGCGACTCATCCGTCGCCGGGCGCCGCCTGTGCTACCCATCCGTCGCCGGGCGCCGCCTGCGCGACTCATGCATTGCCGTCAGTCGCTTGTCTTTCGCCCGCCCGCGCTCTTCCGACAACTTACACACAACACGCCCTACATTCTACCACATCCATGGAACTTATGCAAGCGCCGCGCCGCATCCCGCTTATGAAAAGAATTCATGCCCTCCATGACTGAACAAAAATGTCAGCTTCTCATCAAACCATTTCATACTCTTGCTGTCAGCATGGCTTCGTGCCGCAAAATACAAGGCTCCCTGGGAAAGATCCTCCCCTTCCAGGGCTCGCTGCACGGCTGCCACCGTTTTTTCCGATACCGTCACCCGCCAAATGCTCCCGGAAGCCACCGGCGAAAACTGCGTTACTCCCTTGGACTGCTGCAGGACCACTTCCGATACACTGTCCGGAAATTGATCGCTGTTTACACGATTGAATACCACATTGGCTACCAGAAGCCTGCCGTCCTCATCCTCGCTTCCGGCCTCAGCTTCTACAATACGGAGCAGCAGATCATATTCCTCTTCATCCAACTGATAAACCAGATCCGAGCTCTGCCAGGCTTCCACAACCTCGCTTCCGGCCAAATCCGCATTCGCGCCATTCGCCTCCGGCGCTCCGGCCCCTTGGACGCCATCGCCTTCCGTGCCGTCCAGCGCGGATTCCGTTTCTCCCGCGGCCACGCTATCCGTTACGCCACCCGGCGTGGTCCCGTCCCACCTCATCATGGCGGCCACGGCTTCATCCGCTTCCTCCCGCTCCAGCAATCCATAATTTACAATCCGCTGGTCAGAGGCAGCCATATACACCATGCCGATGGTGCTGCTTTTGTCGTCCGCGGTATAAGACGTATCCACCTTCCTTTGAAATGCGGGCACGGCGGCTTCTCTGTCCATTTGAAATCCCATTACACAGCTAAATCCCGCCAGGAAAATCAAATTCACCAATGCCAGCGTGCCCAATGCTTTTTTATACATTCCCCATTTTCAGTCCTTTCCATATAGAATCCATAGCATGCCCAGGGCTTCTCATCAGCCACATTAACATACTACTATCTTTATTCTATACAGCAAGTCCTAAAAATATGACAAACTTTCCTTTTAAAACCAGAATACCTGGTTGTACGCTCCGTCCTAAGGCAGTTTTCAGACTCAGGCACATACTCGCCAGGTCTTACGAACGCGGCATACTATTCCAGGCTCACGATACACTTTTTCGGGCATTTTTGCTGACAAATTCCGCAGCCCACGCATTTTTCATAATCAATGGCCGCATGAAACTGATCGACCTTGATCGCTTCTTTGGGACAATTTTTGACACAAATTCCGCAGCCGATGCAGCCAATCTGGCAATTCTTGACCGTCACTGGCCCTTTGTCAACGGACTTACAGGCCACCGCCAGCTTTGCGTCGTAAGGGACGAGACTGATCAGCTTTTTCGGACAGACCTCCACACATTTTCCGCAGGCCTTGCACCGTTCTCTGTCCACGACGGCCTTGCCCTTTACAATAAAGATCGCGTCAAAAGGACAAACCCTGACACAGCTTCCATAGCCCAGGCAGCCACTGTTGCAGGCTTTCGGACCGCCATTAGGTACAAAACCGATGATCCGGCAATCCTCGGCGCCGGTATAATCGTAATCCTGTCTGGCTTTCTCGCAGTCGCCCTGACAATGCACGAAAGCCACGCGACGCACAGTGCTCTCCTCTTCCACGCCCATAATGGACGCGATTTCACTGGCCGCCCTAGCTCCTCCCACGGGACAGGCGTTGGTGGGCGCTTCACCTTTTACGATTGCCGCCGCCAGGCCGGAACAGCCCGCATAGCCGCAGCCGCCGCAATTATTGCCGGGCAGGGCAGCCAGCACGGCTTCCTGCCTGTCATCCACTTCCACTTTAAATTTGATACCGGCGACTCCCAGGAACACGCCGATAAAAATTCCCACCGTTCCCACCACGGCTGCAGCCGTCAAAACACCAGTAAGCATATGGATACCTCCTTACTATAACAGACCGGAAAAACCACAGAACGCGATGGCCATCAGCCCAGCCGTCAGCAGCACGATGGGCATTCCCCGGAAAGGCTTCGGAATATCATTGAATTCGATTTTTTCCCGAATCCCGGCCAATATCACGATTGCAATGGTAAAGCCCACCGCCGTGGCAAAGCCGTTGACAACGCCCGTCAAAATTCCGTACTTTTTCTGAACATTGGTCAAAGCCACGCCCAAAACAGCACAGTTGGTGGTGATCAAAGGCAAATAAACGCCCAAAGCCTCATAAAGGGCCGGAATGGCCTTACGCAAGAACATTTCCACGAACTGCACCAGGGCCGCGATCACTAAAATAAAGACGATGGTCTGCAGATATTCAAGATGTAAGGGGGTCAGCACAAATTTGTAAATGACACCCGCCACCGCGCTGGCCAGCGTGATGACGAAGATCACTGCCGCTCCCATGCCCGCCGCCGTGTTGGTCTTACGCGACACGCCCAGGAAAGGACACAGACCCAAAAACTGACTCAACACCACATTGCTCACCAGAGAAGAACTGATTAAAATAATGAATAACTCCCTTACCGAACTCATTTCTTCCCCTCCTTCGTTCCATTGACAAACTGAATATCAGGAATTTCATTCGCCTTGCCGCCGGCAGCCATAACCGCTCTTTCAACGCGTCCGGGCCGCGACCCGCCGGCCACTGTCGCCCGATCGTTTCCGGCTTTCGCTTCACTGGCCTTCGCTCCACTGGCCTTCGCCGCTTTCTCCATTCTGCTGCTGCAGCCCGACAGGCCGCAGCTCATGCAATCCTGGCCGCAGCCGGACTGAAATCTACTCATATCCCTGCCCTTGCGCTCTCCCCGAATTTTTATATAATTCTGCAGCGCAGTCAATCCCGCCAACACGAAGAACGCTCCCGGCGCCAGGACGAAAATGCCGATCGGCACATAGCTCTCCGGCATCACGCGATACCCGAACACTTCTCCCATGCCCAGCAATTCCCGGACCGCGCCAATACAGGTCAGGGAAAAGGTAAAGCCAAGCCCCATTCCGATACCGTCAAATAGCGAGGGAATCGGAGGATTGGTATAAGCATAGCTCTCCGCCCGTCCCAGGATGATGCAATTTACCACGATCAAAGGAATATAAACCCCCAAAGCCTTGTTCAGCGACGGCAGATATCCCTCCAGCAAAAGCTGCACCACCGTCACAAAAGAGGCAATGATCACGATAAACGCAGGAATCCGCACCCTGGATGGGATAGCTTTCCGCAGCAGGGAAATCATCAGATTACTGAGCGCCAGGACCACCATGGTGGTCAGGCCCATGCCCAGTCCGTTCATGGCGGACGTGGTCACAGCCAACGTGGGACACATTCCCAGCATCAGCACCAGTGTGGGATTTTCCCTGACCAAACCGTTCCAAAGACGTTCTCCCGCTTTATTCATTCTCGCCACCTCCTAACAGATCTTCCAAAACTACCCGCAACGCGCCGTTCACGGCACTCGTCACCGCATCCGTAGTAAAAGTAGCTCCGCTGATGGCATCAATCTCATTTTCCGACTGGCTGCCTGTCTTCGTAAAAACAAAGGCACTCACTTTTTTCCCCGCGAACTGGGGTGCCAGAACCTCCTCCGCCCGCATACCAAGACCCGGGGTCTCTGAAATTTCCAGAATGGAAACACCGTTTACCGTTCCGTCCAGCGTAATCCCCACATACAAGGTAATATCCCCTGCGTAGCCCTCGCTGGAGGTCGTCTCCACCACATAGCCCAAAAGCCCCTGCCCATCCGCCGAAGCACCATACGCCTCATAAACCGTGCCAATGGTAACGCCGCCATCAGCCAATTCCTCCGCAAGTGACACGGGAAGCGCATCATTCGATGTCCGGAACTCCTCCGCCTCCTGAAATACCTGCCGGCAAGCCTCCTGTATCGCTTTCTCCTGCTGCTGGCGGATGGGTTCCTTGGTCAATTCATAAACGTATCCCAAAATGATACCGGCTGCCAGGGTGATGGCAAATAAAATCCCCGCTTCTTTCCACAAAGTCCGGATTGCTTCCTTATTTTGCATGGCGCTTCCCTCCTCTCCCAAAGGCGGTGGGCCAAGTAATTTTTTCTATCAAAGGAACCAGAAGATTCCCCAGAATGATCGCATAGGAGACTCCCTCAGCTCCCGGCCCGAAAATACGGAAAATTCCCGTCATCAGCCCCAGGAAAATGCCAAAAAGATACTGTCCCCCCACCGTGATCGGCCGTGTCACATAGTCAGTGGCCATGAAAAACGCGCCCAACATCAGTCCTCCGCCGGCCAACTGGGCCACGAGATAAGCCGGGTCGAAGCCATGTCCGCCAAAGACGCCCACGAACAATAACAGCGTTAGTATGTAGCTGCCGGGGATCCTCAAATCGATCACGCCCAGCAAAATCAGGATACACGCACCGATCACAATGGCAATGAGGGATGTTTCCCCAATGGTCCCGGCGGTTCTTCCGATGACCATATCCATCACATTGACACTCTCTCCCGCCTTCAAAGCCGCCAAAGGCGTGGCGCCGGATACCGCGTCATAATGAAAATCCGTCATTTGGGCCGGAAAAGAAATCAACAGGAAACACCTGGCCGCCAGCGCGGGATTCATGATATTCTGTCCCAGACCGCCAAAAAGAAGCTTTACTACCAAAATTCCAAACACGCCGCCGATGACCGGCATCCACCAGGGCACGCTGACCGGCAGATTCAACGCCAGCAACAACCCAGTTACCACGGCGGACAAGTCATCCACGGTTTGCTTTTTGCTGATCAGACCATATAGAAGTTCCGTCCCCACTGTGGTCACGATGGAAATCAGGATCAGCTGCAGCGCCTTGGGTCCAAAATGATATATGCCAAAGCCCGTTGCCGGAAGCAAGGCAATGATCACGGCCGCCATGATTCCGTTTACCGTCGCCCGGGAACGAACATGGGGATTGGATGATACTTTCAGCTTATCACTCACTTTTCGTCCCTCCTATTTTTTCTTCTTCGCCAAAAGGATCTTTCGCATGGACTTGATTTCCTGCGTCAAAGGCCTCTTGGCGGGGCAGATGAAGCTGCAGCAGCCACACTCACAGCACTCCATCCCATCGTATTTCAGGAAAAACGCTTCATCAAACCGTTCCGCGGCATCCGCCAGACGGCTGGGAACCACCCGTCCCGGACACACCTCCACACAGCGGCCACAATTAATGCAGGGACCAGGCTTCAGCATGGAAACCTCGTCCTGGGAAAACGCCAACAAGGCAGTGGAGGTCTTGGTCACCACCGCATCCAGATCGAACATACTATATCCCATCATGGGGCCGCCGCAAATGATTTTCTCAGGCTCTTTCATAAAACCGCCCGCCTCTTCCACCAGCTGACGATAGCTGGTGCCGGTGCGCACGCGGTAGTTGCGGGGACGCCGGATACAGTCCCCCGTCACCGTGACAATCCGTTCCATGGAGGGTACCCCCTCCGCCACGGCCCGGTACACCGCCACCATGGTGTCCACATTGTTCACGATGCACCCCACATCCGCCGGAAGCATGGAAGAATTGATCTTCCTGCCCGTGGTGGCATAGACGATCTGACGCTCCGCTCCCTGGGGATACTTGGTTTTCAGAGCTTTCACCACAATCCGTTTTTCATTTTGGGTCAGGGCCTTCAAAATACGAATACAGTCCGGCTTGTTGTCCTCCACGGCCAGAATCCCTACCGCCCTGTCAAAAAGCTTCAAGATCAGCTTTAAGCCCCCGATCAGCTTCTCCGGCTCCTCGATCAAACGCCGGTAATCAGAAGTCAGATAAGGCTCACACTCGGCGCAGTTGGCGATCACATAATCAATTTTCTCCGGCTCCTTGGGGGAAAGCTTTACATGGGTAGGGAAACCGGCCCCTCCCATGCCCACGATACCGGCCTCTTTAATAATATCCACAATCTCCGCCTTGGTCAGCTTCTCCAACGGAACTTCCGGATAAAAACCAACGTCCTCATATAACTCGTCATTTTCCACCACGATGCTGTTGACCATTTCCCCGGTTACCACACGCCTCGGCTCAATGGCTTTGACGGTACCGGACACGGAACAATGGATGGGAGCGGACACAAACGCCGTACTCTCCGCAATTTTTTGCCCCACCAGGACCCGGTCGCCCTTTTTGACGATGGGCTTGGCCGGCGCGCCGATATGCTGGGAAACCGGATAGACCATGTCGCCCTTGGGCAGCACCTCCATGATTGGTTTGTCCTTGGACAGCTCTTTCCCGTCATAAGGATGGATGCCGCCCACAAATGTTAATTTAGCCATAAGGTTCTCTTCCTCTTTTTCTCACTCCCGCGCCGGATAGCTCGTAACGTGCGCCCGGGAACTGTAACGCTGTAACATTATAGTAGCATTTTCTCCAAAAAATTACTACTGCTATTTGAAAAAATATGTTATACTTAGGGCAGAAAAAATGCCGTAACAGAGGGGGATTTTATGAAAACGATTCAAAAGGAGCTTCAAAATAGTAAGGTTCTCTATCCTTTGGAAAACATCGCTGATCCGGCGCAAATAGTGTTCCTTGATATCGAAACAACAGGGTTCAGCGCGAAATTATCCAAGGTTTACCTGATCGGATGTATCTATCAGGCTGACGGCAACTGGCAGCTGATCCAATGGCTGACGGAAAAAGAGGGCGAAGAGGCTTCTCTGCTGTCCGCTTTTTTCCAGTTTCTCCAAAGCCATCCTTTGCTGCTTCACTTCAATGGCAGCACATTCGATCTGCCCTTTTTGACCTACAAATGCCAGGAATTCGGGTTACCCTATTCTTTCCAGGGATTTGACGATCTGGATCTTTATAAACGGATCGCCCCCCTGCGGCATTTCCTCCGGCTTCCTAACTGTAAGCAGCGAACCCTGGAACAGTTTCTGGGCGTCCGGCGGGAGGATCCCTATAGCGGCGGAGAACTGATCGACCTCTATAAACAATATGAAAATCATCCCACGGAAACGGCGGAAAAAACGCTCCTGCTCCATAACGAAGAGGACATGAAAGGAATGCTTGCCATTCTGCCCATGCTGACCTATTACGACCTCTTCCTGGAGCGGGTGATCGTAAAAAAAGCCCAGGCCAATTACTACCTGGATCTAAACGGAGTGCGCAGGCAGGAGCTGTTGATGACGCTGGCTCTGCCAGTCTTACTGCCAAAGCCCATATCGACTTCCGCCAAGGGCTGTTATTTTTCCGCAGAGGGGGAACGGGGTTCCTTGAAAGTGCCCATTTACGAAGAGGAACTAAAATACTTCTACTCCAATTATAAGGATTACTACTATCTCCCCATGGAGGATATGGCTCTCCATAAGTCCGTTGCCAACTTTGTGGACAAGGAACACCGGATCCAGGCCACCGCCTCTACCTGCTACACCAGGAAGCAGTCCCTATACCTGCCACAATGGGACGACCTGATCAAGCCCTTTTTCAAGCGGGATTACAAGGACAAGGAGCTCTATTTCGAGCTGACGGACGAATTCAAGCATGACCGTCAGGCGTTTAACGATTATGCCAACCATGTACTGGAGATGATCGTGACCAACGTATGAGATCCCCGCAGGCTGCCCGTCTCATGTGCAGCCTGATCGTCATGGCACGCCTCTGCTGCCGGGCACACGATACGCAACCCGCTTTTTACTACAAACCGCTTATGTTTTAAAAGCCGCACGACAAACGAGGGTGCTGCCTGGTTTGCAACACCCTCGTATTTTATGTCGATTCTTATCAGTCTTCATAAACAGCCACATCCATATTAAGCTTCTTCCGAAGCAGCCACGGCCGCAACGTCCACATCTGCCACATCCTCTTCCCTGGCCTGCTGAGGCTCATCGGCTGCCAGAGCCTTGATGCTCAGGGAAATCTTCTTATCCGCCTCATTGAAGTCCACGACCTTGGCCGTGATCTCCTGGCCGGTCTTTAAAACGTCAGACGGCTTGTCAACATGCTCCTTGGAAATCTGGGATACATGAAGCAAAGCGTCCACACCGGGCTCCAGCTCTACGAATGCGCCAAAGTCGGTCATTCTGGCTACCTTGCCGGTCACAATTGTGCCTGCCGCATACTTCGTCGCAGCGTTCTTCCAGGGATTGGCATCCTCGAATTTCAGGGACAAAGCAATCTTGTTGCCGTTGATCTCTTTGATCAGGACTTTCAGAACATCGCCCACCTTGAAGACTTTCTTGGGATGCTCGATTCTGCCCCAGGACATCTCGGAGATGTGAAGCAATCCGTCCGCGCCGCCCAGATCGATGAACGCACCGAAGTCCGTCACGTTCTTAACCACGCCTTCCACCACGTCGCCTACATGGATTCTCTCGAACAGGGCTTTCTGCTGCTCCGCCTTACGGGCAACGATCAGCTGCTTGCGGTCGCCGATATATCTTCTTCTCTTGGGATTGTACTCGCTGATCACGAACTCAATCTCCTGACCCGCATACTTGCTCAAATCCTTTTCATAAGTATCGGAAACGAGGCTGGCAGGAATGAAGATACGAACTTCGTCAACCACTACGCTCAGTCCGCCATCCAGAACCTGCGTTACCGGCGCTTTCAAAACTTCCTTGTTATTATAAGCTTCCTCAATTCTCTTGTTGCCTCTGTCAGCGGCCAGACGCTTGTAGGTCAATAACACCTGGCCTTCTCCGTCATTGACTTTCAGAACCTTTACTTCAAGATGATCACCAACTCTTACAGCAGCGGTTAAGTCAATGCTGTTGTCGTTGGTGTACTCATTCTTTGTAAGAATACCGTCTGACTTGTATCCAATGTTCAGTACCATTTCTTCCGGCTTCACATCGATAACTGTGCCTTCGACTACCTCTCCTGCATGAATCGTTTTTAATGCGTCTTCCAACATTTGTTCAAAAGTTAACTCTGACATAATTTTGAACCTCCTCAATTAATTTTTTCGGGGTGGAAGCCCCCGCAGTAATACCTACTAGTCGAACAGCTTTAGGTAGATCTAAATGCAAGTCATCCAGTGTCTGTACAAAATAGGTCTTTTCACATTCCTTACTACATATTTCATAGAGCTTTCGTGTATTGGAACTGTGTTTCCCCCCTATAATAATCATTACGTCCGCCTCACTTGCAATAGCACGAGCCTGCGCTTGTCGTTCTTCCGTTGCATTACAGATAGTGTTTACAACACTATTATTGTAACCTTTTTTCCCAAAAATTTCAACTATATATTGAAATTTCTTGTAATTAAATGTCGTTTGCGCCACGATACAAAGCGCGATTCCGCTCTCCAAAGCGAATTTTTCAGCCTCTTTAGGCTCTTCCAGCACGGTAACGGGGCCCTCGCACCAGCCGACGATGCCTTCCACCTCGGGATGAGCGGCGTTTCCCACCACCACGATATGCTTCCCGGCACGGCTTTCCTTTTCCACAATCCGGTGTATCCGCTTTACAAAAGGACAAGTAGCATCAATACATTCCAGTCCTTTCCGTTCGATACACTCATAAATCTCCCGCGGAACCCCGTGTGCGCGGATGATGACGGTCCCCTCTGTCAAGTCTTCCAGCTCCTGCCTGCTCTTCAAAACCCTGGCCCCCAAATCGGCCAACTCACCAACCACTTGCTCGTTATGCGTGATCGGACCATATGTGTATATAGTTTTCCCCGTTTTCAGTTGTTCATACACTGTATTTACCGCACGTTCCACGCCAAAGCAAAAACCTGCGGTTTCGGCCAGCCTGATTTCCATCCGATCGATCATCCTTTCCTTAGCCGATTCCGTTACTTTCTCCCGCACAAGGCGATCACCGCCTCGATCACCTGCTCGATACTCATATCGGAGGTGTCCAGCAGAATGGCATCCTCCGCCCGCACCAAAGGAGAAATCTCCCTGTGCATATCCCGGTAATCTCGTTCCTCGATGTCCTCCTGGATCCGCTTCAGGTCGCAGACCACCCCCTTTGCGGTCAATTCCACGAAACGGCGCTTCGCACGCACCAGGCTGCTGGCGGTGAGATAGATCTTCACATCCGCTTCGGGCAGCACACAAGTACCGATATCCCGGCCTTCCATGATGCAATCACACTGTGCGGCCAGTTTTTTCTGCAGATCCACGATCTTCTCCCGCACCCTGGGCTGGGCACTTACAACGGAAGTGGTGTTGCTGACCTCTTCCGTCCGCAGGTATGCGTTCACATTTTCCCCGTTTAAATAGACCACCTGCTCGCCGTTTTCATAGCGGATGGTGATGTCTGCACGGGAAGAGGCCTGATCCACCGCGTCAAAATCGGTCAGATCCACCTTTTCCCGCAAAAGGAACAAGGTCAGGGCGCGATACATGGCCCCCGTGTCCACATAAACCAATCCCATCCTGCCTGCCGCCGCCCGGACGACGGTGCTCTTTCCGGCCCCGGCAGGACCGTCTACTGCTACGTTATAACTCATAAGGTCGTTCTCCTTTCTTCACAGCCCTCATTCATAGCCGGCGCCTTCCCTGCAGACTTTCGCACCCGCCCACGATCCGCGCGTCCGCCTGACACTTCCCTGGAGCTTACGCGTCCGCCACGCGTTCTGCGGCGCTTTCCCCCGCCAGGTATCCCGTGGACCAGGCGATTTGTAGGTTAAAGCCTCCCGTCAAAGCGTCCAGATCCAACACTTCACCGGCAAAATATAGGCCAGGCAGCTTTCTGGATTCCATAGTGGACGGGTTCACGTCCCGCACGTCCACTCCTCCCTTGGTAATAATGGCCTCGTCAAAATCCCTCGTGCCGGCCACCGTAAGAGGAAGGGCCTTAACCAGACCCGCAAAAGCCGCCCTCTCCTCCCGGGTAATCTCATTGACGCGCTTCTCCGGATCAATACCGGACAAAGCGATCATAACCGGTATGAGCCTGGCAGGAAAAAGCCCGTTCAAGGCATTTTTAAACTGCTTGTTTTTGCTTTCCTCGAAATCCCGCAAAATCCGCCGATCCAGTTGTTCCAGACTTAAGGCCGGCTTTAAATCGATCAAAAGCCGGCAGTCGGGCAACGCCGCCCCGGGCCGTCTCCCGGCAGCAGCCTCCGGCTGCTTTCCGCCGGCAGTTCCCGACTCCTTACCGGCGACGGTTCCCGAACGCCGTCCCAGCGCCGCGTCAGCTTTAGCCCCCTTCTTCCGCCGCCTACGCAGCTCCTGGGCATAATAACTGCTGGCGCTTAAGATCAAGGGACCGCTGACCCCGAAATGGGTGAACAGCATTTCCCCGAAGCCCTCATATAACAGTCGGGACTTTGCCAGCAAGCGAACCGTGACATTTCGCAGAGACAATCCCATCAAGTCCCCGCACCATCGCTCCTCCGCCGCAAGCGGCACCAAGGAAGGAAAACATTCCATCAGACGGTGCCCCGTCCGGACTGCCAAACCATAACCGTCTCCCGTGGAACCCGTGGCCGCGTAAGAACAGCCTCCCGTGGCAAGGATCACGGCATCCCCTTCAAGCCGCCTGCCATCCTCCAATAACACGCCGCAAATCTTCGCCCCGGTTCCGGAGATTCCGGCAGTTCCCTCGGTTCCGGAGATTCCATCGCTTACGCAGGGATCGTCGGAACGGGTTTCAGACGGCCCTTTCCCAACGGATATCACGGCCGCCGTCTCCCGCGCTCCATTTCGAACAAGGAGCCCCCCTGCCCGGGTATGCAATCGAACGTCCACGCCGCGCCTCTGAAGCTCCCTGGTCAGGGCGCCGATCACGTCGGAGGAATGATCCGACACCGGAAAGACTCTCTCCCCCCGCTCCACCTTTAACTTACAGCCCGCGCTTTCCAGGAAACGCATGACGGCGCGGTTGTCGAACTGATAAAATGCGCTGAATAAAAACTTGGGATTGCTCACCACGTTGGCAAACAAGGTCTCCAGCTCCGCCGCGTTGGTCACATTACATCTGCCTTTGCCCGTGATAAAAAGCTTCTTTCCCAGCTTCTCGTTTTTTTCTAAAAGGATCACTCCGGTCCCGCCGTCCGCAGCCGCGATCGCCGCCATCATACCGGCCGGGCCGCCGCCGATCACAATTATCTTCTTCATCTACTTCTCCGATTCCCCGCTTTCGAAAGCCTGCCTTAACGTCTTGGGGATTAAATCCAACAAATCCTCGTCCAACACGTTGATCTCATCATTCATGGATACCTGATAATTGCCCCAGGCTTCCTCCAGCATATCCAGGTTGCGCTTCACCTGATCGGGACGCTTCAGACACATAGCCACCACCAACGCATTGATCACGCTTAACGGCGCCACCAGGGAATCCACGATGGAGACCATGTCGCTTTTGACCAATAGGTTGCAGGACGAATAAAGATTCATTGGGGAATGAATATCGTCCGTGACGGCGATCACCCTGGCGCTGCGGGCGTTTGCGAACTCCATGGCCTTGAGGGTGCGCATGGAATACCGCGGGAAACTAATGCCAATAAAACAATCCTTTTCGCGGATCCGGATCATTTGCTCAAAAATCTCACTGATATTGGAAGTGTCAACCAGAACCACGTTTCCCCGGATCATGTTCAGGTAAAAATGCAGGGACGCGGCCAAAGGTCCGCAGCTTCGCACCCCCATGATATAGACCGTCTCCGCTTTCAGAATGTCGTCAACCGCCGTTTCAAAGGCAATGGGATCCAAAGTCTCTATCGTCTTTTTCAGATTCCCGATATCGGAACCCAGCACGGCGGTCAATACCTCCGATTGGGTACTGTTCCCATACGCCCCGTCAATCCGCTGTACCAGATTCAATTTCTCTTGCACACACTCTTCCAGGGCTTTCTGAAATGCGGGATAACCGTCATAGCCCATGCCCGACGCAAAACGGACAACCGTGGACTCACTGATCCCCAGGACCTCTCCCAGTCTGGCCGCCGTCATGAACACCGCCTGATCGTAATGGCCGGCAATATAGTCCGCGATCTTCTTATGGCCCTTGCTCAGCTTCGGATATCTTTCCCTGATTTGCTCCAGCACATCCCCCGCATTCATCTTTTGATCCCCTCCAGTTCCGCCTAACAGCATAAGCATCAACCTTTTCCATTGTACTTGCTTATCAGGAACTTGTCAACAAAAAAGAGGCCACGGGGATTTCAAGCGGTATGGTTACCAACGGAAAACATATTTTCCCTTCCCACTTCCTTCTACTGCATGTATAATACGCAATTCGTTAGCCAACCTTGCATAAAGCATGACGGGTTTACAGTTCCACAAAGCTTACGATTTTCATTCCTCCGCTAAGTCTCCATTTTCCATTCAGTGCAGACCAATTGTCCGAGTATTTCTCTGCCTCAACGGCCGCAGTGAACGGCTCCGTCAAGAACTCTTGCAGCAAGATCGGCCACTTAGTAGCACCTCCATCACGCTCATTACTTTTGTGTATAGCTTCATTTTTTTTGCATACATGGACAAATTGGCAAGATTTTTCCGGTCATCTGCGACATAGGCATTCAACGCCTTGTTGAAAGTTTCATTGTCGAGCTTCGTCCGATATTTGAAGCAGTCACAAATAGTGCGTTCCCGATCATACACAGGAAGCATTACACCGTTGAAGCTTTCAATGGTTTTCCCAATTGTAAGATGCTCTTTTTGAATGTAATAGGCTCTGATCGGAAATTCCCCGATATTTCCGACTGCCCTAGATGCCGTTCTCGGTACGGCAACAGACCAAGCACGGGGTGCAAAATCGCTATATCCGTAATGAAACAGTGCAGACTCCACACAAACGATTCCCTGTGGCAGCAGTTCGCGGAGCAACAGTTCCTCTGTTATTTGATCGTTGCCCGGCAATTGATACACCCCACGTCGAACACGTTCGAGAAAACCTTCCTTGCACAGCGCCGCCACATCATATTTTTTTATGCCTTCCGCAACAAAATCGGCGGTTTTAGCAATTCCGCCGTTGCCCTTGAGCACATTTTGAACAATCTCCTTTTGATTCAAATGAACACCAACTTTCCGCATACTGTTTTGCGTTTTTGTATGCATCTATTGTACCGTAGAAAGGTCTCCCTTGCAATAGCTAAATACAAACAATTTCTGATTTTTGCGTGCGGATAATTGAATGCTGCCTTTTTCAAAGATGAATGGGTCTATAATAATATATAAGTATTCTTTTCACGCCGGAGGAAACACCGCGCCTTGCGGAATACCGCCAGAGAAAAAAAGAGCAGATAAGGCAGAGCCAACAGCCACGCCCCCGCCGCCAAGCGCCCCTATATCGGTCACTACGGACACTTGCGGAAAGCCTACCTTGAACAGTGTCTCGGCTCCCGCCTCGGTCGGTGCTTCTGCTTCGCAGAGGTCTCCACTGGAGACCCGCACCGCCCCAACCTCTACATCGCCCTTGTCGCCAGCGAAACTACGATTGACGAGGAAGAGCCGGGACAGCGGATAGGAACGCTCTGGACGAGGACAAAATCGCCGGGGCGTTCTCTATTTGATATACACAGAGATTTAAGGAAAAGATTTTGATAAACGTGCTTAAAGAGTGATAGATTTCTTCATATTTAGATGATATAATATGAAATGTCGAATGATCGACTGTTCGACAATCGGAAGTTAGGAGGGATACCGTGAATAGAAAAACATCTTTGATTATTGGCGTATTTTTATTGGTTATTGCAATTTGCTTTATCGGCTATGCAGTTAATCATCCCGAAGCAGCATTTCCATGGAGCAACAGAGTGACATTTATGCTTTATGGAATGTATATTTGGCTGATTTTCAAATTCTTGCTGGACATTCCCATACTCCAAAAAATAAGAAAAATGCCTTCTAAGGGAAGTTTACTAAGAGCGGCAATTTTCCTTTCTTTAGCAGTCATATTTTTTATTGTTGAGATATCAGGGGAAAAAGTGGACATTTATACCATTATCAGAGGATTTGTTGTTATTGGCGGAATGGATGTAGCTATCGAATATTTTTCCATTTGGATGAAGCAGAAAAAATGGATGCGGTAAATCGAGTTTTAGAGGAAACTTACATGATCGATTTCATTGTTAATCTGTTTGCGGAGATTGCTGATTTCTTTAATCCGATACACTGTTTCGGATTTCTGATGAGCCGTTTCCTTTCACTCTATCATGATCGCATTATTTTCAGCTTATGCAGATCAAAAATTCGGAAAAACGCAGATTTTACGAAATTGAAGCCACAAGTTTGCAAACGCTGCATCGACAGTACAATTCCAGTCTGTATAAACGCCTGACCCTCAGCCGAAACAAAGATGAAGTCAATGCTATCTCCAACAACGATGTCGTTTATGATGTTGTGAACAGCTATAAGTCTCTGCTGGAAAAAGTTATGAGAGAAAAGTCACACAGGGCCTAATGACCATAAAAAGCACGAAGCATAGGGGAATTTTTTCCCTGATACTTCGTGCTTTTAGTTTGCTCCATTTCGGTCTGACAGATGCCGTAATTAAAATTTTTGCTTCACAACTTTCTTACGGGCACCCGTCATTCCCGAAATTTCTTCTTTGCGGTGTTTTACGGCCTGACATGGTATTTTACAGCCTGATACGGCGTTTCCGCATGACGGCCAAACCGCACATTGCATTATTTTTTCGTGGCCTTTTTACGATAAATCAGAACGCCCGCCACAATGGCGATGGAAATCAACAGTACCAGAATGCTGACAGCATTGAAACGATCTCCGGTATTAGCGCCAGGCGCAGGCGCCGTGACCTCCACCTCCGGCAGCTCGCTCTCAGGCGTCTCAGAAGATCCGGCGGGAGCAACGGTCTGTTTGCTCTCCTCAGAGGACTCTTCTTCAGAGGATTCTTCTTTAGAAGACTCTGCGCTGGATTGCTCTGAGCTGGACGGTTCTGAACTGGGCTGTTCTGAACTGGGTTGCTCTGAACTGGACGGTTCTGAACTCTCGGAAGACTCAGAACTCCCCGTGTCCGCTTTCTTCAAATTGTTAAGCGCCTTATTCAAAGCATCTACAGCAGCGTTAATTTCCTCCTGGGTCGCTTCCTTATTATTAAGAACCGCTTCCGCAGCCTTAATAGCATCTTCAAGAGCCTTATAGCTTTCTGCGGTGTACTGAGCCTTATCCTTTTTTCCGGCCTTCTCCAACGCCGCGGTCAAGTCGTTGCGATCAACCCCCTCGGAACCAGGCACACTGGGATCAGACTCACTAGGATCAGGCTTGCTAGGTTCAGGTTTCACTTCCACCAAACCCTCAATGGCCTTCTGCAGTTTCTCAACGGTTTTGTCAACCAGATCCTGATCGGACACTCTTTCCTCAATAAGTTTCGCGGCCTCAGCCATGGCATCTTTCAAAACCTTATAGCTTTCCGCGGTGTACTGGGACTCCTTATAGGTTCCGGCTTCTTCCAGTTTGCTCTGCAGCTCCGTGATGTCCGCTCTCGCGACCAAACCGCTGGTCGGATCCTCACTGGCTTTGCTCGCATTTTCTAAAGCCTGAGCCATGCGGTTGACATCGTCCGGAGTAACCAGAGTGTCTACCGCATAACCATTCAGGAAACTCTTGGCCTCTTCCAGCATCTTCCGCAGGGCCTCGACGCTTTCCTTTGTGTACTTATTGACTTCGTCCGAAGCAAGCAATTCTTCAATACTCTTGATCTTATCCTCCAGAGGCTTCACGTTCACCAATACAATGCGTTCCAGCTCACCCATGATCTCATTCACATTGGCCTTTAATTCCTCAAGGTCGGTAGATACGGAAACAGCTGTCTCCAGCAGCGCTTTCGCCTTTTCCGCTGCGGCATTATAGGCAGCCAGGTTCGCCTTTGTGTAGCTGACATCCTCCTTCAGGCTCGGATCGGTCTCCGCAAGGAATCTCCGCAGAGGCAAGATCTCGATCTCGCACTCCAGATACTGGGCAAGCTCGTCAGACCTGCCTTCCACAATAGACTCTCCGTTCAGGAACTCCACCACTTCTTTCAGCAAATCCTCCAGAGGCTGATAAGCTCCTTCTCCCTCCGCCACTTTTAAGTTCTCCGCATCGGTCACCGCTACAAGCAGCTCGGAAATTCTGCTGAATTCGTTGAGTACCTCTTGGAGGGCAATCAGCGCGGCATCCTTATCGCTAGGTGATCCGCTTTCAAGCTTCTCCGCTTTTGCAAGAGCCTCTTTCAGTCTGCTATACAGTTTCGTTCCCTGAATGGTATCGCATTTCTTTTCTTCTTCGATATACTTGATGATTTTTTCATTTGCATATTCGATCGTGTCCTGGAGTCTCTTATCAATGTCATAGGACTGTACGGGAACCGCCAGGTTGCTGCCATCGTCAGCCAGATCCACCTGCTCCAGTCCCTCTTCCTTTAAGAGCTGGTAATCAAGCGCGGAGACCAGAAGATAAGGTTCCTCCTCCGTGGGCACATCAAAGGTCAATTTACCCAGTTTGAAAGTGGGCTGGGCAAAGAGATTCTCCGTACCGGAAAGGAACACGGACACGAGATAATAGCCGTAGTCATTCACATCGCCCAGGTTGACAAACTCCGTGCGATACTCTTTTACCGTGATCGCCTCATTATTCATAATGTCGCGATCAAAACTAAACTCCACTTTATCCGTACTCTTAATCTCTCCCTCTACCTTGAAATCCACTTCCAGGGTTTTGGCATATCCTTCCTTTGCATTGTCAGGAAGCTGTACGATCACGTCCGCCTGATACCTGTTTTCATACTGCGTGATCGTCACTGTCTTAGGTTGTGCGCTCAATGGCATCACTTCGTCTATCGTCGCCCATACCGGAATAAAAATCGCCGCTGTAATCAGAAGAGCTACTGCCATTATCGCTGTTATGAATTTTTTCATAGATTCTCCTTCTTTAATGTCATTCTCTGATTTCCCGGCCGCACAGTCTGTTTCAGGACAAACTCCTCACAGACCGTGCGGCAATGGAATTCATTATTCTCCTGATCCTCCCAGCGTAAGCTCGGGAATGTTATCACGGTCAATCGTTACAAAATAGGTGTCGCTGACAAGACGTTCTCCCTCATTGGTCAGAGCATTGTCCACACGATACAACTCCGCCCTGACTTTGCCGGGAATACTGCCCTTGTCCGCGGGCTTAATCCAGTAGAGGAACGTACCATCGCTGGTCTCGCCCAAAGGCAAACCGTTGTCCGGCACCTCCGCAAGGACGATCTGCTCCGCGACCAAAGAGCCGTCGGAATTCGTTCCGCCCACGATCTTGCCGTTTTCATCGTACAGGACGACTACGTTGTACGCGGGATTGCCTTTATACTGGCCTACAAATACCAGGGAACCGGCCGGGATCGTGCCGTTCGCGCCCAAGGAAGCGTCGAATACATAATCCGCCGTCAGGTAACCAAAGGCCTTGCTGTCGCCGGCATTTCGGAACTCCACATTGTCTCCGCTGGGTCCCAGAAGATCCAGTTCTCCGACGGAAATGTGCTTTCCGCTCTGGCCCGTGGCAGTCAGTCTTACATAAGCGACATCATAGGTGCAGACCCAATCGTCCTCTCCGTTTCCGAAGTAAACGACCTGAACGCCCTCTGACGGGAACGTGCCTTCCGCAACCTTGATCCACTCCGCTTCTTCATCCTCGCTGACTTTGATCTCGATCACATAGTCAGAGATTCTGTTCTCGTCCGCGGGAGCGTTATATTTCAGGGCTTCCACGGTACTCATCTTGTTCAGGGCGATCACGATTTGAGGATCCGCCTCGATGCAGGAACCGGTATAAACCGTAGCTCCGTCATTATCCAATACTCTCGTCACCGCGGATTCGATCTCGGGCTCGCAAGGATCCCATTCAATATCGGCGGTTCCGGCATGGTCGTCCACGGACGCCATATTGGTTGTTACCGTCCAATAGGTCTTGTCAAGGCTGCCGTCATGGGAAACCTTGATCGGATCCAGGCGAAGCGCCTGAGAACGATTCAGGAACTTATCCACGGCCACTACTTCGTACGTGAACACACGATTGTTAATGCTGGAAATCGTATCCACATATTCCGTGGTCACGGGCTTGCCGCTCTCGTTCACGCTCTGCATGATGAATCCAACAACTTCTTTCTTCTCCTGGCCCTTGCTCGTGATGCAGCGTGTGATCTCATAGCCCAGAATCGCTTCGGGATCACAATTCGTCGTATTCAGGGTCAGAGTCACCTGGTTCTGGATCACGGGATCGGTGGAAGCCTTTACAAGGCTGGTGTTCATCACCGCCTTATCCTTAATCGTCTTCTCCGCCTCGAAAGCCGCGTTCTCCACTCTATAGGCGCGCGCCAGATCGTTCACGTAATAGATCGCGCGTTCCTCCTTGGGGAACTGAGCCGCGTAAGCCAGGGTTTCCTCATCGGGCACCATGCCCCAGCGCTGGAAGAATTCCGTCAGGTCCTTTTTCGCGGCGGCAATGGCCAGACGCATCAGCTTCTGATCCGTATCGCCGGTCAGGGTCAGGGCCTTGCGGGGATCCTCCTTGCCCTCTTCAATCTCAATGTCAGGCCAGCTCTTAGGAGCGGACGCGGGTGTTCTCGCGTAAGTATCCACTCTGGCAAAGAACAGGTTGTCGAGCTGATCCTTATAATTGTCATAGATCTTGTAGTTGTATCCGTCGTCATACGCCAGATGCAGCTGCCAGTACATACCGAGCTGGGTGAATACATTCGCGTCCCTGCCCAGCGCGCCGGAGGTCACCTTGTCGTAGACTTTCTCATAATCAAAACGTACGGAACTCAGGTTCTTGTCGTCCGCCTGCGCCAGAACGGAGAAGTAATTGTTGGTCACTTCCGCGATGGCGTAAGTGCTTTGATTAATATCATGTCCGATCTCATGGGCGATGCCCCAGCCGAAGTATCTGCCGCTCTCATATCTGCCCTTTGCATCGGTCCCGATGGGTACGCCCTGCGCAAGGCCGGGAACGGAATCCCATTCGATACCGATATGGTTGCCGGACGCATACATGAACGCTCCGGCGAACATTCTGTGGTAACGAATGTTCAGATGACGCATCGGAATTCTGTTAATATCGGCGACATCCTTGTCGTTGCTCAGACCCTTATGATGATAGAACAGCGTCATCATCTCTTCCATGGCTTTCAGAGACTCTACCAGCATATCCGCCTTGGCCTCAATGGTGGAAGCTCCGCTCAAGCCCTTCAGGATCTGCTCGCCGGATACGGAATACATCATCTGATCCAGCATAATCTCGGTAGCGCCCAGGATACAATTCTGATTGTCATAGTCCATATCGATGGCCTGGACGCCGGAACCCTTGTGAATCTTATTATGCAGCGCTTCCTGATTTGCCACATAAGCGGTCAGTTTTACCAGATAATCCGCTACCAGCGGCTTCCATTTCTCCTGATCTACCTTGTAGAGGTTCAGTACGGGAATCCGCTGACCGCCCAGCACACGCACGGCGTACTGGTCATTCGTATTGCTGCCGGTGTACTCAATGTAAAGGGAACCGCCTCTCTCAAAATCAAAGGACGCAATCTCCGGGATGGTGATTTCATTCCTACCGATTTTCAGTTGCGTCGAGATCTCCGCCATGAACGGACTGGACTCCGCATGATACTGGGTTGCCACCAGCTTTAATCTCGCATTGGCGCCGGGCTTGTTCTCGTTAGCCAAGGACTTGTTGCCCACGTAAACGATCAGTTTCTCTCCCGTATAAGCGGTAATGCCCAGAGGCTGCCATGCGTTGAGGCCGCCGAAGCCAAGCTTGCTGTCCTTGCTGGAGTTAATGTTCGGATTGACCTCTATGAACTCCTCGTCGCTGAACGCGCCCTTATCTCTCAAGGCCGCTTCCGCACTCTGCAGCTCCAGTTCGATCAGGTCATACTCAGGATGAAGCTCGCCATCTTTCTTCGTATTCAACTCCTTACGAAGTCCGTCGATCATCTTCTGATCCACGTCCTCCCTCAATACCAGATGATAATTATCCTTGAACAGAGCCATAACCCTGTCTTCCAGATCATCGTACTCATAGAATCTGATCTCCGCCACACCGATGTAACGGCTCCACTGCTCCAGACAGATTCTCACCTGATCCGTTTCAATGGGCTGATCCAGCTTGATCATGTAATATCTTCTGCCGTTCACGTCGCTCAGAGTGGTAAGATTTCTCAGCGTAGCCAGCGCTTCATAGCCGTTCTCATCCAAATAATACACGGCCACATTCTTATAACTGATGTTATCCACCACATCCGCGAACATGATGACATTCATCTTGTGCTTCTCAGTCAGCTGAACCGTAAAGCCTTTATCCGAACTCGGATAGGATCTTCCATCGTCCCAGTCGCCCAGATAATAATAAGTAGCATAATCATTATCCACAACACCATGCGCCTTGCCGATCACCTTATCCAGCTGGCTGTCGCCTTTCATGCCCTTGATGTCGCTGCGGTCCTTGATGTTGTAGAAAGCGTCCTTGATATGGGTCATCAGTTTATTCTTGCCCGCCTCGCCTTCCGCGAAAGGCTTATTGATCACATTGTACTGCGGGAAGATCACGGGGCCTACCTTGGTCGTGGTCACGGTACTCTTAAAGGACGCGGGACCCTGGCGGATCTCGCCGGTATCGGGATTCGTATTGTAACCGACTACCCAGACGGTATAGGTCTCCAAATCTCCCAGACCCATGATAACGTACTGATTGTCATGCACTTCGATGGGAGTCTCTTCCTCCAGCGCATCCTTCTTCTGGTAATGCACCGTGTAGTACTCCGTATCTTTCATCTTCTTCCAGCTGATCGTGATCCGATTCTGGCCGCCGGTGGCTACCACGTTGTCGGGAGCGGCAGGCGCTTTGTCCGGTTTGGGAGCGGCGATCACCGTGTCGCTATAAGGACCTTTCCACTCCGCGTTCACGGAACGCACACGCACCTTGTATGTATCCAGATTCACGATCTCTTCCCCGTTCAGCGCCGTAAAGGTGATCGAGTTGACATCCGTAAAGATAACCTGCGTCGTCTTGGAAGTCGAGGAACCTCTTTCGAAATGCTCTACCTCGACTTCATAACCGGTGATGTTGGTCTGCGCTTTCCAGGTGACCGTAAAAGTCTTGCTTCCGTCGGTCACGTTTAATTCAACAGGCTTATTCATCACCGGTTCCGGAATCCTGTCTTCCATATTATTCAGGAATTCCACCTTGCTGATCTCCGCCAGAGTGGCGTTGGCAGACGTGGTGGCGGTTACCTTGATGGTCACCTTCTTCACCGCGACCTTACGGCCCAAGTTCACTACGATGTTACCGTTTTCATCCATGCTCGCGGGAACTCTTTCAACCGCATCTTCTCTCGCGAATCCGCCGACTGTCAGTCCTACCGTTGCGACCATCGTATAGACTCGAAGAGATTTCGCCCTGCCGGTTTCCGTTCCGCCGAATTCTGCAATGATCGTCATGTCTTTTCCCTGATCAGGATCATAATAGGTAACGTCGATCTCACCTTTCTTAAGGCCGTTATCTCCTACGGGAGATTTTACCACCAGGCCTTCCATGGGAACGCCCTTGGTACTCTTCTCCTCGGCCAGGGTCAGGCCGATCTCCACAGGATTGTCCTCCGAAATATGCTCTCCTTCCGTAGGCGTCAACCCCAGGGTGGAGCTGTCGTCGGAGAACAGCACTTCATTGACATTCTTGCCGTCTTTTGTCTCAATTTTGGTGTTTGCAGCCTCTTCCACTGCCACCGCCTTGGTGGAAATAGAAGTCGTGACAAAGGCTGTCGTATTCTGAACGCCGAAATTTTCCGCAAGATACTGCAGATCCTGCACATCCACGACCTCGTCCCTGTTCACGTCGGCAAGAATGTTCACAGCTTCTTCCGAACCCTCTGCTCCGTTCCCGGTTTCCGCAAAGCCCTCCTCGTCGCCGATGGCTCTTACGCCCGCAAGCTTTTCCAGCTCCGGCTTTCTCGCGGCAAACAGCGCATCCACCAGATAATCCACGTCCGTCTGGCTGACCGCGGTATCAGGATCCTCATCCCTGTCGGCCTTCTTTACCAGATTTCCGATGAGAATCGTACCGGGAGTCTGCTTTTCATCCTCGTAGAACTTGATATCTTTCCTATCCGTATACAGCTCAATGGCATAATCAAAGCCATTTTTCATCAGAATCTTCTGTTGATACGTGGTATATTGGTCGCTCGTCACTTCCAGGTCGTAGTTTCCTTCTTCCAGATCGTCAAAAGAAACCTTGCCCTCCGTATAGCCGTTCTTCTGCTCCAGCTGCAGAGTCCTCTCCTCATCGGTTTCCGGACCTTTCAGGGTCACGGTAAACTCCGTGCCGTTGGAAAAATTAAACAGCGACTTGATCTCCACATCAAACCGGCTCTTGGAACCCATGACCGCGTTGCCGCCGGACACGTCGCCGCTGGTTACGTCGCCGCTTGTTACATCTCCGCCGGATACGTTGCCGCCGGCACTGTTCTTGGAGTCATCCCCTTCTTCCGCCGTGGTATTGCCCGAACCGGTCTCCGCCGCATAGGATAGGAATCCATTGGACGGAAGCTGCAGCAGCAGACAAAACACCAGCAGAAATCCAATAACTTTCTTCATGCAGTTTCTCCTTTTTTATGTTTTTCTAAAATAAACACCAATGCCAGGAGCGGACTAATCCACTCCTGGTAGCGTTATTTCAAGACATTCTAACTAGAACTGAAAGCTAAAACTACATTCTAAAACTCCGCCCTTATACCGGATACGCCCCGTTTTTTGTATCGGCCTGGGTCATATCCACTTTCTCCTGCTGCGCCTGGCGGTACTTGAAGAAGTCCATGGCCACTTGCGGGAAAAGGGCGTAGCTCAGGACGTCCTCGTCCTGCTGCTTCCACTCCTTCATCTCGCTCTCCAGCTTATCCATCTCGTTCTCAAGCAGGTCGGCATAACGGCAGGTAATCCGTTCCTCGCCGGGGATTACCTTGTTGATAACCTCCTGGTTCATAGGATTGATGGTCTGTCCGTACTCGCCGCGAAGCACCGCCTTGGTCTCCTTGGTGGCCATCTTGTAACGCTCGCCCATCAGCACGTTGAACACGGCCTGGGTACCGACGATCTGGGAAGAAGGCGTAACAAGAGGCGGCTCGCCCAGATCCTTACGCACCCGGGGAATCTCCTGCAGCACTTCGTAATACTTATCCTCGGCATTCTGCTCCTTCAACTGGCTCACCATGTTGGAAAGCATACCGCCGGGCACCTGGTAAAGCAGGGTCTTAATGTCCACGCCCATCACCTTGGGATTCAGCAGACCGTTCTTTAAGCACTCGTCCCTGTAAGGTCTGAAGTAGTCCGCGATCTCCGCCAACAGATTCTGGTCGAAGCCTGTGTCATAAGGAGTGCCCTTGAAGGTCTCCACCATAACTTCGGTAGCGGGCTGGCTGGTTCCGAGGGCGAAAGGACTCATGGCGGTATCGATCACGTCCACGCCTGCTTCCACGGCCTTAAGATACGTCATGCTCGCAACACCGGAGGTGTAATGGGTGTGCAGCTGGATCGGCAGCTTGGTAGCACTCTTCATGGCAGCGATCATCTCACTGGCCTTGTAAGGAACCAGCAGTCCGGCCATATCCTTGATACAGATGGAATCCGCACCCATCTCCTCAATCTTCTTGGCCGTATCCATCCAATACTCCAGGGTATAGGCATCGCCCAGGGTATAAGACAGGGCTACCTGCGCATGGCCTCTGCCCTCCTGCACCTTGAATTTGTTGGTGGCGTTGACCGCCGCCTGCAGATTGCGCAGATCGTTGAAGCAGTCAAAGATACGGATGATATCAATCCCGTTGGCGATGGACTTCTGTACGAAATTCTCCACCACGTCGTCGGCATAAGGTCTGTAGCCCAAAATATTCTGTCCACGGAAAAGCATCTGCAGCTTGGTATGCTTGAAGCCATCGCGAAGCTTTCTCAATCTGTCCCAGGGATCCTCTTTCAGGAAACGAAGAGACGCGTCGAAAGTGGCGCCGCCCCAGCATTCCACGGAATGATATCCGACCTGGTCCATCTTCTCCACGATGGGAAGCATGAACTCGGTAGGCATTCTGGTGGCGATCAGGGACTGATGGGCGTCACGCAAGACGGTTTCCGTAATCTTAATCGGTTTTTTTGCTTGTTCTGACATTTCATTATCCTCCAAATTTTTTATCCGGAAAACGCTTCTCATAAGCGCGTTTCATTCAAATCCGACATAAACGACTTTTTATTTAGAACACCCCGAAGATGGCCATGAACGTACCGGCCGCCACGGCGGTACCGATCACGCCTGCCACGTTCGGGCCCATGGCATGCATCAGCAGGAAGTTGGTAGGATCCGCTTCCGAGCCGACTTTCTGGGAAACACGGGCCGCCATGGGAACCGCGGACACGCCTGCGGAACCGATCAGCGGATTGACCTTACCCTTGGTGGCAATACACATCAGCTTGCCGAACAGCACACCCGCCGCCGTACCAAACATAAAGGCGATCAGACCCAGGGCGACGATCTTGATCGTATCCCAATTCAGGAATGCTTCCGCGCTGGTGGTTGCGCCCACGGAGGTGCCCAGCAGGATTACCACGATGTACATCATGGCATTGGAAGCGGTCTCCTGCAGCTGTCTCACCACGCCGGACTCTCTGAACAGATTACCCAGCATCAGCATACCTACCAAAGGAGCCGTGGTGGGCAGGATCAGGCATACCACGATGGTAACGATGATCGGGAATAAAATCTTCTCAAGCTTGGAAACCGGACGAAGCTGCGCCATCTTGATCTTACGCTCTTTCTCCGTTGTGAACAGCTTCATAATGGGAGGCTGAATGATCGGCACCAGGGACATATAGGAATATGCCGCCACCGCGATGGGTCCTAAGATCGCCGTCTGTCCCAGCTTACTGGCCAGGAAGATGGAGGTAGGGCCGTCCGCGCCGCCGATGATGGAAATGGCCGCCGCCGCCATGTCGTTAAAGCCCATGGCAATGGCTCCGAAGTAAGCGGCGAAGATACCGAACTGCGCCGCGGCTCCCAGAAGGAAACTCTTCGGATTCGCGATCAGGGGACCGAAGTCCGTCATGGCGCCTACGCCCATGAAGATCAGGGAAGGCAGGATCGCCCATTCATCCAGCACATAGAAGTAATACAACAAGCCGCCCGTGCCGTTGGCCGACTCTTCCACGCTTAACATGATGTCCGGATAGATGTTCACCAACAGCATACCGAACGCGATCGGGGTCAAAAGAAGCGGCTCAAACCCTTTCGCAATTGCTAAATAAAGGAAAACACAGGCAACCACGATCATCAGATAGTTTCCCCAGGTCAAGTTGAAAAACGCCGTCTGATGGACCAGATTGTCAAGTGTTGTAGCTATATAATCCATTTGTTGACCTCCTGTTGTTTTATCGTACCAAAAAAATCTTCATCTGATCAAAAATGCGTGCAAATTCGATCAAAAGCTTTCCGGAACGATTAGTTCAAGGTTGCAAGTAATGCACCGGCCTCAATAGGATCACCAACAGCTACGTCAATGCTTGCGACCGTTCCATCCTGGGGAGCGACTACGGGAATCTCCATCTTCATGGCCTCGATGATGACAACGGGATCACCTGCCTTAACGGCCTGACCAACCTTGCTCTCGATCTTGAACACCTTGCCTGCCGCACCGGCTTCCACACGGATGCTGCCTGCCGCGCCGCCGGCTGCCTTGGGTGCGGGAGCGGGAGCCGCCTTAGGGGCTGCCTTGGGAGCAGCGGGCGCCTTGGCCGCAACAGGTGCTCCGGTGGATGTTCCCTCTTCAACTACTACGTCATATACGTTTCCATTTACGGTAATGGTATAATTTTTCATGATCTATTTCCTCCATTTGATTTGTTTTAACGTATTCATGAATGTGCTTACCGCACTCTTCTCTTACGAATGCTCCGCACAACGAATCCATCCGTAGTTACTGCACCTTCGCTGGCAGCAATCGCCGCCGCGATCACCGCGACCAGCTCGTAGTCGTCCGTTTCTTCGACGACCTCTTCCACGACCGGGGCCGCCGCGGGGGCGCTTTCCTCCGCCTTGGGCGCTTCCGTCTTCTTGGCAAACTTCTTCTGAATCTTCGGAATCAGCCTGAACGCACTGATCACGGCACTGATCAGAATCAGGACCGCGAACACGGTACCCATACCGATCACGGTGTTCAAGGCCGCGTCCACCATCAGCTCACCCATGGTGGACTGGGGATTCAGGGCGGCGGATTCCAATCTCAGGAACATATCATTGGATAAAATGATTTCCGCTTCCGCGTCCCTGATCACGCCATCAACCGGCACCAGCACGATGATCTCGTTCCCATCAATGGTCGCCTCAGGCTCTCCGGTGGAAACGATGCTGCCGATCTCTTTCAGGGCCGATTCAAAGGAAGACGCGCCATTGATCACGGCATACCCGTCAGCGTTCATACTGTAGGCATTACCGATCTGGTACTCCACCTCGTCAGCCGTATACTCGTTCAATCGATCAGCACCGCTCTCCGCAATAGCCTCCAGCATGGGGATCACTTGCTCCGCCGCCAACTGCTTCGCATAATCCACCTTTTGCTGGTTGTACTCGCTGAGCTGTTCATCGCCGCCGCAGGCCGTCAATCCGAAGATGCAGGTAATCATACATATTAAGGCCCAAAATTTCTTCATCTTATAATCACCCTTTCTAGACTGTTCCATGCTTCTTGTCCGGACGGTCTTCACTCTTCGTGTACAGCATCTCGAAAGCGCCAAGCACATATTTTCTGGTCTCGGACGCCTCTACGATCTGGTCCACATATCCTCTCCTGGCAGCGCTTACAGCGCTGGTCTGCAATGCGGCATACTCGGCCGCCTTCTCATTGATCACATCCGCGCCCTGGCCCTCATACATAATCTTCGCGGCCAGCTTCGCGTCCATGGTTCCAATCTCCGCATCCGGCCATGCCATCACCACATCGGCGCCGATGGCCTTGGAGTTCATCGCCACATAAGCCGTCCCATAAGCCTTGCCTACGATCACGTTTACCTTGGGAACGGTAGCATTGGCAAAAGCATAGGTCAGCTTCGCCACGGCCCTGGCAATCGACTTTTCGGAAGCCACGGTCGCCTCGTATCCCTTTACATTGGTCAGCGTCAACACGGGAATGTCGAAAGCATCACAGAAATTCACGAAATCCGCCGCCTTCCGGCAGCCGTCAACGGTCAGCACAGCGTCCAGCTTCTCGGCCACATTGCCCTCTTCGTCACAGATCTCGCTGCGGTTCGCGACAGCGCCTACCGTTACGCCGTTCAGTCTCATAAACCCGATCACCATATTCTTGCCATAATCTTTCTTCACTTCAAAGAAACGATTATCATCCGCGATCAGGGAAAGCGCGATGGAGGTGTCTCCCACGCAGCCCGCGATCTCGGGATTCACTCTGTTCAGCTCGTCCGCGCATTCTTCGATCCTGCCGCCCTCGTCATGATTGGCGGGAAGGAAGCCTACCAGCTCTCTGATCTGTGCCAGTACGCCGGCCTCGTCAGCCACCACGTCCACGATACCGCTCTCCTTGGCCTGGAACTCGGCGGCGGAGGTGTCACACTTGCTAATCACATTGCCGTCCAGGGCATTGGGCGCATTGACGAACAGCTTCGCCTTCTTCTCTTCCATAAAGGTAAAGTCCGTCATCGTCGGAAACAAGCCCAGACCGCCGCCGCAGCTGCCGAAAATAGCGGTGATCTGCGGGATCACGCCGGAAGCAAGCGTCTGCTTCATGTAAATCTCTCCAAAGGCATTCAATGCATCCGTCGCCTCCTGAAGCCTGAGTCCGGCGGAATCCACCAATCCGATGATCGGCGCCCCCATCTTGATCGCCAGATCGTAGAGGCGGGTAATCTTCTTTGCATGCATCTCGCCGACGGAACCGTTCATCACGCCGGCGTCCTGACTGTACACATACACAAGATTGCCATCAATCACTCCGTAGCCGGTGATACATCCGTCGGATGTCAGTTCATTCGGCTTCATGTTAAAATCAGTCGCCCTTGCGGTCACAAGTCCGCCGATTTCAACAAAACTGTTGTCATCGAGCAAAGCCGTAATTCTTTGACTCGCTTTTGAAGTAGTACTCATGTTTTCTGCCCTCCATTTATAATAAATAAAAACTTATTAATTCGAGGCAGGCGCTTATGCGTGACGTTGTAACGCAAAGGCCCCCATGATTAATTTCATCCATAGTATACCATAAAAAATGCAACTCGCAAAGTACGAATTGCATTTTTTTCAAAATATTAGCAAGTTTTTTGAAAAACATTGCCAAAACATCCCGCTTTCGTGCTATGATAAATATCGATGACGTCAAAACCATTTCCGCCATCCAGAAAGGACCATTTATAATGTCGATTCGTACCGATTTTCACCTGCACTCTCTCCATTCCGGAGATTCCCACGCGCCCATGGAGGATATGGTGCTCCGGGGCTTAAGCCTGGGTCTCACCCATATGTGCTTTACGGAGCATAATGATTTTGACTTCCCTCTCACAGAAGAAGAACCGGAAAATATATTTCTCCTGGACACAGGAAACTACCTGCAGGATTTTCTAATCCAACAAAAGCGATATGGAAACCATATCCGGCTGTTGTTCGGCGTGGAGCTGGGACTGCAGCCCGTCTCCGCCGCCAAAAACGCGGATTTGGCCAGGAGCCGTGACTTTGACTTCATCATCGGCTCCTCTCACCTTTGCGATGGAAAGGACCCTTACTACCCTGCCTTTTATCAGGGACGAAGCGAAGAAGAAGCCTATCGGGAATATTTTTCCTCCATTTTGCAAAATCTGGAATGCTTTACGGATTTCGACGTGTATGGACATCTGGACTATGTGGTAAGATATGGTCCGGAAAAGGACAGGAATTATTCTTATGAAAAATACAAGGATCTTTTCGACAAAATTCTCCTCACCCTCATCGACGCCGGGAAAGGCATCGAAATCAATACCGGCGGTGTGGAAAAAGGACTCAGACAGCTGCACCCCTGCACGGACGTAGTCCGCAGATACAGGGAACTGGGCGGGGACATCATCACCGTAGGCTCCGATGCCCATGAACCGGCCCGCATCACCGCGTCCTTCCCCCGGGCGGAGGAAGTCCTGCGGGAATGCGGGTTCCGGTACTATACCATCTTCGAACATCGGAAACCGTCCTGGGTCAAGTTGTAGGTGCGATTGTCTCAATACGCCCCCTAATCACAAAGCACCACGACCCTTGTGGGAACGGTCTGGGCAGGGATGCTTCTGGTAGAAGTCTCATAGAAAACCACCAGATCATGTCCCCCGGGATTCCCCAGGAATCTTTGGTTATTGGTCGTTAAGACGCTTACGCGACGATCCATGTTCAGCTGCAGCGTCTGAGTCTCGTTGACCAGGGAATTGTTAAAATACCCCACGGCCACAAATTGCCCATTCCCCTGGTCCGGCACCACTACAACCGCGTTGTATTGGGGCGGGTAGATCAGGACGGCGGGCGCGTCGGCGCGGTAATAAAACTGCGCCCGCATCCCCTCCCTTAAGGTGACAAAATCCGCCACATAGGTTGCGGGTGTTACCAAAAAATTCGTAATATTGCCGTCATCATCCTCCACGGTGACGAACATCATACAGCCAGACTTTTGTCTGTTGGGCTGTCGAACAGCCTCCATGTTCACGATCATGCCGCTCACAAAAAGAAATCTGGGATGGACGGGATCGTTCTGTGAAAATCCTGGAATCATAGTTTCTCCCCTTTCTTTCTGCTATTATGATATGGAAGGTTCAGCAAATGGTTCCTCCCCCCAGCACCACTTCCCCATCGTAAAAGACAAGGGCCTGGCCGGGCGCGGCCGCACGGACGGGCCTTTCAAAACGACAAAGCACCCTTTCTCCCTCTTTGCTGATCACCCCATATTCACCCCTGTGGTTATAGCGGATCTTCGCCAGGACTCTCCGCGGCTCCTCAAGCTCCTCAATGGCCATCCAATTCAATCCCTCACAGCGCACCTCGTCAGTGAACAAATCTTCATTTTCCCCAATCACCACTTCCCCTGTTTCCGGGCGAATGTCCGTCACAAAAACACGATGCCCCATGGCCAGCTCCAAGCCCCGTCGCTGGCCGATCGTATAATGGGTAATTCCTTTGTGACGGCCAAGCACTTTTCCCTGTGCCGTCACGAAATTGCCCGGCGCCGGCACCTTCTCCGGCGCCTGACGGTCAATAAAGGCGGCATAGTCGTTGTCCGGCACAAAACAAATCTCCTGGCTGTCAGGCTTCCGCGCCACCGGAAGCCCCAGATCCCCGGCAATTCCACGGATTTCCTCCTTGCTATAGGCTCCAACCGGCATCAGCGTATGGGCAAGCTGAAACTGCGTCAAGCCATACAAGGCATAGGTCTGGTCCTTGTCTGCGGTGACGGAGGTGCGAATGGCGAAACGCCCGTTTTCCAACCGTAAGACCCTGGCATAATGCCCCGTGGCGATAAAGTCCGCGCCGATCTCCATGCTGCGCCGCAGCAGCGACTCCCATTTCACATACCGATTGCAGGCAATACAAGGATTGGGCGTTCTTCCCCGCAGATACTCCTCCACAAAATAATCCATCACCCGGCGCTTAAATTCCTGCTTAAAATTCATGACATAATGAGGGATCCCCAAAACCTGTGCCACTTTCCTGGCGTCCTCCACCGCGCCCAGGCCGCAGCAGCCTCCGTTTTCAGACTGAAGCTCTTCCTCCTCGTCCTGCCAGATCTGCATCGTGACCCCGATCACCTCATATCCCTGTTCCATTAACAAATATGCCGCCACGGAAGAGTCCACTCCTCCCGACATTCCGACTACGACCTTACTCATCTGCCATCACATTCTCCCTTTCCTGCCCAAGATACATCCACGAGAAAATTAATGCTTTATTCAAATAACGCTTTACGTCCGTTTTTCGCAATTTATCTATCCAAAAAGTATTGTTTCGTTCTTTCCGGTAAATACTTCGCCAGTTCTTCCACCAGTTCATACACCTTATTCCTGGAGCAATTTCTGTCGGCGTTTTTTCTTCCACTTTTCCAATCCAGCTTTTTAGGCATAGACTTTCCCCCAATCTATGATTCTCTGTAAATATGGATCAGCGCCATATTTTCCTTCTAGATATTGCTTATCATATTTAGCATCCTTACGGACTGACATTCCATTATCATCCTTGAACTCTACCAACGAATACAATTGGGTGTTTTGATCCCTCCCCTTTGCTACAAACCAAATTTCATCCCTCCGATAAACATCCTTATTCATGGTGGATAGATCATGAGAAGTAAAAATCAATTGCCCGCCGTGCCTATTGATATTCATATCTGTGAACATATCAATAATATGCCGTAGCAATAAAGGATGGATTTTGGCATCCAACTCATCAATCACCAACGTAGTCCCATAAATTAGGCTTTTTGCAATATAAGGTAAGAGACCCAACAACTTTTTCGTCCCATTGGATTCCTCGGATAGCGTTAATTCTGTACTCTTACCCTCCACAATATGTTTCGTATAAACCTCTATCGTATTTTCAGCCTTCTCTTCAATGCGAAAATCCTCAATATCCAAATCCATTTCTTGAATCATTCGTAACTCTAATTCTTTAATCTTCTCCGACCTGGCTATCGCGGTTTTTATTTCCTGATAGGGGTTCCCATAATTCAAAAAATCGATGGAATCTTCAAACCAATTCAGAACCTCTTCCACTATTTCATTCTTTTTGTAAGTGATTCCAAGATATGACAATAATGGCAAAGTTTCCGACAAATCTTCACTAATTTGAAACCTGCCAAATATTCCTTTTAATCCTATCTTGTTTCCCTCACGCACGAACATGGCAGAGCGTCTTCCTGTTTCCAGCTTGATCCGATCCAGACTTTCATATATTACCACTTCTTTTCTAATATGAAGAATGTAACGATACTCCGCCGTCTTCGTCCGAAAGAAAATTTCAAATTCAGTGGGCATATCTCTATTTTCCTCTGTAAAAGCAAATGGTTCTACCGGAATCTTACTTACCTTGTATTCATAATCATTTTTATCGCAAGTTGCGCACAAAGGACGCAATATTTTAGAATCCAAAGTATGAATCGCCTCTAACACATTCGACTTTCCTCCCCCGTTAGGACCATATATAGCAGATACGGGTAAAAATAAGTCTCCATCCTGATCTTTAATAATTTTATCATTATGCTCAGAAATAGTTGCCGCCTGCATATCAAAGGTAACTTCATCACGGATGCTTTTATAATTCTTTACAGTAAATTGACACAACATGTCATCTACCTCCGCTTTCCTGTCTTTATTATATCCGGCGTGCTAATTTTGTAAACTATTTTTGAGAATTTTCCTCATATTTTTATTTGAAATTTTTAGTGAGATGTCTTCTTTGCCGATACTTGTGCGGCTTTCGGAATATACCACTTCACCCAAGCCATCTATATTGGCAAAGGTCAACGTTCCGGCAGCGCGATCCGATAATATGTCCTGGCAGTCCTGCGGCAGCAGACATAATAAACCCCGGTGAACACCGCGCTCACCGCCAGGGCCGCCCCGGCCACGAGCCAGGGCGCGTGCAAATCAATGGACCCTAACAGCACATTCACCAGCCGCAGGGCAATCACCGTGTGAATCAGCGCCCCGGCCATAGGCAGGTAAAATACCAGCCGCATCTGCTTTTGCACCGTTTCCAGCGCCTCCGGTCCGCTTAGCCCCACACGGTGCATGATAACAAAATTTTTTCGATCCTCAAAGCCCTCTGTAATTTGCTTATAAAACATGGCAATCAGCACGCATATCAGGAAAATGCTTCCAAAGGCTATGCCAATAAAGAGCAGGCCGCCGTACATACTCACATCATTTTGCATTCTTTCCCAGTTATCCGTAAATGAGGCAAATCCCGGCATCCGGGAGACGCTTTGATCAAGCCGCCTGGAAAATGCGTCCGCGGCCTCCTCATTTCCGTCCAGATTCATGACAATCTGCAAAACGCCGGCCTCGTCTCCCTCTAATGACGCGGACTGATAATCCAGAAGCGCCACTCCCTCTTCCAGGGCAAGACGCCGCGCTTCTGCGGCTACGGCCTCCCCGACCGCTTCCCCCCGCGGCCCCGTCCAGGCCGCTCCGGCCGCCTCCAGGAACCGCACCTGAATCCGGTAGGGGTAGTGATCCTGTAAAATCATGGGAATTCCCTGATACACGGCGACGGTACACGTCACGGTAATAATGACCATCGTGGAAAAAAGGCAAATGTTCACCAGCCCCGCCGCGTTCTTTTTCATCCGATACAACATCCCGGACACGGTGACGAAATTTTCCGGCCGGTAATAAAAGGACGCTCGCCTCTTCAATGCCCGAAGCACCAGAATGCTGCCCGAGGTGAAGAGAAAATAGGTCCCCAGCATCACAAAAAACACGGCCATAAAAAAATGATCAAAAATCTTGGAATTCATCTGCGCCGTCAGTGCGATCCAATAACCCCGTCCCAACGAAGCCGCCCCAATCAGACTAAACAGCCAAATATGACGCGGTTCCTTTTCTCCTTTTCCGGATTCTCCCAACAGCTCCACCGGATTCGCCTTTCCTACCTGATAAAGGTTCATTCCCAGATTGATCAGGGAAATCAGTCCAAATAGAGAAAAAGTCTCCGCCACCGGCGGGAAGCTGACATGAAAAGAAGCGTTCACCGGAAGCTCTGCCAGATTCAGAAGAAAAAGAAACAACAACCGGGAAAATAACAGTCCCAGCACGACGGCACAGACCACGACGATCACATAAATCAGCAAAGTCTCATAGAACATCAAAAGTCCGATGTGCTTTTTTTCCATTCCCAAAATACGATACAAGCCCAATTCCCGTTTTCTGCGCTTGATTAAAAAGCTGTTGGTATAATAAAGAAACGGTATCATAACCAACCCCAGCAAAATCTGCCCCATCAGCATCAGCATACCGGCATAGGCCGCCCTGGGCAGAGTATTCACCACATCATTGTGCAAAATCAGTCCAAACACAAAAAAGACAAACATGGCAAAGACGCAAACTCCGATATAAGGTAAATAGGTAGCCGCGTTTCTGCGGATGGCCATCAAGGACAGACGCGGCAGGAGCCACACGCTTTTTCTTGTTTTCGTTCCCGGCATTCTCCATTCCTCCCATCTTCTCCGTCCGTCCAGGACGGATTCCTCTAAAACCGTGGATGACGACAAAACCCGCATCCGTTGTTTAGTATAAAAGAAAAAGAAACGCAATGCCATCGAACCACATTACATTTCCTCCGCCAAGCTTACATTTTCGTCACCATGCCTCTATATCCGCGGCCCTGACACGCCCGCGCCGCGGACACGACAGGCCCGCGCCGCACTCACGGCAGGTCCGCACCGCGCCCGCGCCACCGCCTCCCATGAGGGCAGGCACGCCTATGCGTTCCCGTTTCGTTCCAATGACTGCCGCCTCCCTAACGACAAAGACACCTTCGTCCCCACGCCGACCCGGCTTTCCACGCGGATGGGGGTATTCAGATGATCCAACACCCTTTTTACAAGATACAGACCGATTCCGGTCGCTTTCTGATCCAGCCGCCCATTATAGCCGGTAAATCCCCGCTCAAAGATTCTGGGCAAGTCTTCCGGACGAATACCAATCCCCGTATCCTCGATCACCAGGGTTTCCGCCTCTTCCCTGGACAAGTAAACGGCAATCTTTCCCCGAAGCGTATATTTCAGACTATTGGCCAAAATCTGTTCCAAGACAAAGCCCAGCCATTTTTCATCCGTCAGGATCTTTTTCTCCCCAAAATCTTCCATCTCCAGACCCAGGCCGCTGTTAATAAAAAGAATGGAAAACTTCTTCACCGCGTCCTTCACCAGCTTATCCAGGGAATACTCCTGCAAAAGCATGTCCGATGACATACTCTCCAGGCGCAGATAGTATAACACCATTTCCACATACTGCTCCACCTGGAAAAGCTCCTGGGACATCAGAAAATCTTTTTTCCCCTCCAGTAAAAGCTTCATGGCCGCAATGGGTGTTTTGATCTGATGGGCCCACATCAGATAGTAATCGTTCCTTTGGCTCCTCTCAGTCTCCTCTTCTGCCAAAATACGGGCCCGGTCACGGCACAAAGCATCGATCAGGCGCTCATAATGGCGCTCCAAACGTCCCGGCCGGTCAACCGGCAGAACCTCTCCAGCCGGATCACCCTTCGAGGCCAAGACCTCGGATGCCTGCTCCAGATTGGCCTCCGCGTCCAGAAGCTTTCGCCGCAGCCCGCGATAACGCAAATAATCTGCGACCCCGAAGCAAGCCCACATAAAGGCAGCCAGCAGGGCACTGTACCCCAGATAAAACAGCTCCTCCCTCCGCTCCAGGGCCGCCACCAGGAAAAACACTCCCAGAGACAAAAAGAAAAGCAGCAGTATGCCCCTTCGATCATAAAGATAATCCTTTATCAAGCTTTTCTTCTCCGCCATGCCTGACCCCTTATTATTCCACCAGATACCCCAGACCCTTTCTGGTCTGGATCAATTGCTCCACACCGGCCTCCTCCAGCTTTCTGCGAAGTCTCCCCATGTTGACCGTAAGCGTATTGTCATCCACAAAACAGTCCTGATCCCAGAGCCGCTTCATGATTTCCTCCCTGGAAACCGTGTTCCCGGCCCGTTCAAACAGAAGCTGCAGAATCTTAAACTCATTCTTGGTCAGTTCCAGCTTCCGCTCGCCGACCTTAAGAGACGCGTCCGTCAAATCCAGAATCAGTCCCCGCCGCTCCATGAGATTGGTCTGTGCGTGGAACGCATAACTCCTCCGGAGCATCGCCTGCACCTTGGCCGCCAGCACGTCAAGGCCAAAAGGCTTTACCAGGAAATCGTCCCCGCCCATGTTCACCGCCATGACAATGTTCATATTGTCTCCGGCCGAGGAAATAAAAATGATGGGCACCTGCGAAATCTGTCGAATCTGCCCGCACCAATAATGCCCATTGTAAAAAGGAAGCACGATATCCATCAGCACCAAATGAGGCTTAAAATCGACAAAGGGCTTCAGCACATCGCCAAAGTCCTCCGTCAATTTCACCTCATAGCCCCACTTTTCCAAGTGTTTCCTGATTTCGCCCGCAATCACGCGGTCGTCCTCCACTACAAGGATCCGATACATCTTTTCCCACTTTCTCCGCTTACGGGAAATCCGGCCTCACATGCGCCTTGCGGCTCCGGAGCCAGTTTCCCGTCAATTTCTTCAATTAATAGTCTTCCTCTTCCTCGCCCTCGCTGATATCGGACTTGGGCTTGGACAAGCCCTCGATCTCAATTCCGTTCTTCTGGGCATAATCCCAGAGTGCGGCATGAATCGCTTCCTCCGCCAGCAGGGAACAATGCACCTTGACGGGCGGAAGTCCGTCAAGAGCCTCCATCACCGCTTTATTCGTCACCTGCAGGGCTTCCTGAATGGACTTTCCCTTAACCAGCTCCGTGGCCATGGAACTGGTAGCCACCGCCGCCCCGCAGCCAAAGGTCTTAAACTTCACGTCCTGAATGATTCCATTCTCGTCAATATCCAAAAACATTCTCATGATATCGCCGCACTTGGCGTTGCCCACGGTTCCCACGCCGCTGGCGTTCTCAATCTCTCCCACGTTCCGGGGATGCTGAAAATGATCCATTACCTTTTCACTATACATGATCTCACAACCTCCTTACAGCTTTCCGGTTTTTAAATAATCCTCATAAAGAGGCGACATACTGCGCAGTCTTTTCACAATGGCCTTGATATTGTCCACCACGAAATCCATCTCCTCCCTGGTGTTTTCCGCCGAAAGCGTCAAGCGTAAGGAGCCATGGGCCTCTTCATGCTTTAAGCCGATGGCCAACAGCACATGGGAGGGATCCAGGGAGCCCGACGTACAGGCGGAACCGCTGGAGGCGCAGATCCCTTTCATATCCAGCATGATCAGCATGGATTCGCCTTCCACAAATAAAAAGCTGAAATTCACATTGTTGGGCAGACGCCTGGTCCGGTCGCCGTTGAGCCAGCAGTGGTCGATTTCCGTCTCCAACCGGTGAATCAGATAATCCCGCAGTTCAATTTCTTTCTTGGTACGCTCTTCCATGGTACGCATGGCCCTTTCCACGGCCGCGCCGAAGCCCACGATACCCGGCACATTCTCCGTTCCGGCTCTTCTGCTGCGCTCCTGGGCTCCGCCATGCACAAAAGAACGAATCTTCACGCCCTTTCTGATATAAAGAAAACCGATTCCCTTAGGCCCGTTTAATTTATGGGCGCTGGAACTGAGCATGTCAATGTGCATTTCATCCACGTTGATCGGAACCTGCCCAAAGGCTTGTACCGCGTCCGTGTGGAACAAAATTCCATGCTCCTTTGCGACGGCCCCGATTTCCTTGATCGGCTCAATGGTACCGATTTCATTGTTGGCAAACATGATGCTGATCAGGATCGTGTCCGGGCGAATGGCCGCCTTCAGCTCTTCCAGGTCAACGATCCCATTCCGGTCCACATTCAGGTAAGTGACCTCATAACCTCTTTTCTCCAAATATTGACAGGTATGCAGCACCGCGTGATGCTCGATCTTGCTGGTAATGATATGACGCCCTTTGCTCTCGTAAGCCTCCGCCGCGGCCTTGATCGCCCAGTTATCGGACTCGGAACCGCCCGCGGTAAAATAAATCTCCTCTGCCTTGGCCCCCAGACTGTCGGCAATGGTCTGACGGGCCTTGTTGATCGCCTGCTTACTCGTCGAACCCAGGGAATAAATCGTGCTGGGATTTCCATAATTCTCCGTAAAATAGGGAAGCATGGCCTCCACAACCTCCGGCGCGGTCTTGGTAGTGGCCGCATTATCCAAATAAATCATGATATTTCCTCATTTCTGCGCCGCTTGTTTTCTCCAAAGACTTGTGATGACGACGCGGACACAAGTTATTTCCTAGTAAACTACTAAGAATTCATCACTTACAATATAACACCTCTTGCCGTTTCTGTCAACAGACTTGCCCCGATCTGGAGCAAGCCTTTTTCAGGGCTGCCTTTTTCAGGGAAGAGAAAAAACCGATTCCCGCCGCTTCGTATCAATCAAATGACTATATTGCAGGATGCGGTAATTGAGGATATCAGGCTCCTCCAACAATTCCTCGATTGTATAAAGTCCTCCGTCAGCATCCATACACCCCATATGGGATAATACCGGGTATTTCCGGCGCAGCTTCAAAAGAAACCGCTCGTATGCCGGAAGTTCTCTTCCCGCACATTCCAGCAGCACCGCTCCCAGGTAATTGGCGCTCATATCACCATATTGTGCAAAATCGCTGTCATAATTCGACCAGATCAGATAAGGCGTAATGTATTTTTGCATATTATCCTGCATATCCAGAGAAGCATCCCTGCCATAAAGCATTTGATAAACGTCATCCCTCAGAATCGGCTGATGATCCCCAAACATACAAATGATCACCGGCTCCTCTATGCTTTCAAAATAACGCACCAGCGTTTCAAATGCCTCATCCGTCATGCGCATCAGATTCATATAGGTGTCCAATTCATGATTATAATAGTCTTCTCCCAGGACCGTATCGCCGATTTTCGTGATCTGAACAGGATATTCCTCCAAAACATCGGTATAATCCGAATGATTCTGGATCGTGACGTTAAAGAGGAAAAACGGTTTGGACACATCCCGGTGCTCAAAGAGATAAATAACCTCCCGGAAATCACAATCATCCGTGATAAAACCTCTGGAGCGTTCGTATTCCACATGAAACTGATTGGCGTCAATAAATTCATCAAACCCCATATAGTCATAGACATGATCCCTGTTCCAGGCGAAATGCGTGCTTGGATGCATGGCCACCGTCTGATAGCCTTGCTCCTCCAAAATCGTGGCCAGCGAAGGAATGTCATGATTAAAATACGCGTCATACGGAATGGCCGTAGTGGAAAGAAACGCAAGAGTGTCCCCCGTCAGCGCCTCAAATTCCGTATTTGCTGTCAGACCACCCAAAATTCCCACATGCAGATTTCCCCGCGTTACATTTTCCGTCAAGGATTCTGTAAAGGGCATCACTTCCTCCGTCGTTTCCAGATTCCCCAGGATCCGCAGATCCGACCAGGCCTCATTCATGATCATGATAATGTTCGGTTTTTCCCCGGACACCTCTGAAGACACGGCCTCACCGCCGACTCCCTGAACCTCCTCCAGAATCTGCTGAATCCTCTGCTCCGAATACCCGTCCGGCCTCTCCACCGCGCCGTCATCCACCGTAATATAGAAGCCTCCCAGAAAACCATTCTGTAACTGAATCATGGGCATATTCCAGTAGTTAGCCCGCATACCATGCGTTTCCACATAATCCTGCTTTACCACCACCAAGTAAAAGGCCCCGAGATAGATCAGTGCAATCCCCGTTACCACCAAGTGATAAAGCTTTCCCCGATAGGGCAGCCTGCACCAAAAGCCCCAGACAATGAAGAACAGGAACCACAGAATGCTGTACCACAATTCCGGTTCCATGAACAAACGATAATTCCACGCCACCGTCATGGCCGTACCCGCCGCGCCAATATCGCTGAAACTCAGGCCGCTCCCCCGGAAAGACCTCACATAAAAATTGACCAAAGAAAAAATCAGAAGTAAAATACTGCCCACCCCGAAAGCATACCGCACGCGCTGGAGCACCAGAAGCAGCACCGCAAAGACCAGGTAAATGAGCAGCTTATTCAGCAGCTCCGCGCCCTCCGCCATCATACTGAAATCATGGATCGGATATTCCATTCGGACAAACATCTTCCCCGGCACATACCACAAATAAAGAATGGATACCGGAATAGACAAATATTTTGAAAAGGGCATGGGGAACGCGATCATAAGACCTATCAGCGCACACAGACCGCAGACCAGCGCAAACCTCTTATTCAAGCCATCAATCAAATAATACCAGGACAAGATAAAAAGAGAAACCGAGGCCACAAGCCCTATCGCGCAACGGATCTTATGGATCGGACGGATTTCTCCCAGTAGTTTCTGAAAAATATTCCGCAAGGTAACTGCTCTCCTTTTTCTCGGACACGGTCAGTCAGTCTCTTCACTGAAAATGCCATCTCTTTACTGCGGTTATTTTAACACAACCTTAACCGGAAAACAAGTCGTTAAATACCCCCTTTTCTGACATCCCTCTTCTTTTGACTCCATGTCCCCACCCATTCATCACCCGTTCTGTCATGCCCTCTTTGAGAATATAAATAGACAAAGAATTCTCCCAGGTGTTTTCATGAAAAACTTGAAACAGCATCCTCTGATTACAGGAACCATCGTCCTGACCGCCACAGGCCTGATCAGCCGCGTGATCGGCTTTTTCTATCGCATTTATCTCGCAAGACTGTTCGGGGAAGAAGGAATGGGCATCTACCAGCTCTTGGGCCCCATTATGTCCCTTTCCTTTTCCCTGGCCGCGGCCGGTTACCAGACTGCCATTTCCAAGCTGATCGCGGAAAGCGTGGCCAGACAAGGACGCCCCTCCCTGCGTCCGCTGACCGTCGGTCTGTCCATCTCCGTCCCATTATCTCTCCTCTGCAACGCGGTGGTCTTTCAATACGCCGATCTGATTGCGGGCAATTTCCTCCTGGAGCCGCGAACGGCCCCCATGCTTCGCATGATTTCCTTTACGATCCCCCTAAGCGCGGTTCACGCCTGCATCAACGGATATTTTTACGGAGTAAAAAAAACAGGCATCCCTGCCGCGACACAGCTTTTGGAGCAATGTCTGCGTGTGGGATGCGTGTATGGTCTTTCTCTGCTGGCCGCAGCCAGGGGACAGCGCCTCACCATCAACGTGGCCGTATTTGGACTGGTGGTAGGGGAACTGGGTTCCACCGCCCTATCCTTTCTTTCCATTTACCGCAGGCTCTTGAACGCCCTCATACCGGACGGAACGCTTTACCGTCCGCTGCTGGCCATGGCTCTGCCGCTGACGGCCAACCGTATCGTCCTGAATCTCCTGCAAAGCCTGGAATCCGTTTCCATTCCGGAAAAGCTACGCTTATACGGTTATGACACCTCCACCGCCCTCAGCGTCTACGGTGTCCTCACCGGTATGGCCATGCCCCTGATTTTTTTCCCCAATGCCCTGACCAGCGCGATTTCCGTGCTCCTGCTGCCCATGATCTCCGAAGCCTATGCCAAAGGCGACCTGGAAGCCGTTAAGAAAAATACCTACCGAACCGTCAAATACTGCGCCCTCCTGGGACTCTTTTGCATGAGCGGCTTTCTCCTGCTGGGCGAATGGGCGGGAAACAACCTGTTTGGCAGCGCACTCGCCGGCCATTTCATCAAAACCTTAAGCTTCCTCTGTCCCTTCCTCTATCTGGACGCCACGCTTTCCAGCATCCTGCAGGGTTTAGGAATAGCGGGACGGATCTTTCTCATGAACGTCTTCTCCCTGCTGATCCGGCTGGGCTTTGTCTTTCTGGCCATTCCGCGTTTCGGCATCACGGGCTATCTCTGGGGAATTCTGGCCAGCCAGGCCGCGCTCAGCCTCATGTACTTGGGAACGCTTTCCCTGACAGGACGCCGCCTGACAGAGAATAGACCTACCTAACCGCCACCGAGGCTTTCCCATAAAATCTGGCGACCTCCTGGTTGGTGGGATCCGTTTCATCCCCGCCCAGATCTCCTACATATAACATTTCGGGCTGATTTTCAAACGGCGGCAGAACAGCGTCCGTCACAGTCTCATCCAAAAGAATGGCAAGCCTCTCCTCATATTCTTCCTGATACCCTTGCGCTTCCCCATCCGCCAATAAGCGCAGGGATTTCGCAGCAGTACATATGCCCAATTCACCACTCCAGCCAAGCAAAATGAAAAGCACCGCCAAAACCGCGGCCCATGCCGCGGCCTTACCTTTCAACACAGTCCCGCCCTGCAGCGCGGCCTCATTTTCCGCCGGCATTGCTTTGCCTTCTACCGCCGCCACCTTTTGGAATAGCCACCCCAACCAGTAAGCGTAAATTCCCAGGGTAAATAACAAAAAGCAATAATAGCACACTGCCACGGCCCTGGCGGGCCCGGTGGAATTCATGGTATAAAAAAGGGGACAGGACATGGAACAGAAGATCCCGTAGCTCAGTCCGGACACCACAAGCGGATGTCGGAACCGGAATCTGCGTTCCCGATACAAATGCCACAAAAAAGGGGTAATCAACACAGCCGCGGCCAGCCACCAGCCCCTGATCCATGCGCCCAGATAACGCAATCCTTGCAATAAGGATTTTAAAATGGCTTTCCAGGCCGGGATCCGCCACATTCCACTCTGACGAATCTCATTTCCGGGAGCAAGGGCGCTGAAAGCGAAACCGGCCAGAAACAGTCCAAGCACGATTCCGATTGCCAGTGCCTGCTTTCTTCTCTTTTTCCAAACCAGCCCCATAAGCAATAGGATCATCAAAATCATAGTGGGGAGCAGGGTAACATAATTTCCTCCGGCAAGAAACAAGGCAAGAATTCCCGCCCAGGGAAGATCAAAGGGTCGCGGCTTCTGCAAATACCGGAAAATCTTTCCCCAAAAGAAAAACGTCACCGCCAGGAACCCCGTATAATACATGGAACCATTATACCAGAAAAAACTCTCTCCCGCCGTGGGTACCGTCTGAATCCCAAGAAACGCCGTCACGGACGCGATTGCCAGCCAACTCCAGACACTTCCTCCCAGCCATCCGCAAAGAACCGGCTTCAGCAAATAGAAAATTCCTCCAGCCAAAAGCACGAGAAGAACCGCAGTCACCCACTGATAGGCTCCCTCGGAAAACACATTGGGCGGCAGACACATGAGAAACATGGCGGAATAGGTACCCTGCCAAACGCGATATTCGTAAACCGTCCGATCAACCACCGCTTTCAACGTCTCTGATAACGACCCGGTTTCCACCCAGATACAATGCGCTTCCGCCCCATAATAATAGTCATCCCCCGTAGGATGATTATAGCGCCCCAAGAGCATAATGGGCAGCAGACTCCCCAGAAAGATCGCCAAAATCCCTATTGCCAGTCCTTTTTCATACCCCTTCCACATGACATCCTCCCGTGCAGCGCAATATACAACGGATGCAGCGCTTCGCGTTCCATCCTTATGCTTACAACGGATGCAGCGCTTCGCGTTCCATCCTTATGCTTACAACGGACGCAGCGCTTCGCACTAACAAAACTATACCACATCATGGGAAAACAGACAAGTTTATTCTGACATTTTACAATCTCTCATGTAAGGCCTCTCCCTCTACTCCGCCTGGGGCAGTTGGTCGGTCACTCCGGTCTCCTCCAGTTTCACGAAACTCACATTGGACATGGCCTCTTCCGCGATTCCCATGCAGTTATCCACCACTCTGTCAAATCCGTAGAGAATATCCGCGTAATTCTGTGTCAGGGAAGCGTCGCACTTTTTCTCCTTTACCCGCACCAGATGCGCTTTATTAAACCGCTTCTGGGCACTTCGCATCTCTGCCCGTCCGCTCGAAACTTTCTGCGCCATGGCCAGGTCTCCCTCCGTCACCGCCTGAATGGAGTTTTGAAACATCTCCTCCGAAATACGGAAACACTTTCCCAGATCCGCTCTGGCCTCCCTGGAAAAAGCTTTTCCTTCCTGCTTCAGCCCGCGGAATGTTTTTACAATTTCCGCAAACCGGTCCGCGATCCGTTCAATATTGGCGGCGACGAATAAAAGCCCCGCGGAGCGTTCGGTCTGATTTTCCGTCAATCCGCCCCTGGCGAACATTCTGGAGATATAGGACACGATCGCGTCCTGCAGCTGCTTGACATTGCTGTATAGACCGTCAAAAACCGACTGTTCCGTTTTATCGTTTTTCTCTGTCAGTTCCGTATTGGCGGCCGACAGAAGCCGGGAAGCGAAATCCGCGCAGCGGGAAATCTCTTTGGATACTAAGTACATGGCCGCCATGGGCTGGCCGATCAGCTTGTCGTCCAGATACTGGGGACCGACAAAGGCCTCCTGCACACTGTCCTCTCCCCGCACCACGAACTTCACCAGCCTGACCATGACCGGGATCAAAGGCAGCCAGACCAAGGTACATACAATATTAAATGTGGTATGGGCATTGGCGATCTGCCGGGAAATCACATCGACTTCATTCCCTTTCGGAGAAATAAAAGTCACGAACCGGGCAAAGAGCGGAATAAACCAGATAAAGACAAAGCTGCCGCTGATATTGAAAAAGCTATGGGCGATCGCCGTGCGCTTGGCGTTTTTGGACTGTCCCACGGAAGCCAGCAGCGCGGTAATCGTGGTACCGATATTATCTCCCAGTAAAATGGGAATGGCGCCCGTCAGGCCGATCACGCTGGTAACGCCGTCCGCCCCCGTCTGGGAGGCAAAGTTCTGCAGCACGGCAATCGTGGCGGAACTGGACTGAACCACCAACGTCATCACCGCGCCCAGCAAAACGCCCAAAACCGGGATTTCGGAAACCCGTCCCATCAGATCCGTAAAAATCGGGCTTCCGGCCAGAGGCTTCATCACGCTCCCCATGATCTCGATTCCTTCAAAAAGCAGGCCAAAGGAGAAAATCACCGTTCCCAGATCCTTGATTCTCTCCTTTTTTGCCGAGAAATTCATGAGAAAACCAAGAAACAAAATGGGATAAATATAATCACTGATTTTGAAAGCCATTAGCTGAGCGGTCATGGTCGTACCGATGTTCGCGCCGAAGATGACGGAAATGGCCTGGGGCAGATTCATCAGACCCGCGCTGACAAAACCGATCGCCATCACCGTGGTTGCGGAGCTGCTTTGCAGGACGGCCGTTACCAGAGCTCCCGCCAGGGCGCCGAACACGGGATTCTTCGTCAGGATTCCCAGAATCTTTTTCATCCTGTCCCCCGCCACCTTTTGCAGATTCGCGCTCATGCTGTTCATCCCGTACAAAAACAGAGACAGCCCTCCAACCAGACCAAAGATCACTTTTATCGTGTCGTTCACTATTGATTCCTCCTGTATTTTACATATTTCTGTCCATACAATTTCATTGTAAAAAACAGACTGTAAAGTTCTCTATCCGAACTTTGTAAAATACATGTAAAGAATCATCCGCGTTGCTATCCGCCGCATGACTGAAACCGGAAAACGAAACCTACGCAATGCCGGCTACGATACAATCTCCTGCCGCGACGGACACTCTTCCGCTCAGTATCTGTCCAGTTACGAGGTCAGTCAGCCTGTCTTTCCCAAAATCCACCCAGGCCTCCTCCTTATTGTGATTCAGTGTAAAGACCACCCTGTTCCTTTCGTTAACCCGCAGCGTGACCTCCACTCCTTCCATGGCGGGATATAACGGCCGCAGTCCGCAGTCCGCCGCCACTTTCCGCATCAGCTCCTGCAGGAATGCCTGTTCCGGCTGCGTTCCGATATAATATGCCTGTCCTTTTCCAAAATCATTGACGGTGACACAGGGACTTCCGGCATAAAAATCCTGTTGATAAACAGCCAGCACCTTGGCGCCCCCTTCCGGATGGATGATATCACAGAGAAATCCGCAGTCATATTCCTCCCGGGAAAGGACAGGGGCCAAAACACGCATTCTGTTTTTTTCATAAGGACGCAGGGCGTCTGTTTCTTCCACCCAGATTCCCAGCATCTCTTTCAGCAGACCGGGATAAGCGCCGAACGCACAGCGGTCGTTTTCATCCACCAGGCCGGACATCACCGTCGTCACCAGGGTCCCGCCCTTTTGCACAAAATCCTGCAGACGTTTTGCCACATCACCCTTAGTCATGTACAGCATGGGAGCCAGGATCAGCCGATAACCCTCAAGGGACGCGTCGTAGGGAAGAAAGTCCACGGCAATGTTCTGTCGATATAAGGTTTCATAATACAAAGAAATCGTTTTCAGATAATTCATATCCTTTGTGGGACCGCTGGAAAGCTCCAGAGCCCACCAGTTGTTCCAGTCCAAAAGGATCCCTGCCCTCGCGGGAGTCCGGGCTCCGATAAAAGCATCCCCTATGGCCGCAAGCTCCTCACCCAACCGGACTGTTTCCCGGAACACTCTGGTATCCTCCCGCCCGGAATGACTGATGACAGCCCCGTGAAACTTTTCCTGCCCGGCAATGGACTGACGCATCTGGAAAAACAGACAGGTATCAGCGCCATGAGCCATCGCCTGGTAAGAAAGCCTGCGCACCTCCCCGGGACGTTTCAGAAGATTATAGGGCTGCCAGTTCTGCTGATTGGGGGACTGCTCCGTCAGGATATAAGACTGCCCGCCCTTCAGTCCCCTCATAATATCGTGCTTCATCGCTACAAAATACGGCGGATCATCCGGCCAGGGATAATTGTCCCAGCCCACCACGTCCAGATTCTTTGTCATGGTAAACTGATCCAGTTTTTTGATAAATCCGGACATATTGGTCTGAATGGGGATCTCCGGATTATATTTCTTCAATACCTTGTATTCATTCAGAAAGCATTCCGCAGTAGAATCCGTCACGAACCGCAGATAATCCAGCTGAATGGCAGGATTGAAACGATAGTCATCATTTAACTCCGTAGGAAGCGTCACTTCCTCAAAATTCCCCACAATCCTTCCCCAGAAACTGGTATGCCACCTTTTATTCAGCTCCTGTATCGTACCATAGCGGCGTTTCAGCCAGACCCGGAATTTGGCCTGACAGGCAGGACAGTAGCAATAGGTTCCATATTCGTTGGAAACATGCCACATGACCAACGCAGGGTGATGAGCATACCGTTTCGCCATTTCTTCCGCGATGGCAGCGGCCCTTTCCCGGTATTTCAGACTGTTGACACAGAAAAACACCCTCATGCCATGGGTTCTTTTCCTGCCTGCGATATCCACGGGAAGAACTTCCGGGTAACGGATTGACAACCAGGCAGGCTGCGCCGAGGTGGGCGTGGCCAGGCAGACATGGATCCCCGCGGCCCAGATCCGGTCAATGATCCGGTCGAGCCATTCAAAATCATAAACACCCTCCTCCGGCTCCAGCCTGGCCCAGGAAAAGACCGGAAGTGTCAGCAGATTGATTCCTGCTTTCCGAAAAAAACGCATATCCTCTTCTATGGTTTCTTCATCCCATTGGTCAGGATTGTAATCCCCGCCATAATAAATCTGTTTTGCTTTCAGCATATATGCTCCTCCATTTTGTAACGCTGCGGCCGCTGTTCTTACTTACTGAATATCTCGATCACCGGCTCCCGGGTGATCCCGGTGGCCGGGATCTGCAAATGGGTGGACGCTCCATCTTTTCTCTCCCATACCAGCGTGGTGTATACGTCCAGGATCAGCCTGTTTTCTCCATTCCGCAGAGTTTCCGTGATCTCCTTTCTGGCCGGAAAGCCCGCCAGATATCCCAGGTCTGTTCCGTTCAACTCCACTCTCACACAGTCGGAGGCTTCCGGGAGACACAAAACGAATAGAAAGTCCTCCTGTTTCTCCATTTCCCAGGTTCCCACATACCGGTAACATCCCGTATAGCCAGGATCATAATCCGGCCCGTTCAGATTGGGCATCTCCCCGCCTTTTCGCAGCTTCAGAAACGGCTTAAAAATTCTCTTCCCCGCTCCCGTTTCCCAAACCTGATCCGCTGACAACGTTTTCACTATTTCGTCTGCCGGCTGGAAATCCGGCGTTTCAGCCCTGAAAACCATCCAGTCTGGCTCAAGAGGAATCCGTTTCCGCAGCACCGGGAACGCGGGCAGCTCCGTTTCCCGCGCATCCGCCCTTTCAGAAAGCAATCCCAGGTTTTCAAAAGACTTCCTTCTTCCGAATTTCAGGTAAAGCGTTTCTCCCGGGTCCAGATTCAAGGGAAGCTTTCCGCACTCCGTCCTGCAAGTAAGCTCCTTTTGATCCCACAGATCATACACCGTTACCCGGTCAAAGGTCTCCTGGGGAAACCGGATCTCCTTGCATATGCTTTCATTTACATTCTCATTGAAATACATTCCCAGCATATCCCCTTCCGGAAGAAGTCTGATCATGACCCGCAGCCCGGCGGTTCTGTCGTCATGAGGACTTTCCCCGCCCCTATGGGGACGTTCCCCCGCCATGGGGGGACGATCTCCCTCTGCCCGGAAATTTTCTCCCGCTGTACGGGGATTCTCGAGCGACAGGATATTCCAGGGCTCCGCCGCTTCCTGCCTGGCGGAGAAAACTTCCTGTCTGGCAGAGAGAATCTTCTTTACTTCCGCGGCCGTCTCTGCAAGCGTTGTCAGCTTCACTTTCCCTGCAAAAGCCTCCGGGATCTCTCCCCCCAGGGTATCACTCTCGGGCAGACTTTCCAGCATCAGAACCGGAAGTCCATCCTCTGCACCGTCCGCTCCGGTCCGCTTTCCCCATTTTACCACAAAATCCACCACTCTGGGATCCAAACACCCTGCATAGGGCAGGATCAGGCAGGGATAACACATCTGTCCCGCAAACAGCTTTCCATCCGATACTCTGGTATCTTCGCGATCAAACAGATCCGCGGGAACCACATCATAATCCAGAGAGGCTTCCATCAAGACTCTCCCGGGCTTCTGGAACAGCATCCTCTCTTCCCCGCTCCACTCAGCCTCCCCGTGATACAAAACCGCCGCGTGCACCACGGGACTGCCCTGGGACAGGAATTCCGCCGCCCGGTTCATATACTGCATGAGCTGCCGGAAACAGGCAAATCCCGGATGATTGCCCCGGGCATAAAAATGGGGCGGACAATCCCTGTCCGGATCACTCATGGAAAAAGCATGGGGCGTAAAGTAATTGATCCCCCTCACCAGCATATGATCCGTCAGCCACTTCATCAGAGAATTTCCCTCCGCCCAGCCATAATTGCCGAACAGTTCGCACAGAGCCCTTCCCTTTTTATTCGGCTGGATATGGGCGGCGGAAGATGCCAGCTTTGCCAGGCCGAAATGGAAAAACTCTCCGTCCCTGTCCCCGGCGATCCACTGATGCACCGGCTCCGTAAAGCCCGGCACGATCTGATGATGCACCACGTCCACCCCGGCCATATGCTGCCCTTCCATCTCCCGGAAATAGTGGCCGATGCTGCAGCCCATTCTGGCATGGGCATTATCGTCCTCGATCACGTGTCCGATATATTCCACCCCATGGGTGCGGCACCATTCTCCAATCTGGCCGGAAAAGCACTCCCTTACCAGTCTGGTCAGCTGATCCATATAGACGCTTCTCACAGCCCTTGTTCCGTCCCCGCAGGGATACCACAGGGCCGGAAGTCCGGACAGGAATCCCTCTCCCCAGCACTCCCGCAGTCTCGCTTCCAGCGGCTCGCTCCAGGGCAGGCGCTGATCCCGCTTTCCCAGCGTATCGTCAAATGGATAGCCGCCTACATTTCCAAGCTCCGGTTCATCGGAGAAAAAGCCGGCCAGAGTATTGCCGAAATACTCCCGATAATGTTCATAATGCTTTTCATATACCTCACGGATCAGAACCCCCACAGATTCGGGATCGATCAGATTCATGTATTCCTCCCGTCCCCCGCCCTTCCGGGTGGTAAACAGGACAAACAGACGAAAAGGCCCTCTGGGCAGATCAAAATAAACGAATCCGTTCCGATACCGGTCTGTCAGGTCGATCATTCCTTCCGGCTCCACCCCGAGGGTTTCCCCATCCGGCTTAGGGAATGCCAGAATCCCCAGCAGCTTTCCGTCAGACCCCAGGAAATTCTTCACCAGTACGGCCCCGTTTCTGCAAGGACCATAAACATCCATATGCCGTTCCGCCAGATAAAGCTTCTGTTTGTCCGGTTGTCTTCGGAAACCGCCGTTGGCGTGACCGGTAGGGAACTTATCATCATCCAGGATCCAGACTCTCATTGCGTGTTTCCTGGCCTCCCGCAGGACGAAATCCACATTTTTCCACCAGCCCGGCCCGCAGAAATCCGGATGGGGACGGCTTTCCAGACAGACCTGGCGGATCCCGCACTCCCGGATCCGTTCCAGTTCTTCCCTGATGACTTCGTTCTCTTCCCCCTTCATCCACAGAAAGGGCAAAATATGTCCATAGGGATCCCGGCTTGCAGCCAGGCAGATCGAACGGTACTCCCCATAGGCATTGGTGGGATCCTTCTCCTGCCAGGGACGGGTGGCACAATAAAAGTGATATAACACCCCGTTCCAATAAAGCACGGAAGCTTTATGCACATGTCCGCTGTCGATGCTTCCCGGGGCTCCATAACGCAGAATCGGTTCCTCCACCTTTTCCCAGCAAAGCAGATTCTTTGACAGGGCCAGGCCCTCCTGGGCATGAGTATGCCCATCCTCATACAGCTTTCCGTACCCGAAATAAAAATTCACCCAGGTCTCCCCATCTTTCAGCACACAGGGATCGGATACAAAACGTTCGTCCCAGGACTGGCGGTTCACCCGGAGAACCGGATTCTTTTTATACCGGGTCCAATGCTCCAGATCCTCCGAAAAGGCCACTCCTGTCTGCTCCGTCCAACGCGCTTCCCTGTTTTTGGCATTATAAAATAAATACCATAGATTCCCTTCCCGGACGATACAGGCCTTGTACAGCCCTCCCGCTTCCCAGTCATCGCCATCCTCCCAGGAAAAACAGGGCCTATCCGGAAAATGCCAGTCTAAAAGCTCTTCATCCTCCGTCCAGGCCAGACCGATCTGCGCCGGCCCGTTTTCATAACCGGTACCGGGATAAGAATGATAGACCATCCAGTATTTTCCATCCACCTTGCGGAGCCTGGGCAGATCATAAAGCTGATCGCTCTCCTTGATCATCCAGGTGGCCGCCCCGCCAAATCTGTCCCAGCGGCAGCCATCCTCCCTGCGCTTCAGGATCACTCCCTTATGTTCCCAATGCAGAAGATCCTGGCTCACCGCCAGGGCGGATTGATATCCGATTCCGTCGAAGCCGGTATACAGCATATAAAACTGTCCCCTGTGCCGGAACACAAACGGAATATCCACCGCTTTTTCATCGAAAGCCCCTTTTTTTCCGGAACCATGCAGAACCGGTTCCGGATACCGGTAAGGGGTGAGATATTTTTGAATCCGCTGGTCTGTCAATGCGATCATGTCAATCCTCCGTCGTCCATTTGCCGATCTTTTTTGCGTCTGTCCGTTTCTGATCCTTTTGCGGTTCTTCCACAGCTGATCTTACTGTCCCGCTGCGGGACGTTCCCTTATCGTTTCCACTCAAAAAGGAAAACAGCACGGCCCCGCATTCCTGCATGGCCGTGCCGGTTTCCCTTATCCTTTTATTTCACGGTTTTCTCATTCAGCATCTGAATGATCTCATCGAAGTCGCCGTCTGTCTGGCTCTTTACATCCTTGATATAGTTTGCCCATGCAGCGTCATCGTTGATATCCAGTTCGCCCACAGTAAACTGATAAGCCAGTTCCTTCACTCTGGTGTCGCAGGCGCCGCCATAGCCCATCTGTGCCTTTGCGGAGCTCTCTTCACCGGTCAGATAAGTCACTGGAGGTCTGTCATAAGGAGATACGGAATCCGGACCTCCGTTGTAGCTGGTCTCTTCCCAATACTTTCCTTCGTAATAACCCTTGGTCTCATTCCACCAGGGCTCAGGCAGAGAGGACAGATCCAGCATTGCGTTGAAATCAAGAGGAGTGAAAGGAATCCCGCTTCTGCAGACGCTGGAGGACATCAGGCCATAGTTGGCGGATTCAATGGCAGGTGATTCCGCATTCATGATCCCATCGATGAATACCTTCTCGCCATCTACTACATTATAGGTCGTGCCTTCGATTCCCCAGTTCAACAGCTCTACCATGGCATCGGAATACTGATAATCGATCATGGCTACCACATACTCAGGATACTCCACATCAGCACTGATATAAATTCCATTGGCATCGCTTAAGGACTTGCCAGCCTGTCTGGAACCCCACTTCCAGGGTCTTCCGTATTTGCTGTCCTCAGGAAGGAACGCAAGGCCCCATTCCATACCGGGATCCACTACAGCGCTGTTCCAGCTGGCCACGGAACCGGCCCACAGGGTCGGGCAGATGATGGCCTGGCCATTGGTGGCCTTGGTGTTACAGGAATCCCCGTTTGCGGTTGCAAACTCAGGATCCAGATAACCGGCGTTGTACAAAGAGTTCAGGTACTTTAACATCTCACGGAAATTATCCTCAATGGGACCGAATACCCATTCCTCACCGTTGTAATACAGGCAGTCCCAGGTGTGGAAGATCCCCACGAAACCGCGGTATAAGGAGTAACTCTTGTTGCTGTTCATGATGACATAATCCGCATCAATGGTTCCGGCGTCAATTCCGGCCTGTACGTTGGCACAAAGCTCGGTAAACTCGTCCAGAGTGGTAGGCGGATTCCAGCCATTGTCCCGCAGGACATCGAAACGATAAGCAAATGCGGTAAAGGACTGTGCGCCCTCGATATCGTTCGGATTGTAGAAACCATCCATGAAGTAATACATGGATCCGTCCTCATTCTTGGCGAAAGCGACGCCGCCATTGGTCTGCTCCATATAATCCGGATAATAAACCATATAATCCATGTAATCAGACAGATTTAAAAGCATCCCCTGCTCGCCGTACTCATTGACAGCGGAACCTTTGGTCAGGGTAGCGACATCCGGAATCATACCGGTTTCCAGGATTACCATCTCCTGAGATCTGTAACCTCCCTGGTCGCTTCTGGTCCAGTTGATATCCAGCTTCACGCCCAGATAATTCTCCATTCTCTTCTGCCACTCTTCCTGGATCATGGTCCCTTCCGCGGACTGATTGTATTCAGGGATACTCACTTCCAGCTTCAGAACACCGTCCGGGATCTCAGGAAGCTTGAGGCCGTTAGTGGCCGCGGTAGCATTGGGATCATTCTTGTCCAATGTGGGAACATTTTCTTCCTCACTGGAAGCCTGACTGCTCTCCTCTTTGCTGCTCTGCTCCTGACTGCTGGAGGGTGTGGAGCTGGATTCCTTGCCGGAATCTCCGCATCCTGCCAGCATGCCTAAAGTCATAACGCCAACAAGAGCCAGGGTTATGAATTTAGTGATTGTCTTTTTCTTCATAATTTCCTCCATTTCTGCCTTTTTGGCACTTTTAGATTAAAAAGATATATGTATCCCGCAGTCACGGACCAAAGGTCCACTCTGGTTCCCGGCTTCAGGAAATCATATCACAACTGTTTTACGCCCAAACGAAACTAACCCTTGACTGCGCCCACCTGCATACCCTGTCCAAAATACTTCTGCAGGAAAGGATAGATCAGAAGGATCGGCGCGATGGTGGCAATAACGCCGGCGTACTTTACGTTCAGCTGGTTCATAAGACCGCTGCTGATCATCTGCTGGGTATCCGCCATATCGGAAGTGTTTGAGGCTATCTCCCGAAGCACCAGCTGAATCGTCCTTTTCTTCGGATCATGGATATAGAGCATGAAATCAAAGTAACCATTCCATACGCCCACGACGGAGAACAGACCGAAAGTGGCATACAACGCCTTGGACAAGGGCGCATAGATCATTGTCAGAATACTGAATTCGCCGGCCCCGTCAATCCTGGCCGCCTCTCTGATCTCCAGGGAAATCCCCTTAAAGTAAGCCCGGTATACGAAGACATTATAAGCGGACACGGCGCCGGGCAGTATTACAGCCCACCAGGTATCATAAAGTCCCAGATTCCGGATCAGGATATACATGGGAACCGTACCGCCGCCGAAGAACATGGTGATCATCAGGAAGATGGAAATGGGCTTCTGAAATACGAAGTCCGGTATCATCATCACATAGGCCAGCAGAGAATTGAGCACCAGGGTGAAAGCCGTGGATAGTATGGCAACGACGATGGTATTCCAATAACCCAGCAGGATATCTTCCTCCTTAAACAGCATCTGATATCCTCCCAAAAAGAGCTCCTTCGGATAGAAAGTGACCTGACCGGAAACAATCATCCTGTTGCTGGATAAGCTGACCGCAACCACGTGCAGGAACGGATACAGGAAAATGATGGACAAAAACAGCATGAAAATAATCAAAAATACATCGAATGCCTTGCTGCCAATATAAACATGATTTTTGGGATCGGTTTTAATTTTTTTGTTTTTAGCCATATCTGAACGCCTCCTTTACCACATACTGTTTTCCGAATTGATCTTGCGGGTGATCGCGTTTGTCGCATACACCATCACAAAATTAACAACGGCTACGAACAGGCCCACCGCGGTGGAATAGGCGAACCGTCCTTCTACAATACCCTTTTGATATGTGAACGTGCCAAGGGTGTCTAACGCGCTCCTGTTGGTGTTGTTCTGCATCAGCAGAACCTTGGTAAAGCCGGTATTCAGAATTCCGCCCATATTCATGATCAACAGGATGGTGGTTGTGGGCAGGATGGTGGGGAACACGATGTTCTTAATCTTCTCCCAGCGGTTGGCTCCGTCGATGTTGGCCACATCATAGAGGGAGGTGTCCACATTGGACAGGGCCGACAGATATATGATGGAGCCCCAGCCTACAGTCTGCCAAACGGCAGAACCTATGTACATGGGATAAAAGTAGGTAGCGCCGTTGTTCATATCGACCCTGGCCATTCCCAGAAAGTCCCTGACATCATTGAACAATCCGTTCAGGGAACCAAAGCCGTTTAACAGGGTACAGATGACCACCACGGAAACAAAGTGGGGAATATAGGAAATCGTCTGTACGACACGCTTATAAGTGTTCCCTTTTAATTCATTCAGGAGGATGGCAAAAGCAATGGGAGCCGGGAAAGTAAAGAGCACCTGCAAAATGCCCAGCTTAAAAGTATTCCAGATAACCCGTCCGCTGTTTACATTTTTGAAAAAGACCTCAAAGTTCTTCCAGATGGGATTCAGCCAGTCGCTTCCCCATACTCCCTTGGAGGCTTTGTAATCCTTGAAAGCGATCAGGATACCATACATGGGAATGTAATTGAAAACTACCACAAACATGACAGGAACAAAGGCCATCAGCAGCAGTGTTTTCTGTTTCCACACTTTCAGCAGGAATTTCTTTCTTTTTTCCGCATTCAGCGAGGATTTCTTCTTTTTTCCCGCTGAGGCTGCTGGAACGGCGGCTTTCGACTTTTTTGTCATTTTTTTCACTCCTTCTCTTTTTTTTGACGCCAAACAGATCAAAATGACTACTTTTTCCGGCTTCCACTACATTATATTGTGAGAAAATACAAATTTGAATGGAAGAAAACCCATATCGTTTATGTATATTTCACACATTTTTTACATTTTGTTTTTATATCATGTAAAATTCTCAGGTAATTCGAAGATTTTTGCATAGCAAAATTATCTTAATAATTGTAAAATAACTATATGGACCAATGATCCGGGAAAGGAAACAAATGGAACACTTTCTATGACAAAAAAGAAACGTCTGCTGCCCCTGTCGCAGCAATTTATCATCGTGCTGATCCTGTTTACCATCAGCAGCATCGGGATCATCGCATCCAACGCTTACGAGTATATCCGCCTCCAGACCGCATTTCTGGACAGCAGCCTGGAATTCTATGCCTCACAGCTGGCCAGAACCGCCATTGAGGCCTATGAAAGTTATGAAAATGTCTGTTTCAGCGCGGCTTACAGCCATACCGTCCAGGAATACCTGACCAGCAAAGACCGGACAGAAAAGTACGAAAAATACCGGCAGCTCTGGAATCAGTTAAACAATACTTCCCTTCTCAGCCCCTATATCGTCGATATCGCGGTATTTGGGCAGGACGGCACTTTTGCTTCCCTGACATCCACCGCTCCGGATTATCAGTCCTTTGCGGACGACCTGACAGGCTCCCGGTTTTCTTTCTGTGCCGCGGGGACGGCCACCATCAACTTCACCCTCTGCCATATTCTGGCCATGCCCATTTATTCCCTGGACGCCGGAGAAATCAGCCAGTTGGGCATTCTTTTCCTGGCAGTGGACGTGAACCATCTTCTGAACAGCAGCGTCAGCCAGACAGAAAGCGACTACGATCCCCAGATTCTTTTTACCGACAGCCATGGGAATCTGGTCTATGGCTCAGAAAGACTCTACCGGGAAATCGGTCACACTTCCGAAAGGACCTCCGGTCCTTATGTCACGGATCATACAAGCTCCATAAATTATGCAGTTCAGAAATATTCCATCAGCAATATCGATTATTCCCTGTATGTATTGGTGGACCGCGGCTACACTACCGGCCAGGTAGCCCGGATATCCCTGCGCCTGTTGCTTGGTATCGGCGCCTCCCTCGCCCTGGTCCTGTTTTTGCTGCTGCTCCTGTACCGGCCCTTGATCAACTCGCTGAAACAGCTGACAGACCACATGAAAAGCATTTCCGCCGGTGACAGGCGTTCTTACAGAAACGGGGTCAATATCCAGCAGGGATTCCTGGGCTCTACAGAGATCGACGAAATCTCCACCGCTTTCAACGATATGCTCAAGCAGACGGATCTGCTGAACCACACCATTTTCAATACCTATACTAAAATGTATGAATTGGAGAACAATAACCGAAAAACCGAAATCGCGTTTCTGCGCAGTCAGATCAATCCCCATTTTCTCTACAACACCCTGACCATGATCTGCGGCATGGCATCCGCCGGCATGAATGACAAAATCATTTCCGTCACCAATGCCCTTTCCCATATCTTCCGCTACAGTATCAAAGGCAGCGATATGGCCACCCTGACAGAGGAAATGGATATCGTGCGTTCTTATCTGATGATTCAGGAGGAGCGCTTCGGGAACCGTTTCCGGGTACGATACCAGTTTTCGGAGGATTCCTATGACTGCCTAATCCCCAAAATGATCATACAGCCCCTGGTGGAAAACGCCATTGTCCACGGACTGGAAAAAAGCCTGAAACCGGGAACCCTGCGCATCGGCGCGGGACGCAATCCCCAGCACGGCTATCTGGCGATCTGGATCTTCGATACCGGAGTGGGGATGCCCGCCAGCAAACTGGAAGAGCTAAGAGCCGCCATCAACGGAGCAGCTTCTTATCAGACCGGCGACGCCACCGCCGATCTGGCGGATATGGACGCACAGCACCATGACAGTATCGGTATCCTGAATGTAAACAGCAGAATGACTCTATATTATGGAACAAATTACTCCCTTCTCATCGATTCGGAAGAGGGAGTGGGAACCAACATCCAGATCAGGGTTCCCTACCGCACCAAACAGGAGGACGACTCGGAACCGGTTTTTAAGGGAGAGGAGGAAAACAACAATGTACCAAGCGATCATAATTGATGACGAAAAATGGGTGGTAAGAAGTCTGATCGCTACCATCCGGGATCAGGAATTTTTTGAGATCACTGAGGAATTTTATGACGGTCTTTCCGGTCTGCAATATATCAGAGAGCATCAGCCCGATCTGGCTTTTGTGGACGTACGGCTCCCGGGCATGGGAGGACTGGAAATCCTGCAGTTCGCCCATACGGAAGGAATGCGAACTCTTTTTATTATGATCAGCGGTCACGCAGAGTTCGCTTATGCTCAAAAAGCCATGTTTCATAACGCCATCGGATACTGTCTCAAACCCTTTTCCAGAAGCGAACTGTTGGATTCCATGCAGAAAGCCTACCGTCTGCTGGAAAACCGCACGAAAGAAATTTCTTCTCCGCCTCAGGGAGAGGATGACCAATCCGGTAAACCGGAAAACCCTGCACCTTCCCAGGCCGCTTTCATACCAAAGCACCTGGTCTCCGGTCACAAGTCCGTACAGATGATGATCAATTATACCGAGCAGCATTACCGGGAGGATATTTCCATTACCGACGTTTCAGATTACTGCTCCATCAACGCCAATTATGCCAGCCAGGTCTTCCGTCAGGAAACAGGGATCACCTTTATCAGCTACCTGACCAGTCTGCGGATCGATCATGCGGCCTGGCTCCTGACCCACACTGACCAGACGGTCCTTTTGATCTCCACCCAGGTGGGCTACAGCGACTATTTCTATTTTGCAAAGGTATTTAAGAAGGTCATGGGCTGCACTCCTACCTCTTACCGGGAAAATCCCACAGATCCAAGGGGGGAGAATCCATGAAAAAAGCAAGTTTCCTTCTCCTTTGCGTCCTTCTGCTGTTGACCGGCTGCGCCAGAAAGGAGTCTTCTTCCCAGCCGGATCGCAGTATTCTGCCAGCGTCCCTTCGGGAGCTGTCTTTCGAAGAGCATATGGATATCAGTATCAGTTTCTGGGAAATAGAGGACATGGCCATGGCCACGGAAAAAGACGCGTTCACCCAATATATAGAAAAGCTGTTTAACGTCACCATCTATCCCACCTCGGTCACCTGGTCCGATTATAAGGAACGCTATCAGATCCTGAGCGCCACCAACAGTCTGCCGGACGTATTCTCCACACTTACCCTGTCCTCCAATGACAGCAATGACAATGCCGCTTTTGTAGACATGATAGAAAACGGTTCCATCCGGGCGCTGCCGGAGGATCTTTCTTCCTTTCCCATTTTAAACGGACTTTTAGAATCCACCTCTTATACCAGATATAAGGATGGCTTCTGCTATGCGATCCCCAGAATCTCTTTTCTGGATCCGATCCTGGGCGCCACCGACGCCGCTCTGCTGGTGAGACGGGACTGGATGGATAAACTGGGCTTTCAGGATCCGAAAAGCTTTGAGGACTTCCTGTCCATGACCGCCGCCTTTGCTTCCCGGGATCCGGACGGCAACGGCGTCGACGACACGATCGGATATAATGTGAACAATCTCCCCGCACTGGGTAAATGGGTGATCCTGGGAATCGCCCCGGAATGTAATGTCTATTCCTGGATCAAAGAAGATTCCAGATATGTTCCCTCCTGGACCACGGAACAGTTCCGGGATGTGGTCTCCTGCTACAGGAGGCTCTACGAATCCGGGGGTCTGGATCCTGATTTTTACTGCAAAACCTATAACGGGGTCCTGGAAGATTTTGCCGCGGGCCGTCTGGGCGCCATAGAACACAAATCCTCCCCCGCCACGCTGATGGAACTGAAGGTCAAATGGAACGAATTAAACGATCTGCCCTTTGAAGAGTGTGTGGACGTTCTGCCGATCTTCCCCGCACCGGACGGGGTATGCTACAGCAATTCCAGTTCGGCGTTCTGGTCAGAGTCTTTCCTTTCCTCCTCTGTGGATGACCAAAAAGCGGAACGGATCCTGGCACTGTTCGAATTTCTGTTGTCCGATCGGGGAATTGAAATCTGCCGGTATGGAATTCCTGATGTGGATTATGAAAAAGACGGAAACGGGGACTACCGTTGTCTCTGGGATTCGGGGGATATGGGACTGATATCAGCCCTGAACCAGAAATATCCTTCCCTTGCCCTGTTTTCCGATATTGCGACCTGGGACGGGGGCTGGATTGATTTTGAACCGAACGAGATCAATCAGCTGAGATTCGGCGAGGATGTCATGCGGCTGTCCTATAAGGATGCCCTGTGGGCTCGGGATCATTCCACCCAGCTGGAACGTCCTTACGACTTTTTATGCTTTCCAAAGGAACCTTCCGAGCTTTTCAGCACCGCCCAGGCTTTCCAGGCTTTTGTACGCTGTATCATCGGCGGGGAAGACCCCTTGGAAATGTGGGACCAGGTGCTGGACGAAATGCGCGCCCAGGGTCTGGAGGAATACATTGACAGGCAAAACGCGCTTTTCAACGCCTCCAAAGGACAGGCATCCAATTGATCCGCGGATTTCATTCTTATATCTTATATGCGGATTCACCCACAGATCTTCAGAACATAGGCATGATCGCAGGGGGCTTTGCGGGGTGCTTTCACATGAAGTCCCAATTCATCCCTGTAAAAGGCAAGGGACTCCCCGCAGCCGACCATGGTGATGTTTTCCGCCGCGCCCCTGTAAGGACCGTTCTGCCGTAAAGCATATATATGGAACCACCCATCCTCAGGCCAGCCCATGGAGATGGCATAAAGCGCGCTTCCTTTGGTGGTAAAACGATAGTCTCCTTCCCCCAGAAGATCGCTGCGCACATCCACGGCGCTGCCCTTGTCCAGCTGTTCCTTGATTTTCCCCACATCATAATCCGCATCATCCACGGTAGTGGGACCCTCCGCGGCGATGACAAAGGGACGGGTTCCATAAATGGCTTCTCCGTTAAGGGCAAGCCAGTCCCCGATTTCTTCCAGAATGCGAACCGCCTCCGGGTGGAAAGAGCCATCCGCGTAAGGCCCCACATTCAAAAGCAGATTCCCGTTTTTGGAGACGATATCGCAAAGCTGATGGATAATGTGTCCGGCAGGCTTATATTTAGGCTGCTGCACCATGCACCAGGTGATGTTGTCTTCCAGCCTGTCATCAGACTGCCAAGGATAAGGTTTGGGAAGAGAAAAACGTCCGCATTCAATATCATACACCCCCACCTCTTTGGGAAAATCCTCCTGCTTGTAGGTGATGATATGCTCCGTTCCGCCTTTTTCATGATAATAATGCTCTACCACATCGAACCGCGCCTGTTCCTCAATGATGTTGGATCTGCTGTCAAAATAGATCACATCCGGGTGGTACTGATCGATCACTTCCCGCACTTTTTCCTTCCAGATCCTGCAGAACTTCGCGTCCGGATAGCGATAAGGGTGATAACGGTTGGTTTCCAGAGGAAGCGCCGGACCATAGTATTTTTCATTGACAGGATCGTAAACATCCGCTTCGCTATCGGTGGACATGAACCAGCCCCAGAGCCACTGATGATGGAAAGTAGCCAGCAAACGGATGCTTTCTTCCCGGAAAGCCCGGGCACACTCTCCCATCACATCCCGGTGCGGCCCATACCGGACGCTGTTCACCGGGTTGACAGTGCTGTCCCACAGGGAAAAATTGTCGCAATGCTCTGTCACCGGGCCTCCGTACCGGGCGCCGGCCCGCTTTATCAGGGCGGCCCATTCCCGCGCATCGAAACGGGTCCCGGTCATGCCGGAATAAAACTCCTTATACCCAAACTGTTTCAGTGGCCCATAGGTCTTCTCATGGTACAGATTCTGAGACAGTCCCTTGCAATACATATTGCGGGAATACCATTCATTTTCGCAAGCCGGCACACTGTAAGGTCCCCAGTGAAAAAACAGACCAAACTTGGCATCCCGGAACCATTCCGGGGCTTCTCGTTTCAACAGATCCCAGTTCATTTCCTTCATGAAATTTGATTCCTTTCCTTCTGCTTTCCTTATTTTCTATCGTGATTTCAGCTATTTTATTTCGTATTGATAGAAAGATAACGGAGGCATATAAGTGACTTCATCCACCGGCATACGGCTTGTCGGATCCGCCTGCCAGGCAAAAGAAAGCCGCAGGGACGTACCCGGCTTTCTGCCAAGCTCCAGGTAAACGTGATCCTTATCCTGCCGGGTGGATCGCAGTCTTTTGATCTCTACCGGGCCCATTTCATCCACCAGAGTAAATCCGCTGTCTTTTCCCAGATCGGAACAAACGATAAAACAACTCCTGACATGGCGGAAAACCATGCCCAGCCATTCTCCCTTAAGCCCCAGGCTTTCTTTTTCCTCTTCTGTCACCTTCCATGCCCGTTCAAGTTCCGGAGCGCCATATTCCTCTCCTCCGTTCAGCACGTAATGGCAATGTCTGGCCAGCCTTTCTCCCAAAGCCACATTGGCCTGGGCGCTGTTATGGATGCCGTCACAAAGACTTAAATTGGTAGTGGAAAGCACATAGACGCCGGGGATCTCCTCCGCCGCCCTTCTCTGGGCTTCCCGCACCGTCCCCCAGGCCTCATCGTAGAGCCCATTGATCTGCCGGTTCAGCTGCATGGTGAATATGGGAATCTGATATCCCAGTCCACGGCGCAGGGCATCCACAAAGCTTCGGAACCGCTCCAGATACACCGCGGACTGTTCCGGATAGGTATCGGAACAGCCCTGATACCATAGCATCCCGGCATAATTTCCATGCGTTTGATGGATCTTCTCCATCATATTGGCAAACAGATCTCCCTTTTCCGGATCCCACCGGCTCATGGGGGAACCTCCCAGAGCAGTCTGTACCAGCCCTACCGGTCTGCCCGTCAGACTGTAATACTTTTTTGCAAAGGATAAATAAGGAGACACCCCGGGAATCCCCATTTCCTCGTTGGCCAGGGAACCCGCAAAGGTGCTTTCATTCATGGGATGACATGCCAGATCCCATTTGCTCCGGTTGCGGTACAAATGAACGCAAAGATGGGGCGGATCCATGCAAAAATCCCTGCTGTAGCCCGCGGAATTGGACTGTCCGGCGATCAGGAACAGATCCCCCACACCCACATGGAGGACGCAATCCCCCCGGTAGAGCCAGGTCAGCTCCGGTCGTGTGCTTTTCGTCTCCAGACTGGTCTCGATCCGGTACAGTCCCCCTTCCGGGAGCCGGATCCTGGCAGTAAAGGTTCCTGTAAAGGGTTCCCCGCCCTGTTCCACACATCCGGCGGCGGTCCAGGGGATCACGGTCATGTTATCCTCCTCCCGCATGACCCGCACTACCGGCAGCGCACTCTCCACTCCGACCTTGATCGCCGCGGGATGAACGTTAAATTTCCCTTTCAAAACAACCTCTGCAAAACCGTCCTTCTGCTGAAGAATCTCCCAATCCTCGGGAGCCTGTGTCAAAATGATGCCATGCATGGATTCCTCCCATCTCCCCGCGGGTCCCGAACCTTTCGGGGATTTCTGTGTAAAATGCCCATAAGCTCCCGGGCCTGGTCCGGGGTGGCCGGCTCCAGATCCATGGCGCGGATCAGATTGGCCAGCTTCTCCACTTCTTCATAATTCCACACAGCCTGTCTGCCTGGCGCCAGGTAACGGCTGTCTTCAAAGCCGATCCGTACCACGGACGCCCCCATGGCGATGGCTGCCGCCAGGAACTCCCAGTTATCCCTCCCATAGTGGGTCACACCCCAGCGGGCATCCCGTGGAACCGCACCGCAAAATGCCGTAAGACACTGCATATCAGGCTGCATCCCGCCCTTATGGCCAAAGACCAGATTATATAGAATAGGCTCTCTGTAGGGTACTTCCTTTCTGGTCATTTCAATATTGTAGATCATTCCGATATCAAAAACCTCGATCTCCGGCAGGATTCCCCGCTCATAAACCGCCCTGGCGCAGTACCGGATGTCGTCAAAGGTATTCACATAAACGGCTTCTCCCAGGTTGGTGGTTCCTCCGTTCAAGGAAGCGCTCTCCACGTTCCGGCAATCCAGAGGACGACAGCGCTCCTGAATATTCATCCGGGAAACGCCTCCCGTGGAAACCTGCAGGATCAGATTCGTCCTTGCGGCAATCCGCTCAAAGGTGTCCGCCAGCTCAGTGGTATCCGGAGTCAGCGTTCCATCCGGTCTGCGGCAATGCAGATGACACATGGCCGCTCCAGCCTGGGCGCTTCTTACCACATCTTCTACCAGAGCTTCTTTGTCTATGGGGTTCCCTGCCTCCACCGGAGCCAGGGAAATGATTACTTTTCTCATGCTTTCTCTCCTTCTGCAGGTTCCTGACCTTTCCGGGTTTTACTCCCTTTCAGGTTTTGGCTTCTTCCAGGCCAGCATCTCCACGATATCCCGCAAGGTGTCCACGTCCCCCACATTGCCGGGGAAAATGATATAGGGCAGTCCCGGAAATTTACTCTCTTCTCCTGTCCTCCACACTGGAATGCCGGGCCTGATCTGCCCCAGTACCAGAGCCTTGCGCACCCGGAGCGCCTTTGTCCCGACATCGCTGGAAGTGATCCCTCCCTTGGCGATCAAAAATCCCGGTTTCCGGGTCAACCCCGCGATTACTCCGGTCAGGGCATCGGAAATTCTCACCGACAGCCGCAGCGCTTCTTCTTTGGAGAAACCCTCCGGCGCCAGCACGGTTCTGCTGGTATAGACTACCGCTGCCCGGCCCCGGCTCATCGCCTCTTCCGCCAGCCGTATCAGTCGCCGGGTCTCCTGTCCGGCGTCTTCCGGATCCAGGCACGCGGCCGCGTGAAATTCCAGAAACTCCGCCGCCACATCCGACGCCTGCAGGGACTGAAGCTGCCTGGTGGTCTTCCGCACATGGGAACCGATCAGGACGATGCCGCCGTATACGGAATGTGCGCCTGTTGCTTCCCCCTCACCGTCCCCCAGCAGCTCCTCCCGGGTAAGCAAGGGTCTGTGACTGATATTTCCCAGGACTCTGGGCAACTCAGCCGCGCCGCGGATCAAAAACTCTTTTCCTCTCCGGATCGCCCGGAGCAGACAGACAGCAAAAGCCTCCACATCGCAGGAATCGATGGCATCCACCAAAATGGGCTGGAAATGCTCCGCCTTCATCAGCAGCTCCGTAATGGATTCCCAGGAAGGACTGCGCAGCACGGAAAGCGTGATAGAAAGACTGTTTTCTTTCCGATAACGTCCCCGACTCTTTTCCTCCACATAATCACTCAGCCGGGAAGAATGAAAGCCAAAGGTTTTATCTCTGGCAAACTCTGTCTCTCCCACGGGCACCAGCCATTCCCCTTCCCTCACATAATGCACGCCGTCGATGGTATAACGTCCCCCTTCTCTAAAAAAGGGGCAAAGGATCTGTCCGTTAAAGGCTTTCCCCGTTTCTTGCGCCAGAACCTCCCCCAGCGCCTCCATTTCCAAGGGATAATGTCCTCTCAGGGTGGAATCGCCCCGGGAGATCACAAGCAGCTCCTTACCGCTTTGCCTGGCCGCTCTGGCCGCCCTCCTGGCCAGAAGCATATGCTCCCGTCTGGTTTCCTCCTCGGAAAAGCTTCTGGAATTGGTCAGCACAAAGAAAAGAGGACCCTCCTCCCGCATTCCCTCCAACAGGCTTTCTTCCGTCCAGTCCGTATAAACATGAACGTCATGGACCGTCTGTACCCCGGTGGGATCATCATCCAACACCAGGATCTTGCGGGAAAAAAATTTCAATTCTTCCAGATATTTTCTATGGATTGCCTGACTGTCCGGGACAGGAAACTGCTCCAGCACGGACAGAGGAAGCTTGCTAACGGGTTCCATCTTCACGTCGTCCTCCGACTCCGCTTGCGCGGTTCTCTTGCAGAATTTCTTTTTCACAGGGATCGATCTACAGAGGGCAGATCCGTCACAGGGATCCAGACCCGCATTTCTCCCGGGCCGCGATTATCCCATGCAAAATAAGGGATCATCCTCACTTTGATCTGATCATATCCATAGTTCCCATAATCCTGATATAAAGGGAGCTCTTTCTCGGGACTTACCTTTCCGCCGGATATTCCCAACCGCCTTTCTTCCGTCTGCGTCAGGCTGTTTCCTCCCTTTCTTCTGCGGTAAAAAACGCCGGTCAAAGAAGTGATCGTTCTTCCTTCTATCACGAAAGGCTCCGGGCACAGCCGCACATCGGAAGGGATCAACAGATGATCCAGGGTGTCCGTATCCGCGTCTATCCCTTCCACACAATATACCAGCGGTCCCCGTTCCACCGCTACCTGATTGACCGCTTCTTCTACCATGGGATGGGCGCAGGTCAGTCTGGTTTCCATTTGCAGATCCAGCAGAACCTCCAGCTGATCCGGATCGAAAATCAGCACGTCCTGATAAGAATATGCGTCCTCTCTCTCCAGCCGCTTCTCCCAGAGCACCGCGCCGCCGCGGCTTTTGACAACCAGGGTTCCTTTCCGGACCCAGCCGGGAATGCGCAAATGCAGAAGAAAGGAAGCGGGAGATAACCTCTCATAAACCCTATGGAAAGTGAACCGCACCTTTCCGTCATAAGGATACTCCGTCTCCTGGACCAGGCACACCTTCTCCCCGTTTTTCAGAACCAGTTCCGCCCTGCTGGCACCATACAGCACCGTATAAATACCCGTCTCGTCCACGGCGTAGGCATACTCGCTCAACTGGGCGATCAGCCGGGCCAGATTGGGAGGACAGCAATAGCTCAGGATATACTCTGCCCGTTCCTGACCCCAGACCAGATCATAGGTCAAATGACGAGCCCTGCGCAGCATATTTTCATAGAAAAATCGTTTCCCGTCCAGACTGACCGCGGCCAGATTTACATTCAGCACCATCCGTTCCAGCACATCCGCATATTCAGGCCTTTTTTCCAGGCAAAACATCCGCCAGGCCCAGTATACACCGCCCACGGAAGCACAGGTTTCATTATAGGCCGTAATATTAGGCAGCTGATAATCATAGCCATAGGCCTGGTGTACCAGCTGATGATCAAAGAAATTCCCATAAGGGGACGCGCCGTTGTACAAGGCGCCGCACCCTCCGGTGATGTACAGCTTATGAGCCGTCAGATCCTGCCAGACCGCATCCAGCACCTTCTGAAGCTCCGGATCCTTCTCCTCCAGGCACAGATCCGCCACTCCCGCATAGAGATAATTGGCCCGCACCGCGTGACCGATGATCTTACGGTGCTCCCGCAGGGGCAGACGATCCTGGTTGTCGTCCATTCCTTCTTTGACCTTATCCCTTAGAGCGATCGCCTTCTCCAACAGCTCCAGATACTCTTTTTCCCCGGTGGTCCGGTACAGCTCCGCCAGACCCATGTAATGAGAAGGACATACCGCCGTCTGGGCTTCCCCCTTTTCCTCCGCTTCCTCATACAGGCGCTTAAGATATTCCGCAGCCTTTCTGGCAATCCGCAGGAAACTGTCGCTTCCCGTCAGTCTGGCATACAGACAGGCGGAAGTGAACAAATGCCCTAAATTATAGACTTCAAATTCATTGATATCCTTCAGGCGGGCGCTGCCGCCGCTCCGCTCTTCAATGATCTGCTTGGTAGAAAGATACCCGTCGGACCGCTGTGCCCTGCCGATCAGGTCAACGTATTCCTCCAGCCTGGATAAAAGCGCCTGATCTTTGGTACGGACACCGGTATAGACCGCCGCTTCCATCCATTTGTAGAAATCACCGTCCCCGAACACGGTTCCGTCAAAGCCGCCCTCCGCTTCCCCCGCGGCGATCCTGAAGTTCTCCAGTACATGACTGATCTCCTTGCTCTCAAACATTTTCTGCAAGTGAGGCACTGTAGCGGAAGCACAGGTGGCAAAACGCTCCCCATAAAGACCTCCGGTCCATTCCACCGCGTCAAAAGGAAGCCCCCGGAGCAAAGCATTGGGAGAATTTCTGGTATCCGTCAGCATTCTTTTCCTCCCATAAGCCCTTTTTGTTCCAGCGCCTTCCGCAGCTCTATGGCGCCAAACCGGGGACTGGAAAGGGTAGGAATCCCGATTTCCCGGGTAATATCCTCTTCCACATAAGCCATGGAGCCCTGCGCCAGCAGGATCACATCCGCCTGATCCCTGACCTGGGCGGCTTTTGCCAGAAGAAGCCTGCGAAACTGCTCCTGATCCAGACCAAAGGCTCCGTCCGCCAGGCCGTCCACCAGTTCCACCGAACGATTCATCCGCCGGGCGACCCGAAGCACCGTGTTTTTGGTGGGAGCCAGGGTAGTGGGGAGCGTGGCCAGCACGGCGATCCGCTTTCCCAGCCGCACTGCCTCCGCGCACATTTCTTCATCAATGCGGACAATGGGGACACCGATATAAGCAGCGGCATTCTGCATACAATCCGCCACCTCCCCTACCGAGGAGCAAATATTGAGAATGGCATCCGCTCCCCTTTCCACTCCTTCCATATACATACGAATCAGACGGGCGGCCGCCGACGCAGTAACATAACCCGCTTCTCTGACTGCCGCCAGGATCCCAGGATCCTGGAGACTGATCAGTTCCGCCTCTTCTCCGATATTTTTTCTCACCTCACGCTCCACCAGCTCTATCAGCTCCGGCGTGGTACTGGTATATACGAGTGCCGCTTTCATACAAAAAGACTCCTTCCATAAAAGGTTCATCCCTACCCTTATTATAGAAGAAGCCTCATCAAAAGAATATGCTTTTTTTTAAGACCACCATACAAATTTTACAGAATTTGATACCTGACCTGCCAGTTGCCGGATCCGCAATCCGCCTGCAAAAGGCCGTTTCGTACCGAAAAGTACAATTCCCCGCCGTCCAGCAGACAGGCTCCAGGTTCCAGGATCAGGGAGGCGGTGGTATTGTGGGGAATGGTCACATTCAAAATCCGGGTATCCATATCTTCCCCCTGCTCCCAGCGGATCCGGATCCTTCCATAGATACTTTCATAAGAACCTTCCGCATACCGCAGGGAAGTATCCGTCCGGGGACTGATGACAGAATGATGATAACCGGGATCCCTTTCATCGATCTCCAGCCCCAGCACCACCCGGTACAACCAGTCTCCCACCGCGCCATAGGCATAATGGTTAAAGGAATTCATGTCAGGACTCCACATGGTGCCATCCGGTTTCAGCCCGTCCCAGTGCTCCCAGATCGTAGTAGCGCCCGCCTTGACCTGATAAAGCCAGGAAGGGAAGTCCTCCTTTTCCAGCAGCGCATAGGCTTCCTTTCCATAACCGCTGCCACTCAGGGCATGGCAGAAATAAGGGGTTCCCACGAATCCTGTCACCAGATGCCCTCCCTCTTTTTCCAAAAGCTCTTTCAGCCGCCCGGCAGTCTTCTCCCGGTACGTTTCCGGCGCCAGATCAAAATACAGGGCTATAATATGCGCCGTCTGGGTCTGGGCAGTCAGAAATCCTTCCTTTGTAAAAAAAGTCCTCTGAAATTTTGCAACGATACGCTCATACAATGCCCGGTATGCACGAGCATCCTCTTTCCGATCCAAAATCCCGGCAATCCTGGCCAGCAGTCCCGTGGAATAAGCGTAATAGGCCGTACAAGTCAGATCATTGGGAGTCGCCCCGAAATAACTGCCCTCTTCCGCATCCAGGGCCACCCAGTCCCCGAACTGCAGGCGATAGTTCCAGATATCATCCACCGCATGTTCCCGCATGAACCCAACCCATTTTTTCATGCTTTCATACTGTTCTTCCAGGATTACCTTATCCCCGAACACGAGATACAACGTCCAGGGAAGGATTACCGCCACATCCGCCCAGGCAGCCGCGGAATGGGTTCCCTGGGACAACAGCCAGTCCGTCTCCTCCCTGCCGGAAATAATGTCAGGCACCATATGGGGCACCCCACCCTCCGGCGTTTGATCCGCCGCCACGTCCTTCAGCCACTTCCGGTAAAAGGTATAGGTATTCATCTGATAACAGGCGGTTCGGCAAAAAATCTGCGCATCCCCTGTCCAGCCCATCCGTTCATCTCTCTGGGGACAGTCCATGGGTATGTCAAGGAAATTGCCCTTCATACTCCACAGAATGTTCTTCTGCAGCCGGTTCACCAAAGGATGGGAGCAGGAAAAGCTGCCTGTCCGTTCCATTCTTGAATAAAGCACACAGGCGGTGAAATCGTCGGGAAGCGGCTCCCCGGGCCATTCTATCACATGAATGTAACGGAAACCCTGGAAGGTGAAATGGGGCCGGAAGGTTTCTTCTCCCTCCCCTTTACAGAAATAACGAATCTCCTGTTTTGCGCTGCGCAGATTGGCTGTGTAAACATTGCCGTCCGCATCCAGGGTTTCAAAGCACCGAAGCCTCACCTCCCGCCCTTTCTGTGCCCTCACCCGGAATTGGGGCCAGCCCGTAAGATTCTGTCCAAAATCCAGAACCGTGTCCCCCTGCGGGGTCTTAAAGATACGGTACACCGGTAGCGTTTCCATGACACGCACCTTTCCCGCCGCCTGTGGGGTCAGGGCTTCCATGGGAAATTCCAGCTTTTCCACCGGCCTCCAGTCCGACGTATCCAGACTGTTTCTGCTAAAATCCGGGATTTCCTTTCCCGCGTCATAAATCTCTCCATCATAGATTTCGGAAAAAAGCACAGGGCCATCCGTTCCCAGCCAGCTTTCATCGGTACTGAAAATCTCTTCCCGGCCGTCCCGACAGCGCACCACAAGCTGCAGCAGCAAAGCAGTCCGTTCCCCATAATTGTTGCGATGCAGTAAAAATCCCATCTTCCCCTTATACCAGCCTGCTCCCACCAGGGCCCCGATCGTATTTTCTCCCGGCGAAAGCAGTCCGGTCACATCATAGGTCTGATAACACAGATGCTTTCTATAGGAAGTCCAGCCCGGGGTCAGTTCGTCCCCGCCCGTCCTTTTTCCATTGATATACAGTTGATACAGCCCCAGCGCCGTGACACATACATAAGCGGATTCCACCTCTCCTTCGATCCGGATCCGTTTCCGCAGATAAGTGCTTCCTGACCGGTCCCGGTCCGCGGGGAATTCCGCGGAAATAAAAGAAGCCTGCCATTCCGTCCCGTCAAGCAACGCCGTCACAAAGGAGGACACCGGGCTGAACGGACTTTCCTCCACTCCGTCCCGGACGCGGGCCCGGACAAAATAGCGGGTACAGGAGCGAAGCCAGCCGGGACTATCTCCAGCCGCCCGCCGGCTCCATTTCGCCAGCTCCGTGACATGGGCGGACTCCGGGCTGTTCACCCATCCGCTGTCATATACCGGATCCAGGAACGCCGTATCCCTGGCGATCTGAAGCTGATAGGCCGTCTGAAGCACATTTTTTCTGTCGCTTACCAAAACCCATCCGAACCAGGGCAGACTCCCCAGCCCCACAGGGTTTTCTTCATATTCCATTCTGATCTTGCTTACCCGGAGCATTTTCCATCCTCCCATTTTCTTCGTTATTTCCGCAGCACCAGCACCCAATCATTGGCCGGCCCTTTTCTGGCTGTGGGGCTGGCCAGCCATTTCTGTCCGCCTTTCAGGGTATCGATATAGCTGTAGGTCCCATCCTGTGGATTCATCCACCAGGCATCCAATGACTGACCCTCATAGGCTCTCAGATCCAGCATGAACTCATCCCCGCTGTAGTCATAGCAGAAAATATAATCCTCTCCGGCAAACACCGCGATCCTGTGGTAACGCTCCTTCTGTCCGAAGCAAAGCAGACAGTCCATGGGCTTCCCATGCACAAAATCCACGCTTTCCATCAATCCCTTCAAATACTGCAGCTGCGCGGAGCCGGAATGATGAAGGGCGTCTTTCCAGGTCTCTCTGGCTCCATAAGCGCAGGGAAGCTTCTTGTCCTGATGGAACTGCATGATGGCATTGTTTCCATAGGTATGCCCCGCCGCTCCCGCAAACACCGACCAATAGGCATAACGGCGCACATCCCACTCCTCCCAATAGGGATTCCGGGGATTATGCAGCCCCTGAGGAATTCCTTCATAGGAGGGTTCCCCGTCCAGAGTGGGTTTACAGACAGGACAATTGTGATCCCGCTCCACATATTTCCAGTTATCCTCTCCAAAAAAGATTTCCTGTTTCCGGTTATCGTCCCATTCTCCCAGATGCTCCTGATCGTATCTCCTGTGTCCGGACTGGAACAGATTCAGATCCAGCCAGCTTTGATTCTGGAACCACAGGGAAGAGGAAGTCCTGCCAAAGGGGTGAAAGGTCATCAGCCGTTCCGGATTGTAGGATTTCAAAATCTCCGCCTCCCGGCAGAACACCTCATACCCTGCGTCCCCCCGCACATCTCCGCCCAGGATCCAGATCAGATTCTGTCTTTTCTGAAACCGTTTCCCCAGAAAATGAGCATAGGCATCTATATTTTCCAGATTCAGGATATTTGCCTTTACAAAGGAACCCCAGGCAGGAAGCAGGCCGATATACAGCTCCATCTCCTCCGCGATCTGAAGAGCCCGATCCACAAAGTCCCAGTATTCCGGTACCAACGCGTTTTTCACTCCCGGCCCCAGACCGGTCCCTGTCTGCAGATCAGGCAATTTGTGGATCAGAGTGGTCTGAATCACGTTGAACCCCTTTTCCTTCCGGTTCCGAAGATAAATCCGCAGATCCTCTTCTTCCAGCTTGTGAAGCATCAGCCAGGCCGTATCGCCCAGCCAAAAAAAAGGGTGATCCCCCTCCATCAGATATTTTCCGTTTTCACTGACATGTAATCTGTCTTTTTTCCAGTCCTTCATTTTATTTCTCTCCACCTTCTTTCCTCAATCACAGGCGTTTCCAGCAATCCATAGGGCACCACCTGGTAAGCCTCCACACGATCCTTCTCCTTCGGCTGAAAACACTCCGCCCGGGTATTGACCGGATATTTTTCTTTATAATGCAAGGGGCCAAGCATATTCCTGGGACTTCCCAAAACCTGAATCTGTATCAGATTATCGCCTTTCTGAAGGGTTTCCGAAAGATTCAGTTCTTTTCCCGTACTCCAGGGCAGTTCCCAGATCCGCTCCCCTGCGGTGACCGTAAGGCAACCGCCCCGGTACTCTCCCAGGCAAAGCTTCACCTGGCACTGACCATCCCAGCAATAAGAATACAGATACGTCACGCTGCCGCAATAATGGAAAAGTCCCTGGGCAGTCCAGTCACCTGTTTTCAGCCGGAGCGGTTTCGGACATAGCCGTCTCTTTTCAGTAACGCCGAAATCCCCCAGCAGATAACAATTTTCCAGTTCTGTCCTGTTCCGGTAATCGCACTGCAGGAAAATTTCATTTTGGCCGGCAGACAATGTGGGAAGCTTCACCGTTTCGAAAGCACGATCCAGAAACCATCCTGCCGGTTTGGAATCGATCTGCCGGCCGTTACAGAGGATCCGAAAATCCTCGGGCGACTCCAGGGCAAGGAGACACCCCAAAAGTTCACATTCCGTCCGAAAGGTAAAGCAAAGCTCCACCCGGGTTCCATCCTTTGGCTGCGGCTGTCTGATCCAGAGATACCTCTGTTTCCCGGTCATGGGCATTTCCAGCTGTTTGCGGATCTGCTCTTGTACCATCCAAACCTCCATGGGAGCCGACCACTTCCCGTCTTCAATCCGATAGCGGCAAATATCCAACGTCAGCACATTGGGAGCGTTCAGACGGACGGGAACCTCTGGGGGCAGAGAGAGGAATCTGACCGACTGCTGACCGTCGGTTTCGGCAGGAGTTTCCAAAGGACGCTCTCCGAACCTTTCCCGGGGTCCGGCAAAGCTTCCCCGGAGGCGCTCTTCAAGGTCTTCCATAGTCCCCGCACAGGACTCTGATCCCCGGATCACATATAAATGGGAACCCGCCTTTTCCCACCGGGCAGGGAAACAGATTCCAGCCCCGTAAAGGGGCTTGGCAGTTTCCTTCTCTGCGGATAAAATCTCACAGGACTTTCCTGTAAGGGGATCCCACTCTTCCACCTGTCCTTCCCCGGGCAAAAGAACCCAGGCTTCACAGGCTTTGCTCCTGTCATTATTCACCGTAAAGAGCACTGTATCCTTTCCGCATTTCACTGTCAGCGCAAGCAGCTTTGTTTGCTCCCTGACCGGAAGAAACCGCGGAAACGCCGATGTTTCTTCCAGCGTTTCCCCGCCATTTTTCTCCAGAAGGCGCACCGGCCGCACACCCTGGACGTCCAACCACCGGAGCAGTTCTCCCTCCGTCGCCGCATGATAACAGCCCGGATGCTTTAACAACACCTCCAGACTCTGAGCGCGCCGCGGGTCTCCTTCTATCATAAAAGGGGCCGGTTCCAGCACCCCGATCCTTCCGCCCTGTTCCAGAAAAGAAAGCAGCAGGGCACAGGTAGAAGCAAAGAGGGTATCCAGCCGGGGAAGTACCGCCACATCATAGAAGACTTCCCCAAGCCCCAGACGGCCTTCCTTTACAATGCCATGCTTCTGCAGCAGCATCTCGTCCCCCAGATCGCAGTCCATGTGCTCCCGGCACAGCGTTTCCAGCAATTCATTGAGCCTGTAACCGTACTCATCCACCTCCGGGACGTCCCTCTCCTGGCGGCGGACGGGATTGCCGTAAGGATTGGTTCCTACCCGGCTCCAGGCCGTGGAAGCCGGATGCAGGATCAGAAGTCTTCTCACCGGTTCCCCGGCGCTCAGCACCGCTCCCAGTCTGGCAAAATAATCCTCCACCAGATGGTTTTTCTCCCACCAGGTATTATTATAGTTGAAGCTGGGAGGATAATCCCTCTTTCTGCAGCCCCTCAGGGAATACAGCGCAGTGTGGGTGGTGCGGAGATTGACTCCCAGCACATACTGCCAGTCTCCCACCCATTTCTGTCCTTCCAGAGTGAAATCCCAGCCGGTACAGCCATAGGTTTCCGTCAACACCCTCTTTTTGCCGAATTGATGGGCGACGCTGGTACACTGCTTCACTGTCAGATATTCAGTGGTGCGTTCCGTCAGAATATCTATTCCGGGGATATCCTGCAGCGCATAATGGGGCATCACCGCACCGTTCACCCTGGTACACAGCCCCAGTTTATCCTCCTGGAGGAAATGCCCGGTACAGGCAATCCCGGTTTCCTTACACCAGGCCGCTATGGTACCGGTATAAGTTTCGCTGAACCGTTCCGCAATGGTATGCCAGTAATCATGTCTGGTCCTGGAACTATGCTTTCCATGAAAATACTGATAGGGCAGCACATCCAGGAAATCATAGCCTCTCTTTTCCTGAAAATACTCCCCAAAATCACAGGTCCAGGGAATCCATCCCCGGTTGGTCCCGAAAAAGGCATGGGTATCCGCCAGACTGGGTTCATCCGAAAAAATCCCCGGAACCGTTCCGCCAAATGCATCTCCCACTACAGCCTTGTATTTTTCATGGGTCAGCTCCAAAAATTTCCGCACGCAGACAGGATTCAGCTGATCCGGCGGGGCCTGATCGTTGAACCACTGGCTTTTTGCCGATACCTCCAGGCGCACTGCCAGAAGACGTTCCCCAGGATACAGTCCGGAACGCCGTGTTATGGAAAGACGCCGGAAATCTTCCAACTCCATTTCATGAAAGCGGGCTGCATAAAGCGCCGTCAAAGCCCCTTCCCGCAAAAGGTCATCCAAGGCTTCGGGCGCGCAGATCTCCAGGGTGAGTCCTTTACAGCAATACTCCTCCCCCAGGGCTGTGACCTGCCCGCCGGCGGTTCCCGAGGGCCACCTGTCCTCATCATAAAGCCAGGCGTACATTCCGCAGTCTGAGGCAGCCTCCACCGCCGCCCTGACGCAGTTCATCCATTCCTCTCCCAAATAAGGGGTTTCCAGTCCGTCCCGGGAATGGAGGAAAAAGCCTCCTATTCCCGCCTTTTTCATTCCTCGAATCTGTCTGCGGATCTCTTCCGGATCCATGTGGTCGTTCCAGGACCAAAAAGGAAAGGACCGGAAACAAGCAGCCGGCTCCCGGAACCGTTCCCATAAAACATCCTCTGTTTTCATGTGTCATCTCCTCATATGATCAACCGCAAGAGCACTCTGACCGGCCCGTAAGATTTCTCTGACCGGCCCGTAAGATTTCTCCGGGGCACAATCCTGTCCACACACGGCCACAGCCCGCTTAAGGTTCATAGCAGATTTTCACAAATGCGATCCGCTCCCGTTTCCAGGTATAGGCCACCAGGATCTCATTCCTGTCATTACAGATGATTGCCGGATAAGCAAAGCCACCGACTCCATCCTCCAGGGTCAGCAGTTCCTTCCAGGTATCGCCGTGATCCTCTGAAAGGAACAGGGTTAAGGGCGTTCTCGGGCCCTTATAATAATCCGGAAGATTCTCCACGGGATTGCAGGCCAATATCAGAGCTCCGCCCGGAAGCCGCACCAGATCCAGACCGCTGTTGTTGTTGGGCAGGGAAATGGCGTAAGCCGTACTCCAGGTACGCCCGTTGTCCACAGAATCACTTCGGAAGATGCGAGAGCTGGTGCTGCGCAGCAGCATATGGACACTTCCATCCTCATCCTGCCACAGGGCGGGCTGGATAACTCCCTTTCCAAAACAGCGGGAAGGATCATAGGGTCGGTGCAGCATTTCGATGTGGTAACCGGCGCGCCGCAGGGGAACCAGCGTGCTTTTCCGCCAGGTCTTTCCCTCATCCTCCGAAATATCCACAAAAGCGTCCCAGGTTTCTCCTTCCAGGGAAGCCGGCGCCAGAATATCTCCATTTTGCAGATAAATCGGCTTGTTTTTCACCGGACCCCTTCCACCGGTCTGATCCCCTTCCACCAATTCCCCCGGATCGCTCCAGGTCTCCCCTCCGTCTTCCGAGAATACTACCCAGGTCTTCCATTCCGGGATCGTGGCTCCTACTTTATAAAACAAAAAAACCGAGCCATCCTTTTTTACAAACAGTACCGGATTCCACATGGCTATCCCCCGCGCATCGGCCACACATCTGCAAGGCCCCCAGCCGCTGTCTGTCCGGGTACTCACCCAAATGGCCGTATCCGGCGCTTTTTCCCAGGAACCGCCGAACCAGGCAGCCAGAACCCGCCCATCAGGCAATTGTGCCAGAGTGGGCGCATGCGCGCTGTCAAAAGGTCTGTCCTCTTCAAAAATAAATTCCCTGGTGCATCCTATCATTTTCATGATCCGCTTCCTCCCTGTCTCTTCACGCTCTTCACACTCTTCACTTTCCGTTCAATCCGCCGTTCCCCGACTCCATAAAGTTGCCGTTTAATAATACCCTTGCCACTGCATCCTTCCAGCCCTTGTATTTCTTCTCCCGCTCCCCCGGAGACATCTCCGGGACATACTCCCGATACCGCAGATTGCCGAAAGCCTGTTTTTCCGTAAATATGCCCAGCGTGATCCCCGCCAGATAAGCCGCGCCGATCCCGGACAATTCTTCCGCATGGGGCACGCGGATCCGCACCCCCGCCATATCGCTTTGAAACTGCATCAGATATCGGTTCCTGGTAGGGCCTCCGTCCACCCAGAGCGCCTCCAGCTTCAGCCCGCTGTCCTGCTCCATGGCATTTAAAACATCCTTAATCTGGTAAGCAATGCAGTCCAGGGCCGCTCTGACGATCTCCTGCCGCCCGGTTCTACGGTTCATACCGCACAACATGGCCCTGGCATCGCTTTTCCAATAGGGCGCGCCCAGGCCGCTGAAAGCGGGCACCAGGTAAGTGGTGTCCTCCGGGTTAGCCGCCAGGGCCAACTCTTGTGTTTCTCCGGCAGAGCGGATCAGCCCCAGATCCTCCTTGAGCCAACTGATCAACGCTCCAGTATAGTTCAGGTTGCCTTCCAGGCAATAACTCACTTTCCCGTCAATCCCCCAGGCCAGGGAAGTTACGATCCCATGTTCGCTCAGGATCAAATCCGAACCCGTATTCATCATCAGGGAAGAACCCGTGCCATAGGTGGCCTTTGCCCTTCCCCTGGTGTGACAACCCTGTCCATACAAAGCGCCGTGGGAATCTCCCAACATGGCATGAACGGGTACCTTTCCTGTCAGAATCCCGCCCAGATCGGTTTCACCGAAAAAGGCGTTGGAATCCGCCACCTCCGGCAGACAATTCATAGGTATTCCAAAAATCGTGCAGATCCGTTCATCCCAGGCAAGGGTATTCAGATTCAACAGCTGAGTTCTGGACGCGTTGGAATAATCCGTCTTGTGAACTTTTCCGTCTGTCATGCAAAACAGGAGCCAGCTGTCCACGGTTCCCATGCACAGCTGCCCCTGATCCGCAAGGGCCCTGGCCTCGGGATGATTCTCCAGGATCCAGGCCATTTTGGCCGCGGGAAAATAAGGAGAAAGCGGGATCCCTGTCTGCTGCCGGATATAGTCCTTTTCCTCTTCTTCAACGGTTCGGCAGATTCCTTCCGCCCTGGCACATTGCCAGACAACGGCGTCACATACCGGCTTTCCGGTACTGCGGTTCCAGCAGACAGTGGTTTCCCGCTGATTGCTGATCCCGATCCCCGCAATCTCCCCTTCCTTGATCCCCCTATTCCGTATCAGCTTTTCAACGACTTTCACCGTATTTTGGTAAATCTCCTCCGGGTCATGGGAAATGTAGCCTTCCGGACTGACCTTCTGGGCATGGGGCAGATCTTCCCTGGCAAGAAGCCTGGCCTTAGCATCAAAGAGCAGGGCCTTCGTCCCCTGGGTGCTTTGATCGATTCCAATGATATATTGCGCCATTTTCCCCTCCCCCTGTCTACTTCAACAGCTGACACACCCATTTTATCAGGCCGACCGCATTCAGTCCATAGGTATCAAAAACTTCTTTTGAGGTACCGGTGATCACAGGCGCGTCCGGAAGCGCCAGATTGACCACTCTTCTGGGGCAATGAGCGCCCACGATCTGGCTGACCTGAGCCCCCAGTCCTCCGTAATGAGAATGCTCTTCCATGGTGATCACCGCCTTACAACGCTCTGCGGCCCGGACCACCGCCTCCGTGTCCATAGGCTTCACACAATACATATCCAGAAGAGTGACGCCGATCCCCTCCTGCCGCAGCCGTCCGACCGCTTCCAGGGCGGGGCGGACCATCTCTCCGCAGGCGATCACCGCCACATCCTCCCCTTCCGTCAGCACCGTGGCCTTATCCATGACAAAGGGGACGCGGTCTTCCTCATAAACATCCTCTACCGGATTGCGCCCCACTCTGATATAGGCAGGCTGCTCATCCTGAAGAAGAGCCTCCATCAGGCATCTGGTCTGGTGTCTGTCACTGGGCAGATAAACTCTCATATTGGGGATAGCGGACATGGCCGCAATATCCTGGGCCGAATGATGGCTCATCCCCAGGGCTCCGTAGCTGACGCCGCCGCTGATGCCGATGAGCTTGACATTGGTATTGCTGTAGGCTACATCCACCTTGGCCTGTTCATAGCTTCTGGTGGAAAGGAAACAGGCCGGAGATGCGGCAAAGGACTTTTTTCCGCATTTTGCCAGTCCGGCAGCAATCCCCACCAGATCCTGCTCCGCGATCCCTACCTCCACAAACTGCCCGGGAAAGGCTTCCGCAAAGGGGGCCAGAGAAGCGCTTCCTCTGGAATCACTGCACAAAACCACAATATCCCGATCCTCCCTGGCATGCTCCATCAGCACCTGACAGATTGCCGCCCGGTTGGGTATCTTATTCATGAAGCGCCGCCTCCTTTCTTTCGGAAAAATCCCGCATGATCAGTTCATACTCCTCCGGTGAAGGCACATGATGATGCCAGGACACCTTATTTTCCATCACAGAAGATCCATATCCCTTGACGGTATTGGCAATGACCACCGCGGGCTTCCCTTTCACCCTTTTGGCTTCCTCAAACGCCAAAAGGAGCCGGTCGCTGTCGTTGCCATCCTCCACCGGGATCACATGCCAGCCAAAACTCGCAAACCTGCCGCAAAGATTTTCATGAGCCATCACATCCTCCGTGCCGCCGGAAATCTGGAGATGATTGCGGTCCACCACCGCGCAGAGATTGTCCAGCCGATACATATGGGCGGCCATAGCGCCCTCCCATACAGACCCTTCCGCCAGCTCCCCATCTCCCATCACCACATACACCCGGCTGCGCCTGTGATCCATTTTGGAAGCCAGAGCCATGCCCACTCCCACCGGAAGTCCATGCCCCAGGGAGCCGGAATTCATCTCTATCCCCGGCAGCTTATTGTTGGGATGGCCGATGTATTGGGAGCCGTAGCGGGAAAATTCCCGGATCACTTCCTCAATGGGGAAGAAGCCTTTCGCCGCCAGCACACTGTAAAGCGCCTCCACACAATGTCCTTTGCTCATCACCAGCAGATCCCTGTCCGGATCCGCCTGATTTTCAGGAGAAATGTTCATCTGACGGAAATAAAGGGTGATCAAAATATCCATCACACTCATATCCCCGCCGATATGGCCGCCGTTCCCGGCTACGATCATATCCACCACGTTCTTGCGCAGGTCATAAGAAAACGCTTTGTAATTCATACTTCCTCGCCTCGCAGATAAGCTTTTACTTTCTCTTCAATGGGATCATACAGATCCGGGATCACGCCGATATATTTACAGGCCTCATACAGAACAGGCACCACGTCTTTATGGATCCCCACACAGTGATGGATATAAGGCCCTTCCACCACCTTGGCTTCCAGCCGCTTCAGATTCTCCACCTCTACCCAGACATAGGTTCCCTTGGTATAAGGGCCATCCACTCCTTTTGCATTGCCCAGAAGCAGGGAATATTCTCCATTATCCCCGTCGAAACGGCAAAGGGTCATCGTGCCATGCTTCGCCTGGGCTTCCACCGCCCCCGGATGGTCAAAGGCCAGAGGATAGCCGATGGTAGGCTTTTCCCCGCAGACCGATAGCGGCCAGGGCCCACAATGCTGCAAAAGCTCCCCGTTTTCATTGTCCGGATGCCTTACGGTCCAATCGGCAAAAAAGGTCCTGGCCTCGCCCATACCCGCGGCCTCCGCCAAAATGGCGGTAATGGCGCCGTGGATATCCGTCTCGCACACCACAGGGATCCCTTCCTCATTCAACAGGGAATTGGCGGCACAGGGCATAATGCCCAGCTCGCCCTGAAGGGCATTCCAACACTGGATGGCAATGGCCCGGCAGCCGTATTTTTCAGACAGGCGTTTCATGGCCACTTTCAGTCCGGCGATTTTTCCCAGCTGCTCTTCTCCCACCGCAATATGAAAATTCTCCTTACAATAGGCGACGGTCCGGGCTACCTGTGTTCCTTCTTCTATGGCTTTCTTCACCTCCCCGGTCAGCTCCGGCAAAGGGATGGGAGACAGCTGAATGTTAAACTTCTCCAGAAGCTCTCCCTCATTACACATGGTGGACCAGAAGTCAAAGGGTCTGGGGCCGATCTGCAGGATACGGATGCTTCGGAAAGCTTTCACCACGTTGCAGACCGCCAGAAAGGTTTGAATCCCTCTTTCAAACTCCGGATCCTCCAGACGGCAGTTGGTCATATAGGTAAAGGGAATCCGAAACCGTCTCAAAACTTTTCCGGTAGCGAAAAGGCCGCACTGACTGTCCCGGAGACGGATCCCATTTTCGTCGGGCCTTTCATCCCTGGGACCCCATAAAAGTACCGGGACATTCAACTCCTTGGCCAGCCTGGCCACCTCATACTCCGTTCCGAAATTGCCATGGGGAAAGAAAAGCCCGTCCACGCCGATCTCCTGAAACTTTGCCGCGATTTTGATCCGGTCATTGTCATCATGAAGCAGCCCGTCCTCCGCGATATCATCGATATCCACAAAGGTTATCCCCAGCTCCTCCAGCCGCTTTCTGGTCAGATCCGCATATTTCACCGCATCCGGAGCGCTGAAAATACTTCTCCTTGTAGGTGCATACCCGATTACGATCCTGTCCATTGCCATACCTCCTCCGATTCTTTGCCGCTTCTGCGGCTTTAAAAAAATACTAGACCCGTAGGAACTTAATAGCAACTTAATATTAAGTATTTTTTAGAAACCAATTGACTTAATTTACTGAATCTGTTATGCTTCAAGAGAGGATCGCAAGGCTGTCCTTATCCGGGACGAAGATTTTGCAATTGCTGATCGCTTCAGAAAAAAGGAGGCGCCCCATGTCCATCACCGCCAAAGAATTATCCAGACAGCTGCGGCTCTCGGAAGCCGCTGTTTCCATGGCCCTGAACAACAAGCCCGGTGTGAGCACCGCTACCAGGCAAAAGGTACTGGAAGCCGCCAGAACCCAGGGATATGATTTTACCCGGCTTCAGGAGCCGGCAGAGCCCAGGATAGAAAAAGGCACCCTGTGCTTTCTTATTTATAAGAAGCACGGCGCCGTAGTCGCTGATACCCCCTTTTTCAATCAATTAACGGAAGGAATCCAGTCAGCCTGCAGACAAAGTCATTACAGTCTGAATATCAATTATATCTATGAAAGCGAAGACGTCGCCAGGCAGCTGGACGCCCTGTCCTACTGCAACGGCATCATTCTGCTGGCGACGGAGATGAAATATGAGGATTTCCGGCCTTTCCGGCAGTTTCAGACTCCTCTTGTGGTATTGGATACTTACTATGAAAATTTACAGTATGACTGTATTTTGATCAACAATTTCCAGGGCGCATGCCTGGCGGCCAATTATATCATCCGCAAACGCAAAGCCCAGCCCGGGTATCTGCGTTCTTCCTACACCATCGGTAATTTCAACGAACGAGCGGATGGCTTCTACAAAGCCATCCGGGACAACGGTATGTCCGCCTCCAAATCCCAGGTGCTCTGGCTGACCCCTTCCCTGGACGGGGCTTACGAGGATATGCTGGGGCTTCTGACCGCCGGAGAAGAACCGGTTTCCTGCTATGTGGCGGACAATGATCTCATCGCCGCCGGCGCGGTAAAAGCGCTGAAAGAACGGGGCTACCGCATCCCCGAGGATGTGGGCATCATCGGCTTTGACGACATCCCCCTGTGTACCTTTTTGGAACCGCCCCTCACCACCATCCGCGTTCCCAAACAGTATATGGGGAAAATGGCGGTTCACCGCCTGATCCAGCGTCTGGAATCCAGGGATCACAGCCCGGTAAAGCTGGAGGTAGGCACCAGCGTTGTGGAGCGGAAGTCAGTGTGAGGGGAAAATCAACTACCGCGCCTCCTCGACCGGCGCTCTCCCGAATCTTCCACAACCGTCAACATTCCGAACCGCCGACCGATAAAATCTGTTCGGTGTATGCCACGCGCGGCCAAGTTACCGGGCCACGATCGTGCGGCCAGGCTGCCGGGGCGTAAACTGGCGGCCTAGACGCCGGGACGTAACCTGGCGGCCGGGAGGCCGGGCCGTAAACTGGTGCCGGGAGGCCGGGCCGTAAACTGGCGCCGGGAGGCCGGGGCACAATCTGGCTCCCGGAGACCGGGGCACAATCTGGCTCCCGGAAACCGGATCACAACCACATAAGAAGGGCGGCAGACGGGTTCTTCGCCCATCTGCCGCCTCCTTACGTCTTATTTACCGCTTCTTCTCCTGCCTTTGTCGGAACGTCTTCTTTTCAAGCTTAGGGCCGCTGCCGCCACGCTTAATAGCGAAGCCATCATCAGCGCCATCCACAATCCCAGGTGACTTTCGTCTCCGGTCTTAGGCACCACGGTAGGAGGCTTGGGTTCCTCCGTTTCGCTCTTGTCATTCACAAAGGATGCCGTGCTGCGGTTTCCGTCCGTGATCGTTCCCTGGTCTCCGGTGGCAGTGGTGCTGTATCCGTCCTGACCAGCCTCCGTCTCCGTCACCGTGTAGGTAACGTCCGCGGGCAGGTCTCTGGCGGTCTTGCTTTCGCCATGCTTCAGCACAAACTCCGCAACGCCGTCGGCAAATGTCATATCGCCGTACTGCCCGTTGACTCCACGGTCTCCAAGCTCTACGCGGAAATGGAACTCTCTGTCCGTCTCTCCCGCACTGCCAGTCACTGTCTTGATCACGGTCAGGCTTCCCGCTCCGGGCCCAGGTTCCTCGCCATCCTTGTGGTTGACAAACGCTGCCGTTTCCTGGCCTCCGTCCGTGATCGTTCCCTGGTCTCCGGTGGCGGTGGTGCTGTATCCGTCCTGACCAGCCTCCGTCTCCGTCACCGCGTAGGTGACATCCGCGGGCAGGTCTCTGGCGGTCTTGCTTTCGCCATGCTTCAGCACAAACTCCGCAACGCCGCCGGCAAATGTCATATCGCCGTACTGCCCGTTGACTTCCCGGTCTCCCAGCTCCACGCGGAAGTGGAACTCTCTGTCCGTCTCTCCCGCGCTGCCAGTCACTGTCTTGACCACGGTCAGGTTTCCCGCTCCGGGCCCAGGTTCTTCGCCGTCCTTGTGGTTGACAAACGCTGCCGTTCCCTGGCCTCCGTCCGTGATCGTTCCCTGGTCTCCGGTGGCGGTAGTGCTGTATCCGTCCTGACCAGCCTCCGTCTCCGTCACCGTGTAGGTGACGTCCGCGGGCAGGTCTCTGGCGGTCTTGCTTTCGCCATGCTTCAAGACAAACTCCGCAACGCCGCCGGCAAATGTCATATCGCCGTACTGCCCGTTGACCTCCCGGTCTCCCAGCTCCACGCGGAAGTGGAACTCTCTGTCCGTCTCTCCCGCGCTGCCAGTCACCGTCTTAGTCACCGTCAAGCCGCCGATCTTTGGCTCTGGCTTCGGCTCATCCTTGTAGTTCTGGAACGCCGCAATGGCAGTCCCGTCCTCAGGTATCGTTCCGCTGGCGTTGCTCTCGGTAGTAACATAGCCTTCCTGATTTGCCTCCGCCTCGGTCACCTCGTAGGTCACATCGGCAGGAAGTCCGACAGCCGTCCTGCTCTCACCATGCTTCAGCACAAACTCCGCAACGCCGTTCACAAAGTTCATGTCGCCGTACTGTCCGTTGACACTTGCGTCTCCAAGCTTCACCTGGAAGTGGAACTCCCTGCTCTTGTCACCATCGTTTCCGGTCACGGTCTTGATCACGGTCAGGTTCCCGGGAAGCTTATCCTTGTGGTTGTTGAATACAACCGACACATCCGTGCCTTGCTGGATCGTTCCGTTCACCTCACCCGTAACGGTGGTGGTATATCCGTTCTGGTCGGCCTCTGTCTCCGCCACTTCATAATGCGCGCCTGCAGGCAAATTCTCCGCCGTCAGGCTCTGGCCGTTCTTCAAGGTAAAGGATGACACACCCTTTTCAAAGGTTAAATCACCGTACTTGCCGTCAACCGCCGTCAGTACTTCTCCGTTCTCCCCGGTCAGGGTCACCTGGAAGGCGAACGCTTTCTCAGGATCCCCCGCCGTTCCGCTGACCGTCTTAGTGACAGTCAGGCCGCCTACAGTGACCTCGTTTATAAATTCCGCGATGCCGGACGAGCTTCCGCCGCTGTATTTGACATTGGTCTGCAGCTGGCCGTCCGCCTTGCGGGTGACTTCCACGGTCACGATGTAGACCGTGGCGTCGTATTTCATGTCTATCCTGTCTCCCGCTTTCTCGACGATCTCATAAACGTAGATTCCGGGCCGCGTGTAAGTGATAGGACCAAAATTCACATAGCCGTCCGCAGCGTTGGTGTGTACCGTCCCGTTCTTCGGCATGGGCAGACCCTCATCGTCCGCCTTTTCCTCCAGGTACGGAACAACATCCTTATCCAATCCAAGCAGGCTGCCCACCAAGGCCCCGCTTGCAGCAGCCCTGCCGGTCCTGGCACCGCTCGTCTTATTACCGGAATTGCTTCCACCACTCACATCGTTTCCGGATACATGGTTTCCGCTCACGTCGTTTCCGGACACATCATTTCCGCTCACGTCGTTTCCGGACACATCATTTCCGCTTACATCGCCTCCGGACACGTCCGCGGACACACCTTTCAGTTCAAATTCGAATTCTCCCGCTTCAAGGGTTCCTCCGTCCAGGGTCTTGTGTGCCTGCAGTACGACGCTGGCATCAGTGGTAAAGATGTTGACGAAGCTGATGCTTTCCACAGAATTGCCATTCTCATCAGTGATGGCCGTCTCCGCCGTCAACACTGCATCGTCCGTTCCGGTGACAGTCACCGTCACCGTGTAAGACTTCGTGTCATACTTCATGCCCGGCATTTCGGCCTGAATTTCCCTCACTGTATAGTGATAAGTCTTTCCGGCCTGGCTGTACGGCACATGGTCGAAGATTACTGCCGCGGCACTTCTGCCGTCCCTGCTGGGACCATGGGTCACCGTGTACGCCTCCGTAATCGGATCGTCGTCCGGATTGTTGTCCGCAGGTGTCACCAGGAACGAGAACATTCCCTCCTGCAGCGTGTAGCCGCCATTGTTCGCATCCACCAGGGTCTTGGTCAGTTCCAGATCCACATATGCGGGATTTGCCAACGGGTTGTGAAGCACGTCCGTGTACTGCTCCGTGTAAGGATGATTGTTCACGTCCACGACACTCACTTTGGCCCTATTGACCACCTCATTGTCTTTCTGGGTACCGTCAACCACAGGTTCTTCGGGATTAGGAGCCACTCCATACTGCCATTTCTGGTAGGCGTCTCCGTTCACCCTGACTTTCAGTTCCACGGTTCCAACCGCTTCGGCCGCCCTGTCTTTCAGCGTCCAGGTCACAGTATGGGTGCCCATATTGTACTCGATAATGACAGACCCTTTCTCCTTACGGATGACTTTGTCCGCGTCAATGTCAGATTCCTTGTCGTCCGGCTCAAGGTCCAGCGTAAGGGTTTCGGTGGTATTATCAATCGTTTCCGTAAAGCTTGCGGATACGAAGTCCACACCTTTATCCAGGGGATCATGCACAATTACGTTTGCAGGAACGGGCACACCGTCCTCCTCAGCGCTGTTCACCCAGGTGATTTGGTAGGTAATGGTGTCGCCCACCTTGACTTTGGGTCCCTTGTAACCATCCTGCTCAGGTGTAAGCTGGTCGCTCACATTCTTATCATTTACTTCTGTTTCTGTCTTACTGGGGCCGGTAGGATTCGGGATGATCTGCGTCTCGATCTCCTTGTCATTGCCCACTTGCACTCCGGCCTTGTTTTCCACACGGCCCACGGGTTTCGCCTTTTCATTGACCACCACTTTCAGACTGGCGATATCCTCCGTTCCGGCAGGCGCCTTGTCTATCACCCAGGTAACGGTGTGATCCGCCGCACTGTAAGAAATGGTGACGTTGGCCGCCGCTTCCTCGCCATACTGGAAAGTACCGGATTCCGTGTTATCAACGATATTACCCTGTTCATCCTTCTTCACAGACAGTTTCACGCTGCCATAGGATGCCTCCGCAAAGTCCACGCCCTGATCAAGAGAATCGGTGATGGTCACTTTCGCTTCTTCGTCATGGCCGTTGGTCCAGTGAATGTCATAGCCGATCTCCTGGCCCACCTGAACCGGCTTATTCGCTCCAGGAGAGGTTTCCTCTTTCTCGGGCACCGGGTTCTCCACGACGTTGGTGTAGGCGGAGTTCTCTCCCACCTCCACTCTGGCGCGGTTGACGACCTCGTGGTCCTTGCCGGCGCCGTCTGTCCCGGAGTCCTGGCCTTCGTCATACGTCC
>CANQNT010000007.1 GCA_947625255.1 uncultured Acetatifactor sp. | reverse complement strand
ACCGGAAATCTGGATTCTCATGCCAGTGAAGAAATCATGGAGCTTTTGCACCTTTCCAATCAAAAGTACAGGCAGACCATCGTAATGATCACCCACGATCTGGAAATTGCCAGGCAGGCGGACCGGGTGCTCACCATCGAGGATGGACGCATTGTGAAGGAGGGAAGGTAAGTATGGGCGATGTCTTGCGGAGAATGACGCTGCGGAGCCTTAGGCTGAACCGCAAGCGGACTGCCGTTACGGTGATAGGGATTATTCTTGCCACGGCATTGATCACGGCAGTGGCCAACGTGGCGGAAAGCTTCCGGGCCTCCATGATGGATTATCAAAGGCTGCTTAATGGAAATTTTCACTATCGATTCTGGAACGTGGAGCCGGAGGAACGTAAGTATTTTGTGAACAACCGTAATATTGAATCCATTCATTATTGTATGGAGCAGGGGTACGCGCTGCTGGAAGAAAGCGGCAATCCCCGCAGACCTTATTTGTATGTCTGCGCGATGAACGAGGGCTGCGAGGATGCCTTGTCCTTGCAGCTGGCAGAGGGCAGATTCCCGGAAAAAGAGGGGGAGCTGCTTCTTTCCGATCGCGCGAGGACCGAAGGAGGTCTGAAGGTGTCCGTGGGCGAACAGCTTACCTTAAAGCTGGGTTATCGGGAGCGGAATGGGAAACGCCTGAGCCAGAGAGACACCTTTTTGGAGAATGGAGAAGAAAGCGCGGAGGTTTTCCGGAAGGAAAAAGAAGTTACTTATACGGTGGTGGGCATTCTGAAAGAAGACACAAACGGAAAACCGGGCTATGAAGCATTTACCTATTTGGATGGGAATGCCCTGCCGGACAGCCCCGTGGATCTTTATGTCAGATATACGAAAAAGGCCTTGCAAAAAGATCCACAGACGACTTGTGATCTTTTGGGAATCTCACTAACGGATTACCAGAAGATTCATCACGCGTATGAGGAAATTTTGTTGTATGGGGATGTGCCGGGAGGAATTTATTTTACGCAAAATAGCGACCTGATTCGATTGGAGTTGTCCCGTTTTTCCTATAATACCTTGTCCGCCTTATATTCCATGGCGGGGCTTGCCATTGCAATCATCATCGTGTCGGCCGTTTTTTGCATTCATAACAGTTTTACCATTTCTCTGACGGAAAAGATGAGACTATATGGAATGCTGTCCTCCGTGGGAGCCACGAAAAAGCAGATGCGGGGCATGGTCTATTGGGAGGCCGCTGTTTTGGCCGCTCTGGGGATTCCTCTGGGAATTTTGAGCGGGGTTCTGGCAACCCTGATTCTGGTGCGTTTTGCGGGCGGAATGCTGCGGCCCTTGTTGGGAATGGAATTGACTTTCGTGGTGTCCGTTCCGGCCATGGTTTTGGGAGCGCTATTATCCGTGGTCACGGTGTTTCTGTCCGCGGGACAGTCCGCCAGAAAGGCTGGAAAAATCGCGCCCATCGCCGCCATCCGCGGCAATGAAACGATAACCCTTTCCCGTTGGGAACGTCGTGCGCATCAGAAAGAAAAATCGACAGGACGGTCAAAACCGATCATGACCAAACTGGTCAATTGCATTTTTGGCATCGGCGGACTGATTGCTTACAAAAATCTGCGCAGGGCCCGGGTGAAATATCGTACCACGGTCATAGCCATTGTGATCGGCGTGGCGACCTTTATCGCTATGGGAACCTTTGTAGGGCTGGCTTTTGTCCTGGAAACGGAGAATATGGAAAAGGTGGAATATCAGTTTGACCTGACGCTCAGCTCCTGGTCCTGGAAATATGAGGATAGCCTCTATCAGAAAGCGCTGGAAATCGCTTCCTTGGATGGCATGACCAAGGTGGAGGTTTCCAGAATTTCCGAGTATTTTGTAATCCCGGCGGAAGAGGTTTCATATACGGAAAAGTATCGGAAAGACCATCCCAATCTGGACAGTCGGGAAAAACAATATTTTTCCTTTGTGTCCTTGGGAGACCAGGCTTATGAGGAATATTGTAAAGGGCTTGGACTTTCGCCGGCCCGCGCGGCGGACCAGGGAATCCTGGTGGCGGATTATTCGGAAGAAATGGGTCGGAACGGGAAAATTGTGACGCTCAAGGGCATGATCCTGGACTATCGGCCGGGGGACGTTCTTCGTCTTACGGGATCGGAAAGTGACGAAGAGATTGAGATCACTGTGGCCAGGCTGACAGACCAGCGTCCCTGGAGACTGCAGAATTATTCAGGTACCTTCCTTGTTGTCAGCGATTCCTGGATGGATCGTCATTCGGAAATTCTTTATCCTCAGGTTAGGGTCAAATGCCAATGCGCGGACACGGATCAGATGGAGAAGGCAATTCAGCAGTGCCTGGAGGGAGCGTCTGTGGACTTCTATCTGAGCAATTATGAGAAAGAGTACCGGGAGACAAGGGGCTTTTTCCTGGCGGTCTCTGTATTCCTTTATGGATTTATCGCGGTCATCGCGCTGATCGGAGTTACCAATATTTTTAATACCATTACGACGAATATGGAACTGCGGAGCAGGGAATTTGCCATGCTCCGGTCCGTGGGGATGACCGGCCGGGAGTTTCGCGGGATGATTCGCCTGGAGAATCTGTTTTACGGATGCAAATCGCTGGTGTGGGGGATTTTGCTGGGATGTCTTTTGTCTTATGGTTTTTATAGGGGGATAGCGCCTCGGATCGAAATGCCCTATGAGATCCCCTGGAAAGGGATTGGAATATCCGTTTTGGCCGTGTTTGCGCTGCTGTACGGAATCATGAGATATTCCATGGGGAAGATCCGCAGGAAAGACATTATTGAGACCATACAGAATGAAAATTTGTGATGGCCCGGGAACTAAATTCGGGAACTAAAATTTATATAAAAAGAGGGAAAGGACTTGACAAACGGGGAGGAAATTAATAGAATGAGATATTATTGGATGTGTCGAAAAGAGCATCCGCTGTTGGTATGGGATGGTGCGGGAAACGCGCCATCCCGATATTCAGAAAGAGAAAAGGCGTTGAGGGTGTTCAGTAGGGACTCATGCTCTTACAGAGAGGGGAAGCCGTTGGCTGGAAGCTTCCTTAAGCGTGGATGAAGTCCTGAATTTCGCACCGGAGCCGTTCGGAGGAACGGTTTTCTGAAAGGGTTATGTCAGGAGAACTCATTATTCCGGAACGTGAGACGCTCGTTACGCGTTTGAGTCGCCCATCAAAGGATGGGAATCGGGGTGGTACCGCGGAGCAATTTCGTCCCTTACTGTGCGAGCAGTGAGGGATTTTTTACGCGTAAGGTTGAGGCGCGAAATGTGTTCCCAGGCGGTTATACGCCACTCCGCAAACCTTTAGGAAAGGAACGGGGAAAATGAAAGCGAAGTTAGACCAGATCAAGGAGCGGGCGCTGCAGCAGATCGCAGGCAGCGACACCACGGAAAAGCTCAATGAAATCAGGGTGGCCATCCTGGGAAAAAAGGGTGAGCTGACCAACGTGTTGAAGTCCATGAAAGAGGTGCCGCCGGAAGAGCGTCCGCAGGTGGGACAATGGGTAAATGAGACACGCCAGGAAATCGAGCGGGTACTGGAGGAAGCGCGTATGAAAACGGAACGCGCCCTGCGGGACGCCCGGATGAAGTCGGAGGTGATCGATGTGACGCTGCCCGCCAAAAAGGCGGAAATCGGGCACAGACATCCCAATACCATCGCCCTGGAAGAGATTGAACGTATTTTCGTGGGCATGGGATATGAAGTGGTGGAAGGACCGGACGTGGAAACGGATTACTATAATTTTGAGGCGCTGAATATCCCGGCGGATCATCCGGCCAAGGATGAACAGGATACCTTTTATGTCACGGAAAACATTCTGCTGCGCACCCAGACTTCCGGAACCCAGGTACACGAGATGGAGAAGGGCAGGCTGCCCATCCGTATGATCGCTCCCGGCCGTGTGTTCCGCGCGGACGAGGTGGATGCTACCCATTCGCCTTCGTTCCATCAGGTAGAAGGACTGGTCATCGATAAGCATATTACTTTTGCGGACTTGAAAGGTACGTTGGCGGAATTCGCCAGAGAGCTGTTCGGGGAGGAGACGAAAGTGAAGTTCCGGCCCCATCATTTCCCTTTCACGGAGCCCAGCGCGGAGATGGATGTTTCCTGTTTTAAGTGCGGAGGCAAAGGGTGCCGTTTCTGTAAGGGCAGCGGTTGGATCGAGATTTTGGGCTGCGGCATGGTGCATCCTCATGTCCTGGAGATGAGCGGGATTGATCCCGATGCCTATACAGGCTTTGCCTTTGGCGTGGGGCTGGAGCGTATCGCCCTTTTGAAATACGAGATTGACGATATGCGTCTTCTGTATGAGAATGACATTCGCTTCTTAAAGCAGTTTTAAGAGCCCGGAAACGCGTTTGAAGCCGTAAGAATGGAGAAAGAGAAAGGAATCAGATATCATGAATACAGCGTTATCATGGATTAAAGCATATGTGCCGGATCTTGATTGTACCGATCAGGAATATTGTGATGCCATGACCTTGTCCGGCACCAAGGTGGAAGGCTATGAAAGATTGGATAAAAATCTGGAAAAAATTGTGGTAGGACAGGTCCTTTCCATTGACAAACATCCCGATGCCGACAAACTCATTGTCTGTCAGGTGGATATTGGCGGCGAGACGATTCAGATCGTTACCGGCGCGCCCAATGTGATGCTGGGCAATAAGGTACCGGTGGTTTTGGACGGCGGCAAGGTGGCGGGAGGCCATGACGGAGGTCCGCTTCCGGAAAATGGCATCCGGATCAAGGCCGGTAAGCTGCGGGGCGTTGCTTCCAACGGAATGATGTGTTCCATTGAGGAGCTGGGTTCTAATCGGGATATGTATCCGGAAGCTCCGGAAGAGGGGATTTATATTTTCCCGGATGACACGCCCGTCGGCGCGGACGCGGTGGAAATCCTGGGTCTGCGGGACACGGTTTTTGAATATGAAATCACCAGCAACCGGGTGGACTGCTACAGTGTGCTGGGAATTGCCAGAGAAGCGGCGGCCACATTCCGCAAGCCGTTTTGTCCTCCCGCGGAAAAGGTCTGCGGAAATGAAGAAGATGCCCATGATTATGTGCAGGTAGAGGTGCGGGATACGGATCTTTGTACCAGATACTGCGCGAGAGTGGTGAAGAATATCAGGATCGCGCCTTCGCCTGAGTGGATGCAAAGACGCCTGGCGGCCAGCGGCATCCGTCCCATCAACAATCTGGTGGATATCACCAATTATGTGATGGAGGAATATGGTCAGCCCATGCACGCGTATGACCTGAATACCGTGGCGGGCCGCAAGATCATTGTCCGCCGCGCCAAGGACGGGGATGTGTTCCAGACCCTTGACGGCCAGGTCCGTAAGATGGATAAGGACGTGCTGATGATCTGTGATGCGGAGAAAGAGATCGGTATCGCGGGCATCATGGGCGGTGAAAACAGCAAGATCACCAATGACGTACACACTGTTTTGTTTGAGGCGGCTACCTTTAACGGCCCCAATATCAGAAAATCCGCCAAGAGGCTGGGACTTCGCACCGACGCCTCCGGTATCTTTGAAAAAGGTCTGGATCCCGCCAATGCGGAGGCGGCCATTCATCGTGCCTGCCAGCTCATCGAGGAGTTAGGCTGCGGTGAAGTGGTAGGCGGCATGGTGGACGTGAAGAAGCCATTGAAAGAGCCGCGCAGGATTCCCTTTGATCCGGTACGCATTAACAGTCTGTTGGGAACGGACGTGGACAGAGAAGAGATGCTGGCCATTTTCCGGAGAGAGGATCTGGTTTATGACGAGGCTTCCAATGAAATTATCGCTCCCAGTTTCCGTCAGGATCTGGCAGGGTACGCGGATCTCGCGGAGGAAGTGGCCCGTTTCCATGGCTATGACAAGATTCCCACGACGCTGCCCAACGGCGAGGCCACCACGGGAAAGCTTTCCTATAAGCTGCGCATTGAGCAAAAGGCACGGGATATCGCGGAATACTGCGGATTTTCCCAGGGAATGTGTTATTCCTTTGAAAGTCCCAAGGTATTCGACAAGCTGCTCCTGCCGAAGGACGATGTGCTGCGCCGTACCGTGACCATTTCCAATCCTTTGGGAGAGGACTTCTCCATTATGAGAACCTTGCCCATAAACGGTATGCTGACCAGCCTGGCGACCAATTACAACCGCAGAAATAAGAACGTCAAGCTCTACGAGTTGGGCAATATCTATCTGCCCAAGGCCCTGCCGCTGACGGAGCTGCCGGAGGAGAGGATGCAGTTTACTCTGGGTTTCTATGGAGAGGGTGATTTCTTCACCCTGAAAGGCGTGGCGGAAGAGTTTTTCGACAGCGTGGGAATGCGTAAGAGGGCCGTTTATGATCCCAACGCGGGCAAGCCTTTCCTGCATCCCGGCCGGCAGGCACTGATCCGGTATGAAAACGCCACGGTAGGTTATCTGGGCGAGGTGCATCCGGATGTCCTGGATCAGTATGAGATCGGAACCAAGGCTTATGTGGCCGTTCTGGATATGCCGGCGATCATGCCGTTTACCACTTTTGACCGCAAATACACCGGTATTGTCAGGTTCCCGGCGGTGAGCCGTGACATCAGTATGGTGGTGCCTAAGGACATTCTGGTGGGACAGATTGAGAAAATGATCGAGCAGAGGGGCGGAAAGCTTCTGGAGAGCTATGCGCTGTTCGATATTTATGAAGGGAGCCAGATTAAGCCCGGCTATAAGTCCGTGGCCTATTCCATCACATTCCGTGCCCAGGACCGCACACTGGAGGAAAGCGACGTGTCCGCTGCCATGAAGAAGATTTTGAACGGACTGCAGCAGATGGGAATTGAACTGCGGCAGTAAGATTGGAATTGTAATACAGGAAAAACAGCATCGGGAGGATTGATTCAAGATGGAGAGAAAGAATATATGGGAAACCTATGAGGAAGCGCAGCTGGCGGAATTGGAAACGTTGTGTGCCGGGTACCGGGCCTTTCTGGATCATGGGAAGACGGAGCGGGAGTGCATTGACCAGATTGTGAACGCGGTCGAGGCCGCAGGGTATCAGGAGCTGGAGACCTTGACCAAGCAGGGAAAGGCCTTGAGGACGGGGGACAGGGTTTACAGCGTGTGCATGAATAAGACCATTGCCATGTTCCAGATCGGCGAGGAGCCCATGAGCGCGGGCATGAATATTCTGGGCGCTCATATCGACAGCCCCAGACTGGATATCAAACAGAATCCTTTGTATGAGGATGGCGGCTTTGCATATCTGGATACCCATTATTATGGCGGCGTAAAGAAATATCAGTGGGTGACCATTCCTTTGGCTTTGCACGGAGTGGTCGTGAAGAAAGACGGTACCACCGTGGAATTGAATATCGGAGAGGACGAGGATGATCCCGTGTTTTTCATCTCTGATCTTTTGATTCATCTTTCCCAGGAACAGCTGGAGAAAAAAGCGCTTAAGGTGATCGAGGGAGAGGCGCTGGATATTATCGTCGGCAACCGCCCGATCCGCATCGGAGAAAAGGCGGAGGACAAGAACGCCGACGGCAAGAAGGAGAAAGCAAAGGAAGCCGTAAAGGCGGGAGTTTTGGGCATCCTCAAGGAACAGTATGGCATGGATGAGGAGGACTTTATTTCCGCGGAGTTGGAAGTGGTCCCCGCCGGTAAAGCCAGGGAGGCCGGATTTGACCGCAGCATGATTCTTTCCTATGGCCAGGATGACAGAGTCTGTGCCTATACTTCCATGATGGCCATGCTGGATACGGCCCGGACCCGGCGTACCATATGCTGTATCTTAGTGGATAAAGAGGAAATCGGTTCCGTGGGCGCTACGGGCATGCAGTCCTTGTTCTTTGAGAACACAGTGGCCGAGGTCATGAATCTGTGCGGAGAATATACGGAGCTGAATCTGCGCAGGTGCCTGGCCCACAGCAATATGCTCTCTTCCGATGTAAGCAGCGCTTTCGATCCCGGCTTTGCCGGCAGCTTTGATAAGAAAAACGTGGCTTATCTGGGCGGCGGTATGGTGTTAAATAAATTCACCGGTTCCAAGGGCAAGTCCGGTTCCAATGACGCCAATGCGGAGTATCTGGCGCAGATCCGCAGGATTTACAGTGACAGGTCCGTTCATTTCCAGACGGCGGAGCTGGGCAGAGTGGATCTGGGCGGGGGCGGCACCATCGCTTATATTCTGGCCCGCTACGGGATGAATGTTATTGACAGCGGTGTGGCCGTGTTGAGCATGCACGCTCCCTGGGAGGCCACAAGCAAGGCGGACGTGTATGAAACCTATCGCGGCTATCGGGCCTTTGTGGAAGATGCACGGTAGGAAGGATTGTGCTGCATGGAAACTTTGCTGAAGTCAGATTTTTATTTCGATCTGCCCCAGGAGCTGATCGCCCAGGATCCGTTGGAGGATCGTTCTTCTTCCCGGCTCCTGGTGCTGGATAAGCGTACCGGGGCGGTGTCCCACCATGTGTTTCGGGAGGTCGCGGATTTCTTGAGGCCGGGAGATTGTCTGGTGCTGAATAATACCAAGGTGATCCCGGCCAGGCTTCTGGGCCGGCGAGAGGGCACGGGAGCCCATATTGAAGTGCTTTTGCTGAAGCGCAGGGAGAACGATGTCTGGGAAACCCTGGTGCGGCCGGGCAAAAAATGTCGCCCGGGAACCCGATTGACTTTTGGGGACGGAATGCTTCGGGCGGAGGTCCTGGAGGTCGTGGAGGAGGGCAATCGGCTCATTCGTTTTGAATATCAGGGAATCTTTGAAGAGGTTTTGGATCGTCTGGGGGAGATGCCCCTGCCGCCTTATATTACCCACAAGCTTCAGGATAAGAGTCGCTACCAGACCGTTTATGCCAAATACGAGGGCTCCGCGGCGGCGCCTACGGCCGGTCTGCATTTTACAAAGGAGCTGCTGCAGCAGATTGAGGACAAGGGCGTGGCAATCGCCTATGTGACCCTCCATGTGGGTTTGGGCACCTTTCGTCCGGTCAAGGAAGAAAACGTACTGGAGCATCATATGCACTCGGAATATTACCAGGTGACGGAGGAAGCCGCAAAGATCATTAACCGTACCAAATGCCGGGGAGGCCGCGTGATCTGCGTGGGCACCACGAGCTGCCGCACCCTGGAAAGCGCGGCGGATGAAAACGGAACGGTTCATGCCGGGTGTGATAATACGGAGATTTTCATTTATCCCGGCTATCAATTCCGTGTCCTGGACGGATTGATTACCAATTTCCACCTACCGGAGTCCACCCTGGTGATGCTGGTCAGCGCGCTGGCGGGCAGAGAGCATGTGCTCAACGCCTATCAGGAGGCCATTGAGCAACGGTATCGGTTCTTCAGCTTTGGGGATGCCATGTTTATCCTGCCGTCTGAAAGCTGATGACGGGGGTACCGAAAAGCGTCTGGCCTGGTATGAAAAAAAGCGCCTGAACGGGCAGGGGTAAGCTCTGAGATGGAGTTCGCAAAATCAAAAAAGAAAGACAGGGGAAGCAGCTTTGTATGGATGAGAAGATGAGGCGGCGTAGGCGAATAGGGATCAGCGTGATCACGGGAATATTGATGATTGGCTTATATTGCCTCATTTTTTCCTTCTCGGATCAGGACGGAGAAGAGTCAGGGCATTTGAGTACGAAAGTCACGGAAACGTGTGTGGAGGTTTATAACGCGGTGGCCAGAAAGCACTGGTCGGATGCGATGATTCATAGCATGGTGCGGTATTTCGAGCATCCGGTGCGCAAAATTGCCCATTTCAGTGAATATGCCCTGCTGGGGATTCTGGTCTATATTTTATGGAGACAATGGAAAGAACGAGGAAAAGGATTGTATCTTCTGGTGGTTTTGTGGGTGTGCTTGTCGGCCGCGGTAGATGAATGTCATCAGATGTTTGTGCCGGGACGAGACGGGAATCCCCTGGATGTGCTGTTGGATACCGGCGGAGGGAGCTTTGGACTCCTGCTTTGTGTGTTGACGGAAAAGTGGTGCCTTGGGAGGATGCGGCGAAAGCGAAGGGAGGCGCGGTAATGGATCATCCGATGGAGTGTAAGCAGTTTGAAAAGCTGATTCCGGATTTTATTGACGGAAAATTGGATTTTCTTACCCTGAGCCGCTTCAAAGACCATTATGACGCTTGCAAGGACTGCAAGGAGGAGTTGGTGATTCAGTTTCTTGTCAAGGAAGGCATGGTCAGGCTGGAAGAGGGAAGCGCCTTTGACCTGCAGAAGGAGCTCAACAAGCTCATGCAGGAGGCCCAGGCCCGGATCAATTGGAACAACAGTATCCTTTCTCTGGGAGCGATTTTGGAGATTATTTCCATGACGGCCATTGGAATCGGCGTTATGTGGATCATATTGAACTGAAACCAGCCGCGCGGAGTGTTGTAGCATTCCGCGGGGCTTATGTTGCGTTAAGGTGGGAAAAAAATGAATGAAAAGTTAGTTTTGGTGGACGGACATAGTATCTTGAACCGGGCGTTTTACGGTGTGCCGGATCTGACCAATGCCCAGGGGCTTCATACCAATGCGATCTATGGGTTTTTAAATATTTTGTTTAAAATTCTGGATGAGGAAAAGCCCCAATATCTGGCGGTGGCCTTTGACGTACACGCGCCTACTTTTCGACATGAAATCTACGAGGCTTATAAGGGAACCAGAAAGCCCATGCCTCAGGAGCTGCGGGAGCAGGTGCCCAAGATAAAGGAGGTTCTGCGTGCCATGGGCGTGGTAATCATGGAGCAGGCAGGGCTGGAGGCGGACGATATTCTGGGAACATTGGCCAGAAAAGCGGAAAAAGCGGGTCTGGAGGTGTCCCTGGTGAGCGGGGACCGGGATCTTTTGCAAATTGCCACGGATCGGATCAAAATCCGGATTCCTAAGACGAAACAGGGACGGACGGAGATTGAGGACTATTATGCCGCGGATGTGTTGGCGGCTTATCAGGTAACCCCTGCCCAGTTCATTGATCTGAAAGCCCTGATGGGGGATGCCTCGGACAATATTCCCGGCGTGCCCAAGATTGGGGAAAAGACCGCCATTTCGCTGATGGTGGAATATGGGTCCCTGGAAAATATCTATCTTCATGTGGAGGAAATCGGCAAGAAGTCCATTCGGGAGTCTTTAAAGGAAAATCGTCAGCTGGCGGACTTAAGCAAGGTGCTTGCCACCATTAAGACGGACTGCGCGTTGGAGCTGCCCTATGAGGAAGCCAGGGCAGAGGACTTTTTCACGCCCCAGGCGTATGCTGTCTTTAAGGAATTGGAATTTAAAAACATGCTTGGCCGATTTACGGAAAGCCAGGCTTCGGATGCGGATGCGCTGGCGGCAGGCTTCAAGAACCTTTCCCATGTGGAGGATGTGATTGGGCTTTTGGAGAATGCCGGGGAAAAGGGCGCGGCAGGCTCTTCCTATTGCGGTTTGTGGATGGCGACTGAGGAGGGGCGTCTGTTGGGAGTGGGCGTGTCTTTGTCGGAGGACGAAACGGCCGCTTATCTGGCGGAGGATTCGGAAACCGAGACTTTGCGGTCGGCACTGTTGGCTTTTTCCGCAAGAGCTCCCCTGGCAGGCTTTGATTTGAAAAAATGTTATGGCTGGCTGGACTGTCAGGACACGGACCATTATTTTGACACCTTGATCGGCGCATATTTGCTTAATCCCTTGAAAAGTGATTATGACCTGGAGGCGATTGCAAAGGAGCAACTGGGCCTGACGCTTCCCGGTTATGGGGAGGTGTTTGGAAAACGCACGCTATCCAAGGCCCGGGAGGAGAAGCCGGAGGAGCTGGCGCGGTATCTGTGCTATGGGGCCTATGTCAATCGTAAGGCTTCCGTCAAGCTGGAGGAGCGTCTGAAAGAAACGGGGATGGACTTCCTGATGCGTGAGATTGAGATGCCGCTGTCCCTGGTGCTTTATGATATGGAACGGGAAGGCGTGGAGGTGAAGCCGGACGAGCTCAAAGCTTACGGCGACGCGTTGATAGCCCGGATCGAGGAATTGGAGAAATCCATTCACAGGCAGGCGGGAACGGAGTTTAACATTCATTCACCCAAGCAGTTGGGTGAGGTTTTGTTTGAAAAAATGAAGATCAAGGGCGGCAAGAAAACAAAGACCGGTTACTCCACGGCGGCGGAGGTGCTGGAACGGCTGGCCCCGGATTATCCGATTGTCAATGATATTCTGGAATACAGGGGCCTGACCAAGCTGAAATCCACTTACGCCGATGGTCTGGCAGCCTATATCGGGGCGGATAAGCGGATTCATACGAATTTCAACCAGACCATTACGGCCACGGGCCGCATCAGTTCCACAGAACCCAATTTGCAGAACATCCCCATGCGGATGGAATTGGGCAGGAGGATCCGCAAGGTTTTCGTGCCAAGAGAAGGCTGCGAATTCATGGACGCGGACTATTCCCAGATTGAGCTGCGTGTGTTGGCCCATATGTCAGGAGACGAACAGCTGATCGAGGCTTATCACATGGATCAGGACATTCACCGGATCACGGCCTCCAAGGTTTTTCACACGCCCTTTGAAGAGGTGACGGATCTGCAGCGCCGCAACGCCAAGGCCGTGAATTTCGGCATTGTTTACGGCATCAGTTCCTTTGGCTTAAGTCAGGATCTGAGCATCAGCAAGAAGGAAGCGGCGGAATATATTGAGCAATATTTTGCGACCTATCCCAAGGTGAAGGAATTTTTGGAGAAACAAGTGGCGGATGCCAGGAAAAAAGGCTATGTGACGACCATGTTTGGCAGGAGACGTCCGGTGCCGGAGCTTTCTTCTTCGAACTTTATGCAGCGTTCCTTTGGAGAACGGGTGGCTATGAATTCACCCATTCAGGGAACGGCAGCGGATATTATCAAGATTGCCATGATCCATGTCTGGAAAGCTCTGCGGGACGCGGGGCTAAAGTCCAAGCTGATCCTTCAGGTGCATGATGAGCTGTTGATCGAGACCTGGAAAGACGAGGAAGAGGAAGTACGGAGGATTTTGACGGATCATATGCGCTCGGCGGCAGATTTGCGGGTGACTCTGGAGGTGGATCTGCATACCGGGGAGAACTGGTACGAGGCTAAATAGTGTTTGGAATTTCGCGCAGGAACCACGCCTGAGGCCGGGAAAGCGGAACGGCAGGGTTCCGCGCGCAAAAGGAGAGAGTCGGATTGAAGCTGATCGGAATCACCGGCGGAGTGGGCGCTGGGAAATCGGAGATTTTACGGTATATCGGGGAACACTATCCTTGCGAGATTTATCTGGCGGATCAGGTGGCCCATGAGGTACAAAGGCCCGGACAGCCCTGTTACCAGCGTCTTATGGAGCTGTTGGGCGAAGGAGTTCTTGGACCGGATGGAGCGATTGACCGAAAGGCCATGGCTTCCCGTATTTTCGCGGACAGCGGACTCCTTGAGCGTGTCAATCAGATCGTGCATCCAGCGGTCCGGGACTATTTGCTGGAACGAGTGGAACGGGCCCGAAGAAACGGCGGGACGGCGTACTTTTTTATCGAAGCGGCCCTTTTGATTGAGGCAGGCTACAAGGATGTGGTGGATGAACTGTGGTACATTCACGCGGACGAGGAAGTGCGGCGTAAACGGCTGGAGCAGACGCGGGGATATACGCCCGAGAAAATCGCCCAGATCATGGGGAGCCAGCTTACGGATGCCATGTTCCGGGCACAGTGCGATTTCGTCCTGGAAAACAACGGCTCCCTGGAGGAGTGTTACAGGCAGATCCGGGAGAGACTTGGCGAGGGGAACGTCAAATAGGCGTATTGCCTGACAGGGATCGCGGTTTTTTGCATCTGTGCCCTTTCCCGGAGCGAAAGTTCGTTTGGGAGGAAAAAGGAGAAAAGCCGGACGGCCCGGAACGCGAGGGGCTTCCGGCAGGAGGTTTGGAATGAGATTATGCAGCATTGCCAGCGGAAGCAGCGGCAACTGTATTTATGTAGGGTCCGAGGCCACGCATTTGCTGGTGGATGTGGGAATCAGCGGGAAGCGGGTAGAGAGCGGACTGGAGACGCTTGGCGTGACGGGACGGGATATCGACGGGATTCTGATCACCCATGAGCATGCCGATCATATCAGCGGTCTTGGGGTGTTGGCGCGGAAGTACGATATCCCGATTTATGCCACGCCGGGAACTTTGCGGGAGCTGCGCAAGACCGGTGCTTTGGGGAAGCTGGAAGAGGCGCTTTTCCACGAGGCGCAGCCGGATCGGAAACTGACGATCAAGGATTTGACCATAGCGCCCATGCGGATTTCCCACGACGCGGCGGAACCGGTGGCATATCGCGTTTCTTATGGAAAGCAGCGGATCGCCGTCTGTACGGACTTAGGGGTTTACAATGATTATACGGTAGAATGCCTGAAAGGTCTTGATGCGGTGCTTTTGGAGGCTAATCATGACGTACATATGCTGGAGGCGGGACCCTATCCCTATTATTTGAAACGGCGCATTCTGGGGGACAGAGGGCATTTGTCCAATGAAAATTCCGGCAGGCTTCTGGGACGCATTCTTCATGACAAGATGCAGACCATCCTTTTGGGGCATCTGTCCAAGGAAAACAATCTGCCGGAGCTGGCATATGAGGCGGTTCGCATGGAGATCACTATGGGTGACAATCCCTACAATGCCAATGATTTTCGTCTGATGGTGGCCAGGCGGGATGAGATTTCGCCAGTGATCACCATTGAGTGAGAAAGGAGAGAGCGAACATGAAAAGAGCAATTATCACGGTGGTGGGAAAGGACACGGTGGGTATCATCGCGGCGGTCTGCACTTATTTGGCGGCCCATAAGATTAATATCCTGGAGATATCCCAGACCATCGTACAGGAATATTTTAATATGATGATGATCGTGGACCTGAAAAACGCGGATCTGGCCTTTGGCGACATGGCCGATGGACTGGAGGCGGTAGGAGAGGGAATCGGTGTCATCATCAAGTGTCAGAAAGAAGAGATTTTTGACAAAATGCATAGAATTTAAGGGAGACTGACATGATTAATACCGTTGAAGTTAGAGAAACCAATGAAATGATCGAAAAGGAGCATCTGGATGTCCGTACGATCACGCTGGGAATCAGTCTGCTGGATTGTATTGATTCAGATCTGGAGCGCCTGAACCAGAAAATTTATGCAAAAATCCACGAGGCAGCCAAAGATTTGGTCAAAACGGGAGAGGCGATCGCACGGGAGTTTGGGATTCCAATTATTAATAAACGGATTTCCATTACACCTGTCGCCCTTGTGGGAGGAGCGGCCTGCAAAAACGTGGAGGACTTCGCTTCCATCGCTGTCACGCTGGATCGTGTGGCCAAGGACGTGGGCGTGAACTTCATCGGCGGCTATTCCGCCCTGGTAAGCAAGGGGATGACCCCGGCGGAGGAGCTTTTGATCCGATCCATTCCTCTGGCATTGTCCACGACGGAACGAGTCTGCAGTTCCGTCAACGTAGGTTCCACCAAGACCGGCATCAATATGGACGCGGTGAAGCTGATGGGCGAGATGATCCTGCGGACCGCGGAATACACCAAGGAGGAGGATTCTCTGGGCTGCGCCAAGCTAGTGGTCTTTTGCAACGCGCCGGATGACAATCCTTTCATGGCCGGAGCGTTCCATGGCGTGACCGAGGCCGACAAGGTCATTAACGTGGGCGTCAGCGGGCCCGGCGTGGTGAAAACGGCTCTGGAAGCGGTTCGTGGGGAAAATTTCGAGGTGCTTTGCGAGACCATTAAGCGGACCGCGTTCAAGGTGACCCGTGTGGGGCAGCTGGTAGCCCAGGAGGCCTCCAAGCTTTTGAACGTGCCTTTCGGCATCGTGGACTTATCTCTGGCACCCACGCCGGCCATCGGGGACAGCGTGGCAGACATCCTCTGCGAGATGGGTCTGGAATACGCGGGTGCGCCGGGAACTACGGCGGCGCTGGCGGTTCTGAATGATCAGGTGAAAAAAGGCGGCGTGATGGCATCCTCTTTTGTAGGAGGACTGAGCGGCGCGTTTATCCCAGTGAGCGAGGACCAGGGAATGATCGACGCGGTATCGGCCGGCGCGCTGAGCCTGGAGAAGCTGGAGGCCATGACCTGTGTCTGTTCCGTAGGACTGGATATGATCGCCATTCCCGGGGATACGAAAGCAAGCACCATTTCCGGCATTTTGGCGGATGAGATGGCCATTGGAATGGTGAACCAGAAAACCACGGCGGTACGGATCATACCGGTGATCGGAAAGGGTGTGGGAGAGACCGTGGAGTTTGGCGGCTTGTTGGGATACGCTCCCATCATGGGGGTTAATCCCTTTTCCTGCGAGGCGTTTGTCAGCCGCGGCGGGAGAATCCCGGCGCCGATTCACAGTTTTAAGAATTAACAAATGCCTATGAAAGTAAAATATTTGCCAGGTGGATTGTTTTGGGAAGCATTATCTGTATGTGGATTACCGGATGCGCGCTCTTGGATTGAGTTTAACCGGAAATCCTTTTGTCCGGGACGCCTTTCCGTGGCATCAGGGCAGCACGACGGGCGACGTGCGATATTCGTTCCGTATCGTTCTTTTCGTGTATGGGTGGTTGGCAAAAGCGTGGCGGCCGGTATTTGCCTTGTATGCCTCCACGGCATTGTAAATATGGCTGATCGAGAGATCCTCCCTAAACATGGCCAGCGCCTCCGGGCCCAGGAGCTTGTCCGCATCCGCCGACTTACTGATCAAAGGGATGGAAGTGTTTTGTTTGATGGCGGAAAGGAGCGGGGAAGCGCTTTTTCGCAGGCCCAGCACGCGGGCATAGGGAAGATCCAAAGCCTGATATTGCTGGAATTTTTCCGTTTCCATTTGCAGGAGAATGTGAATCAGGCAGCGGCTGATCCGGGTATAGGTCGTGCCTTTGGTTTTCAGCGATTCGCAGAATGTGTCAAAGCTCTCAAATTGGTCCAAATGTCCCAGAATGCGTTCGGACAGTTCGGAACTGACATCCAGATATTGCCGGTAACCCTTTGGAGCATCGGTTAACAGCTTGTAATATAATGGCAGGGAAAAGTCATCGCTTTCCAAGGGCGGATATTCTTCCAGAGCCCGGCTGAGGACTGAGAATGCCTTTGGAGGCAACAGGCGGCGCAGAGACTCCGGCGCCGTGTGGGAAAGAATGGCTTTTCGCAGGAAAAGCGCGCTGGGACGGTCCTCCGGAAAGCGGGGAAGTGTTTCTTCCTGATGATAATCCGCACCCAGGCGGCGGATCGTGACAGGCCGGATGCCGCTCCCACGGCGCAGCAGGGCCTTGCAATATTCTGTGCCCAAAAGGTTATTGGGAGAGGAGAGAAGCTCCGTGTCCGCCAGGGAGGGACATTGTTCAGTCAGTGCCATGGCTCTTGCCCTGGGAAAGGACAGTCCCTCTTTGAGATGTCGGCGAAGCGATGCGCCATATTCCGGCGGTTCCTCCGCAAGGATGGAGGCAATCTCCATCAGGGGACGAGTCTGCCCGCATTCGCTTCCAAAGCAAAGGAAATCCACCATGCCGAGCCGGTCCAAGAGAGCAACGGCCCCGGCGGCAAAGAATTCCGCGCTGCCCGCGGCATAATAGGCCGGAAGCTCCAGCACCAGGTCCGCGCCGCATTTTAAGGCCATTTCCGCCCGAGTGTGCTTGGGAAGCAGGGCGGGAGCCCCTCTTTGGACAAAATTGCCGCTCATGACAACTACGGTGTAGTCGGCTTTCGTCCGCTCTTTGACGGTTTCCAGATGATACAGGTGTCCGTTATGAAATGGATTGTATTCCGCGATGATTCCGTTTACTTTCATGCCAGATCCTTTCTCTTCCGTCCTGTTGGCGGTGATATGGAAAATCTTCGTTTAATCCCGGAAAAACATATAAAAAAAATGAATAAATGTATCGAAAAATATACAAATTTCCGAAGTTTTCTCCTTGTGAAAAAGAATTACATTTAGTATAATATAAGAAAGATGGTTTGTTAAGTACCAAAAGAAACAAATTATAAGCGGTGTAGCACAATAAATTGTAATCATCCACCCGCGGGAAAGGAGAAGGACATGTCTTATATTGACAAAATCAAAGAAAGAGCAAAGCTCGACAAAAAGACCATCGTGCTGCCGGAGTCCAATGACAAGAGGACGTTGATCGCGGCCGCGAAGATCCTGGAGGAAGGGATCGCCAACGTGATCATGATCGGTAACGAGGAGAAGATCATGGACGGTGCCGGCTGGCTGGAAGTAGATTTGACGGGTGTAAAGATCGTCAATCCCCTTGAGACTCCGAAGCTGGAGGAGTATGTAGAGCTGCTGTATCAGACCAGAAAGGCGAAAGGCATGACCCCCGAAGCCGCCAGGGAGATTCTTTTAAAGGATAATCTGACCTTTGGCATTGTGATGGTCAAGGCCAACGACGCGGACGGTATGGTGGCCGGCGCCTGTCATGCCACGGCGGACACTCTTCGTCCCGCCCTTCAGATTTTAAAAACCGCTCCCGGCGTGAAGCTGGTAAGCGCGTTCTTTGTCATGGATACGCAGTTTAAGAACATGGGAGATGACGGCGCGTTCATTTTCGCGGACTGTGGTTTGAATCAGGATCCTACGGCAGAGGAGCTGGCGGCGATTGCCGAGACTTCTTCCAGAAGCTTTAAAGCTCTGGTCGGTCCGAAGCCCGTGATCGCCATGCTGAGCCATTCCACCAAGGGCAGCGCCAAGCACGCGCTGGTGGACAAGGTGGTGGAAGCCACGAGGATTGCCAAGGAGCAGTATCCTCATCTGGTGTTGGACGGCGAATTGCAGCTTGACGCGGCGTTGGTTCCCGGTGTTGCCAAGTCCAAGGCTCCCGGAAGCCCCGTGGGCGGCAGAGCCAATGTCCTGATTTTCCCGAATCTGGATGCGGGAAATATTGGATACAAGCTGGTACAGAGACTGGGCGGCGCGGAGGCCTATGGCCCTATGCTGCAGGGAATAGCCAAGCCGGTAAACGATCTGTCCCGTGGCTGTTCCTGGCAGGATATCGTGGGTGTGGTAGCGCTTACGGCGGTGCAGGCACAGCTGGCATGAGAATAAGAAAATGATAGGATAGAGAGCACGGCGAGTTCGGACCGAAGCCTGAAAAGTCCACGGAGCCGTGCGGAAATGAGGAAGAAAATGAATATCTTAGTAATCAATTGTGGAAGTTCTTCTTTGAAGTTTCAGTTGATCAATTCGGAATCCGAGCAGTGTATCGCCAAGGGATTATGCGAACGGATCGGAATCGATGGAAGTATGATCTCCTACACGCCGGCGGGCGGGGACAAGGAAACCACGGTGACTCCCATGGCGGATCATACGGACGCCATTCGCCTGGTGCTGGAGGCACTGACCAATGAGAAGACCGGCGTGGTGAAGAGTCTTGCGGAGATTGGAGCGGTAGGACATCGCGTGGTGCATGGCGGCGAGAAGTTCTCCGGCTCCGTGGTGATCACGGACGAAGTTCTGGCGGCAGTGGAGGAGTGCAATGATCTGGCTCCGCTGCATAATCCCGCCAACCTGATCGGAATCAACGCCTGTAAGAAGCTGATGCCGGATACCCCCATGGTGGGCGTGTTCGATACCGCTTTCCATCAGACGATGCCGGAGGAGGCCTATATGTACGGACTTCCTTATGAATATTATCAGAAATACAAGATCAGGAGATATGGCTTCCATGGAACCAGCCATTCCTATGTGTCCAAGAGAGCGGCAGAGGTGCTCGGCGTTCCTTATGAGAGCCTGAAAATCATCGTTTGCCACCTGGGCAATGGCGCCAGCGTTTCCGCTGTCAAAAACGGCAAGTGCGTGGACACCTCCATGGGTCTGACTCCGTTGGAGGGCCTGATCATGGGTACCCGTTCCGGTGATATTGATCCTGCCATTATTGAATTTATCGCTCATAAGGAAAACAAGAGCATTGATGACGTGATGGCCATCCTGAACAAGAAGTCCGGCGTGCTGGGCTTGTCCGACAATCTTTCTTCTGATTTCCGGGACTTGGAGGCGGGTTATAATGCGGGCAATGAGAACGCGATCCGTACCATGAAGACCTATTGCTATCATGTGGCGAAATATATTGGCGCTTACACCGCGGCCATGAACGGCGTAGATGTGATTTGTTTTACCGCCGGAATCGGCGAGAACGCGCCTCTGGTACGCAAGCTTACTTGCGAATATTTAGGCTATCTGGGCGTGACTCTGGACGAGGAGAACAACCATAAGCGCGGAGAGGATTTGGTGATTACCACTCCTGATTCCGCCACCAAGGTAATGGTCATTCCCACCAATGAGGAGCTGGCAATCGCCAGGGAGACCGTGAGACTGGTTGGATAAGTCGTCGGATATTAGTTCATTTGCAAAAAGCCGTACCGCGGCTGTCATGTCGCGTGTACGGCTTTCGATTCTGTCCATCCTTTCCTTTGTCAAGGGGAGAGAGGGATTTACTCCCTTTGGAGGGGACGTGGAAGAGATCATTCGGAAGATTTCCAATGCTCCCTATGAAAGCTTTTCCTTTTCCCTGGAGGGAGTCGATATTACTTGTGACGTGGATTATTCCGGTTATTTCCAGGCAACCGGCGTGGGAATATTGTGGCCGGAGGACGATCAGGAGCATCGATTTTCATTTTCTTTTTCCATGCAGAAGATTTAAAAAGCTTGAAAAAAGAGTTGACAAATGCGTCTGACGGGGTGTAGAATATAGAAAAATTCATATTGCCGGAAACCGAAGATGTGGAGATAAAAACGGATCGTGCACTTACAGAGAGTTTGGATAGCTGAGAGCCAGACAGAACGCAGCCCGTTAAATGGACCACGGAGGGCGTAAGGAAAGGAATTCAGGTCCGCAGGGATGTTGATGCGGAGTGATCCGAGTATTTTACGACGGAGGGCACCCGTCAGTTGCCGAGGATATGTTGGTATCCGTTAAGTGCACGGCTCTGGGCCGTGAAGCAAGGTGGCACCGCGGGATAGATTGATTCAGAGCATGAATGAAGTTCCCGTCCTTGACAGAAACAGGAATCTGTCGGGGACGGGATTTTTTGTGTGTGAAAAAGCATCCTACCGGTCAGGACGGATTCCGTAAGGAAAGGAGAGCGAAAGGTGAAAGCATTTTATCCCACACTGGAAGATGCAAAAGAATTGGCAGCGCAAGGTTATGGCGTGATTCCGGTGTCCGCGGAAATCTACGCGGATGGCACTACCGCGGTAGAGGTTTTGCGGATGTTGAAAAGGGTGAGCCGCCATGCTTATTTGTTGGAAAGCGCGGAGGCCGACAAAAGATGGGGACGGTATTCCTTTTTGGGATATGATCCCGTGATGGACGTGACCTGCTATAATGGCAAGGTGACGATTTCCACGCCTTTGGCCAAGCGGGAATTCCCGGGGAATCCCAGGGAGACCATTCGCAAGGTGCTGGCGGAAAACAAAAGTCCCCGTGTGGAGAAGCTTCCCCCCTTTACCGGCGGCCTGGTAGGTTATTTTTCCTACGATTATATCAAATATAGCGAGCCGACGCTGAAGCTGGACGCGCAGGATCAGGACGGTTTTCAGGATGTGGACCTGATGTTGTTCGACAAGGTGATCGCGTTTGACCATTATCGACAAAAAATCGTCTTGATCGCAAACGCCAAAGCGGAGGATTTGGATACGAGCTATTACAAGGCCGCCCTTCAGCTGGAGCAAATGGCTGAGCTGCTTCGCAGGGGCGAGAAGTGTGAAAACAAGGGATTTCGGATGAAATCGGAACTGAAGCCTCTTTTCGGGGAAGAGGAATATTGCCGCATGGTAATGCGGGGAAAAGAATATATCAGGGAAGGGGATATTTTCCAAGTGGTCTTGTCCAATCGCCTGGAGGCGGAAATGGAAGGAAGCCTGTTGGATGTTTATCGGGTGCTTCGTACCACCAATCCATCCCCGTATATGTTTTATTTTTCGGGAAACGATGGAGAAATCGCCGGGGCCAGTCCGGAAACCCTGGTCAAGCTGCAGGATGGATCCCTGTATACCTTTCCTTTGGCAGGAACCAGGCCAAGGGGAGCCACGGAAGAGGAGGATTTGGAATTGGAGCGAGGTCTCCTGAAAGACGCCAAGGAATTGGCCGAACACAATATGCTGGTGGATCTGGGACGGAATGATATCGGCAAAATCAGTAAAATCGGAAGCGTTAAGGTGGAGAAGTACATGAGCATCGAACGGTTTTCCCATGTGATGCACATTGGTTCCACGGTAAGCGGACGGCTGCGGGAGGATCGGGATGCCTTGGACGCGGTGGATGCCATCCTGCCGGCGGGAACCCTTTCGGGGGCTCCCAAGCTCAGGGCCTGTGAAATCATCAATGAACTCGAGAATAACAAACGGGGTATTTATGGCGGAGCTATTGGGTACTTGTCCTTTACGGGCAACCTGGATACTTGTATCGCCATACGGCTGGCGTTTTCCAAGAATGGAAAAGTGTTCATCCGATCGGGGGCGGGTATCGTGGCGGACAGTGTGCCGGAATCAGAGTATCGGGAATGCCTGCAAAAGGCTGCCGCGGTAAAGAACGCATTATTGATCGCGGAGGAGGGGTTGGACGGATGATTTTGCTGATTGATAATTATGACAGCTTTTCCTATAACGTATATCAGTTGGTGGGAGAAGTGAATCCGGATCTGAAAGTGGTTCGGAATGACCAGCTGGGTGTGGAGGAAATTGAGAAATTGGCGCCCTCCCATATCCTGCTTTCCCCGGGGCCGGGCAGACCTGCCGACGCGGGAATCTGTGAGGACGTGATTCGTGTCTTTGCCGGCAAGATTCCCATTTTGGGCATTTGTCTGGGACATCAGGCGATCTGCGAGGTGTTTGGCGCCACCATCACTTATGCGAAGGAGCTGATGCACGGCAAGCAGTCCGTGGCATATCTGGACCGGGAGAGCAGGTTGTTCCGGGGAATGGAGGAGTCCATGCCGGTGGCCAGATATCATTCCCTGGCGGCGGATCCGGCAACGATGTCGGAGGTGCTGCGGGTAACGGCCAGGACCGCGGATGGAGAGGTCATGGCGGTGGAGCATCGGGATTATCCCGTATATGGCGTACAGTTCCACCCGGAATCCGTGCTGACCCCTGGCGGCATAAGAATCATCCGAAATTTCCTGGCGTGAGGAGATACAACGGATACAATAGAAGTAAGGAATCAAAATGAAATAGATAAGATCAGGAGGAAAAGGAAATGAGAATTCAGGAAGCAATCAGGAAACTGGCGCGTAGAGAGGATCTTGGTTATGAGTTGTCCAGGGCGGTGATGGATGAGATCATGAGCGGGACGGCGGATGACATCCAGAAGAGCGCGTATTTGACGGCTCTGAGCATGAAAGGTGAGACCATTGATGAGATTACGGGGTCCGCGGAGGAGATGAGGGCGCACGCCATTCCCTTGGAGCATGATTTTGACGTACTTGAAATCGTGGGTACCGGAGGAGACGGTTCTAATTCTTTTAATATTTCTACCACGGCATCGTTGATCATTTCGGCGGCAGGAGTCCCTGTGGCAAAGCACGGGAATCGGGCTGCCAGCTCCCGATCCGGGGCCGCGGATTGTCTGGAGGCATTGGGCGTGAACATTACGGTTTCCCCGGAGAAGAGCAAGGAGATTCTGGAAGAGATTGGCATTTGTTTCCTGTTTGCCCAGAAGTACCATACGGCCATGAAATATGTGGGACAGATCCGCAAGGAATTGGGAATCCGTACGATTTTCAATATTTTGGGGCCTTTGGCCAATCCTGCCAGTGCCAATCTGCAGGTGATGGGGGTTTATGATGCGGATATGGTGGAGTCTATGGCCAGGGTATTGTCCAATTTGGGCGTGAGGAAAGGCATGGTGGTGTATGGCGAGGATAAGCTGGATGAAATTTCCGTGAGCGCGCCCACCAAGGTCTGCGAATTCGAGGGAGATTCCTTTACGACCTATACGATCACACCGGAGCAGTTCGGCATGAAGCGCTGTGCAAAAGAAGAATTGGTTGGCGGAACCCCTCAGGAAAATGCTCGGATCACTCTGGAAATTCTTTCCGGTGAGAAGGGAGCCAAGAGGGATGCTGCGGTATTGAACGCGGCAGCGGCTCTATATGTGGCCGGCAAGGCGGAATCCATGGAGGCGGGCGTGAGGCTGGCCCAGGAAATGATCGACAGCGGCAAAGCAATGGAACAGCTGCGCAAATTCGTGGAGCTTTCCAATCGCTGAATGGGTGTTGCGCAAAGAGCGGACGCAGTATGGTAAGAGCGGAGGGATCGATGTGATTTTAGAGAAGATTGCGGAAAAAACGCGGGAGCGTGTGGAAGAGAATAAACGAAAGATTTCTTTGGAGCAATATCGTTCCATGGCGCTGGAAAGAAAGAGTACGGGAGTTGGTTTCGCAAAGGCGCTGCGTGAGCCCGGGATCGGTTTCATCTGCGAAGTGAAAAAGGCATCCCCTTCCAAAGGAATCATCGCCCCTCATTTTCCCTATTTGGAGATTGCCAGGGATTATGAGGCCGCGGGGGCAAATGCCATTTCGGTTTTGACGGAGCCGTATTTTTTCCAGGGAAGCAATGAGTACCTGAGCCGCATCCGGGAAGCGGTTTCCATTCCGCTGCTGCGCAAGGATTTCACCGTGGATGAGTATATGATTTACGAGGCCAAGGCCATTGGCGCGGACGCCATACTGCTGATCTGCACTCTGCTTTCCGACAAACAGCTTGGGGAATATTTGGAGCTGGCACATTCCCTGGGACTGGACGCATTGGTGGAAGCCCATGATGAGCGGGAGATCGAAATGGCGCTGGGAGTCGGAGCGGACATCATCGGAGTCAATAATCGGAATCTGAAGGATTTTACCGTGGATATCGGTAACTCCCTGCGGCTTCGCAGTCTGGTCCCCGGAAATGTATTGTTTGTTTCGGAAAGCGGAATGAAAACCAGAGAGGACATTGCCAGACTTCAGGAAAACGGTACCGACGCGGTCTTGATCGGAGAGGCCCTGATGCGCAGCGCGGATAAAAGGGCCATGTTGGATGACCTGGCCGGGAGGAGCGGACATGAAGATTAAAATCTGCGGTCTTTTCCGGGAAGAGGATATTGTTTTTGCCAATGAGATTCAGCCGGATTATGTGGGCTTCGTCTTTTACCCGAAAAGCCATCGGAATGTGGGTTGGGAGCAGGCAAGGCGGCTGCGGGAGAAGTTGGATCCGAGGATTCCGGCAGTGGGGGTTTTTGTGGACGAGCAGGAGGAAACGATGATCCGTCTTTTACAAGAGGGAGTCATTGATTTGGCCCAGCTCCACGGGACGGAGCCGGAAGAGACTGTGGCGCGGATTCGGTATATTACGGGAAAGCCCGTGATTCAGGCCTTTCGGGTGTCGGGTCGGGAAGACGTGGAACGGGCGATGCACAGTCCCGCGGATTATTTGTTATTTGATAATGGAAAGGGAACCGGCAGGCGTTTCGACTGGGAGGCTCTGGGCGCGGTGGAGCGGCCTTTTTTCCTGGCAGGGGGCATTGATCCGGAAAACATCCGGGACGCCATGGAGCGCTTTCGGCCCTATTGCATTGATGTGAGCTCCGGTGCGGAGACCGGCGGCTACAAGGATCCCCGGAAAATGCGGACTTTAGTGGAAATTGTGCGTGAATTTTCCGCGCGGCCGCAAGAATAGGGCGGGGCAATTCACGCGGCGGCAAAGAATAGGGCGGAGCGGCCCGCGCGGCGGCAAAGAATAGGGCGGAGCGGCCCGCGCGGAAAGAATAGGGTAGGAAAGGAACAGGCAATATGAGCAGAGGACGATATGGCATTCACGGGGGGCAGTATATTTCAGAGACGTTGATGAACGAACTGATCCGCTTGGAGGAATGCTATGAATATTATAAAAAGGATCCGGAGTTTCAGGAGGAGCTGCGTAAGCTTTTGAACGACTACGCGGGACGGCCTTCTCTCTTGTATTATGCGGAGAAAATGACCCGGGATCTGGGCGGGGCCAAGATTTATCTTAAGCGGGAGGATTTGAACCACACCGGTTCCCATAAGATCAACAATGTACTGGGACAGGCGCTTCTCGCGAAAAAGATGGGAAAAACCAGGCTGATCGCGGAAACGGGAGCGGGTCAGCACGGCGTGGCCACGGCTACGGTGGCAGCGCTTTTTGGCATGGAGTGTGAGATCTTCATGGGCAAGGAGGACACGGACAGGCAGGCGTTAAATGTCTATCGGATGGAGCTTTTGGGCGCGAAGGTGCATCCCGTGACCAGCGGGACCCAGACCTTAAAGGATGCTGTGAATGAAACTATGCGGGAATGGAGCAATCGGGTGAATGACACCCATTATGTACTGGGATCCGTGATGGGCCCTCATCCCTTTCCCATGATCGTGCGGGATTTCCAGAGCGTGATCGGCAGAGAGGCCAGGGAACAGATTCTGAAGGCGGAGGGCAGACTGCCGGCGGCCGTCATCGCCTGTGTAGGCGGCGGAAGCAACGCCATGGGCTCTTTCCATCCGTTCCTGGAGGACAAGGATGTGGCCCTGATCGGCTGCGAGGCGGCCGGAAAGGGCCTGGATACACCTTACCATGCCGCCACCATTGCCAAAGGATCCCTCGGAGTGTTTCACGGGATGAAATCCTATTTCTGCCAGAATGAATATGGGCAGATCGCCCCGGTTTATTCCATTTCCGCGGGATTGGATTACCCCGGAATCGGGCCGGAGCATGCTTATCTTCATGATATCGGCCGTGCCCGGTATGTGCCGGTGACGGATGACGAGGCAGTGGATGCTTTTGAATATCTGGCGCGGACGGAGGGTATTATCTGTGCCATTGAAAGTGCCCATGCCGTGGCTCATGCCCGCAAGATCGCCGGGCAGTATGGGCCTGACGAATGCATGATCATTACGCTGTCAGGCCGGGGGGATAAAGATGTGGCGGCAATCGCCAGATACAAGGGGGTGGATCTTCATGAATGAGAAAAAAAGCGGACTGTCCCGTGTTTTTGACACGCCAAATCATAAGGCTTTTATCGCCTTTTTAACAGCCGGAGACCCTGACGCGGACAGCACGGTGAAGTTTATTCTGGAAATGGAAAAGGCGGGCGTGGATCTGGTGGAAATCGGAATTCCGTTTTCCGACCCGACGGCGGAGGGCGTTGTGATCCAGGAAGCCGATTTACGGTCCCTGCGGGGCGGCATGACCACGGACGGGGTATTTGAGATCGTGCGGAAAGTACGGGAAAGCTCCGATCTTCCTTTGGTGTTCATGACCTATTTGAATCCCGTGTTCCATTATGGTTACGACCGCTTTTTTGGAAAATGCCGGGAGTTGGGCGTGGACGGGATCATTATTCCGGATCTTCCTTTTGAAGAAAAAGGAGAGGTGGAAGAGCCCGCGGCCGCTCATGGAGTGGAGGTGATTTCCATGGTAGCCCCCACTTCCGAGGACCGGATTCAGGCCATTGCCGGCCAAGCGAAAGGCTTTCTGTATGTAGTTTCCTCTATGGGCGTGACCGGCGTGCGCAAGGAGATCAAGACGGATCTTACATCGATCGTGGCAAGCATTCGTAAGGCGACGGACATTCCCTGTGCCATAGGATTCGGAATCAGTACGCCCCAGCAGGCGGCGAAGATGGCGGAGATTTCCGACGGGGCCATAGTGGGAAGCGCCATTGTGCGGATCATTGCCGGAAAGGGAGCGGACGCCGCACCGGAAATCGGGGAATATGTGGCTTCCATGAAAGCGGCCGTGGCAGGCGTGCCGTAATTTTGATTCAGGCATAGCCAAAAATACCGATCTGTGCTATGATGTAAGTGTTCGGAGAAACTTTCAAGGCTGGAGCGGCAATTGCCGCAGGGGCGAGGAACGCTTGAGGAATTGGAATGGATGACGGGTATTTCAGTCTGTTATGGGACTGCGGGGAACGGTATCAGGAATGGATGGAGGAGCGGAAAACAGGAGACGAATCCTACATTAAGGATTTGAATCTGGACGCGCTTTATAGGGAAGTCTGCCGGTTGGGCAGGTTCGGAGAACGGTTTGATTTTGAACAGGTGTTTCTGCATCCTTGTGCCGCTCTTTCCACGGTGCTTTACAGACAGCGGATTCTGGAAGCATTGTATGAGAACCGGGAGTTGTATGAAGCGGCTGTCTGGACGGTCGGCAGTATCTCGGAGTCCCAAAAGAAGCTGGGGCATATCCGGGGAACCCGGGACGGGCTGGGGCAGAAATTGTTTTATCTGCAGATGCTTCTGGAATTTCAGGCGGATATGGATGGCGCCCTGGGACGTCTGCTTGAACAGCTTCCTTTGGATTCTCCCCTGGCCGAGGGGATTCGAAGGCTGGCGGTACCGGTGTCAGGTCAGGATGCGTGCAGGAAGCGGCGGCGACTGGAGGCGTTTCTGGATCGGGTGCGGCAAAAAATGCCGCGGAATTTTCTGATTAATAAGGATTTGGAGCAAAAATGCCGCAACGCGGTATTGGATGATACCAGAGAGGGGGAAAACGCCTCCTTTTTGGCGTGTCTGCAGGAAGCGGCGTCTTTCTTTTTGGAGGACTATGATTTTTCCGTAGGCGTGTATCAGAATGATTTGACGGTTTTGGATAAAAAAATACAAGAATATGTGGATCGGAAGGATCCGGAGCTCTGGAAAGAGGCGGATGCGCTGTACCGGGAATATGGAGGCTTTTCCTTTTGGCCGTTCTTACAGTTTGCCAATGAGCTGGTTTTTTATTTGGCCTGTGTGCGGTTTCGGCGGGAATATGAAAAGGCGGGCTTCCCTTTTTGTCTGCCGCGCTTTGTGGTGCGGGACGGGGGCTTTCATGTGCGTGGGGCCTATGACATGACTTTGGGAAGGAACCTTTTTCAGCGGGGAGAGGGATTTCACGCGGTGGCCAATGATTATTGTTTCCAGGGAAATCAGCGCCTGTTCCTTTTGACGGGGGCCAATCAGGGCGGGAAGACCACTTTTCTAAGGAGTGTGGGTCTCATTCAGTGTCTGGCCCAGATCGGGATGTACGTGCCGGCCCGGGAAGCGGTGCTGGAAATGACAGGAAAGGTGCATACGCTGTTTGGCCGGGACGAGGAGGAAACGGCCATGGTGGGGCGCTTTGAGCAGGAGCTTCAAAGAATGAAGAAAATTCTGGATTCCATGAAAGCCGGGGACATGATATTGCTGAACGAACCTTTCACCAGTACCCAGCGTCCGGTGGCGGTGACGCTCTTAAAACGACTGATGTCTGAATTTGACCGGGGCGGCTGCGTGGGAGGCCTGGTGACCCATTACCATGAGCTGATCGATGAACTGGGAGAGGGGCGCTTTTATAGTCTGGTGGCTGGTATGGCGGAGTGTCGGCAATCCCGGCAGAGGACATTCCATATCCTGCGGCAGGAGTCCTATCGCCAGTCCTATGCCAGGGATATAGCGGAACAATGCGGCGTCACCTATGAAGGATTGTGGGAGGTGCTTTCGGCGGAGGCGGCGGAAAGCGGTGGCTGACGAGGCGCGGCCGAAATGTCGGAACCGGCGGCGGAGGTATGGCGGCGTATGGCTGCAGAGGCGGTTTGTCGAGGGTGTGCAGGATGATAGAGTTTGATTTGTTATATCCGGATGAAAAAACACGGCAGGCGCAGAGGGAAGGGGTTCGTGTCAGCGACAGCCTGATTCATGATCTGTTGTTTGACGAGCTCTGCACAGATTTGCGTCTGCGCAGGGAAGAGTATGAACAGCTTTGCGAAGAGGTGCGCAATCTGCCAGAGGACAGGGAGGTCATCTTATTTCGGCAAAGTGTGCTGCGGGATTTGACGGAGGATCCCGCTTTTCTGGAAGGGTGTCTTGAAATCTGCGGGCGGCTTCGGGACGATGTGCCCAGGCGGAATCTGAATATTTGGGAGTCCTCTCAGGAGCCGCTTCATAAGCGTCTGGAGGAGTATCTGGCGCTCCTGGAGGGGAATCTCCAAGTGCTTCAGTCGGCTCATTTAGAGTTGCGGAAAGCTCCCCGCTCTCAGGTGCTGGCAAGGATCGCACATTTTTTGGAAGCGGGAGAGGCGCAGGAGAGGCTGCGGGAAATCATTGGCATCTTGCGGGAGGTCCTGGACGCGGGCGCGGTGGAATATGACGTGGATTATGGCTGGGGAGGCGCCATGAACAAGGTATGGATCGCGCGTCTTTACCCGGAAAACACCTATATGCGAAAAGAAAAAGGATTTCTGAAAAAGAAAGCCATTGATGAAGAGTGCCTGATTTCCACGGAAGGGGATTTGGTCCTGCGCAATAACCTGGAGGAAATTTACAGGAAAACGCTGGTGCGCTTGTGTGATTTTGCGGCCCGACTCAACGGCGCCGTGGTGCGCCCTTTCCATCGGATTCGGAATTCCCTGTTTTTTTATCAGACAGGGATCCGGCTTCTTGCGCTCTATCGGGAACTGGGAGTGCCTTATTGTCTGCCGGAGGTAGGAGAAAAAGGAGAAGGACGCATGGAGGCAACGAACTTGCTGCCGCTTCGTCTGCTGGCCAAATGTCATAGCCAGGGGAATCCGGGAGGTGTGGCCGGCATCCGGGGAAATGACTATTCCAATGTGGATGGCAGAATCGCCGTGATCACTGGGTTTAACAGCGGCGGCAAGACCACTTTTTTGCAGGCGCTTGGTTGCGCCCAGGTCCTGACGCAGCTGGGGTTCCCGGTACCGGCGGTCAGTTACCGTGCGTCAGCGGTTCCTTATATTGGTACTTTGTTCGCGGGAACAGAGGATACACGCGCCGTGCACGGCAGACTGGAGCAGGAGCTGGTGCAGATCAGAACCATGGCGGGGCAGTTGAGGCGGGGGAGCCTGGTTTTGTTCAATGAGATTCTTTCCAGCACCTCGGAGGCGGAGGGAAGCGTTATTTTGTCGGAAGTGCTGGGGGCCTTTTCACGGACCCATTCTCATCTGGTGTTTGTCACCCATTTGAGCCGGCTGGCTGACTGGGCGGAGGATGGGAAACTGGAGCTCGCGGAGGGAGAAAGGGCGTTAAATTATGTGACGGAGCAGCTTATGGATGCGGAGGGAGGCGTCCGCAAGACCTTTGGCATTGTGCGGGGGAGACCGGAAAAGGAGATTTACGAACGGGAACTGGTGGAACGGTATTTGACAAGGAGGGAAAGCTGATGGCTATGGAGAACGGAGAACTGCAAAGACTGCAGGAACAGATACTGAGAAAACAACGGCTGGATACTCTTTTGTCCCGGCTGCGGGAGGAACGGCGCGAATTGGAACAAAAGGTGCTCAGTCTGGAAGTGGAGAAAGAAATCGAGCAAAAGGATGTAGACCAGCTGGAAGGACGAAGTCTGGCCAATTATTTTTATCGCGTGGTCGGCAAGCTGGATCAGAAGCTGGATAAGGAAAAAAAGGAAGCCTGTGCCGCGGCGGTCAAATATGATGCGGCGGTGCGGGAGCTGGCCGCCGTAAAGGAGGATTTGCGCAGATATCAGGAAGAGGAAGCCTCGCTGCGTGGCTGTGAAAAACGATATGCAAAGCTTCTGGAGGAGAAAGCCGCTGCCATCAAAGCTTCCGGGACACCGGAAGCGGAGGAAGTCCTGCGTCTGGAGGAAGAAATTACGCGTCTGACGAGTGAAGTTCGAGAGATTGATGAGGCGATCAGCGCCGGCGCCACTGCCCTGGGGACGACGGAACGTATCCTGGACCGGCTTGGCAGCGCGAACCGATGGGCCGCCTGGGATCTGCTGGGAGGGGATTTGATTGCGGACCTGGTCAAGCACGGTCGGTTGGATGAAGCCCAGGAGCTGGTGGAAACGCTCCAGGTGGAGCTTGACCGATTTCGTACGGAGCTGGCGGACGTAACCATAGATGCAAGGCTGAAGGTCAGTATCAACGGTTTCCTGCGGTTCGCGGATTACTTTTTTGACGGCTTGTTTGTGGATTGGACAGTTCTCAGGAAGATTGAAGAGTCTTTGAAGCGTGTGGAGGAAGTGAAAGGGGAAATCAGCAGGGTGCTGGAACATCTCAGGAACATGCGCGCCGACGCGGAGAAATGTCTGACCGCCGCGCAGGAGGCAAGGGAGCGGAAAGTAAAGGAAATATGAAAAATTTATGATGATATGCCGCCCTCAAGTAGGATCTTGGACCGGATACCCTATTTGAGGGTGTTTTTTGACGGGAAAAGTGAGATACGGAACGATAAATTCAGTCAATAATTGTCGAATTAGGGTTGAAGAAAAGTTAAAAAGAGTTTAATATGTTATAAGCGGCTGAAAATCAGAATAGAAAGCTTAAAACATCGAGGATGGAAAATGATCAGCAACGAAATCAATGGATGGGATGATTATGGGGGATGATATGGACAGTGCCGCATCGGAGGATGTCCGTATCGGAAGGCTTGCAGAATATCAGAAAAGGAGATTATCGTGAGATGCCATTGGTAAGCATTATCGTTCCAATTTACAATGCGGAGAAAACGATCGACAGGTGTATAAACAGTATCCTGAACCAGGAATACAAGGATTTTGAATTGATCTTATTAAATGATGGGAGCACAGATGCTTCCGGTTTGATCTGTGATGCTTATGCGGAAAAGGATAAGCGGATTCGGGTACTGCACAAAGAAAATACGGGGGTTTCCCATACCCGCAATCTGGGAATTGCCATGGCAAGGGGGGAATATCTGCAGTTTTTGGACAGCGATGACTGGATTACGCCGGACGCCACAAGGTTTTTCGTGCGGGCGGCCATGGAGAACCAATGCGATATGGTGATTGCTGATTTTTACAGGGTGATTGGAGAGCGTGTTTCGCAAAAGGGAAGTATTGAAGAAGAAGGGATTATGACACGTGTGGACTATGCCGTCAAAATGATGCAGAAACCGGCGGATTTTTATTATGGAGTTTTGTGGAATAAATTATATAAGCGTTCCATCATAGAAAATTACCAATTAAGCATGGATAATTCCATAAGCTGGTGTGAGGATTTTATGTTTAATTTGGAATATGTACGGCATACCAATACAATTTATGCATTAAAGATTCCCGTGTATTATTATGTAAAGACAAAGGGATCTTTGGTTTCACAGGGAATCAGCATGAAAAAGACGATTCAGATGAAACGTACGGTTTTTGCATGCTACAATGATTTTTACAAAGATGTTTTTGATGACATGGATTACGAAAAAAGAAGAGGCCAGGTATATCGGTTCCTGTTTGATGCTGCCAGTGACGGAAGTGTGTCTCCTTTGAGCATACCGGGAAATTATCGGTTAGGGGATGAGAGAACGAGGGTCAGTGAAGGCGTGCTGGAGGGGGAGGGAATCTTTTTTGATATCTACAGGGAAAGAAAGCTGCAGGAAAAATTATTTGATATCGTGGCACTGAGAAACGATATCACAACTGTTGATGTGAAGCTGCTGTATTATTTAAGCCAACCCCATGAAAAATGCACATTGAAAGAGATGGAAGATATTTTAAATATTTCCAAAAAGGAGCTGTCTCTATCGATCCAAAGGCTGCTTGCCAGAGAAATGATCGCGGTATTGGAGAAAGACAAGGTAAGGGCAAAAAGCGGAACAAAGGAAAAACAGCAGGAAGATAAGCAAAAATCGAACGTGAAAGAATATGTGGTGACACAGGAAGCGGAAAATGCCATGTCGGAGATGCTGTTTGTTTTATGTGATTTTGAACAAATTCAATATGAAAACTTTACGCAGGAAGAAATAGAGATTTATGAAAGATTGAATGAGAAGAGAAAGCGCAATATCCAGGGAGCGCTCAGAACGTGATAAAATCGTAATGGCGTTTTTGATGATTGCGCTTGTGGTTAATATGAATATACGATTACGTGACGAAAAAAAGGAAAAAGGATAGGGGCGTTTGTGGAGAAAACCGTGGTAGAATGGTTTTAGGGCAAAAAATCAGATCAGTCTGTTTTAGGAAAATATGAGAAAGGCGGTTTTATGATGGAAGAGAAGTTGATTTATGAGAATCCTTTGTCCTGTGAGGAGGATATTAAGGACTTTGTGCTGGAGGGCAAGGCGCAGATTACGTTCCCCGAGGGAAAGATGCGCATGGAGAACGCGATGAGCGCCAATGAGGGGCAGAAGGCCAATTATGTGCTTTGGTGTCCGGTAGATTTCCCGTCGGATGTGAAGATTGAATGGGAGTTTCGGCCGCTTCGGGAGCCTGGACTGAGCATTTTATTCTTTGCCGCCAGGGGGAGGAATGGAGAGGACCTTTTCGACCCGAGGCTTCAGCCAAGGACGGGTGAATATCCTTTGTATCATCATGGAGACATGAACGCGTTTCATGTTTCGTATTTCCGGCGGAAAGAAAAGGATGAACGGGCATTCCATACCTGTAATCTGCGGAAGAGCTATGGCTTTTATCTGACCGTGCAGGGCGGGGATCCGATTCCCAACGTGGAGGATGTGACGGCACCTTACAAGATCTGCGTCGTAAAGAAAGGAAACGTGGTAGTCTTTTCCATAGAGGATCTGGAGATTTTCCGTTTTATGGATGACGGTGTGACCTATGGTCCCCTGCTTGGCGGAGGAAAAATCGGTTTTCGCCAGCTGGCTCCGATGATCGGAGAATATTCCAATCTGAAGGTTTATGCTTTGTAACGGTTTATATGCCGCATTTTATAAAGGGAGGATGAATTAAGGAAGATGGAGATGAATGTAAAGCTGATCGGTACCGTAGAGATCGCTGCTGCCGGGGGTGGCAAGGGACTGCTGGGGGATATTGACGGAGACGGAAGAATGGAGCTGGTCATCGTGCAGGGAAACAGCGGCATCGATGATCGCTATGTGCCTCATCAGGTGAGCTGCGTGACGGCATATCGTCTGACGGGAGAGCTGCTGTGGCAGGTTGGGACGCCCATGGAAGTGCCGGGAAACTTTGGCTCGGACTTTCCCGCACAGATATATGACTGGGACGGGGACGGCAAGCTGGAGATTTTGTGCGTGATGGAGAAGCGATTTTGCGTTCTGGACGGGTGCACCGGCGCATTGAAGCAGTCTCACGAGCTTCCTGCACCCTATGCCCACGACTGTATCCTGATCGCGAATTTGAGCGGCGGGAAGCGGGCATCGGACGTGATTTTGAAGGACCGTTATCGTCATATGTGGGCGCTGAATAATCGTTTTGAGCTCCTCTGGACCCATGAGGGCAATATCGGTCACTTCCCCTGGGTTTATGACGTGGACGGGGACGGTTATGACGAAGTGATGGCCGGCTATGATCTGTTGGATCACGATGGAAAAGTGCGCTGGTCCTGTCATGATCTGGATGACCATGCGGACTGCCTCTGGGTAGGGGACGTGAACGGTGACGGCAAGCTGGAAATCGCCGTTGGCGGCAGCGTGACTTGCCTGTACAGTGCGGACGGGGAAGAGCTTTGGCGTTATGATGGCTCTATTGAATCCCAGCACATCGCGCTGGGAAAGTTCCTGCCGGGAGAAAAGGGACTGCAGGTGGCCGGCCTGGACCGGATCCGGAGAGGCGACGGTTATAAGGGACAGTGGGACGGTAAGGACGGGATGTTCCTGCTGGATGAAAACGGCAAAGAGGTGTGGAAAGAGGATCGGAAGACGCCCGGCTGGCTGACAATCGTGGACGCCCTTTCCAATTGGAACGGCGACGGACGTGATTATATTCTGGCATACCGCAGGGGCGGCGGTGTAAATCCGACCTTGTATAATGGGAAGATGGAGGCGGTAGTGACGTTCCCTGCCGATGGCTACGTGCTTCATGGGGATCTTTTCGGAAGAGGCCGGGAGGAAGTAATTATTTATAACCGGGAAACGGCCTGGATCTACAGTGGGACGGACTATGATTTGCAGACCCCGCCCTCGGGTAAGCAGCTTCCTCAAATCAAGCGGCTTTATAATTCCACCTTGTATCCCGGAGGAAGCGTGGAGTTGGCAGTCTACCAAACGGATAAGAAGCATACGGTCCCGGGACAAGGGGTTGAAACAAATTGGAAAAAACGTATTTTCCTGGCAGGAGATTCCACCATGCAGAGCTATGGCAAGGGATCGGAGCCCCAGACCGGCTGGGGACAGGTGTGGTATCAGAATTTTGCGGGAGCGGAGAACTGCAAAAGCTACCATTCTCCGGACAGTTCTTTTCAGCAGGCCATGTGCTATGAACTGGAGAACGTGATCATCGATAATCGGGCCATGGCGGGCCGCAGCAGCCGCAGCTTCCGTGAGGAAGGACGGCTGGCGGACATCGCCGCGCGCATCCGGAAAGGCGACTATCTGTTCGCGCAGTTTGCCCACAATGATGCCTATCAGGAGAAACCGGAGCGCTATGTGGCGGCGGAAGATTTTGGAAACTCTTTAAAACCTTTTGTGGACTTGTGTCGGGAAAAAGGCGCGGTCTGTGTTCTGGTAACGGCAATCGCCATGCGAAATTGCGAGGATTCTGCAGACGGCTGTTTTCATATCAGTTTCCCAGAATATCGGGAGGCGATGATACAATTTGCCAGGGAAGAGAATCTGGTCCTTTTGGATATGGGAAAGGCCACTACGGACTATTGCGCCAGCCTGGGCGGCGAGGCGTGTAAGAAGCTGTTCCTCTGGACGGAAGCGGGAGAATATCCGGGCCGTCCTGAGGGCAGTCAGGACAACGCCCATCTCCAGCACAGGGGAGCCGAGGTATTCGCAAAAGTATTGACTGATTTGGTCAGACAATATGACGCGGATGACCGGCTGGACGAACTGAAAGGGTGGCTGCGATAGGCAAGCGCCTGGGTGTTCGAAAAAGGGATTAAAACAGGCAGGCACAAAAAAGTCAGAACCGGCAGCCGGAAAAACAAGACTGGCAGGAAAAGAGGAAATTGGAGGAAGCGGATGGAGCGCAATCTATATTCTTTTAATTATCAATGGCATTTTAAGTTGGCGGATGCCTTTCCTTTGCAGGAGGCCCTGGAGGCTACGCGGGATTCCCGTGGGAGAGCTTTTTATGAACGGGATTATCAGGAGGAAGGCTGGAAAGAGGTAGGACTTCCCCATACTTATAATGACGAAGACTTGTTCTTAAATCGGATTCAGGATGCCGGAAGCGGGCAAAAGAGGACTTTTTCCTGCTATCGGAAGTGGTTCCGGCTGCCCGCGGGCTGTGAGAACCGGAAAATCATTCTGGAATTCGAGGGTGTCAGACAGACCTGCTATCTTTATGTCAACGGGAATCTGGCGGGTTATTATGAAGCGGGAGTGGCGCCCTTTGGCATGGAAATTACTCCTTATATTTTGTATGGAGAAGAAAATCTGGTGGCCATCGCCACGGACAGCACCTCCACCAGGAACCTGGATTTCTACGGCGCGGAGACACCGAATCATCCGGATGCGGCGCCGGGAAGCTTTTATTGTTCCCTGACCGATATGGACAAGGTCCCGCCCGCTCATCGCGGCGTGGGCTATTTCTGGAACTGTAATGATTTCAATCCTTGCGTGGGCGGCTTGTCCAGGAATGTGAAATTACACATTAAGCCAGCGGTTTATCTGACACTGCCTTTGTACAGCAATCTGAAGACCCATGGCACGTATGTGTATGCCACGGATTTTGACTTTGAAAAGGCGGAAAGCCTTATTCATGTGGAGGCGGAGGTCCGCAATGAATCGGGAGCGCGGAAACATTTGGCCACACGGGTCCGCATCCTGAAAGCGGATGGAACAGTAGCGGCTGTTTTTGCCTCCGAATCGGTTTCCGTACCTTGTGCGGATCCGGAAACCGTGCGTCCCTTAAAGACCATTATTCCCCAGGATGCTTATCGCAAGGTGGGGGAGTGTTTTGAACCCTTGTCTGAGGAGGAGGCGTCCCCTACCTCCTGGGAGCCTCTGGAAACCCAGGTGATTTCCGCCGTGGGAAAAGTATCCGGTATGCATTTCTGGTCTTTGGAGCATCCTTATCTTTATCGGGCAGAGGTAAGTCTGTTGGAAGATGGAGAGGTCATCGATCAGGAGGAAATTGTGACGGGGTTCCGCAAGGTGGAATACAGCGGGGAAAAGGGACTGGTCCTGAATGGCCGGAGAGTCTGGCTCACCGGTTACGCCCAGCGGGCCGCCAATGAGTGGGCGGCCATCGGAACCGCCGTAGACTGGCTGAAAGACATGGATGCGGCCCTGATCCGGGAAAGCAACGCCAACCATATTCGTTTTATGCATGTGGCGGGCAGCCCGGCGGATATTCGTTCCTTTGACCGCTATGGCGTGGTTTGCACCCAGCCTGCCGGTGATAAGGAGCGGGAAAACTTTGGCCGTCAGTGGAATCAGAGATTGGAGCTGATGCGGGACGTGATTCTTGCCTTTCGAAATCATCCCTCCATCTGGTTCTGGGAAGCCGGAAACAATTCCATCAATCAGAAGCATATGCGCCAGATGCGCATTTTGAAAGAACACTTGGATCCTGACGGAGGCAGGTTCATGGGATGCCGCACCATCAATACGGAGGAAGTGGTGGCGGAGGCGGAATATGTGGGAACCATGCTGAACCGCCATGCGGCCGGTTTTATCGCTTCCCGGGGGCCGATTACGGAGACGGAGTATTTGCGGGAGGAATCTCCCAGGAGAGTCTGGGATGATTTTAGTCCGCCGGATTATGATTATGATAATCTGTGGCTGGGCAAAATGGGACGGAAGCAGCCTGGGGGCGACTGCTATGATCTGACGGCGGAGGACTTCGCCCTGTGCGCCGCCAGAGGATATGCGGAATTTTTCCATGACCGTATCGGAGGCGCTTCCGGTAAAAATTATTATTCCGCCGCGGCGGCCCTTTGTTGGACGGATTCAGCCCAGCATGGCAGACAGGCCTATAGTGAAAACGCCCGCATGAGCGGACGTGTGGATCCCGTGAGGATTCGTAAGCAGAGTTTTTACGTTTTCCAGACCATGCAGTCGCCGGTGCCCAAGGTAATGATTCTGGGGCATTGGAATTATCCGGCGGACGATGGAAATCATTACCGTTACGCGAAAAAGGAATTCCGGGACGGAGCGTTCCGCAAAACCGGGGAATACGGTTTCCGCAATCCCCACGATAAGACGGTCTATGTGATCGGAAGCTATGCCATTGCAAAGGTGGAGCTCAGGATCAATGGAGAGCCGGTCGGGGTCTGCGATCAGCCCCGGGACACGTTTGTGTTTGCGTTCCCTCACATTGACATTACCAGGTCCGGAAAAATCGAGGCTTACGCCTATGGCTATGACGGAACCCTGCTGGCTAAAGACGCGCTGGAGACGGTGGGAGAGCCTGCCGCCCTGCGCTTAACGCTTCATACCGGTGACCAGGGGTTCCAGGCGGACGGCGTGGATATTGCCTATTTGGATGTGGAGGTGACGGATACCCAGGGCAGAGTCTGTCCTTTGGCGGATCAGAAGATCACTTTCCAAACCCAGGGCGAGGCCACTTTCCTGGGGGGTTATAACAGCGGTCGGTTTCAGGGCTTTGGACGGGACGACAGTGTGATTCACAAGTCTTATGTTTATGCGGAATGTGGTCTCAATCGTGTATTCCTGCGTTCTACCAGACGAGCGGGAGAGATTCGCGTAACTGCCAGTATGGAAGCCGGAGCCGTGATAACGGCATCTTTGTCGTTTTCCTCCATACCCAGAAGCGATGAGGCCCTGGAGAAGGAAGCTCCTCAGATCTGTCTGCCCAGGGGCGGCGCGTGGGAGTTGATCACGGAATATCCATTCGAGTCCATTCCTCAGGCGGATGCCGCAAAGTATGTGCCCGCGGATAAGCTTTATTGCAAGGTTTTGGTCAACGGTCAGGAGCCCAACACGGATGGAGTTTTGAGCGTGGTGGATCACGGCAGTGTCTATAGCCCGATTCTCCCGATTTTGCGGTCCATGCATGGAGGCCGTCCCCAGGCCTTTGATTTCTCCTTTGATGGGAAGATCCTCAGCATCGTCTCCGGCGGCCATACGGTTCAGGCGGAGGTCGGGCGTACCCATCTTCTGGTGGACGGAGAGGAGAATCTGTTGAACGGGCAGCCCTTTCTGAATCCCGACGGAGTCCTGATCGTGGAAATCAACGCCGTCATTTCCTATATTCAGGGAGTAAAGGCGGCTTATGATGATAAAATCAATGTATTCCGCATTACCTGGTAGGGGTCGTCCGTTTCCCGCCTGGTTCCATTGGAGATCAATCTGGAATTCAAGGCGGGCGAGAAGTTGGCCGTGGTGGGCATGAACGGAAACGGGAAGTCTACCTTTATCAAGCTATTATGTAGGCTCTACGATCCTACGGAGGGACGGATCCTGCTCTTGAACGGGCAGTGTACAAGGCAGCTCCTTTTGTGCTGCTGGATGAACCCACCGCGGCCCTGGATCTCCTGGCGGAGTATGAATTTATAAAAGGTTCAACGAGCTGGTTGCAGACCGCAGCATGGTCTATATTTCCCACCGGATGTCCTCCTGCAGATTTTGTGGGGACATCGCGGTCTCCCACGAGGGCCGCCTGGTGCAAAGGGGCAGCCATGAGGGGTTGATCCGGCAGACGGAGGGAAATTATTACGAACTCTGCCAGGCCCAGGCAAAATATTACCGGGAGGAGAGCGCCTGATTCCGCGGCACGAAAAGGGTTCTGCCCCTGTTTAGCGTTGGTCCCCGAAAGAGGACCCCTTTACCTTTTTGATAAAGTGAGCGGGAGAGCCGCCCCAGATTTCTCCGGCCGGAACGTCCTTGGTCACCACCGCGCCCGCGGCAATGATGGAGTTATCCCCGATGGTCACGTCACCTACGATGATGGCTCCCGCACAGATCCTCACATGGCTGCCGATCACGGGCTGCCGGTCCTGCTCAAATCCAATGGTGACCTGCTGATTGATCCAGCATTCTTCTCCGATGGATTTGGCGGCGATAATGGTGGAAAAACCGTGCTGAATATAGAGCTTTGGCCCGATGTCGTCATTGGCACCGATAAAGAGGGTATTCATCGGCGGAAAGAGATGACGGACAGAAACTGATGCTTATGCAGACGGAACATCATCAGGTTTCGAAAAGGCTCCGCTTCCAAAAGAAGATGCGCCAGCAGAATCAGTTCGTTATCATAATCCATGCGCTTCAGCTCTTTCCAGAAATAAAGATCCTGCCGGATCACATCCGCGTAAGGGGAGCGCTTCCACATGAGGTAAACAGGCAGAACCCTGCATAATTTTAAGGTAAAAAGGATTTTTCTCAGCATACTGATTCTCCTTGTATTTTCGTCTGATCATCTCGAAATCTCTGTCACATCCATGCAGCCATCGTTTTTTCAAGGGTTATTTTACCATTTTTTTTAGGAACGAACAATAGATTTTGAGGAGAAATGTAGTTGCATTTTTCCAGATGGAATGTATAATATTTTACGATAAGGAGTCTGTGTGACATCTTGCGGGTATCTTTGGAAACGCAAGGAGCATAAAGGGGAATGTAGGACTTTTATGAGCCGGTTGGGATCGGCATCGGATGAAATGGGAGGAAAAACAATGAGATTTCAGGAGCTTCGGAGCGCGGAGGATCTAATCGATTTGGTGGATGAGGTGGGGTTCCTGCCTTTTTTTGGAAACCACATCCCTGATTTTTCCGTAGAGGATTGTTGTCCGCGGGAGTTGTGGTTTTCTGATGAGGTGGACGGTCCCTGGGAGTGGAAAGGACCGATTGCCCGGAGCGGTCACTGTATTTATGGAAAGCTTTTCGACGGAAAAGCGGGCTTCGTGAGCAGGGAGTGGCTTCCGGATTTTGCCAATTTCCGCAGGGATGGTTATGACTTTGACGCGCGGTATGATGACGGCCTTGCCTCCCGCAAAGATAAAGGAATTGTTGATATGGTTCAGGAGCATGGCGCCTTGTTGTCAAAGAACCTGAAAGACTTGTGCAATTACCGCAAGGGCGGCAACAAGGGGTTTGATACGGTGATTACCAGACTGCAGATGGAGACTTATATTACGATTGCCGATTTTGTATATAGGAAAGACAAATTCGGGCGGACCTATGGCTGGGGCGTGGCAAAATACTCCACGCCGGAGGAACTGTTCGGCTATGATTTCATGACGAGCGCGTACGGGAGCGAGCCGTCAGTATCCAGGGAGAAGATCGTGGAGCATTTGAAAAAGGTACTGCCGGACGTGGAAGAACAGTGGATTTTGAAATTAATTGATTTGTGATACGATGAATGTAATGACAAATTTAGGGAAATGTGTTATAGTATTTGGGAAAACGCGGCGGCCGGGAGGGCCCCGGGATGGAGGAATTTGGAATGACGAAGATTCGGACAAGGTTCGCGCCCAGTCCCACGGGCAGGATGCATGTGGGAAATCTGCGTTCCGCGCTGTATGAGTATCTGATCGCCAAGCATGAGGGCGGCGATTTTATACTTCGTATCGAGGATACGGACCAGGAGCGTTTCGTAGAGGGAGCTGTCGATATCATTTATCGGACATTGGAAAAGACCGGGCTTGTGCATGACGAGGGGCCTGACAAGGATGGCGGTTATGGTCCTTATGTGCAGAGCGAGAGAGTGAAGACCGGCATTTATATGAAGTATGCCAGGGAATTGATTGAAAAAGGGGAAGCCTATTATTGCTTTTGTGATAAGGAGCGTTTAGCCTCTTTGAAGACGGAAATCGTGGAGGGCAAGGAAATCATGATTTATGATAAGCATTGCCTGTCCCTTTCCAGGGAAGAGGTGGAAGCCAATCTGGCGGCGGGCAAGCCTTTTGTCATCCGTCAGAACAATCCCTCGGAGGGCACCACGACCTTTCATGATGAATTGTATGGGGATATCACGGTGGACAACGCGGAGCTGGACGATATGATTCTGATCAAGTCCGATGGGTTCCCGACTTATAACTTTGCCAACGTAGTGGACGACCATACCATGAATATCACCCATGTGGTGAGGGGAAATGAGTATTTGTCCTCTTCTCCCAAATATGTGAGACTGTATCATGCCTTTGGCTGGGAGGTGCCTGTTTATGTTCACCTGCCCCTTCTGACGGATGAGAATCATAAAAAGCTGTCCAAGAGAAGCGGGCATTCCTCTTTTGAGGATTTGGTGGAGCAGGGCTTTCTTACGGAGGCCATCGTGAATTATATCGCGCTTTTGGGCTGGAGTCCCGAGAGCAATCAGGAGATTTTCACCTTGCAGGAGCTGGTTGAGCAGTTTGATTATCATCGGATCGGCAAGTCCCCCATGGTATTTGATATCGTGAAGCTGCGCTGGATGAACGGAGAGTATCTGAAGGCCATGGATTTTGAAAGGTTCTATGAGATGGCGCTCCCATATCTGAAGGCGGCTCTGACCAGGGATTTGGATCTGCGTAAGATCGCTGCCATGGTCAAGACCCGGATCGAGGTGTTTCCGGATATCGCCGGTCAGGTGGACTTTTTTGAGGAATTGCCGGAGTACGATCCGGCCATGTATGCGCACAAAAAGATGAAGACCACCCAGGAAACGTCCCTTGAGGTGCTGACAGAGGTGCTTCCTCTTCTGGAGGCGCAGGAGGATTATGGGAATGACGCTCTTTACCAGACGCTGCTTTCCTATGTGGAGAAAAAGGGCTGTAAAAATGGATTTGTCATGTGGCCGATCAGAACCGCCGTTTCGGGAAAACAGATGACCCCGGCGGGCGCCACGGAGATTATGGAGATTCTGGGGAAAGAAGAAAGCATCAGGCGAATCCGAAAGGGGATTGAACTGTTGACCAATGCCTGAGCTGCAGGAATTTTTATCTCGAATGAATGAGGGGCAGCGCAAGGCTGCCACCCACGGGGAGGGGCCCATGCTGGTTCTGGCGGGCCCCGGCTCCGGCAAGACTTTCGTTATCACAAATCGAATCTCCTATCTGATCCAGTGCCTGGGCATCGCGCCGCAGCACATTCTCGTTATCACTTTCACAAAAGATGCCGCCGGCTCCATGCAGCGCCGTTTTCAAGAAGCGCAAAGTGGTTTCTTCCCGGTAAATTTCGGCACATTCCATGCAATCTTTTATCAGATTTTGAAACAATCCCTGGGAAAAATGGGGAAGATTTTGACGGATACGGACAAAAAACAAATCATACTGCCCATATTGGCGCGGATGCAGCGGCAACTGGAGAGGGAACGTGCGGAACAGAACGCGTCGTCGCGGGCTGGCGTTCGGGCAGGACAGAGGGGCTTGTCATCATCTGCCAGTCGTGATGAACATGCCGGGTCCGGGAATCAGGGTATGGGCGGATCCACGGAAATTCAAGGTGGTTTCGCGGGGACAGAGGGCAAAACGACCGCCTGGGCGCAGGAGGAGCGCTCGGAGGATGCGGTCAAGTGTCTTGCGGCTATCGGCTATTTTAAGAACACAGGGCAGGAGCAAAAGGCGGAGCTCATGCTTCCGGAGCTTTTTCGGGGACATTTCCGGGAGCTGCTTAACCAATATGAGAAAGCCCGCGCGGAAAGCGGCGGGTTGGATTTTGATGATATGCTTTATAGTTGTCTCAGTCTGTTGCGTTCCAATCAGCAGGTCTTACATTTCTGGCAGGAGCAGTTTCAATATCTGCTCATCGATGAATTTCAGGACATTAATCCCTTGCAATATGAAATTATCCGTTTGTTGGCGCTGCCGCAAAACCATCTGTTCGTGGTGGGGGATGACGATCAGTCCATTTATGGATTTCGCGGTTCGGAACCGGGACTGATGCAGCAATTTCTGAAAGATTACCCTGGATGCGAACAGGTTTTATTGAACCTCAATTATCGCAGCAGACCGGAAATTGTGGAAGCGTCGCTTAAAGTGATTGGGGAAAATAAGAATCGGTTTGTTAAGGATTTGAAATCTGCCCAGGCGGTGTCGGAAGAGGAGGCGCGGGAAAGGGATGGGGTAAATGATTTGCAGTGTACCGATCATCTTACTGTCAACATAAAATCTTTTTCAGAGCGTGAGGAGCAGGATTGTTATTTGGTAGATCGTATTTCGGAGGAGCCTTGCTCGGAGCAGTGCGCCGTCCTATTTCGCACCAACGCCCAGATGCAGGGCTTTGCATCGAAGCTGATCAAGGCGGGGGTGCCTTTTGCCATGAAAGAAAAAAGCGCCTGCATTTATGATCATTTTATCGCAAAAGACCTAGAGAACTACATACGGTTCGCTAACGGGGACCATAGGAGAAGCGTATTTCTATCCATTGTAAACAAACCGTCCCGCTGGATCGGGAGGGACGCTGTGCAGGAAGAGGAAGTCAATCTGGATCATGTGAGAGAATATTATCGGCAATGCGCACCGCCAAGACGCCTTGCGCAAATTTTGTCGGATTTGCGAAAGTTTGAAGAGGGACTGAAGCAGCTCAGACAACATAGGCCTTATCTTGCCATTCAGTATTTGCGAAAGGCTTTGGGGTATGAGTCTTACCTGAAGCAAAGGGCCGGAGCGGACAAGTTCCGACTTTCAGAATGGATGGAAATCCTGGAGTTTCTTACGGCGGATGCGGCTCCTTATGTTACTTGCCAGGACTGGTTGGCCGATCAACAGATTTTACGGGAGGAAATGCAGAAGAAGCAGTCTGACAAGACCCAGGAGCAGGGCGTGCGCCTGATGACGGCGCACGCATCCAAGGGACTGGAGTTTAAGAGGGTTTATATTCCGGAAGTGAATGAGGGAGTCTATCCGCATGGGCGGATGCCGGATGAAGACGCGGTGGAGGAAGAACGGAGGATGCTATATGTGGCCATGACAAGGGCGAAAGAAATGTTGGAAATGACTTTTGTTACCGGGACGAAAGAACATCCCAGACTTCCGTCGCGGTTTTTGAATCCGTTGTTGTGAATAGGGCGTTGGAGTGTATGGAGTTTGGTTTTTATCTAAAAGAAAAATTGTTGAAGATTTGCTTTAGAATTTGCTTTTCATAAGAAAATGTAATTTCATATGGCGCGCATGAAATGATGGAAATCCTCTGGATGGAGGGCCGGTGAATGACTGGTTCTCCATCCAGAGGATTTTTTTGTAAAAATGGTATAGGGATATGATAATAGGTGTTATTAATTAAGGAAATATGTGAAGTATGTGAAATGAGACGTTATTGGAAGAGGGTTGTCTGAGTAACTGTGTAATGTGTAATAGAGAGGGATTCAAAAAATTGGGAAAGAAAAAATGTTTGAAAAGGTAGGAAATTTCGTTCTTCATTTGTGTCGCGAATATTCTGTAACTGATCTATAAAATATCTAATGTAATTATATATTTCAGCACTTCTATCCACAGTTTTGAATTATAGCATAGATGAACGAAAATGTCTGATTTATCGGGCGGCAGAGAGTAAAATTGCGCGAGGATTTGGTGACGGTATTGATTAAGGATTGAAAGGGAGAGGAGTGGTTTCTGAGTTTGACTTATTATTTACCCAAATATGAAATGGTTAATTGATAACTGTTGGATACGAGTGCAAGAACAGCATGAAGCGTTAAAATAACCGACTGATAATTGTTGGGCATGATGTTAATAACACATTTGCGTTCTTGAAGAAAATGGTTTGGTTGCAGGGGTCTATTATTATTCAACGGATTGTTGGGTGTTGGGGCGGAAAGAACGATACGGAAAACGACTGAAAAGTGGTCAAGAACGTCAAATTGGGATGTACAGGCTTGCCAAATAAAAACAAGTCGCTTTGATAGATGGGAGTAAGAACTTTCTGCTAAAGAGTTTTGAATAATGTCAGCGGTGCGGAGAGGAGAACGCTCATGGTGTTACTTGTCTCCGTGTGTTTTTAGGTTTTGAGAGGAATAAAGTTGCTTTTACTGGGTATGTAGCATTAAGCATAGCAGTACTTTTTGGTGGCATCACATGGTTTACGCGGTAGATATCGTACTGAAGAAAGTACAGATAATTAATGCTGGAAGATCTCCGATCTAAGAAATGTACATTTTCATTCTCAAAAGAATGAGCTTTTTGTTCATTTCAGGTGCTTTTTGAGAACAAAAAATACCGTTCCAAGGCATCCTTGAAAACGGCTAAAACATCGTGAATATATCGATTATAGGGTCGGAAGCGGTGAAGACATGTGAAAAAAGCGAAAAAATGAAACAGGAAGGATAAAGAATGAAAACTGTAAAGCGCCTGGCGCTCATCATACAACCTATACCTAGGCTGAAAAATGCTAACCAGTTAAGTAACGTATGTAAATTTTGGTTACAGCTGAGTAGAAGAATCATGCTGTTTTACTGCAAGAATGCTGCTTTTCAACCGCTCTCATTACAAAACCAAAGAGAACAGTTTGATGCTATCATTCAACGAAACGCGAGTTTTGTTCATCGACTTGCTGATGTTACGACACATAAGGTGATGTACAGAAACACACGTACTTGGATTTTTACGACATCGCTTAGGAAACTTGCGGTAAGAGATAGAAATGTACAAATAATAACAGGGGAAAAGAAACTGACTTGAATTATACAGATAGGAAAACAAGACTAGTATGAGGCTCTTGGAAATGCAAGCTATATCAGGGTTTTTGCATTACTCAACGTATTAAAAGATGAGCTTTTGAAATGTTCTTGACTGAAACTGGGGAGATCGAGGTCAAGAAGATGAAACTTTTATTACTGTGAGTATAAGGTAAAAAGAAGTGGGTTAAGTTGAGAGAATTTTAGAGATTTCAAAGGATGCCATGAGGGGACAGACAGGGAGATAGGGAATAGAGGACGAGAAGCACAGGGTATTTGGGGAGAAGAGTTTTACAGTACCGGGGAGAGGCAGCAAGGGGATAGTGTGCTTCACAGTGTTTGTCCACACAGTTACCCACACTGCGTCTCTATTGTTTATATATAGAAAGAAATCAATCGGGAGTAGGAAATAATGGTCAACATGAATGTGAATCTGAACGGAAAAACAATCCTGGTGACCGGTTCACCGGGATTCATAGGTGCGAACCTTGTTGTGCGTCTTTTAAGACAGCTGTCCTCTGGGCATATCATCAGTTTCGACAGCATGAGCGAATACTACGACGTGAGCCTGAAAGAATATCGGCTTGCTGAGATTGAGAAGGCAGCGGAGAGTAGCGATGTCAGTCACACCTTTATAAAGGGCAATCTTGCGGACAAGACGCTTGTGGACCATGTTTTCGCAGACTATAAGCCGGATATCGTTGTGAACCTCGCGGCACAGGCTGGTGTGCGCTACTCCATAGAGCACCCGGATGTTTATATCGAGTCAAATATCATCGGTTTCTTCAATATATTAGAGGCCTGCCGCCACAATCCTGTGGAACACCTTGTATACGCTTCGTCCTCATCTGTCTACGGGGGCAACAAGAAAGTTCCGTTCAGTACAGAGGACAAGGTAGATAACCCTGTGAGTCTCTATGCGGCGACGAAAAAGTCCAATGAGCTTCTGGCGCATGCCTACTCGAAGCTCTACAACATTCCATCGACCGGTTTGCGTTTCTTCACGGTTTACGGTCCTGCGGGACGGCCGGATATGTTCTACTACTCCGCCACGCAGAAATTGAGTGCTTGTAAAACGATCCAGATATTCAACTACGGCAACTGTAAACGCGACTTTACCTATATCGATGACATTGTGGAAAGCGTTATCCGGGTCATGCAGGGAGCACCGGAGAAGAAAACAGGGGAGGATGGTCTCCCGATTCCGCCGTACCGTGTTTACAACATTGGAGGTGGGACACCTGAAAATCTGCTGGACTATATCAGCACTTTGCAGGAGGAGCTCGTCCGCGCCGGTGTTCTGCCGGAAGACTATGACTTTGAGGGACATAGGGAGCTGGTTCCTATGCAGCCGGGTGATGTTCCGGTGACTTACGCGGAGAGTCAGGAGCTGGAATGCGACTTCGGATTCAGACCGATGATTGACATCAGGACGGGGCTGCGGAAGTTCGCGGAATGGTATAAGGGCTATTACTTAGATAGAAATAGATAAATAAAGAGAATGCTAGACGAAAGAATGGATGATTGTAATGGTTAATGAACACACAGGGGAAAAGTACAGAATTGCAGTTGCAGGGACAGGTTACGTTGGCTTGTCCCTAGCCGTGTTGCTTGCACAGAATAACCAGGTGACGGCGGTAGATATCCTCCCGGAGAAGGTCGAGAAGATCAATAAGAAAATCAGCCCGATACAGGACAAGGAGATTGAAGAGTATCTCGCTGAGAAGGATCTTGATTTGACCGCAACGCTGGACGGGGAAAGCGCATATGCGGACGCGGACTTTGTCATTATCGCCGCCCCGACCAACTATGACCCACAGAAGAACTCCTTTGACTGTTTAGCGGTTGAGGCGGTTATTGAGCTAGTGTTGAAGAGCAGCGATAGGGCTGTAATGGTGATAAAGAGTACGATTCCGGTTGGATATACAAAAGCGGTCAGAAAAAAATATAACACGGAACGGATCATATTCAGCCCGGAATTCCTGAGGGAATCCAAGGCACTCTATGACAACCTGTATCCGAGTCGTATCATCGTTGGCTGTGATGAAGCCACCAGTTATGCCGCGGAGATCTTCTCCGGGATGCTGGTTGAGGGAGCAGTAAAGAAGGATATAGAAGTCCTCTACATGGGCTTTACCGAAGCTGAGGCTGTAAAGCTTTTTGCGAATGTTTACCCAACAAAAAAAGTTTTAAACTTTAGCGTCAGCGCCAGTGTAAAACACATAAATTTTAAGCCAAAAATCGGCGTTAAACGCCAAGCAAGCTAAAACTTCTACGATAGACATTTTGTTGGGTAGACCTATGGTAATGCGTGTATCGCAGCTATGGGAAACGAAACGTAGGGTAGACATAGGTGCTAAGACTAATCAATGATTTGTTGAAATATTAAAAAGACGGATTGAATTGATAGAACTATTTTTGTAATAAATGCACAAGAAACGGGCTAAAACTTTTTTTGTTGGGTAAGCCTATACGAAGATATGAACAGTTATTAGCTGTATTGAATTTAAAACTTTTTCTGTTGGGTAGGGGTGCTTCGAGATATGTGCCGTGTAGAAAGTAAAACTTTTTCTGTTGGGTAGACCTGTTTCAAGATATGTACCGCTTGTGGGCGGCTGTGCAGAATTAAAACTTCTGGTGTTGGGTAAACACCTCGGAAGATATGTACGGTGGTTCAATATGAAACTTTTTTCGTAGGGTAAACACAGTTTACAGTTTCATAATGCGGGAGATTTCATAATGCGGGAGATGCGGATGAGATAGATAGGACTGTGATTATCACAGTGCCATTTATATAGAAGAAACTGACAACGCTAAGTGACAATTTGAGCACTTCATATAGAGGAGATTCATAAAGGGGAAAGAGATTGTGAATGACAACAGAAAACTAAAGATTGCCATGCTCGGTCACAAGACCATGCCTGCAAGAGACTCCTCTCGTGGCGGAATTGAGGTAGTTGTGGAAGAATTGTCAACCCGGCTGGTGGCACAGGGACATGATGTTACCTGTTATAACCGGACGGGCTGTGACAATGGTGGGTTGCTAGAGTACAAAGGAGTAAAGCTCAAATCTGTATACACAATACATAAAAAGGGGCTCGCAGCGATGACGTCATCGGTGTTTGCTGCGTTTCATGCCGCATTTGGCAAGTATGATGTGGTGCATTTCCATGCAGAAGGTCCTTGTGCAATGTTGTGGCTCCCCAAACTGATGGGAAAAAGATGTGTCGCTACTATCCACGGTCTGGACTGGCAGCGTGAGAAGTGGGGAAAAGGCATCGGCTCGAAGTATATACGGTTCGGTGAGAAAATAGCTGTTAAACAAGCAGATGAGATTATTGTTTTGAGTAAAGGTGTCCAGGACTATTTCTGGAAGACTTATCACAGGAAGACTGTGTTCATTCCGAACGGTGTGAATAGACCTGTGATTAGAGAAGCAAAAGAGATAAAAGAGAAATTTGGATTAGATAAGGACAGCTATTTTCTGTTTCTAGGTCGGATTGTTCCGGAGAAAGGATTGAAATATCTGGTTGAAGCCTATAAGGGGCTTAACACAGACAAGAAGCTGGTGATTGCCGGCGGTTCTTCTGACACGGATGAGTTCACCGACGAATTGAAAAAGATGGCTGGAGAGAATGTAATCTTCACAGGCTTCGTATCTGGAAGATTGCACGAAGAGTTATACAGTAATGCATATGTATATGTGTTGCCCAGTGATCTTGAGGGAATGCCGCTGAGTTTATTGGAAGCAATGAGCTACGGAAACTGTTGTGTGACTTCTAATATAGAGGAATGCAGTGAAGTTGTTGAAGATAAAGCCGTGGTGTTTCGGAAAAGTGATGTAGGGGATCTTAGAAAGAAGTTGCAGGGGCTTTGTGATGATGAGGATTTGGTAGCGAGATATAAGAGTGAGGCTGCTGAGTTCATCTGTAGGAAGTACAGCTGGGATGATGTAAGTGAGAAGACTCTCCATTTATATAGGATGAAAAGTAAATGAAAATTTTGATGATTAATAAATTTCTCTATCCGAATGGCGGATCAGAGACCTACATATTCAAACTGGGAGATGCGTTGAAAGCGTATGGACATGAGGTTCAATACTTTGGTATGGAACACGAAGGTCGATGTGTTGGAAATGCTGTGAACGCATACACATCAGATATGGACTTCCATGGTGGCAGCAAGCTATCGAAGCTGACATATCCGATTAAGACCATCTATTCGTCTGAGGCACGGAAAAAGATTCGTCTTGTCCTGGATGATTTCAAACCGGATGTCTGTCATCTGAATAACTTTAATTATCAATTGACACCTTCGATTATCCTGGAAATCCGGAAATGGGAGAAGGAGACTAAGCACAAAGTCAAGATTGTGTTCACTGCTCACGACTATCAGTTGGTATGCCCGAACCACATGATGAACAATCCTGCCACACACGAGAACTGCGAGAAGTGTCTTGGAGGACATTTTCTGAATTGTACAAAGGGTAAGTGCATCCACGGCTCTACAGCTAAAAGTGCTATAGGCACAATGGAAGCTACTTTCTGGAAAATTAAAGGAACGTATAAACAGATAGATACAATTATCTGCTGTTCTAACTTTATGAAGAAGATGATGGATACTAATCCTATTTTCGCTGAAAAGACAATAGTAATGCATAATTTTACTGACTTTGCACCAGAGCCTGTCTCATCTAAAGATGATTATGTGCTTTATTATGGTCGTTTTTCAGAAGAAAAAGGCATTAAGACCCTCTTGAATGTTTGTAAGGCCCTTCCAGAGGTTAATTTTATATTTGCTGGTACTGGCCCCCTGGAGTCTGAGATTAGCGCCTTAAGCAATGTAAAGAATGTTGGGTTTCAAACAGGGGAAAAATTAAAAGGCTTCATAAAGAAAGCGAGAATGTCAATATGCCCTTCGGAATGGTATGAACCGTTTGGGTTGACAGTTATTGAGTCATTGAAACTTGGGACTCCTGTTATTGGGTCAGATGCAGGAGGAATACCAGAGAGTATTACAAAAGGTGAAAATGGCGATTTATTTAAAAACGGTAATGAAGCCGAATTAGAATCACTTATTAAATTCTATTGGAATAATCCTGTCGCATTGGATTCTCTTACTAATGGTTGTTTGAGATTTGAATGTGATAGCAGTGAAAGTTACACTGAAAAGTTGCTGTCCATTTATCGTGGGGGGGGGTATAGCTTAAATGTTTATTATTCTGCACCATATGTGCTGTACTTCGGTCGCTTTTCAGAGGAGAAAGGCATTAAAACTTTAATTTCTGTGTGCAGAGAGCTGCCGGATGTACAGTTTATTTTTGCCGGGACAGGCCCTCTGGAAGACGAGATAAAAGGTATGAAAAATATCAAGGATGTTGGATTCCTGACCGGAGATGCGTTGGAGACATTGATTCGAGAAGCAAGGTTCAGCATTTATCCCTCAGAGTGGTATGAGAACTGTCCTTTTTCCGTGATGGAGAGCCAAATGTATAGGACGCCTGTGCTAGGAGCAGATATCGGTGGTATCCCGGAACTTATCACAGTTGGAAAAACTGGCGAGCTATTTAAGAGCGGGGATAAGAAAGAATTAAAAGAACAGATTCAAAAGCTGTGGGCGGATAAGGCTTTGACCGATGCTTACAGCCAGAACTGTAGGGATATAAGTTTTAATACCGTGGAGCAGTATTATCAAAAAGTTATGAGGATTTATCAAGATTAGGAGACGAGAACAGTCATGGCAGAGAAAAAGTTAAACGGAACAGTTATTGTTACATATCGGTGCAACGCTCGTTGTTCTATGTGCAATCGATATAAAGCACCCTCCAAGCCGGAGGAGGAAATTAGCATTGAGACGATTAAGAAACTGCCTCCGATGTATTTCACGAATATTACTGGTGGAGAACCTTTTATCCGGACGGATATTCGCGATATCGTAGCCGAGCTTCGGAAGAAGAGCGACCGAATTGTCATCTCTACGAACGGATTCTTCACGGATCGAATTGTGGCTCTGTGTAAAGAGTTCCCGGATGTTGGCATCCGTATCTCCATCGAGGGTTTGGAACAGACCAACAACGAAATCCGTGGTCTTCAGAACGGCTATCAGCGTGGATATGGTACTTTGAAAAAGTTGGTCGAGATGGGGATTAAGGATGTAGGCTTCGGAATGACCGTCCAGGACAAGAATGCTCCGGACCTTGTGCCGCTTTATAAAATCTCCGATGAGATGGGCATGGAGTTTGCCACAGCGTCTCTGCATAACAGCTTTTACTTCGTGGAAGCTAAGAACATCATTCATGATCGTCCAATGGTTGCGAAGAATTTTGAGGAGTTGGTTAATGAGCTTCTGCGCTCGAATAGTCCTAAGAAATGGTTTAGAGCCTATTTCAATCATGGCCTTATCAATTACATTTACGGTCAGCCGAGATTGTTGCCTTGCGATATGAGCTTTGACACCTTCTTTATTGATCCTTACGGAGATGTTATGCCCTGTAATGGAACAAAGGATAAAGAGGTTATGGGCAACCTGAACACGCAGACGTGGGATGAGCTGTGGAACAGTCCGGAAGCAGAAGATGTTCGTAAGAAGGTGCGTTGCTGTGACCGTCAGTGCTGGATGATTGGCTCCGTTTCTCCGGCTATGCACAAGTACTTTATGAAGCCAGCATGGTGGGTTGTGAAACACAAGGCAAAAGCACTATTTACCAAGCATCCATACTCCATGTATGAGAATAAGATTTGCCGTGATTACAGAGATGGCAAAGTTACGAAAGAGCAGCTTGATAGATGCAGTACTTGTGACTTAAAAGCTGTGGTCAATGATGGCTTAAGTGCCGCATCCAAGGAGCAGTTAAAGGGTAAGACGGGCGAAGAGATTGTTGATGCGGATATCGCTGCACAGATGAAAAATTAGAGCGCTATTTGTAGCACGTTTGTATTGAAATATTATTAGATGACAATCTAAGGAGAATTTGATGATTATAAGCGTAACAAATATGACAAAGCTTTATAAAATTCCAATAATTAAACATGTTGCAAAGCGGATCAATCTATTGCTTGGCTGTGATATCCCGACAACAGTTACGCTAGGGAATAACGTTGAATTTATACACAATATGGTCGGCGGAGCGATTCATCAATCTTCTATCATTGGAGATAATGTACGAATATTTCAAGGAGTAACAATTGGAATTGGCAGGGTATACAGTGAACCTGACAAGAAGAAGTGCGAGGGGTGCATTATTGAGGATGGTGCAGTTCTTTGTGCTGGAGCTAAAATTTTATGCAATGAGGGGAGACTTGTTGTTGGAAGAAAATCTGTCATTGCGGCAAATGCAGTTTTGTTAAATTCAACGGGTCCTGGAGAGATCTGGGGGGGGGTACCAGCAAAACTCATAGGTCACATTGAGGAGGGAGAATAATGAAAGTAGTTATTCTTGCGGGTGGATTTGGAACCCGAATTTCTGAGGAATCAGCATATAAACCGAAGCCAATGATAGAAATTGGCGGTATGCCTATTCTCTGGCACATCATGAAAATATATTCGTACTATGGATTCAATGAGTTCATTATTTGTGCGGGTTACAAGCAGCATGTCATTAAGGAGTGGTTTGCCGATTACTTTTTGCATACGTCGGATATCACATTTGATTATACAAATGGTGGCAACGAGATGATTGTACATAATAAACATGTTGAGCCGTGGAAAGTAACAATTGTAGATACTGGACTTAACACTCAGACTGGTGGACGGGTAAAGCGTATCAAAGATTATGTGGGTGATGAGACATTCATGCTCACATATGGTGATGCGGTTGGAGATGTGGATATAAAAAAGCTGCTCGAATATCACAAGGCTTCCGGAAAGATAGGAACGGTTTCTGTCTATAATTTCGGGCAGAATAAAGGCGTTGTTGAAGTTGAAAATGATGGGTTAGTTGGGTCATTCAGAGAAAAATCTGATTTTGATGGCGACCTTATCAATATAGGATTTTTTGTCTTCGAATCGGCATTGTTTGATTATATTTCTGGTGACACCACAGTATTTGAAAAAGAGCCACTGAATGGATTAGTGGGCAAGAGTGAACTGGCTGCTTACACGCATAAAGGCTATTGGCAGTGTATGGATACACTCAGAGAGAAGCAGCAGCTTGAGAAGCTGTGGGACAGCGGAAAAGCACCGTGGAAGCTGTGGGAGGACTAATCCATGTTCGACATATCATTTTATAAAGGCAAAAAAGTATTTGTTACCGGACACACCGGATTCAAAGGTTCCTGGCTTTGCAAAATGCTCGTGAACGCAGGAGCAGAGGTAACGGGATATTCATTGAATCCTCCGACAGAACCTTCTTTATTTGAAATTGCTGACATTGCTTCAGATATTCACTCTATCATTGGTGACGTAAGGGACTATAAAGCACTCAAGGCCGCTTTTGATGATGCTCAGCCGGAGGTTGTTTTGCACCTTGCAGCTCAACCGATTGTAAGGGACAGCTATAAAGATCCTGCATATACATATGAAACTAATGTTATGGGAACAGTCAATATTCTGGAATGTGTGCGCAACAGCAGCTGTGTGAAGTCTTTTCTGAACGTGACCACTGATAAGGTCTACCTCAATAAAGAATGGGCATGGGGATATAGAGAGAATGAAGAGTTGGATGGATATGATCCTTACTCCAATTCAAAATCATGTTCGGAACTTGTGACTCACTCATATAAGAATAGTTTCTTCCCAGATGGTCATGTGGCGATATCCACAGCCAGAGCCGGTAATGTAATCGGTGGTGGTGATTTTGCTCACGACAGAATTATCCCCGACTGCATCCGTGCGGCTCAAAAGCACGAAGATATTATTGTTCGCAATCCCTACTCAACACGCCCATACCAGCATGTGCTTGAGCCGCTCTATGCTTACCTGATGATTGCAGCGGAGCAGTATGAAAATGGCAGTGTGGCTGGTTGGTACAACGTTGGACCGGATGATGTGGACTGTTTCCAGACAGGAACCCTGGTTGATTTGTTCGTCAGTAAATGGGGCGAAGGCATGAAGTGGGTTGATCGTTATGACGGCGGTCCGCACGAGGCGAATTTTTTGAAGTTAGATTGTTCGAAGCTGAAAGCCATATTCGGCTGGAAGCCACACTGGAATCTTGATACTGCGATTGAAAAAGTTGTGGAGTGGAGTAAGTGCTGGATGTCGGGTGGTGATGTCAGAGCGTGTATGGACAAGCAGATAGCGGAGTTTCTGACGAAGTGAGCAAGGATAATAAACGAATAGATGATACGGTAAAAAATTTGTATGAAGTAATGCGACAGGAAAGCATAAATCCTTGTGAAGGACTTCCTGAATCATTGTTTATACTGGCAAGTTCTCTTATGCCGTTAGTGAATATTGATTTGTTTATAACGGATGCAGACCGCAGAGTGCTTCTTACGTGGCGAGATGATCCATATCACGGTAAAGGCTGGCACATCCCTGGCGGATGTGTACGCTTGCAAGAATCCCTGGAAACGAGGATACAGAAAACTGCTAAAAATGAATTGGGCGTAGAAGTTCAGTTTGACAAAAATCCTATCGTGGTAAGGGAAATAATCAATAAGCAGGAAAGACCGTGGTTAGAAAATCAGCTGGCTCGTTCGCATAATATATCTTTTCTATACCGTGCGAAGCTGACAAGTCATTTCGTTATCAAGAATGGGAACGCTGATGAACACACAGCTGGATATTTGAAGTGGTTTGACCGTATGCCGGCAGATCTGCTACCAGTACATATAACGCTATATGGTGATTTGTTACAGAAGTGGTTTAGCGGTGAAAATGTTTGATTATGATAGAAGCCTAAATACATTGGAGGATTACTATGGAAAAGGTAATTATAACCGGAGCAGATGGTTTTTTAGGGAGCTATACAGTTGAGAAGTTCATTTCCGAAGGGTGTGAGGTACTTGCTCTGGATATGGGGGAAGAACCCAAGAGATTAAAAGCCCAGGATAATTTGAAATATATGCAGTGCGATATCTCCGACACGGAGGCAATGTTGAAGAAAGTGCCGCATAACTATTATGATACATTTATTCATTTTGCGTGGGCTGGTTCGGCCGGTGCAGCAAGAGTGGATTATAACCTGCAGATGCAAAATGCCCTTAATACGGTTGAGTGTATGAAAGCGGCTAAGGAACTTGGATGCACCAGATTTGTGTGCGCCGGCAGCATTATGGAATATGAGGTTGAAGCTGCAATCCATGCGCAGGGTAGCCGTCCTGGTATGGGCTACATTTATGGGATGGGAAAACATATCGCCCATTGTATGTGCAAGTCGGTTGCAGTTGATGTTGGAATTGAGCTTGTGTGGCCGATGATTACAAATGCATACGGCGTTGGAGAACTGTCTCCTCGCTTCGTCAACACAACTCTGCGTAAGGTGATAAATGGGGAACCGTTGCAGTTTACGGCTGCAACCCAGAATTATGATTTTGTTTATGTTTCCGATGTAGCAAAGGCATTCTACCTGATTGCCAAGAACGGAAAGCCTTTCTGCGAGTATATGATCGGTAGCGGTAATGCAAGACCACTTAAGGAATTCATCCTGGAGATGCAGAAAGAGTGCGCTCCAGATGCTATTCCGTTGTTTGGTGATATTCCATTCACAGGAACCAATATGCCGCTTAGTACGTTTGATATTACTGCGACAAAAGAGGACTGTGGATTTGAACCGGAGGTGTCTTTTGCACAGGGTACAAGAATGACCATGGAATGGCTGAAAAGCCTTTGATGACTTGGAGGAGAGGACAATGGTACAGAAATTTGAGTTTGAAGAGCTCGACCTAAAAGGAGCTTATCATATAAAGCCGTTCTTTGCTACAGATGAGCGCGGTGGTTTGATTAAAGACTATAACGCTGATACATTCAAGGCAAATGGCATCGACCATGAGTTGAAAGAAGTGTTTTATACAATTTCTAAGCGCGGAGTCATTCGTGCGACTCACTTCCAGCTTGTAAAACAGCAGCCAAAGCTCGTGCGTTGTATCAGTGGTCATGTCTACGATGTAATAGTTGACCTGCGTCCGAATTCACCGACATTTGGGCAGTGGAGAGGTTTTCATCTGACCGGGGAGAACACAGAGATGCTTTTGGTTCCGGCATATTTCGGACACGGATACCTTGTCATCGAGGATTCTGTGGTCAGCTACAAGTGTGCGGAAGTGTTCTACGGTGAAGGAGACTCTGGAATCATTTATAACGATCCGGACATCGGTATTGAATGGCCGTTTGAGCTCATTGGCGGCATTGAGAATCTGATCATCAGCGAGAAAGATAAGAAGCTGATGAGTTTGAAGGAATATATAGAGTTAGTAAAGTGATACTCTTAATGGCGAGAGGAAAAATATGGGATACGCAGGAACACTGATTTTATATTTAGCGATTATATGTATAGCAACCGCCTTGACATCTATTGCGTACTCTTCGGAACGAGACCGTGTTACCAAAGGGATTTTGATTTTTGCAGTTATATTTATATTAGCTTTCTTCGCTGGAGCAAGGTATCAGGTTGGAGCTGATTGGAATCAGTATTATAGTGGAGTTACGTATGTTGGTGAGCAGGGGAACACCGGTTGGGGTGAAGATAAGGAAAACTATGGATTGCTTTATATTCTAATATGCAGGTTGGTGTATATACTGGGTGGCAATGGTTCAATGCTATTGTTCGTAATGGGTTTTCTCACATACTTATTCCTGTTTTTAACACTGGATCGTATGAAAGACACTGTGAATGTTTCAGGTAGTATTTTTCTATACACCGCGCTCTATTATTTGGTTAGTTATAACATTGTTCGACAGGCACTAGGAATAACGATAGGGATGTATGCTATCTCCTTCATGGATTTAGGCAGTATTGATGAAGACGGATCAAGTTCCCATAGACTGCTGAGAATTATTTCTAATAATGCAAAATATTTTATTTGGTCCGCAGTTTCGGTGATGGCGCACAACGCAGGATATATGTGTTTTTTGGCACTTCCGTTATGCTACTTCATGCGAAAAAGAAAAACCAAATGGATTATTCTTGGAGCTGTGTTGGTTGCAGTTATAAATTATAGGAATTTCATGCAATTAGCATTAACGATTACGGGAATTGAATCTTTTCGCTGGTATTTTAATATATGGGGAGAAGAGGGTTCTTATGTTTTATACTTGTTGAAATACGCACCTTTTATATTATCCTGCGGGTTTGCTTATAATTCAATACGAGATAACCCTAAAATTTATGATATGTATAATCTGTTTCTGGTAGGATATATTATTAACGCACTCAGTGTCAGGTCTAACACAGAGATAGAACGGGTTGGTTTTGTGTTCCTCTACATGATTATAATTGTTGTACCATATGCATTAAAGAACATAAATAGCTCAAATGGCATTTTTTCGATGAATATAAGATTCTCAGTTGGAGCAAGTGGTGGAAATATATTTTATAATGCCTACAAAATATTCATGTATGCATACATTATATTCTTCTTCTACTATTATTTCTTTATGAGTGGTAGTTATCGGGTTGTACCATACAATTTTATTTTTTGAAAAAGACAATGATGGAGAAGCAAATAGTAATGAGATATTTTGAGCTTGATGCAAATGTGAAAAGTGTTTTGCAATATAGTACATGTAAAGATGATAGAAATTACGATCTTAGTATCGTTATCCCTACATATAAGAGAATGGATCTTTTAAAGGAGACAATAAAAAGTATCCTTATGCAACAAAAGCCGAAGCATATTGCTTATGAAGTTGTTATTGTTTCAAATGATCAGAATTACAAGTACGAAGAACTGATTGAATTGTGTAGCAACATTGATGTTCGTATTTATATAAATGAACAAAATGTTGGAATGTGCGGCAATATGAATAGGTGTGCGTTGTTGTCAGCAGGAAAATATGTGTGCTACTTGCAGGATGATGACTTGTTATTAACAGATTATCTCCTTACGATTGAAAGACTGATGGATTCAGGCAAAATGAATGGTGCTGATTGTATTATCCCAAATCGTTATTATTATTACGATCTTACGAATAAGGATAGTATATTTGGATTGAAGTCTGCACGTAAAGAATTAATTAAGGAGATTATAAATCGTGTCCTACGTATTGGGTGTAGGTCTCCGCTACTGAAGAAAGTCACTAAAAATGAATGTTACAGAACATTTTACAATGGTTTCGCTGGAGGACCAACATGCGGTATGTTATTTGAACGAAATTCCTTAGTGTGTTCTGAGGGTTTCAATCCGAATTTCCCATATGCTTTTGATTTTGTCTTCTTTGTTGATTTTTCAGAGAAACATAATGTTTTACTTTTTGATAAGGAGCTTTCAGTGTATCGTATGACCAATAGTGCATCGAACAACCCTAAAGTACAGCTAGACTTTTACAGAAGCGAACTGAACTTAATTGATATCATGAAAGAATCTAATTTATATAATCCAGCGATATTAAAAAGATTTGCTTTTGATTCGAAAAGTCCAGAGGCACAGAAATTGATTAGAAATAAATATGGAGAAGCAGCTTCTTGCGGTAGAATGCAATATTTAGTATTTAGGATTGTTAGATATGTTAGGTTAGCTAGAAGCGGATTGTATAGAAGAAGAACAATAAAAGAATTACCAAAAGGGTTAGTTTAGATTGAGGTGATAATTTGAAATGGATAATGATATTGGTTTCGTAGCTACTGCTATTACAGCATGGCATTTGATAGGAATAAAATCATATTTATTAAAGCTTCGCGAGGAATATAATTGTAAGCCTATTAGGGGAATCTTATTTATAGATGAACACCCTAAAAACGGATATTTGATTAAGAAAGAAACGTTAAATTTCCCGAATGGAATCGTATGTGAATGCATATATGGTGCTGGAACCGATACCATAATTTCAACCTTAAGCAAAGAAAAGCTGAACACAGAGTTTATAGTTATTAGCCCTTGCTTTGCAGATATTATTCTTTGCAAAAAGATTAAGGATAAATTCAATGTAAAGCCGAAAGCTATTATTATTGATGAGGGCGTTGGTTGCTATGATATTAGCATGTTAAGATGGGCTAAGTCTGTATACATCGATACCCATGAAGTGAAAGCTGTGATTCATTTCGTTATTAGACAGACAGTGCAAAATTTCATAAGAAGGCTATATAAAATTCCTGTTGAATCATTCACCCTATATACAGGAAAATATGGAGCAATGAATGAAAATCTAAGTGCTATAAACTATTACAAGGAATACATGGAATCACAAGATGGTGATGTAATTCCTGTGCAAAAAGAAAAATATGGCATTATTTTTACGAACCCATTAGAGGAAGAAGGTAATCTTTCCTCAGATGATCTACGAATAATTTATAGCAATATTGTTAGTACGGTTGAGGGATGCGGGTATTCTATTTACTTCCGATTGCATCCTAGAGAAACACTGAAGGACAAGTATGATGGATTTGATATATTAAATGCGAATTCTCCAAGCTCTGAAAATCTTGTGTTTCGCTTGGAACCAAGACCTTCTTTTGTTATTGGAGCGCATACGACGAGTTTGGTTACTTCTAAAATTTTTTATAATATACCTGCGTTTACCATTGGCGAAATTCTTAAGCCTTACTGCAAGACAAAATACTGCATAGACCTGATAGATAAGTATAACGCAAACTTTAGTCGCACAGTAAATGTTATTAAATCGTACTCAGATTTAGAAAAGGAATTGGAAACTCTTAAGGAGATAGTAAAATAATGGGAAAGCTTTTTCTGACTAACAATATAAAGTGGGCATCTACCCTGCATAACAGCCTCTTAACAGCTGGATTTACTACATGTGGCGAGAAACACGTTTCATGTACTCATATATATACATATCACAAGTTGGCAATTGATAATATTAACTTCTATGGCTACCAAGATGACTATGTAGCTTTAAGTGGGACATTGGTTTATAAGCGTGGGGGGGGTATAACGCATTAAAGGAAATATATGAGGATTTCAATAGTAAACAAGACATTAATCTTATTCGTCGGAATTGCATAGGTTCTTTCGCTCTTATTATTAAATGTAAAGATACAATATATGTGTGTTGTGACGAAACGCAGTCGTATTACCTTCATTATTATGTTGGCAAGGATGGTTTTATTGTTACTCCACAAGGATATCATATTGCAAAGACAATTAACGGAACGGTTGATGATACGCTTCTATATCAAAAAATAGCCACACGTTGCTTGCCTTTTAATAAAACGCCATTTAACGGCGTGTACAGATTGCTATCGCATCAGTTACTTGAAATCAATTGTAGTACAGCCAATGTAATATTAAAGGATATTGGAACAAATAGTTATATTACTAGATCCGATGGATTATCCAAAGCTGTTGCTTATGCTATAGACTTCAATGTAAATAAATATTCAGCGTTCGACTCAGTCGGCATTTTTGCTACCGGTGGACTGGATTCTAGGTGTGTGATAGCTGCTAATGTGGCGTCCTGTGGCAACAAAAAGTTTAGTATATTAAACTGGGAAAGCGCGGATGAATCTATTCCTGCAGCCGCTGGGGATACAGAAGCATGCTTAAAGTTATCAAGCTTGTTAGGGGTTGTCCTGAAAACTTTTGATTGCACCGAACCGAATTTTGTCACGGCAATAGAGTCTCGAAAAAAAAGTGATTTTACAGTATTTGGTGAGTTGCTCGCCTTTCATGGCGGCAATGTTAAATACCATGAAATGCTTGCAAATGCAGACTTACCAGAGTTTGTTGAGTATGGTGGAGGTGGTGAAGTTGCAAATCGTCTTTCAAGACCGGGAGGATATGTGCAATCTATAGAAAAGCTTGTTGATTTTTACATTAACTATACAAATTCTCTAGCTCATAAACACATTGATCCAAGCCACTACTTGCATTTATATAGTGAAGAGTGGAAACTTAGGTTAAAAGAGCTTGGCATTGAAAAGGAAGTGCTTAGTGAAGAGGACTGTACTAAAGCTTACAATTGGTTCGTCTTAAACGAGAATCTGGACCATGTCAATGTTACAAATTTGTTTAGGTACTCGGCCTACATGTTTGCTGACAAGAAGGTGTTTGATTCATTAACATCGACACCTATGTCGGAAAAGATAAATGGACATGGTTCATTATATATAGTATATCAGTTATGTCCACAGCTCTTGAACGTGCCTATATATTCACATAGGCAGAATCGAGAAATTGACATGGACAATCTGCAGCTTATTGAAGTCAACCAAAATGAGACATTTAAGTCCTCGTTAAAAAAGATTCCTATGTTGCAAAGCTGTGCAGAATTATACCACGCTTATATTCCTTTTGATAAAAAGGAGGCAGACAAGGAAAATCGAAAGAGATTAGTTAAGGATTGTCATGATCTAGGAGCAAGATGTGTGAAATGCAACACATTCTCGGAAATACCTTATTTAGCGGAATGTGTTACATGGTTGAAAATAAAGAATTTGATTTCTAGCTAATTTTATTAGGAGTAGTTTTGATGAAGAAAATTTTATTAATCGGCGATTTTAGAGATTGCCCTAACTACGGCGCTATTGGTACTACAGAATCACTTCTTCTGTTGATTGAAAAATCTATCGGGGGGGGGGTATGAGACTATGAGCCAAGTGCTATTAGTTGGAGACTCCCGCGATGTGCCAAACTATGGAGCAAATGCAACCTCTGATATGTTATTAAATATGCTGGAAAAGAATGAAGAAAATGAAATTAGGACAATTTCGTGGCGTAGTCTTAATTCGGCAACTCCGATTGATGGTTGGAAACAGACCCCTCAAGAGAGCATTAATAATTCCTATTACAGTATCACAGAGAGAAGTTTCAAAGAAAAGCTTCAGGACACATTAGATGATACGCTATTAATGGGTGAATATCGTCTTATAAAAAAATCAATAAAGAAGGCACGCGGACAAAATACAGGTTTCGAAATTCAAAAGTATCATGTCCCATATCGGTTTTCTGATTATGAAAAATATTCTGAAGAAGTAATGCAGGGGAAAAGACTTCAATATGAAAAGAAAATGCTTGAATGGGCTGATATAGTAATTGTTAATGGGGAAGGGAGCATAGTTAATGGCACTGACAGGAATGGGTATTACCATGTCGGTGGGTTATATGTTTTATTTATGTCCTACTTGTCGAAAGTTTGGTTTAATAAGAAAACATTTATAATCAATCACACTGTGGATCCGCAAAACCGAGATATATATTATATGATAAGTAAGATATATCCAAAACTAGATGGTGTCTACGTGAGAGAACCGCTTTCGTTAAATATACTTAGCAAACAATGCGGATATAACGATGCGAAATATGTTCCGGATGCTCTTTTTTCGTTTAAACCGAGTTTATCGTGGACAGCATCAGAATATCTGAAATCCTCAATCGACTTTTCCAAGCCCTATATTTGTGTTGGTGATACCTCTGGGTTTTATACAGATCGGGATAGTCTATTCGATGTAGAATCGATGTACGATGAACTCATAGAAAAGCTTAGGGATTTATGTTCACAGGTAGTATTTATAGTGGGCTTTGGTCGCTACTATCCTCCGGTGATGAACACAATAAGAAAAAACAAGTTACCTTATTTGTGCATACACAACTCTAGTTATGAAGATTTGTATCATGTACTTCAAGGCGCTCAAATTTTCATTTCTGGAAGATGGCACACTTCGATTTTGTCTTTATTGGCAGGTACACCAATATTATTATTTGGCTCTGATTCACATAAAACAGAAGCGTTGTATGAGATGATAAATTACCCGTATCGATTCTTTGATTTTAGGACATTGGCTTTGAATGTTGATTCGATTGTTAAGGAAACAAAAACAATTATTGATGCCGATAATAGTGAATATTTAAATAACGTTGCTAGGATAACGGAAGAGTCAAAAAGAAATGCGGAGGTTCTCTGTGGATAGCGTAGAAAATGAAAATAAAAGACTGATAAAAAATACGTTTTTGCTTTCTATTGGAGGCTTAACACCAAAGTTTATAGGGCTGATTACTCTCCCTATTGCTACGAGGAACCTTTCTACAGGGGAATACGGAACATATGACATAATTGTTTCTGTAGCAAGTATATTAATTCCAGTATTAACCTTACAGATTCAGCAGGGTGCGTTTCGATACCTTCTTACAGCAAAAACTGACGATAAAAGAAAAGCGTATATTAGTAGCACTATAATTTTCTTGTTCTCGACTGCTATTTTGGCATCTGTCTTAGGTGTAGGCGGAATGTTAATTGCACATATATCGCCATTAACGGCAATATGTATCTGCCTGATGATGTCAGCAGAAGCTGGGTATATTGTTTTTGGGCAGCTACTAAGAGGTATGGGGCAGAATATAAAATATACAATTTCGATTATAGTATATAGCGTTTCTTATATGCTATGGATGATCATTTTAGTGTCTGTTCTCAAATTTACTCTTATTGGTGTGCTGATGTCCGTTATGCTTGGATATGCAACTTCACTGGTGTATATGGCATGCCAAAAGGAAATAAGACATTATTTTTCTCATTCCTATTTTTCAAAAGAAAGCTTAAAAGAGATGCTTGCGTTTTCAGCTCCAATAGTGCCATCATCGATCTCACTTTGGATTATTAATATGTCTGATCGATTTGTTGTAACTGCATTTTTGGGCGTCAGTATGAATGGTATTTATTCCGCAGCAACAAAAATACCAACTTTGTACTCAACAGCTTATAGTATTTTTAATATGGCGTGGACTGAGTCGGCTGTAAGAAGTTTCGATACTGAAAATCCGGGTGAGTATTACAGCAAGATGTTCCGTTTTATGTTCAATTTCCTTATAGGTGTTATTTTACTCTTATTAGCGGCTACACCTTTGATGTTTTATGTACTTTTTGATGCTAAATACAACGACGCATACTATCAAATTCCAATTTTATATGGCGGGGTATTCTTTTCAAGCCTAGTTTCTTGGTATGGAAGCTTATATATTGCACTTAAGGAAACAGGTCATGTGGCCGCATCGTCTACGGCAGGGGCAATTATTAATTTAGCAGTGAACCTGTTAATGGTATCTCGTTTTGGATTGTATGCAGCATCTATTTCCACGGTTGTTTCGTATATTATTGTTTGTGTTTATAGGTATCATGATGTAGGGAAAATGATAAAAATAAACTATAATTACCCCGAAATTACCATAGGATTATTGACATTCGTTATTTCCGCCGCTGCATGTTATTGCAGAAACACAACTGGTTATCTTATATGCATTTTAATCGCATTACTTTACAACATTATAATGAATCGGAAATTACCCAAGATGTTTCTTGGGTTGATAAATTCTAGGTGGAAGAAAGGAAAAAATAATGATTAATAATATGAAAGTAATTGGTGTTATCCCTGCACGCTACAAATCTTCAAGGTTTCCCGGTAAACCGTTAGTTGATATATTGGGAAAACCTATGATCTGGTGGGTGTATCAGCAATGCATAAAAGTTCCGGAACTTGATAAAGTATATGTTGCAACTGATGATGATACTATCTACCAAGTATGTGTTGCATTTCAGATGCCTGTAATCATGACATCTGATCAGCACAAGACAGGGTCAGATAGAGTTGGAGAAGTTGCAACTAAAGTACAGGGCGATTTGTTTGTTAATATTCAAGGGGATGAGCCTGTCATTAATCCGGCAGAGATCAGTGAAGTTATCTCAATATTTGAGGATGCAAGCGTTGAATTTGGCTCTCTAAGAATTGAAATAACGGATCCAGATGAAATAGCCGCTAGTAGCACTGTAAAAGTTGTAGTAGATAAAAATGATGATGCTCTATATTTCTCCAGAAGTATTATTCCTTCAAATATCAAAGACGGAAAGCTTGCACGCATATTTAGACATGTGGGAATATACGCCTACAAACGTGATTTTCTCAAGATGTTTGTAAGTATGAGTCAGACGGAATTGGAGCTTGGTGAGGGGATTGAACCGTTGCGAGCTATGGAAAATGGCTATAAGATACGAGTTAAAGAGACTAAGTATAGCAGCATTGGCGTAGATTATCCGGAACAGGTTTCGCTCGTTGAACAGGCCATTAAATTAAGAGATGGGATATAATTGTTTGGAACGTGGAGGTAAGCACATGAAACATGCTAAACTTTTAGATTGTACCCTTCGTGATGGTGCTTATTTGATTGATAAGAAGTTTGGAAATGAAAACATCACTGGTATAATTAACGGACTAAAAAAAGCACACATTGACTTTATAGAGATTGGTTTTTTCCAAAATGAGGGATTTGGAGAAGGCAAAACAGTATTTCGGAATTCACAAGACGCCAAGCGATTTATCCCAAAAGACAAGGGAGAAAGTAAATTCACCGTTCTTGCGGATTATAGCAGATATAGTGTTGAAAACCTTGATGAGTGCAAAGGAGATTCTATAGATGCAATTCGTGAGTGTTTTTTTAAGAATGAACGAAATGATGCTATTGAGGCATGCAAAGTAATTAAGCAGAAAGGGTATACACTTTTTATTCAGCCTGTTGACATCTTGGGATATTCGGATATAGAATTAATCGAATTTCTTAACCAAGTTAATACTATTGAACCATATTGCCTTTCTATAGTAGATACATTTGGATCTATGTATAAAGAAGATTTGGAAAGAGTTTTTGAAATTATTAACCATAACTTGACTCCTACCTGTAGAATAGGCTTTCATTCGCATAATAATATGCAGATGTCTAACGCATTATCACAAGAGTTTCTTAGAATGACTTTGGGAAAAAGAGAAGTCGTTGTTGATGGAACTGTTGCTGGTATGGGACGCGGCGCCGGTAATACACCTACAGAATTAATTGCGCAATATATGGTCGACAAGCTACATTATTCATATGATATTGATGCCTTGCTTGATATTATCGATGATTACATTGAGAATATTCGTACAAAGTGTAGCTGGGGTTATTCAACACCTTACTTTGTGGCGGGGTGCTATAGCGCACATGTTAATAATGTAACGTATTTGAAAAAGAAAAACAGCATCCGCTCAAAAGATATTCGATATATTTTAAATAAAATTGGAGCTGTTCCTCGTAAAAGGTACGATTATGATTTGCTTGAAGAGACTTATATGGAATATGTTTCATCTGAAGTGGATGACTCAAATGCTATTAAAAGGCTTTCTGATGTACTGGCGGATCGAAATGTTGTTATTGTAGCTCCTGGTATTTCCGTGCAAAAGCAAAAAGAAGAAATTAAGAGCTATATTAGTGATAAAAAAGCTGCCGTTATTTCTATAAATGGCATTTATGATGGAATCGCAAGTGATTTTGCGTATGTAAGTAATGCCAAGAGATATGAGACGTTTGGAAAAACGTTGGTAGAGTCAGGAATTCCCGTTATTGTAACGTCAAATATCGATAATAAGTATAATGCAGAGTATGTTATCTCTTTCAAAAGATTAATTAAATGCGGTTGGATTCATGTGGATAATTCGGGACTGATGCTTTTGAGGTTATTAGATTTATTCAATGTAAAGTCTATTGCTATTGCAGGTCTTGATGGATATGGGTTTTCTGATAATTATGCTAAAGGCGAAATGGCATTTGCAAATTCTGATGAAAACCCGATTGAACTTAATAGCGAGATTCAGAGTATGTTGACAGATTACATTAACACACGAAAAAGTGAGTGCTCTATAAGTTTTATTACAGACACAAGATTTCAAATATAGTATTGGAGGGATATTATTAATGCAGTCTTTTGTTGCATATAATACAAATGATGCCATAAGATATATTAGTTCATCGGGAGGAGTCTTTTATTCTCTAGCAAAAACAATTCTGGAGGAAAACGGCGTGGTATGTGCGGCTGCCTATGACCAAGATTTTATGGTAGTTCATAAATTCGCTGAAACAACTGATGAGTTAATGCAGTTTCTTGGGAGTAAATATCTTCAGAGCGATTTAAATACATGCTTTTCCCAAATTAAAAAATATCTTGATGAAGGAAGAAAAGTCCTTTTTGCAGGAACGCCTTGCCAAGTTAAGGCAGCCCAAAATATTGTGGGGGGGGGGTACCAGTGAATTTGTGACAGTAGATCTTGTATGTCATGGGGTGCCTAGTCCTGGGATTTGGAAGAATTATAAAAGTCTTGTATCAAGCAAGAAATCTATTAGTAGTGTTAATTTTCGACACAAGAAGTGGGGATGGAGAAATTTTCATTTAAGCATTAGTTTCTCTGATGGGAGTTCAAGTGATATTAAGCGTAGTAGAGATCCATATATGCAGGCATTTTTGAAAGATTATGCGTTAAGACCATCCTGTTACCAATGCATCAATAAGGGAATTAAAAGAAGTTCCGATATTACCTTGGCAGATGCTTGGGGTGCTGAAGATTTCTCTAATTCAGGAGATGATAATCAGGGTCTTACTCTTGTGCTTGTTAATACGCCAATAGGCCGCAAATTGCTGGAAAGCGCTCAGAATTTAACATGTGAGATGGTTGATTTTGATGATGCTTTGAAACATAATAGGTATATCATGATTTCTGCTCCAAGGCCTACAGACAGGGATAATTTCTGGAAAGACATTTGCTCATCCGATGACATCGAAATAACGGCAAAAAAATATTGTAAAAAATCTGTTAAAGAATATACTCAAGGAATACGTAACAGGTTGAAACTTGGAACGCGGATTCGGGCACTTTTTCATTAATAAGATATGGAAATATCTCCCGAATTAATAACGCATCGGGAGGATTTACATGGAATCTTATGTAGGTTATTGTAATGATGAAAATGTAAGGAGAATTAGTTCATCTGGGGGTCTTTTTTATGAAATTGCTCGTATGGTAATTGAAGATGGTGGAGTTGTTTGTGCAGCCGGGTATTCATGTAACTTCGAAGTTTATCATAGATTGGTCGATTCTCTTGAAAATTTAGATGATTGCATAGGCAGCAAGTATGTCCAAAGTAATATACAGGATATATTTTATAAAATTGAAACCATTCTAGGCACAAGCAAATATGTTCTATTTGTTGGAACCCCTTGTCAAGTTGCTGCGTTAAGAAAATACATAGGAAACAATCATTACCTTATCTTAATTTCATTAGCTTGTCATGGAGTACCTAGTCCTTATGTTTGGTGTAATTATTTAAGAAAGATTTCGGAACACCATAAGATTAATAAAGTTAATTTTAGATGCAAAGATAGAGGCTGGAATAATTATCGACTATCAATAAGCTTTGATAGTAAAAAAACGTTGTCATATCCAAGAATATTAGATCCGTATATGCGAGCATTTCTCTCTGATTATAACATACGTCCTTCTTGTTATGGGTGTAATCATAAGTATATTAATTCCGAGGCAGATATTATTTTAGGAGATGCGTGGGGGGGGGGGGTAAAGTCTTTTGCAATGATTTCTGACGATGACAAAGGAACCTCACTGATTATTATTAACTCTAGTAAAGGAGAGAAAATTTTTGAAAGTCTAAAAGATGTTATATTTGCTGAGCGTATTGACATCGATTCGGCGATAACGCATAATAAATATTTGTTAATATCACCATGTATGCCACCAAATCGGAGTTCCTTTTGGGAGCAGTATCGCCTTAATATTAACCTAAGGAAAGTCTCAAAAGTATTTTGCTCCGCATCATACAAAACAAAATTAACATATTTGAGAAATGAATTGAAGCTCGGCACAAGAATGAAAACTTTACTAAATGTGCATAAATAATAATAACATATTTTTACTCATAGCTATGAGTTTATACCATAGATATGAGAATAGGTGAATAATGATGTTTACGAAATCAAAGAAGCGGGAAAAAAGAAAATGTGGTAACTTTGAAAGGCTCTATCAATATTCCGACGGCTCTTTTCTTCCAGATTCCTCACAACCTGATCCCACTGCAAATTTTGAGATAACCTCCAAGTTGTATACTCCTCACAAATCAACACGATATGTTAACATTATTATTAGTGGAAATAGCAATGTGGAAGAACAAAAAGACACGTACAGAAAGTTACCTGAGTTATATAGTGATAGAGAAGAGTGTTGTGGTTGTACAGCATGTTATTCTATTTGTCCTGTACACGCCATTGCAATGAGACCGTGTGAGGAAGGCTTTCTTTATCCAGTTGTTGATGCTAAAAAGTGTATTCGATGATACAAATGCTTGAGCGTTTGTGCTTTTAAGCAGGCAAAAGCGGATAAGACTTTATAGTTGGTAGTGTTATTATTGACACTTCATATATTCTCACATATGTAGAAGAAAGGCACAACTATGATTAAATATTTAGTGATGGACGTTGACGGAACGCTCACTGATGGTAAAATCTATATGGGAAGTTCTGGAGAAATTTTTAAGGCCTTTGATATAAAAGACGGTTGCGGAATTAAGGATATTGCCATTCCATATGGATTTATACCTGTAATTATCACAGCAAGGAAATCGGATATTGTGATGAACCGTTGTAAAGAACTATCAATTACAGAGGTACATCAGGGAGTTCGAGATAAGATTGACAAACTGAAGGAGATAGTTTCAGATTTATCCAAGGTCGCATATATAGGTGATGATATTCTTGATTTGCAGTGCATGGTTCCGGTTAAGGAAGCAGGAGGAGTAGTTGGCTGCCCAGCCGATGCGGTGAAGAAAGTAAAAGAGATAGCTGGCTTCGTGGCTGAACACAACGGCGGCGACGGGGCTGTGAGAGACTTTATTGAATGGCTGGTAGATAAGGAATAAGCGCCTATGAAAAAAACGAATCACATCTACACAGGATATTTTGAAAATCCTGATGATGACATAAATGACTTGCTTTTCAACGCAGATGGTTTTGATAGTTTCGGATTGGATTATTTGCTGACAGAAGAAAATCTGGATGAAGGCGAAAATCCATATGAATACGCATCAGCTCGTGTTTTCCTGATGGGTTCCTGTAACCTGTTTGCATTGGCTCTGAATGAAAAGTTTGGTTATGCTCTTTGCCAGATAGATAAAGAAACGTCTCATCATTACTTTTGCCTCACAGAGTATGTGGATAAGAACGGGGAAAAGCTATATCCTTTGATTGATGTCAGAGGGATGACCACAGACTTCCTTAAGTTCCGGAGAACTTCCTGTGTGCCGACAGCCACAGTCGAGGACGTCGAAAAAATGGTAATTGATGATGGATTGGCGAGTGATGTGATTGGAATCGAGTATGCCAGGAGGATTATCGAGAAGCATCCAGAGTTTTATGATGTGAAGTATCTGGATTAAGTAGAGTAGTGACAACTGCGAGAAGCCCTTTTAACAAATTGATCCCAACTCAACTATGTCTCATTACTCACGCCATTACCATGCGACCGGACGAGGAGGGATTTGAATATCCTGTGGTTGACTCGGAGAAATGTGTGAGATGCTATAAATGCATATCAGTGTGTCCGATTAAGGCGAAGGACGGGGAGAAGGAGTAGAGAGGCTGTGGGGATCATGAGTGAGTGTGGATATCATGAGTGAGTGTGGATATCATGTGAAGCTGTGGACATCATTAAGGCTGTGGCTATCATGAGCGGCGGTTCGGTTGGGGAAATTGGGAAAATTTGAAAATTCAAAAAATCGAAAAAATCGAAAAAATCGAAAAAATTCATCTATTGACAGGGCGAAAGCCCTGTGATAGAATATAGAAAGTGAATTGAATGGTACGAAAAAATGTGCAAGCAAATAATGTGAAAACGTACTACAAGATAAGACGGAGCAGACCAGCTCCTATATATTTTATCGTATCAAGTGAATTGAATGGTTAAGACTACATAAATAAAAGAAACTGAAAGGAAAGCAGTATGACAAACGACGTGACAAAAAATAAGAAACAATACGATTCCAAAGCCATCATGCAAGAGATGATGGAAGCTGTGGTTGACTTATACGAAACGCCTGGTGCATCCGGCGACCATATGTCGCTCAATGCAATCGGAGAGGAATTGGAGCTATCCCCGCAGAAGGTTAAGAAGTTCCTTGTTACAGCCGGTGTGTACGAGTCGGAAACAGCCGATGAAATCCGCGGCTTAAAAGAAGAAGGAAAGTCCGTGCAGGAGATTATGCGGATCACAGGTCTCTCCATGACATCTGTGAATTCTTATCTGCCCTATACCAGACCTGTGTACAAAACGGAGCAGGTCAGTGAAGTGGCAGAACAGTTGCAGAAATTCCGCAAACGGCAGGGGACAATTAAGGAATTGAAGGAACGTCTGAAAGAGTGCAGTGAGGATGAGCAGCTTCACATCCTATGGGACGCTCTCTATTCTCTGCAGGGCATGTCCTTTGAGACTGCTGATGGGAATAAGTTCACTATCCGGCTCAAGTCCGTGGAGTATGTCGGTGACGGTTATTCTGTGGAAGACGCGACACCGGGAACACATGGGAAGAAGTATGTCCTCTCAGACAGGATTTACCTTGGCTCTAACGCCGGGAAGGAAACAGGAAAGGAAACTGGCAAGAATACAGACGGCAAGGAAACGGCCACTGAAATCAAATACCCGGACACAGCTTTGAAGTATTTCAAAGAACAGTATGCGAAAGGATACAAAAGAATCGATGGGACTGTATGCAGCGGTGATGTCCTCGTCATCCAACATCCGGCAGGATATGCTTGGACAAAGGCAATCCCAGCAGAGGAAGTAGTTAAGGCATATCGGAACGGGCGCAAATTGTATATGGGAACAGAGAAGATGAATGGGAACTACCGTGAAGTAGTTGCAGACCTGCATGACATCGGCGGCGAGTTCGCAGGCTTCCTTTATCCTATTCTTGGGCGGCTTGGACTGCTTGAATGGACGACTGAGACTTTCGAGGAGAGCATGGAACGGTATGACAGGGATAAGGAATATCGTGAACAGGAGCATGAACGGCTTGAAAAAGAAGGGGATGAGATGATGGAGGCGGCGATTAAGAGGAGCGAAGAGGAAAGAGCTGCGAGACTGGCGGCGGAACAGCCTGTGGAAGAGACCACAGAGGAGATTTCCGTTATTGATAAGTACGAGGATAAAATGCGCCGTGCGATTGCCGGAGGCTTTGAGGATCGCCCAGAGCAGCTTCCCAACTGGACGGAAGCTGATGAAGCCAGTCGCACCATCTTCCCGATGACTGTCCTGGATGCAATCAGAACTGCCCAAGCACGACAGGGTATGGTTGTTGTTCTTGATGAGGGGCATGAGAAATTCTCACAGGTTGAGAAAGCAGCAGGAGCTGGAGGCATGAGTGCCGATGGTAAGGAGCTGAGAATAGCCATCGTGGACTGTGAGGGTGAGAACGGCAAGAGGCTCTCCACAAAGGTCTTTTTACAGCGGTGGGTTGATGCGCTCTGTACCGCTGATCCACAGTTCAATTATCTGACAGGTGACAGCTATAGACTGGAACAGCATCTCACCAGTGAGCTGGAGAGAAACAGTCGGCAGTTCGGCAGGACGGTCACAGTCTTTTTGAATCCGCAATTCCTCTGCAAAAAACGCGGAGGGAAGAAGGGCGGTTACACGGCACTTGGCGAAGGTGTGACATTAACCCGTATGATTTGGGATATGTCAAGCGCGCCGATTGTTTTCTGCTGTGGCAGAGGCTTTAAGGAAGTGCTGACGCTCCAGGACGGCAGCGCCTCTGCATCGCTGCGGTGGCGGTGCAAGGCTGTGGTGCAGATATAAAGATGAACCCCTGCTTGGGATGTCTGGGCAGGGGTATTTTTATGCGTCGGAGCAGTTCACGCGCCGGGCCTGTGTTTATTCCCACAGGGCTTATTCTTCAAGGCCGGCTTATTCACGTACCAGTCATAGCCTTTATGTAAATCCCTAAACACGCGGTCAGCCTCGCTTTTCCTGAAAGCCTCATATTCTTTGATTTCCTCATCCGTAGCAGGGCGCACGGCTGGGGTGTGCGGGGCAGATACTTTCTTCCCACAGTCGGGGCACTTGCATGGTACCTCATATTTGGAGGGAATGACTGAAGCATTGAAGGTGGAACCGCAGACGGTGCAGTGGCAGATCATAGGGGTTGGTGTCCTTTCTTGTATGTGCTGTGGTTATTAGTTATTCTGTATAGTCTGGGAACGAGTCCTCTATTTCGGGTGCAGGTTCCTCAATCCCCAAATACTTATCTATATCAACGATATCGGGTCCGCTCACATCGAGCAGGTCATCGAAGCGGATTACATCATCCACAGAGCCTTTTTCGAACGTACCGTTCTTCGGATTCGTGCGGCCTGTGTTAATCTTCAAAATTCTATAGACGGGATCAATGGAATTCACAACCCCTGTGGCGGTCACATCAAAACCCACATCTCCATTTGCATTATCAGGCTGGAAGTAGACCACAGTCACAGTCATGCCTTTCTTCACTTGGAGTAATTTATCAGATAAAATCTCGGCCTCTTCTTCACTAAGCTCCGTCCGCTTGCTCCGCAGCAGTTTCACATCCTCCTCGCCGAGCCGTTCGGAGTGTCCTCTTAATGCCGCGAAGGGAGCGAAAATCTTAGCCCTGTCCTGCGGTGACATCTTCGGATGCTTACGGAGTGTGTCCCTCGGCCACGGCCGCTCCATATCTATTATATCGTCAAAATTATCGTTTCTGTCCAAACGGCCACACCACCTTTATTTATCCTCAATGTCTCCTGCTTTATGCTCCGAACCTGCTCTGTGTCCGCCAATCTGCTGATTTCTTTCCCGCATGGTCGCACCCTCTAAGAAGTTCGTGCCTTTGAGTACAGCGTTCTTTCCAAATTTCTGCTTTAACCGCACCATCGCGTCCTGCAGGTTCTTTTCCTTTTCCAGCTTTGCCACGTCTGTGAATAAATCCATCTGCACGATGCCTGTGTCCTTTACCACCCGGTTCGCTGTGATAGTCACACGCCGCACGGTCAAATCTCTGTCCACGATGCGGTCAAAAAGCCCCACGATGGCTTTCTGAAGCTGACTGCCGATGTTTGTCGGGCTGTCAATCCTTGTGCTGCCGTGGGCCGGCTTGGGAACCGTTCGCCCATAGTGGTCAATCTTTGTGGCTCCTCTGTACGTTCCCTTGTCGCAGTTCTCACGGTCATATCCGATGTCGAGTGTAAAGGAATCAGAGACCAGTCCTTTGGTGTTCAGCTGGAGCATAAGGCTGTCAGTCATTTCCTGGACGATGATCCGTGCCTTGCTGTACTCATATGGCTCAGATAACACCTGACCCTCAGAGAGGCAGTTCGTCTCCGGCTTATAAGATTTCACCAGTTCCATCGTTGTTGGTTCCACACCCCAGGCGTGGTCGATGAGGATTTCTGCGTCAATGCCGAACGTCTTATAAAACCACTCCTGGTCATAGGTTGAAGCCCTCGCAAGCTGTCCCATCGTATAAATGTACCGCTTTTCGAGTTTCCGTGCTGTGCCGGGCCCCAGCCGCCAGAAGTCGGTGAGGGGAGTGTGGTTCCACAGCTTCTTTCTATATGAATACTCGTCCAGCTCGGCAATCCGCACTCCGTCCTTGTCGGCGGGGACGTGTTTCGCCACGATGTCCATTGCGACTTTGGCAAGGTAGAGGTTGGTGCCGATGCCACCTGTGGCGGTTATCCCTGTGGCGTACAGCACCTCTCGGATCAGTGTCATACACAGTTCGTGTGCTGTCATATGATAGGTGTTCAGGTAAGCGGTAGCGTCAATAAAAACTTCATCGATACTGTATGCGAAGATGTCCTCTGGTGCCACGTATTTCAGATAAATTGCATAGATTTGTGCTGACACCTCCACATACCTTGCCATCCTTGGCGGGGCTGTGATATAGGAGAGTTTGAGGTTCGGGTCTTCGGCAAGCCCTCTGGCATCAAAGCACTCGGACGTGAACCTGTGTCCGGGAGCCTTGCGCAGCCGGTCCTCGTTGACCTGCTTGACCTTCTGCACGACTTCAAAGAGCCTCGCTCTTCCCGGAATACCGTAGGCTTTGAGAGAAGGAGAGACAGCAAGACAGATGGTTTTGTCCGTGCGGCTCTGGTCAGCCACAACAAGGTTCGTTGTCAGCGGGTCGAGGTGTCTGTCTGCACATTCGGAGCTGGCGTAAAATGATTTAAGGTCGATTGCTAAGTAAGTATGCTTGTCCACAGCCGTGTCCTCCTTCCTGCGGATTTCTGTATTGTCTTTAACCTGCCACGATTTCCACAAACCATCGTCCGAACCGTGGCGGGAAAGGGGAGTGTTCAAAGAACAGCCGTTTTTCTTCCCCATGGATTACCACAGTGTAGCAGTCACCGGAATATCCCATGCCGACGGTATCAGCCGGCCGGAAGTCCCGGACTTCTTCTATATTATATACGCGTCCGTTTATCCATTCCATTGTTTTCGGGTGCATAAATCCTGTCGTGTCGATCTCCGAAGTGACCGACACATATACTTTTTCTTTATGCGGATGCAACGCCTTGGCAGTTGCGTTCATGCTGCGGTCACCTCCCTCTATATAATACGGCGAATAATTATGCGCCGTTTATGCGCCTGTGGCTGCCGACTGTGTCCGTTGTGGAACGACATCCTTAAATCCGTGCTTTGCCAGTTCTTCCGGTGCTTTGCAGGCTAGTCCCGCGTCGCGGAAGATATAATATCGTCCTTGTTCTTCAATCCCACATATTTCTATCATTTCATCCAGTTCTTCGGCGGTCCATGCATGTTTATATTTCTTCGGAGTATATTTAATCTTAGCAGTGATAAAGGCTTCACAGCATATTCTTAAAATATCGTCCAGCATATTTTTCCAATCATCGAAGTCAAGGTCGAGCATTGCATTGCGGCCTTTGAATTCGGCTACTTCTTTCTCCATCCTCCGAGCCTGCCGGGGACCAAACGCTTTAGTAGCGCGGGCTTGATAATCAGCTAAAAGCGAATCATAAGTTTCACAACGCTGTCTGTACTGCTCGTCCGTGAGCGGTTCCGGCTTCGGGCCCTCGCCGAATAAATCTACATCGTAAAATAACATATCAGCCACACCTTCTTCCATTTAACTCCTTATATATTTTGTCCATAACAATTCTTTGGTTATTTCTATATTCCTCAATTTCTTCTTCGGTTGCAGCCCTCACAGCCAGCACTCTTTTGGCGACAGTCTGTTTCCCACAGTCAGGGCATCTTCTTGGCACCTCGTACTTGCTGTGGAGGAGGTCAGCGTTAAATGTATAATTGCAGGCATCGCAGTGGCAGATCATAATCCTCACCTCGTGTGTTTATTATCCGGATGCTGCTATACGACACACCGGTATCGTTGCTGTTTCTTCGGATTCCGCCGGAACTGGCAGAGCCGTCAGTTCCTTAGGATCCCCTTCAAAAATAAATCCGGCTGTTGCATATATTTCCCTGCGGGATGATTCCCCCAGACCACAGATTTGTATTTTTTCATCTATAAGCTTCTGTGTCCATTTTTTCCGGTATTTCCGGGGCGTATATATAATTTGGTTCTGGATTGCCTCCTGGCAATATGCAGCAAGCAGACCATTCAGTACGCCCATCCAGTCAACTCCAAGGACAGCCATCGCTTTTGCGTTGGCGTAAAAAGCCATATCTTTGCAGAGTCTTCTAGCGGCGCGAGGGCAGCCTGCCGCTTTTAATTTCTTATTTGTCTCCGACAGAGCAGACTGGAAATATCCCATGTACTCAGCTATTTCTTCCTCTGAGTATGAGATCGCCGTTCTACCGCGGTCGGTTCCAGCATTCGTCATATAGATTCCTCCTTGGCACGGCAGTCTATAGCTTTTAATTCAACACCCGTCCGACAATCTCAAATCGGCAGTAGGGAGAGATTATTTTTGGTGCGTACTTCTTGTTGTACGATATAAGGGAAATCTTCGGTTGAAGAACACCATCACAGAGATATTCATCATATTCATCTTCATCAGGCATTTCTTCGTGGTATTCTTTGATGTAGCCATCCCCGTCGTAAATAAAGATGCCGACTTCCCCAGGATTCAGTTCTGAACACTGCTGAACCCACACAACTTGACGGTTCACATATTTGGGTTCCATGCTGTCACCGGAAATGCGGATGCCAAAGTCAGTACCATCCGGTATCTGGGAGACAGGATAGTCTTCTGTGGTAAACTGATCTTCGTCGAGAAAATTTCCTGTACCGGCTGATGCCAGGTTGTTGCTGATGCGCATACTCCGTTTCTCTATTTCTTCTGCGAAGTTTGTGATCCTTCTGCGTGTCGGCGGAGTATACTGACCGGACGCGATTAGAACCTCTTTCAAGGTCTGTAGGATGTTCAGACCTTTCTGGCTCAGTTCCGGAGAGTATTCAGCGGATTCCGCTGTCTTTCCAAGGAAGTATTCTCCGATGTTGTCGATCTGGCAAATGTCGCAGACGGCAAGGAACTGAAGGACGCTGGGGAAAGAGTCACCCTTTTCCCATTTGCTGATTGCGCCGGCGGATACATGGGTGCCGTAGTTGTCAAGGGCAGCAGACATATCCTTCTGGCTCAGCTTCATCTTTTTCCGAGCCTCCACCAGCTTTTTGCCCACAATGTTCTGTTCTTTCAATTCTGGAATCTGGAACAAGGAACTGCAGGCATCTTTCTGTGCCCGGACCTGCGGGTTGAACTGTATAATACGGTTATCTTTGGACGCCATAATGCTTCCTCCTTCTTCGTGAGATACTCCTATTATAAATCGCTTTATATTCGATGTCAAGTAAAATATCGAGGAAAATTAGATTTTCCTATTGACAAATGGCTGTCGGGCGTTCTATAATAATACCATCAGCCGCCAGTGATGTATACGAGAGGTTGGAATCGTAACACAGCGGCAACACGGAGCGTGGAGGCAGCACAAAAACCAGCTGTGCGTCGGAACTTGCCTTGCATACTCCATTAGAAACTCATCAACGGATAGACATTCCCTTTTGTCCGTTTTGGGTAATACATTTTTTGAGGTATACGAGGAGGTCTATTGATGAGGAATGAACGGAAAAAAATGAACAGCAGCGTGGACGGTATAAAGTCACAGGGTGTGGTGATTGATAATGAAACATCCGCTTTGCAGGAAAAGGATAGCGTAGAATGCCGCAGAAAAAAGCGGATGTCAGCGTATCAGAAAGCCGTGAACGTAGTAAAAACGCCGGGAGGTGCTAAATTAGGTGACAGGATTATGATTGACGGATCTGTCGGACTTCATTATAAATCCGCCAAGACAGAGGAAGACCTGACAGTTGAGCAAGTGGTGGAGTGCGTCTCAGGATGTAAGGTAGACCGTATCATTTACAAAATTGAGGATGATTTGTTGTAAGCGGCTGGAATTTAGGTGGTATCGAAAAACAGTTGCTGTAGGACACCATGATGGGCAATCAGCGAGACTAGGCGGTCACGTTGGCTTTTAAAGTATTCGCCAGGGCAGAAATGCCGAGGGTAAGCCAAAGTAGGCACGTCAGCTGCCAGAACCCAATTCATGGGTCTACAATAGAATATCTGCTAATCGAGTTATGCAGAACTACGCTGGGAAAGCGCAAGCTAGTATGGCCGGAGCGGAATGGATTATACACAAGGGCAACGTCCAGTAAGGCATAAAATTATGCTGAGAAGGGAGCGTACCTGTTGTATTGATGCATTTTGCTCCGGCTTTTTTTATCAAAATTCCGCCTGTAATAATCGGTTACAGATAAGGACTAAGGTTGTTGTAAAAACCTCTTAGTGAAACCGGCCAGATCGTTGTTGTCCTCATAACAGATTCGATTCAGTTCCAGTGCCTTTTCCTTTAATAAACAGATGGCCTGAAAAACCTTGTTGATGTCCATTGTTTGACGGTCTGTGGAAGCCAGAATCTGGTTCTCATTAATGCTGTAAATGCTTTTTGCCTGGTGCTCCAGAATGTAACCGAAGTCTTTAAAGAAGTCAGCTACAACCGGTTCGGAAGCACACAGAGCCTCGGCATCTTCTCTGCGGATGGAGAAAGACGGGGAGGCGGTTCCGAGCAGTCCAGGAATAAATTTTTCTTTTACTTCGGATAGTTCTCTGGCAAACATAACAAAGCTCTGAACAAGGGGTGGCTTGTCGCCTATTGTGGATGCAGAAAGCACTACTCCCTTACGGAAATAAAGACTGTTGCTGGTGAACCATTGCCTTGAGAAATAGAAAAAGAAAAAGTCACCCAGATCATTTGCAAAATTTATATACACATTCGAACGTAGTGCATGCAGGATGGGAGTGCCGTAGAGTGTGCGTTGAGAGTCCGCTACACTTCCATCAACAAGGTTCACTTTTCCATGATACTGGAGCGTGCTTCTAAATCCATTCTGAGTGTCTTTAGTTTCCAGTTCAAAATGGATGATGCTATTGGATTTTGGATTTTGAGAGTAAAAGTAACCGTAATATTTACCGAGGTAGTTCTTGTCGTCAAGCACAGAAAACTGACCGGAGGATATGGTATCGGGAACGGACTTTAGTGTTTCGTATTTTGTCTCAGGCTCAGATAACAATACAGCGGTATCCAAATGAAGATACCGGGAGACCGCAATAAAAACGGTAATGTCAAGGGCAGTAGTTGTATTATCAAAGGCTTTGCGGACAGTGTTATAGTTTACGTTTATTTCACTGTCGGATTTGTTAATTGCCTCCGTAAGCTGATATATATTCAAGCCCTCCGCGTCAAGTGCTTCATTCAGACGTTTTTTGATTGCTTTTATTTGCTCTGACTTAGCTTCGGTATTGTTAATATGCTTAGACTTGGCTTTGGTATTGCTCATTTGCTTGCACCTCCCTGTTTTGGAATTAATCATATGAGAAATTTCAAAACTTGTCAATGATTATTTCAAGAAATGAAATGGTTTGCTTCAAAAAGAAGGGAAAGACGGAATTAGCGTGAAAGCGAGAATATACGTCAGTGAAGTGGAAGGTGTCAGCAAAAATAGTTAGAATATAAATATCAGGATAATCAATGAGTCAAATGTGGTCAGGAAGATTGGGCGAATGTATATCGTCTGGCGATATTTTATAACAAAAGGACACGGGAGCAGAGCATCCTATTATAAAATTTGTTGCGAACCCCCACAACGCTGTCCTTGTTATAGAAGGAGAATTCATTTGAGTTACAGCATCAAGAAACGCTGTCTCACGCGAAATTTACACGGGCTCTTATAGAGAGCCAACGAACCGTATGAAATCGCACAGCGATTAGAGAAGAAAAAGGAAGGAGGTGGTTTTGTTGGCGAAAAAAGAATGGAAGTCTGACCTGGAACTTACAGGCGAGAGGATTAAGGCACGGCGAAAAGAATTACATATGACACAGACGCAGTTGGCAGAGGAGCTTGGCGGTTCAGTAACCAACAGGACCATCTCCGAATATGAGTGCGGAAAACACGAAATGGGGATTCAGACGCTGTATGATCTGGCTGATGTGTTAGAGACAACGACAGATCAGCTTGCACCGGCACGTTGCTCGGAAAGAAAAGGAACCGATCCCCGAATGGACGAGCTGTCAAGGAAGTTCGCAAGCCTGGATGAGGAGGCGAAAGACCAGGCGTTCGAGTGGATGATGTCGATGCTCGAAGGCTACGCTGCCAGAAGAAAGTAAGAAAGATGATACCGCTTGGCTGAGATGGCTGGGCGGTATTTTTCTTGCCCTTTTTTCCAGTTTGGTAAAGCGGAGGTAAGGAAGGGAGACACCAAAAATCATGAAATTTCATGATTTTTCGGAATGGAATCATGATTTGTGTGGCTGTGAATCTCCTCCACACACGACTAAAATATAACCATCGACAGGGGGACAAGCCCACAGAGGCCGACTCCCCGGCACAAAAAATAAAATATCGAATGCCTGAGTTCATGATAAGGCGAGGATATTCTCATACTGGTTTGCCTATGTGCTTCAAAGAAGTTTTGAAGGGCATAAGGGAACCGCTGTGAAAGTACCCCTTGGTTTGTCATGCTCAGACTTGTTTTGCGGCCCCGGAGGTATTTCTACAGAGAGATACTTCCGGGGCTTTTGTTTTCCCGCAGTCCTCGCCTTATCCGCTCCCAGGCGGAAAGGACGAAGAACGATGAAAACAAGGAAAACAAGAACCGATGCGAGGAACACATTTACTTACAAGTTTGCAGACGGGACAAGCGTTGTGCTTACCCCTGGGGTGGACGGAGTCACCGAGGCTGACATCGCCATGCTGCACAGGTTGGATGATTGCGAGGTGCGCAATAACGTAAAGCACAGTAGGGCGCCGATTGAAGATTGGGAGAAACCGTACATTGAAGAATGGAAGGTCCAGAATCCAGAGGAGGAATACCCGGTGAAATACCATGCGTCACTGGATTACTACGCCAGTGCAGAGGGTGACGATATGGATTCTGATCAGAGTCGGCTCTTCTCCGAGTGCGCCGTGGATATGGATGACACATCCAATGAAACACAGGCTGTCAGGGATTTTGTTGATGCTTATTTGACAGAGGACCAGAAGGAAATTTATCGGAGAGTTCTTATAGAAGAAGAGTCAATGGCATCTGTTGCGCGAGACCTAGGCATTACAAGACAGTCGGTACGGGATCGGGTGAACTACATCAAAAAAGTTTTCAGGGAAAATTACAAAAATTTTTGAGCCAGCCTTACATTTGACCGTTTTTCGCGGCCTATGACTTAGAGGGGCAAATAACCACAGCCCCTCAGAACATAGAGCAGGAGGTGAATGAGACGATGTTCTTAACAAACAAACTCAGGGTCAATGTGATGATTCCAAGCGGCAGGAAACGCAAGGCTGTGGAGACCGGTGAGATGACTCTCCCGGCAAGGCTGGTGCGGTTCCTGTTCGGGGAAGGCATGAAGGTTTTGGTGATCACGCCGCATTCCGCTGTCGGAGAGGTTGTGATTTCCGAAATGCAGGAAGAGGAGGGAAGCAGTAATGAGGGATAGAAGCGAAGAGCCGACCAGAGTGTATGTCTGCTCTCCCTACAAACCGGTATCAGAAGAACCTGGCGAACGAGCCGGTGAGTTAGAAGCAAATGTGAGCAGAGCAAGGAAAGCCTGCAGGCTCCTGACTCTCTGTGGTTACGTTCCCATGTGTCCGCACATTTATATGACGCAGTTCCTTTCCGACGATGATCCGGAGGAGCGGGCAGAGGGGATGCAGCTGGGGCTTGAGTGGCTGTCCATGTGTGACGAGCTGTGGACATTCGGAGACCGGATCAGCGAAGGGATGCAGGCGGAGATCGACTTTGCGAAGGACAACTTCATCAAGGTCCGCCACATGGCCGAGCCGGCCGAGCTGGCCGAGAAACTGTACAACGGGCTGAAAAAGCAGCTCAGAAAAAATGAAAGCGAGGAATAAGCACTATGAGTAACAAGGATTTGGAAAAGACACCTATCACCATCAATATCGAGTCGTTGAGCTTCCACTTCGGTGACTGCCACAGCACCACCTTCTACAACACCGACATGGATGAGGAGCTGGAGATGGAGTTCGAAGATGACGGCGAGGGCGAAGAGGAGGCCGAGGACGAGGGTGTCTGTGAGTGCGACTGCTGCAAGGATGAGAAGAAGCCCGACGGCGTTAAGCACATCTCAGAGATGCCGGAAAAGGACAAGGATTTTCTGAAGCTCATCCTGGGAAGCGTCCTGGAAGAACTGAAGTAATCAAACCGCCTGGGGTGGGCGGGCATCCACCCCGTACTTATATAACGAGCGGCGGAGAGCCGCGACTACGATGATTCAATGAAAATCAAATTAAAGAAAGGTTGGTAGTTATTATGGCAAGCAAAAAGGCACAGGAAGTTATTGAAATCAGACCCATGGACATTCAGAAGGTTACGGTGCGCGCTGTGGGAGACACCCCGCTCATCATGCACAAGTGGTCGGAGAAAGCCCGCAAGCAGATGCTCGAAGCGCAGCAGGGCATCAAGAAGGGCAAAGCAAAGGAAGTACGTGATCCCCTGGCCGACTTTATTGCGGCAGCATATTTCGCTACCGATGAGAGCAAGTACCCTGGCGCCGCCGCTGTGGCAGAAGAGGCGAAAACTGCACAGTCCATCGAGGAGTTCTATGAAATCTGCGGCAAAGGCGCCCACTTTGGTTTCCCTGTAACGGCTTTCAAGCAGGCGGCGATCAGTGCTGCATACCGTATGGGCTGGGCAAAGGACAAGGTGAGCTTAAGAGGCGCATTCTTCATCGAAGCAGATGCTGACGGGCTTGTGGAGATTCACTCCGACCTGCCTGTGATGCGTGAGGACATGGTGAGAATCGGACTCGGTTCGGCTGACCTGCGATATAGACCGGAATTCCGTAACTGGTATGCGGATTTAGTCATCAGTTACAACAAGAACGGTGAGTACAGCCTGGAAAATATCCTGAATATGTTGAACGCTGGCGGCTATGTTTGCGGTGTCGGTGAGTGGCGAGTGGAAAAGGATGGACAGAACGGCATGTTCTCCATTCAGTAATAAATATGATTGCCGGGGCATGGTGGGTTACGGTGCGTTGAGGCCTGGTAGGGATAGGTCGGGCATGGCAGGCACGGTTGGTTTAGGTAAGGTCTGGTTTTGCGTGGCGGGTCTTGGATAGGCATGTTAAGGCAAGGCAGGCGTGGCATGTTATGGCTCAGCGGGGTAAGTTCGGGCTGTGTTAGGTATGACGTGGTATGGCAGGCGGGGTTTGTCGGGGTACGGTGGTGTGAGGCTGAGTGTGGAATGGCATGGTGCGGTAAGGCAGGTGTGGTGTGCTAAGTCGAGGTCCGGAGAGGCCGGGTTTGGTCGGGTGAGACTCGGTATGGCAGGCTAGGTTCGGTAAGTTGCGGCACGTTGTGGTGTGACGAGGTCGGGAATGGTACGGCAGGCGGGGTTTCGCAAGGTGTGTTGTGTTGAGGAGGGACCGGGTACGGCAGGCGTGGTGAGTTATGTTCAGGCAAGGAACGGTGTGGTACGACGTGGCAGGCGAGGTATGTTTAGGCTTGACGGGGTGAGTTATGGTGTGGTCCGGTACGGCATGGTGAGTCATGGTTCATGCATGGCACGGCAATTTTAGATTTTGGAAGAAGGAGGTTCGGATTTATGCAGTATTCATATAAACCGGGTGCGCAGCTGAAAACCCCTGCTGATATCGCAGGGCAGGTGTGCCAGCAACTTGAAGAGAGCGGAGGTCTTACGGCAAAGCGTCTGTTGGACGCAAGCAGACCTGTGGATGCTCCGCTGCACAATGAATTTGAATGGGACGACAGCGAGGCGGCAGAGAAGTACCGCGAATATCAGGCCGCACATATTATCCGCTGCATCGTGGTTCATCCGGAGGCGGTTGCAAATGAACCTGTCAGGGCATTCATCAATGTTTCTGGTGAGAATCGTTCGTACCGCTCTTTGGATGTGGTTTTAAACACCACGACCATGCGGGAGCAGATGCTTGGACAGGCTTTAAAAGACCTTCGGGCTTTTGAAGTGAAGTACAGTACACTGAGTGAGCTGGCGGAAGTATTCAATGCTATCCACCAGTTCCAGGAAACAGCCACATAACAGTGGCGGAGAGAGGAGGTGTCTCCCATGGAGACGGAAATCTATATGCCCATCAGGGCACATCCTTATGACCACCAGCGCAGGGCATTTGAATTTGCGCTTCGTGTATTCGGTGTTTTGGAGAAAGAAGGTGATGAAAATGCAGATGGTAACAACGACATGCGACCTATGCGGGAAACAATTCCAGAAACTACAGATAGAAATGCATGAGCATAACTTCTGTTGCAGGGAGCATTTTTATCGCTGGAACGCTAAAAGAATATCTGAATACAACAAGACCGAAAATCCAATGAACCAGCTTGGCGGGGTTTTCGAATCAAGACTTCGCAGGGGTGCCTTGCAGCGAGACAGGGGCGAGGGAAAAACCTATCGAAAATATCTCGGCAGGCACGAACACAGGGTGGTGGCTGAACAGAAAATTGGAAGACCACTGAAAGATGGAGAGATTGTTCATCATATTGATGGCAACTACAGAAATAACGATCCTGATAACCTCATGGTTCTGCCATCTCGGGCAGAGCATTGCAGGGTGCATGGTTTCGGGAAAAGGAAAGAAGGTGATGCCCATGGCTCCAATCAATAATGACAGCAAAGGCTGCGCTCTATTGATGGAGATGTAGCCTGGGAACAGGAAAAACACTTGTTTCAATAGCAATAGCAGGGTACTTGTACCAGCATGGTTTAATATCACGAGTGCTGATTGTCGCTCCGCTTTCAATCCTCGGTGTTTGGGAGGATGAGTTCGAGCGGTTTGCCGATTTCCCTTTTGAGCTGACTATCCTGCGGGGCGGTAGCGCAAAGAAGCGTGAAACACTGGAAAAGGTGAAGCAGGCAGAGGAAGGCCCATTACAAATTATGGTCAACAACTACGAAAGCACCTGGCGGCTGGAAGAGGAAATCCGCAGGTTCAACCCGGATCTGATTATCGCAGACGAGGCACACAAGCTGAAGGACGGTCAGACGGCGCAGTCGAAAGCCATGCACCGTCTTGGCGACCGTGCGAGATTCAAGCTCTTGCTGACAGGCACACTCATCACGAATAAGGAGCTGGATGTTTACTCACAGTACCGATTCGTTGACAGCCGGATTTTTGGGAAGAGCTTCGTCCGATTCAGGAACCATTTCTTCGATATGATGGGATATGGAAATCATACGCCGGTGTTCCGTTCCACCATGCAGGACGAGTTCCTGGAAAAGCTCCATTCTATCGCATTCCGAGTCACCAAAGAGGAGTGTCTCGATCTTCCCGGCATCACCGAGGAGGTGCGGACTGTGGAACTGGAACCGAAGGCCATGAAGATTTATCGAGAGCTGGAAAAACAGGCGTTCACCGAGCTTTCCGAAGAGAGCGAGGTAACGGCCAACAATGTTCTTACCAAACTCCTGCGGCTCTCGCAGGCGACTGGTGGACATTTGACCGACGACAGCGGCAAGGATGTGACCATCAGTAAGGCCAAGCTGGATGCTCTCTCCGATATCGTTGATTCGGTAACAGAGGAAGGCAAAAAGCTGGTGGTGATGGCAAGGTTCGTACAGGAGCTTAATGACATCGAAAAGCTCCTGCAGAAGAAGGGCATCGAATACTCGGTTGTTCGCGGTGGTGTGAATAATCGGCAGGCGGAGGTTGACCGATTCCAGGAAGATGAAATCTGTATGGTATTTGTCGGGCAGATTGCGGCAGCAGGTCTCGGTTTAACTTTGACAGCCGCCAGCACAATGCTGTTTTACAGCCTGGATTACAGCATGAGCAACTTTGAACAGGCAAAGGCGCGTATCCACAGGGTGTCGCAGAAAGAGGACTGTCACTATATCTACCTCCAGGCGAAAGGCACCGTGGATGCAAAAGTTTTGAAGTCCCTCCGGGATAAAGCCGACCTTGCATCAATGCTGGTCGATGAATACCGGCAGGGCAGGAACCCGTTTTCAGTGTAGCAGAAAGGAGACCCTATGGACTATGAACAGGAATGGCCGGTATATGAGGAACCGGGAGCGCAGGAGCAGGAGGAGGCCGTTACGCCTACGGCCAACGCCATGTATGAATTGGCGGAACGTCTGAAAGCTCTGCGTGACGAAAAGAAAAAGGCGGAGGACTACCTCAAAGAGGTTACCGCTGACAAGGATCAGACAGAGAAGCGGCTCTTTGACCTGATGATCCAGACAGAGACGGAGAACTTTACCCGTAAGGGCACAAGGTTCTCAGTAACCATAAAGACCCGTGCTTCCGCAAAAGCCGGGAGCAAGGAGGAACTGTTCGCGGCACTCCGCGCACACGGCTACGGCGACCTGGTTGTCGAAAGCGTAAACGCAAACAGTTTGACGTCACTCGTGAAAGAACTGAAGGACGAAAATGACCAGGAAGTTCCGAAGTGGATTGCCGATGTGGTCAATTTGTATGACCAGTCATCCGTCTCTGTGACGAAGTCCACGAGGAAAAGCTGATCCGAAGACCCACTGCTTTCGTATATACACTGAAACGCTGAAAATGTAGATACACTGAAACACTGAAAAATATCAACCTTTATATAAATCAATCAAAAATCAGGAGGATTTTAACTATGGCAGATAAGAATTTGACCGCAGCAGCAGAGACCACTGACCTTGCCGAGACGAGCGGATATGCACTGGCAGGCAGTCTGGATTTTATGGACAACGATGTATCCGGTGACTTCGCAGGGGTCGATTTCAGGCTGGACAAGATCAAGCTCCCAGCCGGCGGCGTGACTGCATTCGAGATGCCCGACCCGGAAAATGAGGGAGAGAGCACTTTGGTGAAGAACATCACGGGTGTCATCCTGTATCAGCATCCGATCAACGCTTATTATAAGAGCGCATATACCGGAGGCAACAACCCGCCTGACTGTGGCTCCTTTGATGGCGTGGTCGGAACCGGCGATCCGGGTGGCACATGTGCCAAGTGCCCGTACAACCAGTTCGGCAGTGCGGTCGGCGGCAGCAAGGGCAAGGCGTGCAAGAACCGCAGGATGATGTATATCCTCATGGAGGGTGACATCTTCCCGTACCGTCTTTCTCTTCCGACCGGCTCCCTTTCGGAGTATGGCCGCTACGCAAAGAGCCTGCTCAATAAGCGCCGTTTCCCGTCCCAGGTGGTCACGAGCATCAGCCTGCAGAAGGCAACCAGCTCCACGGACATCGGATATTCCCAGGCGAAGTTCCAGTTCGTCCGTGCGCTGACCGACGAAGAGAAAGCAGCGGTGGCAAAGATGGTCGAGTGGGTCAAGGCATACGATGCGAATATGACCATGGAGTCCCTCGTTGAGGATGATGAAGTGCCGGAGTTCGTGGATGCGGAGACCGGCGAGGTCATTGAACCGATGTAAGCACAGTTATAACGGAAACGGAGGGGAGGGACACTCCCTTCCCTCCATGCTTCTTAGATTGGAGGAAGAAAATGGGTAACAGATATTTTTTGACGGTCTTGACTGCCGCGCCAGGGAAAGAAATCGTTAAGCCAACACAGTGTGAAATGATCCTGAGTCCGAGAGGCACACTGGAAGAGAATATCGCATGGGCAAGGACAGAAGCATTGGAGCGGGAGGGCTGCGACGATGCAGCGGTCACCTGCGCGATCCCGGTCAGCGCACCGGAGAACGTAGAAGACTGTGAAAGCCGGTATGCATTCATGCTCCTTGTCACAAAAGAAGAGGATTCTACCTCGGCCTCAATCATTCTCTGTGAGCGGAAATTTCCGCATAAAATCCCGACATGGGATGACCTTATGGATTTTCAGAAGAAGATTGCAGAGGAGAACGGCTGGGTAAGTGCAAGGATCATATCAGCGAACCGCCAGACGGATTACGACTATGATGAGGATGAGAACGATATCGTGGGGGATTACGAAGGAGGCGGTGCGGATGGTGCAGAGTGAAGATTACCGCTCCGTCACAACCGTGGCGAGGATTCAGGAATATCTCGGCGACGCCAAGGTGATCGCCTTTGACTATGAGACGGCGCCTGACCCGCCATTCCGCGAGGAGGACAAGGCGGCACTTGATCCGGCGAAGTCCCATATCGTGGGCTGCAGCTATTCCGTGGAGGAAGGGACAGCCATCTATGTTCCCATCGCGCATTTGTGTGGAGAGAACGTGGACACAGCGGAGTTCTGGAAGTTCCAGGAGCAGTTCCTCACGAATCCGGAAGTAACGAAAGTGGCTCACAATTTATCCTTCGAGGCCATGATGTCCTATCATCTTGGTATCGTGATCCAGCCGCCTGTGTATGACACAATCGCGGCCTGCCAGCTTACCATGAAGTCGAAGTGGGAGTTCCGTAAATTGTCGGACAGCGGTCTGAAGCGTATGGCAACGGAACAGTTCGGCGTGGAGATGCCGTCATTCACGGATGTCACAGCCGGCCGCCACTTTGATGAGATGAATCCGCAGGAATGGGAGACGGTCCGCTATGGCTGCGCTGACTCGGATATGACCCTGCGGCTTTACAACAAGTGCAACAGCTGGTTTGACCGCTTCCTTCCGCAGCACAGGACGTTGGTGGAGGAGATTGAGTCGCCTACAGCTGTGTTCCTTGGGCTGATGAAGCACAACGGGGTTCCCGTAAACCGTGAGCTGATGGAGGAGCGGAAGACAGAAGCGGAGGAGAAAATTGCAGAGATTAAAGCGGAGATTGAAACAATGTGCCCTGGCGTTGCGATTGGGAGCAACTGTTCTACGAACGCATTTAAGATGCACCTTTACAAGACTCTGGGACTCCCTGTGGTAAAGACCACGGAGACGAACCGTGAGGCGGCGGACGACCAGGCAATGCAGATGTTAAAGGAATGGTGCGATGAGAACAAGCCGGAGCTGTCCCACCTGTTCGAACTGGTGCAGGAGTACCGCAAGTGGGGCAAATTAAAGAGTACCTACATAGACGGGTACTTGAAATATATCAACTCAGTGACGGGGAGAATCCACCCGGATTTTTTCTCGCTCAGCACAGACACAGGCAGGATGAACTGCCGGAACCCCAACATCCAGAACTGCTTTGATTCGGAGACGGAGATTCTGACCAGGCGCGGCTTCGTGCCGTTCCCGGAACTGCAGGAGGGGGAGCTTGTGGCACAGTGGGACGGCGGGGAGATTTCCTTCGTTACGCCGACCGACTATATCGACAAGTCCTACGACGGGGAGATGGTGCAGGTGGAGAGCAAGCATATCAGCCTGCTGATGACGCCGGAGCACCGGTGTCTCCTGCAGAAGAAGGACGACAGCTTCTTCGTGGTGGATGCCGCCGAGTATCCGAAGGATGCCAGACAGCTGAATGCCGGGGAGTTTGCGTTTGGTGAGAAGCATCTGACGAAGGCGGAAGCGACGCTTCTTGCTGCGACACAGGCAGACGGATATATCTGTGACGGCGGCATTGAGTTTTCCTTCGTCAAGGCGCGGAAGTTCCGCAGACTCATGCAGGCTATTAAGGAGACCGGCGCCCCTCATTCCGATTATACGAAGAAGGACGGCAGGGTGAATGTCCGGCTCTTAAAGAGCGACTTCTCCAAGTGGATCATCGACTTGTTAGGACCGGAAAAGCAGTGGGGATCATGGCTTCTGGATTTTGACCGCGAGACAGCAATGAACATCCTCGGTGAACTGATGGAATGGGACGGCTGTTTTACCAGGCAGAACTACTACAGCACTTCGGTCAAGGAGAATGCCGACTGGATGCAGATTCTGTATACGCTGACCGGCACAAGGGCGCATCTGCGTGAATATTACAGCGGCAACCCTAATGCGAAGGTCAACTACCAGCTGGACGTGACGAAGCAGAACTACAGCCTGACGCAGGGAGCGGAGAGAAACACAGTCCATTATGAGGGCAGGGTTTACTGCGTGACAGTGCCGAGTGGATTCATCGTAGTCCGTAGGAGAGGGCAGGTTTCCATTACGGGCAACTGCCCCAGGGCGACCAATGACCCCATCGGTGTCCGTGCTTTTATCAAGGCGCCGGAGGGATGTAAGCTGATCAGCAACGACTTCTCCCAGATCGAGCTGCGTGTTGGAGCGTTCTACTGCCGGGATGAGAAGATGCTCTGGACGTACCGCAACGGCGGTGACATCCATGCGCAGACCACGAGTGTTATTTTCGGTGTGACCTATGAGCAGGCGGAGGACAAGCATTTCCCCGGTTATAAGGAACATCGGACCATTGCCAAGAACGTAAACTTTGGTACGTTCTACGGACTGTTCCCCAGAGGACTCCAGAAAACACTGAAGTTCAAAGCAGGCGTGGATCGCACGTTCGAGCAATGTGCGGAAATCATCGACAACCTGAAAGCTGGTTATCCGGGGCTGACGAAATGGCAGGAGGAGACGAAAGCCCATGCTGCCAAGACCTGTTATGCGGAAACCTGGATGGGGCGGAGGCGTTACCTCCCCGGCATTCTCTCAGAGGATTGGGGAAAGAAGTCCTTCGCCGAGAGGTGTGCTTTGAACACGCCGATTCAGGGGACAGCGGCGGATATCTTGAAAGCGGCATGCGCACGGATCATCAAGGGACTGCCGGAGCGCCCGTGGCTTCAGCCTATCCTGCAGATCCATGATGAGCTGGTATTCATCGTGCCTGAGGACAAGGTAAAGGAGGCCGAGAGTTTCATCAAGGAGTGCATGGAGGTACAGCCGTACCCGGATTTCGATGTTCCCATTGTGTCGGAAGGTTCGTATGGAGATGACTTCGGTCATATGGAAGAGATGGATTGATGTAAAAGCCGGTGGCGCATATTTATGCGTCATCGGCGAATAAATCAAAAAACGGCATAAAAACGGAGGATTTCAAGTGGAAAACGATAAAAAACAGATAGATTCGGTCACGGTCAGAAAAGCGGAAAGTTTCTGCCCACTCATGGCTATGGCTGACAGGGATGAGGGAGAAGCAGACTGCTGCCGCGAACTTTGCAGCTGGTGGGTATATGAACGCGAGTGCTGCGCGATCCAGATGCTTGCGAGGGAGGCCGCTCTTTCGAGGCTGGGAGGGCAGGCAAAATGAGATTTAACGGCAGGAACCGGGAGGGATATCCTGACCCGACCTTTAACGAAGCCCTGTATAACATCATTCGGGAGGAGCGGCAGGCCAAGCGCAAGGCGGAGCGGAAAGCTGCTATAGCAAGAAAAGAGCGTCCTCCCGGCAGCAGGGATGGGAGCAAGAAAAAGTATGCGGCAGTAGATACAGCCGCTGAAGGAAAGGAGATGCAGGAAGATGATCCCGGAAGAACTGAAAGCAGGCAAACGCTGGGTGAATTTCAGGCTGATGCCGGATAAAGATGGCGGCAAGCCCAGAAAGGTTCCAATCAACCCGGAAACGGGTAAGAACGCTGCGTCCAATAAGCCGGAGACGTGGACGGATTATCAGACTGTGGCGGATGCCGTGGAGATGTATGGCTTCACGGGAATCGGCAGGATGTTTGTCAAAGAGGACGGATTCGTTGGAGTGGACATCGACCACTGCTATGACCCGGAAACGGGGCAGTTCAATGAAGTCGCGGCGGCGATTTTGGCGAAGCAGCCAACATTCGCGGAATTCTCTCCGTCCGGGGATGGTGTGCATCTGTGGTTTAAGGGTGAGAAGCCGAAGGGCAGCAGTAAGAACAGCGAGACGGGAGTCGAGATGTATGACTCCGGCCGGTATTTTACCGTCACAGGCAAGAAGCTCCCCGATGCGCCGGAGACGGTAGCAGAGGATAACGGCACCCTTGCCTGGATTCACGAAAACTATGTATCCAAAAAACGCGGATCGAAAGCGAAAACGAAGAAGAAAAAATCCAATGCGGCGCCGGCGAAGCTCACCGATGAGGAGCTGCTTGAAAAGGCACAGGCAGCCAAAGGTGGCGATGTGTTCCAGCTTCTCTGGGAGGGCAGATGGCAGGAGAAGTATCAGAGTCAGTCTGAGGCGGATATGGCACTGTGTCTGAAGCTGGCGTTCTGGTCCGGCAAGGACAAGGAGCAGATGGACAGGCTGTTCCGGCAGTCGGGGCTGTTCCGTGATAAGTGGGATGTGGCTCATCGGAGCGACGGTACCACCTATGGGCAGGAAACCTTGGATAAGGCCATCGAAAAGACAGAGGATATTTACAATCCGGCAGATGTTTCGCCTGTGTTTGAAGCCAACGGCCGGTACCTCCGCCAGAAGGGTGACACGGTGTATCCCATCACTAACTTTGTGATCGTGCCGATTGAAATGATTCAGTCCGAGGAGGAGGCGCAGCTCTGTGCTGACCTTGTCACGACACACGGTGAGAAGTACCGGCTTAAGTTCATGACCACAGACTTCGCCAACCAGCAGAAGTTCAAGAACCTGCTGAACAGGAACACGATTGCGCTGTCGTACTATGGTTCGGATGGGGATTTGGAATTGCTGAAGACCTATATCTCTCAGCTTGAGTGGACGGAGAAATATGGTGTGAAAGCCCTGGGTGTCTATGAATACGCCGGACGCTATGTGTTCGTCACGACAGAGGGCAGTATGGAACACGGGGGTACGGCTGTCGATGACATCGTGCAGCTCGAAAAGTACAAGAGCATCCAGACGGGCATCTTAAGCTGCGATATGCTGGCGAAAGAGAAGCTGCCGGAGCTGGGGCACTGGCTGATGAGTTACAACGAGCCTGCGAAAGCAATCTCTATTCTTGCGTGGTGTGCAGGGTGTTTCTTAAAAGAGCACATGAAACGCTGCGGGATTAAGTTTCCGCACCTCTTCCTGATCGGCGAGGCCGGCAGTGGCAAGTCCACAACGCTTGAGAAAGTCATCCTGCCCATATTCTCGACATCGAAAGTGATGGCGGCGACGCAGGTCACGCAGTTCACGCTGATGAAGGATGCGGCGTCGTCCAACGTAATCCCGCTGCCCTTAGACGAGTTCAAGCCGTCCAAGATTGACCGGCAGAGGTTAAGCGTTCTGTATAACCATTTCCGTGACGCTTACGATGGGCACAACGGAGTGAGGGGCAGGGCTGACCAGACCGTGGTTGTCTATGAACTGGCGGCGCCTCTTGTCGTAGCCGGCGAGGAATCGGCGGATGAGGCGGCGATCCGTGAGCGGAGCGTGGAGCTGTTGTTTTCCAAGAAGGACTTAAAAGACGCAGACCGCAGGATGGCATTTAACCGTATTGCTTTTTCACCGGAGACGCTTGGGGACTTCGGACGGTCGCTCCTGGACACGGCGTTATCCGTTCACCCGGACGAGGTGGCAAAGTGGCATAAAGAGGGGCTGGGGAAATTTGAGAAGATGCTTCCAAGCCGTGTTTTGAACAACCTGGCGTGCTGTTACGTTGGGCTTAAGCTCTTAGAAACTCTGTGTATGCGATACGGCTATACTTGGGACAATGTGTTCCCAAACAGGATGGAAATCTGTACGAACTATCTGCAATTTGCTGCGCAGGATTACCTTCTGGATGGAGGTACCCACAACCGGAGCGTCATTGATGAGACATTCGAGGTTATGGCAAGAATGAAGCTCGACCCCAAGGCAGATTACACACTCTCACCCGATGGGAAGAAGCTGTATATCCGGCTAAACCCCGTGTATGACCGCTATACGAAGTACCGCCGCGACTACGCTATCGTTGGTGAGGTGCTTGAGTACGGACAGTTCAAGAAGCAGCTCCGGCACTCGGATATCTTTCTGGAGTCAAACGCACAGAAGCGTATCGGCTCGGACAGTGTGAAGTGTTGGGTGGTGGATTTCGAGACGCTGAGCAAGCGGTGTGATGTATCTGGCTTTGAAGCCACAGAGATTGAACCAATGTAACGATGGTTCCCCGGCTGGTCGGCGGCGCAGCCAACCGGGGAATTATCACAGTGAAATGATTTATGTTTTTGTTACTTGTTACTGTTACTTTTCTTTTTCTGATACTAGAGCTATCGCGGAAAATTAATTTTTTTATACGTGCGCGTGCGCGTGCGCGCGTATATACGCGAAGCTATAAAAACGGCGGAAACAAGGAAACAGGACACAGAAAAGGTATCAAGAAGGGAGTGCTTTATGTTAGAGAAAGATATTGTGGCTGCAATCATGAAATATTTGCGGACACTGCCAAACTGCTTCTGCTGGAAAGAGCATGGCGGGATGTACGGCACGGCCGGCATACCAGATATTATTGCCTGTGTGGATGGGCGCTTCTATGGCTTTGAGGTCAAGACCGCGACAGGCAGGCCGACTGCTTTGCAGGAGGCGACCATCCGGAAAATCCTTGCGGCGGGCGGAGAAGCTTATGTTGTCCGCTCGGTTGACGAGGTACGGAGCATCCTTGAGGGCTCCGTTCACTGATTACGAAGATAACAAAGAGACTTTGATTACATAGATACACTGCCTCACTGCCTCGCTGAAACGATGGGAAACCTTAAGAATTTCAGTTTCAGAAAGAGAGGTTTGTATGGTGGACGGTTATGAGAGACTGGCGAATGCCATTATTAAGCAGGCGGCGAACGATTACCGCAGTGCGCTGAGGGGACTGAAAAGGAACCCTAATTATGACAGTGCGCAGCGTATGAAGCGGGACTGTGAGAGGTTCTTCCGCTCCCAGTGGTTTAATGCGTTGACCACACTGGACGGTGAGTGGCTGATGGACAAGCTGCGGGGGGAGGTGGGCTATTATGACTGCTAAAGAATACTTAGAACAGGTTAACCGATTCAATCAGCAGATAGTTTCAAAGAAAGCGGAGCTTGAAAGCTACAGGGAGCTGTCAATGAGCATTACGGGCTGTGATTTCAAAGAGCATTATAACGCTACGAGGAATACGGATGCGCCTTTTGAGCGATATTCAAACAAGATTATGGATTTGGAAAACGAAATTAGTGAGGATCTGATTACCCTCGGAAACATGAAGTTTGAAGTAGGGCTTGAGATTGACAAGCTGGAATGTGCCAATGAGAGGCTTGTTCTCCGTTATCGGTACCTTATGCTGATGACGTGGGGAGAGGTTGCAAAGAAGCTGAATTACACCAAACGCTGGGTGTTGAGAATACATGACAGAGCAATGTTCAACTTTGAAAAGCTGGAGGAGGGCAAATTCGATGAGCTATAACGAAGCGATAGAGGACGGCATCCCGATGGAAAAGGACAGTCACAAAAATATGTGGTATTACCCACCCTGCAAAATCTGTGGCGCGCCTGTGCCACTGTGGAAATACGTGCGGGGCGTGGATTATGTCTGCAAGGAGTGCAGAGCGTATGCCAGGGAGCAGGCAAGGTTGGAGAAGGATGCTTTGCAGACGGATAAAAAAGAGAAACGCCTTGAGAATGCTGTCAAGCGGATTTCCAAGATAACGGACATAGGACCATATCAACCGGCAATAGAACAAGTGAGAAAGAAAATCGGCACTCCCGGCTGGTTTCAAAGCACGGAAGAGGTGATGACCGCCTTGGAGCTTTTGCGGAGGGGTGTTGTAGTCCACCACCAAGTCAAGATTTATGAGTATTCTGTGGATTTTGTCATTCCGAAGTACCGTGTCGCACTTGAGATTGATGGTCGACCGTTTCACAGGCGTGAGGATCTCAAGAAGCAACAGATACGGGATGAGGTTGTGGTAATGAAGCTGGGTGAGGGCTGGCAGGTCATTCATATAGATTCGGAGAACATAAACACGAACGTGACAAAGCTCCTGCCTGCTATAGAAGCGGTTTTGAGGGAGAGAAATAAAAAAGCCACCTCAGTTCACCCCAGTTCACCCTGAGTTCACCCCTAAGCCACCTTGAGGCCACCAGCCCTATATGGTAAAATGGCATTAGTGAAAATAGATTTAAAAATCGCACTGAGAAGCCTTCACGGGAGAAATCCTGCGAGGGCTTTCTTTATGCCCGGAAATCGAAAGGATGGTGAGAACGAATGGGCAAACGAAGCAAACATAGGTCCAGGAGGATACCGACGCTTGATAACCCGGACGCCTGCCGCGACTGGCTTGACCGTAATAAACCGCGCCCCAGGGATGTCCGACAGTGGGAAGTCTGGTATGCGCAGCTTGGAAGTCATCCCTATTCCTCTGTGCAGGAAGGCGAGCGTCCGGTTCTTGTTATGAGCAACGACCAGAACAACCGGTTTTCCAACATTGTGACTGTGGTTCCGTTCACTACGAAAATGAAGAAGCTGGAACTGCCGTCCCATGTGTTGATCGGAAAGATTGAGGGTTGGGATAAGAGCAAGGAATCACTGGCGCTCATGGAGCAGATGACCACGATTGATAAGCATCGGCTCTTAAGCAGGGTCGGTGAGATTACAGACCCGGCTACCAGGGAAAAGCTGACACAGGCTGTGATGGTGCAGCTTGGCATTAACAATCACGAGGAGGTTTCAAATGAAGCGTGAAGAGATTTTGGACGCTGCAAAAAAGTGCGTCTGCCAGGACAGAAATGAACAGTACGGTAACCCGGAGGACAACTTCAGCAAGATAGCAGAGCTGTGGAGTGCATATCGCGGGGAGCTGTTCCTGAAACGGGATGTGGCAATGATGATGGCACTCGTTAAGATTGCCCGCATTTATGCTGGTGAGAGCGAGGACAGCTACATCGACCTTGCGGGTTATGCCGCCTGCGGCGGTGAGATTGCTGCAGAGGAGCGGAAACAGGATAAGCAAACCGATCCGCTCATCATGAACCGCTCCTATGGAAAGCATTTTCTGGCACAGGGGAAAGATGGTACTCCGAGAGGCCGCTTTTGCGTTGCTACCAAGGCTGGCTGGATTGGCATTGACAACACCACCGGCGATTACTGGATGGAGGAATTCGACAGCCGTGAGAAGTGCCTTGCATGGCTGAACCGTGAATTTGAAGTTGGCGAGGAGGATGTGGAATGAATGTATATACAAGCGAACAGGTCAGCAACGGTCATCCGGATAAGCTGGCGGATCAGATAGCAGACGCTGTGGTGACCGACTGCCTTGCCCACGATAAGGAAAGCCGAGTAGCGATTGAAGTCCTTATCAAAAACAACCACATCATTATTGCCGGGGAGCTGACAAGCAAGCACCAGCCGGATTACCGTAAGCTGGTGGACGAGGTGTTTGACCGTATCGGCAGGGACAAGACAGGGTTCATTTACGATCCCATCTATGCCGCACCTTATGATATCGGCATCATGGTGGAGGCACAGTCTCCCGACATCGCACTCGGCGTTGATAAGGGCGGAGCGGGTGACCAGGGAATCATGTATGGCTACGCCACTAATGAAACCCCGGAGCTTCTACCCATTCCCTATATCGTGGCGACACGGTTTTTGAAGTTGCTGAATCACCATCCTTCGAGGATGTTCCGTGCGGATGCCAAGGCACAGGTCAGCTTTGATTATGACAGCGGCAGGATCACTACATTTCTGTGTTCCGTGCAGCACAGCGAGGATGTGGAGCCGTCCGATTTCCGCACGATTGTGGAAACTCTCATGATTATGGCGGCTTCTGATTACGGTCTCAATTCTGACTTTGACAAGCTCATCAATCCGACTGGCCGCTTTGTTAAAGGCGGGAGCTGGGCGGACTGCGGTGTGACCGGCCGCAAACTTGCCTGCGACACCTATGGCGGCATCGGAAGAATCGGTGGCGGAGCAATGTCGGGAAAGGACCCGACCAAAGTTGACCGTTCCGCGGCATATATGGCAAGGAAAATCGCAAGGGACATCGTGCTTGCCGGATATGCGGACAAGTGTGAGATTCAGCTTTCCTACGCTATCGGAGTTGCCGAGCCTGTGGGAATTGCCATCGACTGCTTCGGTACGGAGATCCAGCCGATTGATTTTATCCAGGCTTACGTGAAAGACAGCTATGACCTGACTCCGAGAGGGATTATCAAAAATCTGCATCTCCTGGATGTGGATTACAACACGATTTCGGCATATGGGCATTTCACAAACCCGGATATGCCGTGGGAGCAGTGAGCCATGCCGTATAAACCGAAAGTTCCGTGTCAGCATCCCGGCTGTCCGGAACTGGTCGAACCGGGAAAGCGGTACTGCGAAAAACACAAGGCAATGCACCCAGAAGCGGTGCGGTCAGCGAGAAAAGCGGGATACGACCGAAGATGGGAAAAGGTCTCGAAGCGGTATCTGCAAAGCCACCCATTATGCGTCAGATGCATGGCGAAAAAACCGCCTGTGTACAGAAAGGCGACTGTGACGGATCACATTATTCCGCATCGCGGTGATCCGAAGCTATTCTGGGATGAGAATAATTACCAGGCACTCTGTAAAGAGTGTCATGACCGTAAAACGCTGACTGAGGATATAATTCCTGAATATCACTACTGAAAAAAAGGTGATTTATCGGGATATTGAAAAATACGAGAATTTGAGATTGGAGGATTTCACTATATGACGAACTATCAAAGACAAAGAAAACGCAGAATAGCCCTATATCGCAGAATCGGAGTAATCGCTGTTTTATTGGCAGCGATTATTTTCGTTATTGCGGCTGTCAGGTCATGTGGGGCAAAAACGGAAGATGCCAATACCGAGGTATCGGAAAATGGGGCTTATTTGGAGGCCGAAAATACGGCAGGTTCTACAGAGGGCGAAACAAGCTCATCTACAGAAACCGAGGATACAGAAAGTCCCACCACGGAGATCGCAGCAACAGAGGCTGACACAGAGGAAGCCGTAAACCACGACATCCCCGACCTGTCGGGATTGGAGTACCCCTTCACCACCACGTCCCTTGACTGGGGCGAGGACACACTGGAGGGCTGGTACCACTACGACATACCAGAGGAGTACGAGCTGACGGGCGGCTACTTTCCCGACGCTGTGCAGGTGTACACCTACGCCTTGTGCACGCAGAACGACATCGACTACCCAATGGTGCTGGCAATGATTGAGGTGGAGAGCGGTTACAAGTACGACGCTGTGAGTACGAGCGGAGCGGTCGGCTACATGCAGGTTATCCCCTCGCTCCATTCCGAGCGGCTGGGCAACCCACTGTCAGACGAAGCGTTCATGAACCCCTACCTCAACATCAACGCAGGCATCGACTACCTTGTGGAGCTGTTCGGGCGGTTCGGCTCCCAGGAAGAGGTGCTGACTGCCTATCACTACGGTGTGACTGGAGCTTACCGGAACTACTGGAACAAGGGCGAAGCAGGAAGTCCATATTCGGACACGGTGCTGGAAATCGCCGGGAGGATCAGAACAGACATCTACGACGAGTGACACGCACACGACCCACCCCAGGGCCCGGTCTGAATCTCTAAAACCTTTCCTGCCGTGGAACGGTGCGGCCTCTCGTGTTCATTTTCGCAAATTTCATAGGCCCCGGCCCCGGCTGGGGCTGCGGGCGCGAAATCAGAATGTATAAAAATCAAGCCGGATTTTACGAAAACCCATGAATTTCGCTCAAAAATCAATGAAAATCGTGGGTTTTGGCATGATTCGGATGAATCAGATATTCCGCTGAACTGTTGAAGAAAATGCATCGGTTTGGTGGGCGGAATCAAATATTTTTTATTGTGTTTTTTGATGTTTTTTACCAAAACGGCAGGACTTACGGCGCAGCATGGAAACCGCGCCACCGAGTTTTGACGCAGCATGGGCTTGTACCCCATGTTTTAGACAGCTTGAAAGTGAGGTGAGTGTTTTGAAGCCAACGATGGAACTGCTGATGGCAGACCTGTTCCCTGATGGCGCTTTGGAAGAGCTGGCGGGAGACAGTGTGAAAAAGATGTGCCTGGAATGCGGCAAGCCGATAGAACAGAACCATACCGGAAGGCCGAGGAAGTTCTGCTCGGACAAGTGCAGGAGCCGGTGGCATTCAAAACACCCGTCCCCACAGAACTGGACGAGCACACGGACAGCGGTGTGCCCGCAGTGCGGGAGGGAGTTCCTGGCAAGCCGGGAGTCACCGAGGCCGAGGAAGTATTGCAGCCGCGCCTGCGCAAACCGGGCGAGGGCGAAGAATCCGGAGACGGAGAAGGGAGAGGATACGGATGGATGAGAGTGAACTGGATGAAGCCTTACAGTACATCACCCCTGTGGATACCGCTCTCTTGGAACCGCTCCTGTCAGAAAACTATAAGGGTTATAAGCAGGGGCTTTCCGAGCGGATCGGCGCCGACGGCGTACTGGAAGACGGAGATGCCTTTGACCCTGACCGGGAAGAGGTGCGCAGGCTCCGGCTTGACGGGGTGAGCATTGCTGAAATTGCAGAACAAACAGGGATGCCAGAGGCACAGATCACAGACTACTGCCATGAGCTGGGGCTTCCGACCGAGGGAAACTGCCGCCTGTACATCAGCGTGGGCAGCTCATCGGCAAAGCCGCAGACACCCAAGTGCCAGAACTGCGGCGCACCGGTGCCGCCAGGAAGGAAGAAGTTCTGCTGCGACCGCTGCCACGAGGAGTTCAAATATGAGGACCGGAAAAGCACAGGCGGGAAGACAGCTGTCTGCAAATACTGCGGGGCAGTCTTTAACCAGTGGAAAAGCAAGGATCGGAAATACTGCTGCCGGGAATGTTATCTGGCGGACCGGTACGGCTGGGAGATAGAGGAAGGAGACGATGAGGAATGACGGATCTGAAAACGATAGGTGTTTATCCCGTCAGTAACGTGGCGGGTATCTGTGTACATGAGATTGACCACTGTGATGACAGGGTGCTGGCATCCATGAACGGGGAAGCCCCGGCGTGGTATTCCATGGAAGAACAGCTGAATGAGGACAGCGGTGAGTATGAGTCGGGCTTTCGGTTCGGCTCTTTATTTGTGCCGTTTTCCGAAGTGATGCGTGTGTGAGGAAGGAGAAGAACATGAAACCTACAGCTGAATTGAAAGTGCTGCCGGTATCCGTGCTCAAGCCGGCAACCTATAACCCCAGGAAGAAACTGAAGCCTGGGGATAAAGAGTACGAAAAAATCAAAAATTCAATCGAGGAGTTCGGCTTTGCCGACCCGCTGGTGGTCAACAGCGACATGACGATTATCGGAGGACATCAGCGCCTTAGTTGTGCTATTGATTTGGGCTACACTGAGGTGCCGTGCGCGGTAGTCGATGTGGACAAGACCAGAGAAAAGGCACTCAATATTGCGCTTAATAAAATCACAGGCGCATGGGACGAAGAATTGTTGGCAGATCTGTTGAAAGATATCAAAGAAGCAGATTTTGACCTTGGATTTACAGGCTTCGATGCCGCCGAGATTGATGACCTGTTCAGCAACGTACACAGCAAGGACATCACAGAAGATAACTTCGATGTGGAATCGGAGCTGAAGCGGCCGGCCTTTTCCAAGCCGGGAGACATCTGGTGCCTTGGCAGGCACAAAGTCATCTGCGGTGATTCGACCCTGCCGGAGACTTTTGAGAAGCTGCTTGGTGACAGGAAGGTCAACCTGGTCTGCACGGACGCTCCATACTTTGTGAACCTGCAGAATAAGTCCGGGACAATTGCTAATGACAACCTGAACGATAAGGAAGCCTATGAGTTTTTAATGAAGGTGTTTACGAACTTCAAAAACGCAATGGCGAAGGACGCTTCGATTTACGAATTTTACGCGACGATGAAAACCCGTGTGTTCTATGACGCTTTCGAGGATGCGGGCTTCAAAGTCGGCGCCGGTCTTATCTGGAAGAAGCCACGCGCTCCGTTCATGCGGACGGACTGGAAATTCAACATGGAGCCGATCATCTGGGGCTGGCGCAAGGATGGCAAGCATATCTGGTACGGCGACCAGAAACAGACGGCGGTGTTTGAGTTCGATGGTATTAAGGATTCGGAGAAGGAGGGGTTCGGCCATCCAAGCTCTAAGCCGGTGCAGCTTATCGCTTACCTCATTAAGCAATGTACGATGACCAACGGTCTCGTGCTTGACGGCTTCCTCGGATCAGCGAGTACGCTGATTGCCTGTGAGCAGCTCGAAAGAACCTGTTATGGGGTGGAACTGGAAGTCAAGTTTGTGGACGTGGCTGTTTCGAGGTACGTCGCTTTTCATGACGGCAACGCCTCGGATGTGTATGTCATCCGTGACGGACAGAAGCTGACACTGGATGAAGCTATGCAGTTGATGGAAGAGGAGACGCCAGATGAGTAATGTGAAATATTCCTTTTCTGAGGATGGGAAGATTGGATACGGCACCCTTCATGATGGCACCAGATTTCTGTTTGATGCTGACCGCTTTGACAGAATTAAGGATGTCAACTGGTATCGGAATAAGAATGACGCTCCTGACCGAAAAGCATATATCATCAACCGTGCAGGGGAGCAGCTGTACCGCTACCTTCTGGATGTTCCTCCTGGTTACGAAGTGGATCATATCAGTCTGGACACTTTTGACAACAGACTGTGCAACCTTCGTATCTGCACCCATCAGCAGAACCAGTGCAATCAGCCTTTGCAATGTAATAATACTTCCGGGGTATCCGGTGTGAGTTATTATCCTCCGCGTTCAAAATTCAGAGCGAGGATAAAAATCAGCCAGCACGATATCCACCTTGGGTATTACAGAAGTTTTCTGGAAGCTGTGCAGGCTAGGAACGTGGGAATGGAGTGTATGTTTGGCGAGTATGGCCTTTACAATGATGTGCCTGATGCGCCGGATTGGATTCGTGAAACAGTAACAGAAAAATGCAGACGCTTCGCTGACCTATCGGTTTGCGGAGCGTTTTCAATGAAGGGAGGAGCGGACGATGGCACTGACACTAACGATTGATGACAGCTCCATCGGCAAGGCGCTCCGGGTGAACGGCATCCTCTACCTTGAGGAAGTTGCTGATGAAGATGTGTCCGTAAACACAGATGGCAGCAGCGAAGATACTGACAGCCAGAACACTGGTGATCAGGATACGGAAGATCCGACAACTGGCGATCAAGATACAGACGGAGACACAGACGCCCAGGAAAAAACACCTGAGACGGATGAGGTCGATACTGGCACTGTGACTGACGCGGAAAACGATGGGAACACGGAGCCAATTGGCTATGTGAAGCTCCGTACCATGATGAACATCCGTGATAAGAACTCGCTGGATTCCGAGATTGTGACCATCTACAAGAAGGACACGATTGCGGCGGCGCTGCAGTATTGCAGCAATTCCTGGGTGCGGATCGTCTGCGAGGAAGCAGACTGCGGCTATGCCTATGTGTGCAACACGGATAACATTTATCTGATCATCGGCAAGAGCATCTACACCGTGCAGAAGGGTGACACCATCAAGTCCATCGCGGCTGACCTGCTGGGTGATGAGGAGCGGTATACGGAAATCAAGGAACTGAATGAGTTCTCCTCTAATGTCATCGCAGAGGGGCAGGTGCTCCTGATTCCGGAAGTCTGATAAGGAGGAGCTATGGAACAGAATAAAAATAAGCTGACCCTCGGCAGCCTCTTCTCAGGCTCCGGGGGTTTTGAGTTGGCGGGGACGCTGGCAGGGATTGAGCCTGTGTTCAACAGCGAGGTTGAGCCGTTTCCGATTGCGGTAACCTGCAAGCGGTTCCCGGAAGTGAAGCACTACGGTGATGTGTCCGCACTTAGTGGTGCAGAACTGGAGCCGGTTGACATCATCACCTTCGGCAGTCCTTGTACCGACCTGTCCATTGCGGGCAAGCGCGCAGGGCTTGACGGGGAGCATTCCGGATTGTTCCACGAGGCAATCCGTATCATAAAAGAAATGAGGGAAAAGACCAATGGACAATATCCAAGATACGCAGTCTGGGAGAACGTCTTCGGCGCCTTCTCCTCCCACAAAGGGGAGGACTTCAAAGCCGTCCTCGAAGCGTTCGTCCGGGTCGCAGAACCAGCGGCAGCCCCGGTGCCTCTGCCTGAAAAAGGGAGCTGGCCCTACGCTGACGTTTTACTGGGAGACCGATGGAGCGTTGCTTACCGAACTCTGGACGCTCAATATTGGGGAACACCCCAGCGTCGTAGACGAATCTACCTTGTCGCAGATTTTAGAGGCAGGAGCGCAGGAGAAGTATTATTTAAGTCCGAAGGCCTGTCGGGGTATACTCCACAGAGCCAGCGTTCGTGGCAAGGAGCTGCCGGAAATCTTACGCAAGGCGCTGGAGCGGCAGGCGGCGGCAATGGAGAAGGAGAACAGCTGATCCTCGAAGACCAGGGCGGCAGCAGGATCGATGTCGGCACCGACATCACTTCGACACTCCGCGCTGAGACACACGGGCATCCGCCTTGTGTGATGGATGGCAGTCATTCCGAGAGTAATGGGGCAGCCGGCTTCTGTACCGAGCACTCTGCGAATGCACGGAGCATCGGGTACGAAGAAGAGAAAAGCCCCACGCTCCGTGCCGGGGTGGTTCCGGCGGTTCAGATGTATGAGAACCATTCCCAGGACACACGCTACACCGGTCCGTTGGATGTCGCCCCGACTGTAAGTTCCACTTATGGGACGGGTGGCAACAACCAGCCATTTGTGACGGAGCAGGTCAAGGCACTGCGCATGAGGGCAGGTCGAGATGGCGGCGGAAAGGGCGCGTTGATACAAAACGGTGTGTCCGGTACCCTTGGCTGCAGCAATGACCAGGCTGTGTTCGTGCCGGATTCTTCCCAGCCTGAGTTGCCTAAGTCCTGTTACTGGGACGGCGGTCAAGTCACCGGGACGCTGACGGATAAGAACGCCAGAGGTGTCCAGCGGATGCCGGATAAACAGAACTTCAACTGTGTGCTGGAGCCGGAAGCGGATACGCAGCCAGCTGACGAACCGCAGCAGACGGTCTTCGGCATCAGCTCCTTCCAGTCCCATGCGATGCTTTCGGACAATCCCCACGCCGGGATTTATGAAGCGGAGACCACCAGAACCCTCGATGCGGCAGGAGGAAACCCTGGTTGTCATCAAGGCGGCGTGTGCGTGGTGGAGCAGGAGCCGGGTGAAGTGCAGGAGCCGGTGGCGTTCACGCAGAACCAGCGGGATGAAGTCCGTGACCTGGGCGACAAGTCCGGCTCCCTGCAGGCACAGCCGGGAATGAAGCAGCAGACCTACGTCCTGCAGGGCAACATGATCGGCCGGGATGACAAGAACGGTCCGCAGGGAAGCGGCGTCAGCGAGGATGTGTGTTATACGCTCACCGATGTTGACCGCCACGCTGTGGTAGCACCAGATGATTCCGTATTTGCCATGACAACCGGCTCCTTCATGGAAGTATCCGAAGAGAAAGCACCGACGCTCATGGCGCGGGATTACAAAGACCCGACCACAGTCGCTCCCGTTCCAAAGGATGCGCCGATGAAGGAAACCGAACCGCATTATACGGTGCGCCGCCTGACACCGACCGAGTGTGCGAGGCTCCAGGGCTTCCCCGACTGGTGGTGCCATGACCTGGGCAATTCTGATCCGACCGATGAAGAAGTCGCTTTCTGGATGGACGTGTGGGAAACCCATCGCAAAGTTGTGACGCATGCGTCCAAACCGAAAACTGAGAAGCAGGTGCGCAAGTGGCTGGCCGACCCGTACTCGGATAGTGCTGAGTATAAATTATGGGGAAACGGCATCCAGCTCAACTGCGCTTTCTTTGTGTTAAGCGGCATCGCATGGGCAGCCGGAAAAGAAGAGTAAACAAATGTGCCGATAAAGAAGCCTGCCGTATTGCCAAGTAGGAATCCTACTTAGTGATATGGCAGGCGGCTTTATCGGCAGCACTACATAAAGGAGTTATGAGATATGTTACTTGCTATGATTTTACTGATTGTCTTTGGCATCATCATCCTTATCCTGTTCACCCTATGCCGTGTCGCCGCGCTGTCTGACATGTATGAGAAGTTCCTGCAGGACCCGGAGTACCTTGTGGATGAGGAGGAAGAAACCAGTACGGCTGAAGACCAGACTGTGTGATCTACACGAACACGGAGGGGCAGCATTTGTGCATTTGGTCGAATCTGATAATTATCAGAAAATTGACTGGATAAATGCTCTTTTTAGAGCGAATATGCTACTACAAAAACGGAGGCGGCAAGCCCGCCGGAAAATGAAAGGAGCTGCAAATAGATGATTGAATTCAAGAAGAACATTGACGAGCGCAAGACGCTGGTGAAGAAGCTCGAAGAACTGACGGGGGAACGTTCCGTGTACACAAGGGCGCCGGAGTATGCTTTCCTGATCGGCGATTACAAGGTGGACCGTCAGGGGAACCTCCTGGTGGACGAGAATAGCGCAGACCAGGACATCCTGGTGACGCTTCTCACCGAAGGGCTGATTGCCATGCCGGATGAGGAGGAGACAGAAGCCGCCGCAGAGGAAGAGCCGGCAGAGGGAGAACCAGCAGAGGAAATACCGACTGTGGAGGCACCTGCCGCGGAAGATCCCACCGAGGAGGACGAAAGCGGCGGAGCGGACACAGCCGATAGTGAGCTCACTGTGGAAGAAGCAGAGGAGCAGGAAACCGAACCGCAGACAGAGGAACAGGATGCTGAAACACCAGCAGACGAATCCGGAACAGAGGAGCCGGCTGCTACTACGGCAGATGAAGCCGAGACCCCGACGGATGGAGAACCAAACATTCTGCACATCAGCTTTCCTGCCGACAAGCACAACGGGGTTTCCCTCAGAAACCTTGTGTACCTGATCTACAGCAGAGCGGAGCTGATCAACAAAGCGACCGGCTCACACTTCCGGGTGGATGAGGGGCTGATCGAGGCGCTGAAAGACGACACCTGCACCTACTCCGCGCTGAACTTCCGCAAGGCTGTGGGAGCATACGAGGATGAGCACGGCCTTTCGATGGAGGGTCTGATTATCACTCCAGAAGAAATTACATTCACGGGCTTTGCCGCAGGGATGGATGCAGACCACTGCAAGGCTTGTACCGACCTTGCCGCCGCCATGAATCAGATGGCAATCAAGCAGAAGCGCATCCAGCCAAAAGCGAAGCACGCGGATAACGAGAAGTACGCTTTCCGCATCTGGCTGGTCCGCATGGAGATGGGCGGGGACGAGTACAAGAAGACCAGGAAGCTCCTGATGGAGAACCTCTCCGGACACACGGCTTTCCGCACTCCGGAGGCAGCGGAGCGGGCGAAGGAAAAGGCGCTCAGGGCAAGGGCCGCAGAATGTGCGGAGCAGGAAGCAGCAGGGCAGGGCGAGACCGAGGATGAGGCTCAGGCAGCTGAGCGCCTCTAAAAGAAAAGCGGGGGCCGCAAATTAAGAGGCCCCTCTTCCATTGTAGCCATATTAACTCTGAAATGTACATTTATCCAGTCATTTCGGCGGAATAATGTACACAAATTTCCGGGTGTATCTTTGGTGGATTTATGGCTCAGAATTGACTGGATATATCTCCGACCTGACGGTAATATGCACATACCGAAAGGGAAAAGCGGAAACGCAAAAAACAAAAAAGGAGATACATACCATGAAAGAAGAAACCAGAATCCAGATCGAGAACATGAAGGCACAGACCTTTGGAGTAGAGGTAGAGGGAAACAACATCACACGTGAGCGGGCAGCGCAGAAGGCAGCCGAGTACTTCGGAACCGGAAGATGCGAGGACACAGCCTACCGCAACGGCTACAGCACCTGGAGCGCATGGGATGCCGACGGGCGCGAGTGGAAATTTTCAAAGGACGTCAGCATTGACGGGCCGGACAGCCAGAAATGCGAAATGGTCACCCCGATCCTGACCTACGCGGACATGGAGCTTCTGCAGGGGCTGGTGAGAACCCTCCGCAAAGCCGGAATGCGCAGCGACTACACCAGGGGCTGCGGAGTCCACATCCACATCGGAGCGAAGGGACACACCCCGCAGACCTTAAGAAACCTGGTCAACATCATGGCGGCCCACGAATCGCAGATTGCAAAAGCCATCAAGGTCGACCGCAACCGCGAAGCACGCTACTGCCGCACGGTAGACCCCAGATTCCTCGAAGCGGTCAACCGCAAAAAGCCGAAGACGATGGAGGCGCTTGCGAACGTCTGGTACGAAAGCCAGAACTGCGAATATGGCCGGAACCAGCACTACAATTCCTCACGCTACCACATGACGAATCTTCATGCGACCTTCACGAAAGGCACGGTGGAATTCCGCCTCTTCCAGTTCGACGCGCCGCACGATGGCAAACTGAACGGGATGCACGCCGGCCAGCTCAAGGCAATGATCCAGCTTTGCCTCGCAATCAGCCAGCTTGCCAAGCAGGTACGGTTCGCAAGCCCCAAGCCCCAGCAGACCGAAAACGAAGCCTACGCCTTCCGGTGCTGGATGCTCAGGCTTGGCTTCATCGGGGACGAGTTCAAAACCGCGAGAGACTTCTTCCTCGCAAACATGGACGGCAACTGCGCATGGCGGCACACCGAGCGGTAACGCCGCCACCTAAAACGGGAAAACCGGGAACCCTCCGGGCGGGCAACCGCCCTTTAGGTGGTAGGAGAAGGAGGTGCTTTTCCATGAGAAATTTGCAGAAGGAGGCAGAGGACATGAAGAAAACGGGCGAAGAAAAGAAGCACGGGCGCGTGTTCAAGGTGACCGTCACGGAGACGCTGCAGCGGGAAATCACGGTGTACGAATCAGAACTGAAGGAACCGACCCTTGACGATGCGGAGCAGACGGTCCGCGACTGGTGGAGCAACGGGGACATCATCCTTGTCGCAGAGGACTTCAAAGGTGTGGAGTTCCACGCTGGGGAGGGAGGCGGAGCGGATGGCGAATAAGACGCAGAGCAAATTCCGCCTGGACGACTGGCGGGGGCTTTCCCATAAGCCGGACACCTTTTACCTTGCCTACGGCAGCAACCTCTGCCGTGAGCGGATGGCGGCAAGATGCCCAGACGCAGTGGCGGCAGGCACAGCGAAGATTCCAGGGTTCCGATTGCTTTTCAAGAAGAGTGGTTCCGGTTTCTACGCCACCATCGAACAGGATGCAAACTGCTTTGTGCCGGCGGCAGTCTACCGGATATCGGAATATGATGAGGCCCTTTTGAACCGGTACGAAGGCTACCCCAAGTACTACTACAAGCGGTACTTCCAGCTGCCAATACGGACGCCAGCCGGCGGGCGGCTCAAAGGCCAGAAAAAGTGCATGGCATACGTCCTGCACGAGGAACGGCTGCTCGGAGAGCCGAGCATGGAATACTACCGCATCCTGGACATCGGTTACGAGACATGGGGATTCGATGTGGAGACCCTCGACAAAGGGCTCTCGGACAGCATTGGCGTGAAGCCGGCAAGGGAGTACATCGAGCGGTTCCAGAAGCAGTAAACTGCACAGTTTTTGCCGCACATCTTTGTGCAGATCATGACGCAGAAATGACTGGATAAATGAGCCGAAAAGAGTGATTAATTACATACCGCAAGGGAGCGGAATCAAAGACAAGGAGTGAAGAACATGAGCGAAACGAAGAAGAGATTTTACATTGCCTACGGCAGCAACCTGTCGGTGGGGCAGATGAGGGGCAGGACCCCGGACGCGAAGATCGTGGGGACGGGTATCCTTTACGGATGGCGGCTGCTCTTCAAGGTGCACGCGACCGTTGAGCCCTGCGAGGGGAAGAACACGCCGGTCCTTGTGTGGGAGATTTCCGAGAGGGACGAGGAGCGGCTCGACCGCTATGAAGGGTACCCCAGCTACTATTACAAGCAGGATTTGGAGCTTGAAGTCTTCCCACTGGCCGGCGGGGAGCCGGTGACACTGACTGCGATGGTCTACCTCATGACGGAAGGGCGTCGGCTTGCCGCACCTTACCCCGGCTACTACGGGATTCTGGAAGAAGGGTACAAGCGGTTCCATTTCCCGATGCACATCCTGGAGCAGGCGCTTGCCGACAGCATCGGCAGAAAGAACGCTATCCGGATGCTTGGAGAAAAATGCACACTTGCGAGGAAGGGAGGCAAGAGCCATGAAGTTTGCGAATGAGAAAGAATTGAAGTGGCTGCGCAGGGAATTCCCTGCCGGCTGCCGTGTGGTCCTTGATGAGATGGATGACCCCTACACAAAAATCCCTGTCGGGAGCCAGGGAGAATGCAGAGGCGTGGACGATGCCGGAAACATCATGGTTTCGTGGGACTGTGGTAGTTCGCTGAATGTGGCTTTCGGTGCGGATTCCTGCCATCGTGTGGCTTCAGAAGCAGAGGCAAAGGAAACGCTCGACCACCTTGGGAAAAGCCAGCACAGCCCCTCACCGTGGGCGACACGCTGCCCCAGGTGCGGACGGGCAGCAGCACAGTCAAACCGGCTGCTGGCATTGAGCCGCAGGGCAAACATTACGGTCTGTGAAAACTGTGGAACAGAGGAAGCACTGGAGGATGCAGGGCTTACGGAAAAGAAGCTGGGAATACTGGACTGGGCGGCGGTCAGGGAGGGTACAAAGCAATGAAGATTCTGATGGTGCGGCCGATGGAGCATCCGGTGGAGATGGATATCCCAAACACGCTGGAAGCCATCTACGAGGCTTTAGAATGTGATACGATTACGGTGACCTACCCATGGCCGGAGCATTACATCGGGCTGGTCACCGATGACAACGGACTCTTCTCAGACAAGAAGCCGAGCCGGTATGTGAAGGAGCTGCAGCAGCCAATCATGGGGAACTTCTTCCTCTGCGGACTCAGCTATGATGACTTTGCAGATTTGCCGGAGGAACTGATGAAGAAATTCAGGGAGCGGTTCTGGACACCGGAAATCATCGGAGTGATCGGCGGCGGGCTGGCAGTCATCCCTATCGAGGATGGGACGAAGCCGAATTAAACGGAAAACGGGGGCCGGAATCATCCAGACCCCCTCTCCACTTTACCGTATCTTAACTCTGGATTGCCAGGATAGCAAGCAGAATGTGCGAAATATACTGCACAAAGATTACGGCGGGAAATTGTTTATATTACACACACGGAAGAACGAGAGAGAGGCCCAGGCTTCTGCCTGGTTTACCTCTGTGGGGCTTGCCGCCCCTTGGGGGAGGGGATTCCCTTTAAAAGAAATCCCTCCAGCTCATGCCGACCTCGTTGAGCATCTCCTCCATGCTGCGGTAGTGGTATTCCTCTTCGCAGCTTTCTTCCTCCTCTTCCTCGTCCTCTTCGGGGAAGGGGTCGTAGCTCCATCCGTTTTCCTTGTAAATCTTCAGCCGTTCGCTGTTGATGTCGTCCCTGTCGAGCTCGTATTCTTCTTCAAGCTCTGCGATGCGCTCCTCGATGATGGCTTCGATTTCGGTGTAGTTTTTCTTCATGGTCTTGTTCCTCCGTGTGTTTTTAAGGCTTTGTTTTCCTTTCGTTGTACGCATATTACCTCTGAAAAACACATATATCCAGTCAATTACGGGGCATAAATGTACCAAAGATAAAGCCGGAGATTTGTGTATTTTATGGCGCAGAATTGACTGGATAAACACACCAATAGACGGTAATATGCATCACAACAAAGGGGAAAACCCAAACAAACAAGGAGGCAGCAGGATGGTAAACTACAGGACATTGAAGGTTGGCGACAAGGTACACTTCCACGCAGAGGAGTTCGACGGGATCAGCGACTGGGACGGCACCATCACGAAAACGGAAAGCGACCACGCGATCATGGGAACGGCGGACGGCGACAGCTACTGGATTGACGACGACACGGCAGACATGTTTTACCGCAGATGAGAAAAAGCGGAGCCCTTCCACAGCGGAGGGGCTTCCATAAAATACACAATTCCGGGCGCGAAGGTTTGTGTATTTTACGGATCCGAATTGACTGGATAATCTGTGGGAGTGACGGTAATATACACATACCGAAAGGGAAAAGCCCCACGGAATAACGAAACGGAGGATTTGAACATGAAGACCACATACTACCTCGAAGGGAAAAAGACCACGAAGAAAGCTCTCACCGAGAGGCTTGGAGCAGACCGGCTGAAGCGGATGACCGAGGAGGCAAAAGAAGGATTCCGCTGCGACCCCTTAGAAGAGCAGAGCTTCTTCCTTGGGAGCGACGGGTTGCTGACCATCGAATTTGCCTAAAGGGAAAGCAAGGCAGACGGAAGGGGCTGGGCTGACCGGCCTTCTCCTTGTGCTTTGTTTTGGCAGCGGCAGATCGCTGTAAAATGCACAATTTCCTGCAAAAATGATTGTGTACATTATGGCTCCGAATTGACTGGATAATCTGTGGGACTGACGGTAATATACACACAACCGAAGGGGGAAAGCCCCAGACGGAAATAAAAAAACGGAGGAGAACCACCATGATGAACAACAATTTTGCAGAGGATTACAGGATTTACAAAACCTACGAGGCCGAGTACGACGCAGCGAAGGACGAGGCCGGCAAGGAAGCCGCACGGCAGAAGGTGCAGGAGCTTTTCGCACAGATCGATGCGAAGGGCGAGGGCTACGTCAGGATTTATAAACTTTACGAAAGCGCCCAGGAGCGCGGAAACGCATACATCGACCTGAACGACTGCATCTGGGACAAAGATGTCGAGGGGCTTATCGACAGCCTTCGGAAGAACGGCATCGACCACTTCACCTTCAGCTCCACATGGTCGAGCGCAGTGGAGACCGCATGGCTTTTCCTGCAGAATGGCTGCACACTGGAGGGGCTGGTGGAAATCAACAGCCAGTACAAAATCTTCGCCAGCGACGAGTACGAAAAAGCCCACGGCTACCTTTTCAAAGTCAACTAAGGGCTTTCCCTGGGCCTCTCCGGAGGCCCTTTCCCGTTGGTCGGATATGTACAAATCCGGCCGCAGATATTTGTGTACATTATGGCTCCGAATTGACTGGATAATTCCCGCGTGTGACGGTAATATACATCACAACAAAGGGGAACACCCCCAGGAAAGCGAGGAAACGAACATGAAGAACACAGAGAAAACGGAATGGGTCATCCGGGTACACGGATGGAGCGGAGAGCCATACACCACGGTGGATGCGGAAGGCATCCGCACCTACCACCCAGGCACAGAGTTCGGATGGAAGGATTTCAAGACAGGCTTCAAGAGCGCGGCTGAGGCAGACAAATGGCTGATGAATTTCCTGAGAACGAAAGGCGGGCTGATCACCGACTTCACCATCAAAAAGCGCGAGGCTGCAGCGTAGGAAAGCACGGCGGCCCCTTCGGGGGCCAGCCCATAGAAAGGAGCGGCGGGCATGACAGAGTACGATAAGCTGGTGGCGGCGGAACGGGTCGCACACACGGTGGAGATCATCGAGACGGCAACCGGAAAAATCGGAGTGGCGAACACCTCCAGACGGGGTGTGGATGTTTTCTACGGGGCAGACGATGGCAGCGACGACAAGAGCGTCACGCCGGAGGAGTTTTCCAAGGGCTTTTCCATCACGGGCATCATTGATAAGTAACCACAGAGGAATGGGGCTGGGAGACCGGCCCTTTTCCGATGATAAAATACACAGTTTCCGGTCCAGATATTTGTGTACATTATGGCTCCGAAATGACTGGATATCCTCCGCAGATGACGGTAATATACACTCAACCAAAGGGGAACAGCCCCACGGAAATAAAAAACACGGAGGATTTACACCATGGAAGATTACAGAGATTACGAAGAAACCACAGAGGAGAAGGTTGAGGAGGCATTGATTGGCATCCTTCAGTACGGTGAGAGCGCAGAGGATACAGCCCTTGCGGATTTGCAGAGCGTGATGAGCTTCGGACAGGAGGGAGTCATGACCATGAACCGAGGGGTGGTGCTTCGAATGGCAGACGGGACAGAGTTCCAGATTACGATTGTACAGAGCAGATAAGAAAAGCGGAGGGATTCTTCGGAGTCCCTCCACCCACACTGGATGGAGGATGCAAAAAATGATGACACTGAAAATTCTGGAGAACGATAATGGGAGGCTTGTGACCGACCATGGTGTGTTCCACATCGAAAGTCTGAATTACGAGGATGACATCGTGATGGATGATGAGACAGGGGAGATTTACTTCATTGAAGGTTCGACCACGGATGAGAACGGTCGGCTTTCTGAGCTGGATGTTGATTAAAATCCTGTGGCTGGGTGTGTGTATTACCGACAGATCACCCAGCCTTTCTCCTTGAGATATTTGTGTACATTATGGCGCAGAATTGACTGGATATAACGGGTCGGCAGAGTTAATATACACACAACCAAAGGGAAAAACCCAAAAACAAAAAAACAGGAGGACACGAACATGAGTTTAAAGGAATTGGTATTTTTCAGGACGAAGACGGAGCTGGACGCCTACCTTGGCATGGAGGAAGGCTACACGGAGGAAGAGAAAGAACAGCAAAGGCAGCGGTTCGTATCGCTTTACCAAGTTATTGAGGAGGCGGAGCTGGAGGACGAATATCTGGCCTGGAAAGAGAGCCTTTAAAGCTGGATTTTAAGAGAGCAGCCGGACACACCCCGCAAGGGGCTGTGCCTCGTTCATATAGATTTTTGACGGAGCTTCAGATGAGGCTCTTTTATTTTGCCCATTTTTGGAGGAAGGAGTGATGCCATATGGCTACCAGGGGAAGAAAACCAACGCCCACAGCAATCAAGGAACTGGAGGGCAATCCGGGCAAGCGCCCGTTAAATGAAAATGAGCCGAAGCCGGCTAAGAAAGCGCCGACCTGTCCGAAGTGGCTGGAACCGGAAGCAAAGAAGGAATGGCGGCGTCTGGCAAAGCAGATGGAGGAGATCGGGATACTCACGCAGGTCGATATGGCTGCCTTCGCCGGTTACTGTCAGGCATATGCGAGGTGGAAGGAAGCCGAGGAGTTCATCAGCCAGCATGGGACGATTGTGAAAACGCCATCCGGTTATTACCAGCAGCTCCCACAGGTGAGTATCGCCCAGACCTATCTGAAAATCATGAACCGCTTTGCGGAGCAGTTCGGTCTGACCCCGGCATCCCGGAGCCGGATCACGGCGGCGGACAGCAGCAAGGACAGTGAGGACGAAATGGAAAAGATTCTGGGAGGTGACGGCTGATGCAGGCAGAGACAAGGCCAATGAATTACCCTAAGCTGAATGACTACCAGCCGACAAAGTTCATGTTGGAAACATCTCATTATGACAAGAAGAAAGCAGACAGGGCTGTGAACTTTATCGAGCAGCTCTCGCACACAAAATCGAAGTGGGCGGGGCATAAGTTCTGGCTGCTTCCGTGGCAGGAGCAGCTTGTGAGGGACATCTTCGGAGTCGTGAAAGAGGATGGCACGAGGCAGTTCCGTACTGCTTATGTGGAAATCCCCAAAAAGAACGGCAAGAGTGAGCTTGCTGCGGCGATTGCCCTGTATCTGCTGTATGCGGACGGGGAGGCTTCGCCGGAGGTATATGGCGCTGCGTCAGACCGTATGCAGGCCAGCATCGTTTTTGAGGTCTCCAGAAAAATGGTGGAGCAGAATCCGGCCCTGCTGAAACGGAGCAAGATACTGGCGGCGGGCAAGCGGCTGGTCAACTATACGAACAATGGTTTCTATCAAGTATTGAGTGCGGAGGTGGCGACGAAGCACGGATTAAATGTTTCCGGGCTTGTGTTTGACGAGCTCCATGCATTGCCGACCAGGGCTTTGTACGATGTCCTTACGAAAGGCGCGTCGGACGCGAGGCAGAACCCGCTCTCGTTTATCATAACCACCTCGGGCACAGACAGGAACAGCATCTGTTTTGAGGTACACACAAAGGCGAGGGACATCCTGGACGGGAGGCGCGTGGACAGTTCCTTTTATCCCGTGATTTTCGGCCTGCCGGATGATGCCGACTGGTCGGACGAAAAGAACTGGTATGAATGCAACCCCTCGCTGGATATCACAATCCCGGTCGACCGTATGCGGGATGCTTTCCGGGATGCCAAAGAGAACCCTGCGGAGGAGAATCTGTTCCGCCAGCTGCGGTTAGACCAGTGGGTTGCTTCCACGGTCCGCTGGATTCCTGAGCATATCTACGACCTGGGGGATGATCCGATTGACATGAGGGCGCTGGAAGGGCGCGAGTGTTATGCCGGACTTGACCTTTCCAGCTCCGATGACATCACGGCATTTGTCCTGATGTTCCCGCCAAGGACACCGGACGAGAAGTATATCATGGTGCCGTTTATGTGGATTCCCAGGGAGACGATACTACAGCGTGTGCGGAGAGCATCGATCCCATATGATGTGTGGGTGCAGCAGGGATACCTGCTCGCGACCGAAGGGAACGTGATTGATTATGAGTTCATCGAAAATTATATAGATGAGCTTGGGAAGAAGTACCACATCAAGGAGATTGCGTTTGACCGCTGGGGTGCTGTTGAAATGACGCAGCATTTAGACCGTGAGGGGTTCTCGCTTGCACAATTCGGGCAGGGAATGAAAGACATGTCCCCGCCTACGAAGAAGTTCTATGAGCTTCTGATGCAGGGGCAGATTGTACACGGCGGTCACCCCGTCCTACGCTGGATGGCAGGAAATGTCGTGGTGGAAACAGACGCGGCCGGCAACGTCAAGCCGACCAAGGCAAAGTCAGCGGAAAAGATAGACGGTATCGTCGCGGCAATCATGGCGCTTGACCGCTGTCTCCGGCATGAGGATACCAGCAGCATATATGATTCAAGAGAATTGTTTGTGATTTAAGGAGGAGGACATGAGCGAAGAGAACAGAATTATGACGGTGAAGGATCTGCACGAGTGGCTTGGTGATTTGGTTGAGGGCGGTTTTGGTAACATGCAGGTTCGAATGGAGGATGGCTACCTCTATGAAGACGAACTGGGTGTGGACACCTACCATGGCGAGGCAAGGCTCAAGGGGATGCTGTACAACCTCGGTGATTATGCCGTGTGCGCGGACTTGAAAAAGGATGTCGAGGCGGCATTTAAGAAGTTCAGCGAGGAAACCGCAGGGAGGTATGAGTCATGAAGGAGAGGATTTTTTCCGTCACACATAATTACCGCTCCTATGCGGTGACGGGCAATGAGAACACCACGATCGACACGGTATGGGCTTCGCAGAAGTGCTGGTTCATGACCGGCAGCGAAGTCACGATTGAGGATGATAGAGGGAATAAAAAGACCTTTAGGAAGGAGTAGCGTATGGGATTATTTGAATGGCTGGGCATTGGAGGCAAGCCGAGGGATGCTCCTGTGGAAGCAAAGCCGGAGATTCCTGATATCCAGGACAATGTCCGCGACAGCGGTCAGACATTCATGTTCGGCAGGGCGGACAGCGGTGAGAGGGTGGACGAGAAGTCCTCGCTTCAAATCGCAACGGTGTATGCCTGTGTGCGGCTCCTGGCGGAGACGGTGGCAAGCCTGCCGCTGCACCTTTACCGCTACCAGGGGGAGGATGGCAAAGAGAAAGCAATGGACCATCCGCTGTATAAGATTCTTTACCGGCAGGTCAATAGCGAAATGACGAGCTTTTCATTCCGCGAGTGCATGATGACGCACCTCCTGCTGTGGGGCAATGCCTATGCGCAGATAGTCCGGGACGGGAAAAATGAAATCCTCGGCCTTTATCCGATGATCCCCCAGAACGTGGAGATTGACCGTGATGAAAGCGGTCAGATTTACTATATCTACCACGCCTATGAGGATGACAAAGCCGGTGAGACAGGCAAGGACTACTACTTCAAGCGGGAAGAAGTCCTGCACATCCCCGGCCTCGGCTTTAACGGTCTGGTCGGCTTCTCACCCATCGGCATGATGAAGAACGCGCTCGGCTCTGCGATTGCTGTGGAGAAATACGGCTCTGCGTTCTTCCGCAATGGCGCACAGCCAAGCGGAGTGCTGGAGCACCCCAGTGTTCTGAAGAATCCGGAGAAGGTGAGAGATGCCTGGGAGAGCGTATACGGCGGTGCTTCCAACGCCCATCGTGTGGCAATCCTCGAAGAGGGGATGAAGTACCAGGCTATCAGCCTTCCGCCGGAGGACAGCCAGTTCCTTGAGACACGCAAATTCTCAGTTGAGGAGATATGCCGTATCTTCCGTGTGCCTCCGCACCTCGTGCAGAGCCTGGAACACGCCACCTTTTCCAATATCGAGCATCAGGGGATTGACTTTGTGCAGCACTCCATCACGCCATGGATTGTGCGGTGGGAGCAGGCAATCATCAAAGACCTGCTGCTCGAAGAAGAGCAGGATATTTACTTCCCGAAGTTCAACGTGGACGGGCTGCTCAGAGGTGACTATCAGTCCCGTATGAACGGATACTCCATTGCGTTTTCCAATGGGTTCATGTCTCCCAATGAAATCCGCCGTTTAGAAAATATGAATCCTATCCCGGCAGAAGACGGAGGGGATGATTATTATTTGAACGGCAGCTATACAAAGCTCAAGGATGCGGGTTCCGCCTACGGTGTGAACACCGAGGGCACGCCTCCGAAGCAGGACGAGCCGGACGAGGAAGAAGAACAGCCGGAGGAGAAAGAATCCGAAGGCGACAGTGAGAATCAGCTGAGTGAGAACAGGCGAAAAGGAAGGAGAACTATTTCATGAAGAAGTTTTGGAACTGGGTCACGGATGACGCAGGAGAAAGGACCCTGCGTCTGGAAGGACCCATCGACTCCGATGATGTCTGGGGCGACTCCGTGACCCCGGCATGGTTCCGGAGTGAGCTGGAATCCGGAGAGGGCGACATCACGGTCTGGATCAACAGTCCCGGCGGCTCCGTGTTTGCGGCGGCTGAGATTTACACCATGCTCCGTGACTACAAGGGCAAGGTGACCGTCAAGATTGATGCGATTGCCGCGTCTGCCGCTTCCGTGGTGGCAATGTCCGGGGATACGGTTTTGATGTCCCCCGTAGCAATGCTCATGCTGCACGACCCGGCTACAGTCGCCATGGGCAACACCAGGGATATGCAGAAAGCGATTGAAACGCTGGACGCAGTCAAGGAATCCATTGTGAACGCTTACCACGCCAAGAGCGGCCTTTCCAGGAACAAAATCTCCACGCTGATGTCTAATGAGACATGGCTGGATGCCAAGGAAGCGTTCAAGCTGGGTTTCTGTGATGAAATCCTCTTTACTGCGGAAGAGAAGCCGGAGGAAGAGGAGGAGAAGCCGGATAACCCGGACGAAGATGAGCCGGATGAGGATGAGGACGATGATGATGAGAAAAAAGGTGTACACCTTTATTCCACACGCCTTATGGACCGGATGATCATGAACCGCCTCGGAGTCACGGATGAAGCACAGACTGAGCCTGTGAAAGACGAGCCGCCGGCTGGTGCAGAGCCGCCAGCAGACACAGCGCCGCCGCAGCCGGTCATCGGCATGGACGGCACGACCGAGGACGGGAGCGTACCGTACCCCATTTTGGAAAAGCAGCTGGAGTTCTTACGATGAACCCCGGCTCTTTTTATACCCGTAAACACACTACACTAAATTTTTATGGAGGATTTGACTATGAGTAAGATTCTTGAACTGAGAAGCAAGCGCGCCCAGCTGTGGGAGCAGACGAAGAAGTTTCTCGAAGAGCACCGCAGCGAGAACGGCCTTGTGGCTTCTGATGCCGTGGAACAGTACAACAAGATGGCGGGCGAGGTGAAAGCCCTCGGTGACGAGATTTCCCGCCTGGAGGAGCAGGAGGCATTCGAGGCACAGCTGAAGGCTCCGACCACGACCCCTGTGACCGGCAAGCCGAAGGCGGATGTGAAGCCGGCTTCCACCAAGGCGACCGCCACCCCGGAGTATTCCGAGGCATTCTGGAATATGATCCGCATGCGCGGTGACTACGGTGCAATCCAGAACGCCCTTTCCATCGGTGTGGATACCGAAGGTGGGTATACTGTCCCGGATGACTTTGAAAGACAGCTAATCGAGGCACTGGAAGAGAACAACATCTTCCGCGGCATGGCACATGTCATCCACACCAGCAGCGGCACCCGCAAGATTCCGATTGCGGAAGAGACCGGCATGGCGTCGTGGATCGATGAGGGCGAAGAGATTCCGGAAACCACGATGACCTTCGGTCAGACCACGCTTTCCGCTTACAAGCTCGGCACGATGATTAAAATCTCGAACGAGCTGCTGCACGATTCCGCTTTCGACCTGGCGGCGTATATCTCCCGTCGTTTCGGTGTCACCATGGGCAATGCGGAAGAGGATGCTTTTATCAACGGCGACGGGATCGGAAAGCCGCTAGGTATCCTGGATGATGCTGGCGCACAGGTCGGTGTGACCGCAGACAGTCAGACTGCCGTGACCTTTGACGAGCTGTACAAACTGTATTACTCGCTGAAGAGTCCGTATCGCAAGAAGGCGACCTTCCTGTGCAACGAGGCGCTGGTGCTGCAGCTGATGACCATCAAGGACGCCAACGACAACTATATCTGGAAGCCGGGTCTTGGCATCGCGGAGCCGGATACTCTGCTCAACCGTCCGCTGAAGACATCCTCTTTCATGCCTGCTGTTGAAGCGGGCAATAAGGTCATGCTCTTTGGCGACATGAGCTACTACTGGATTGCCGACCGTGTTGGCCGCACCTTCCGCCGTCTGAACGAGCTGTATGCCCGCACTGACCAGGTCGGTTTCCTGACCACCCAGCGTGTGGACGGCAAGCTCATCCTGCCGGAAGCGGTGCAGGTCCTTCAGATGGCTGCCGGTGCCTGATTTTAACGGGGAGGAGGATGCCACATGGTTTTAGTTCCTTTGAGCGAGGCGAAGACCTACCTTCGGGTTGACAGTTCCGATGAGGACGCTTTAATCGGCGTCCTCCTTTCCACTGCCAAGCACCTGTGTGCGGATGTGGCGAGACTGGATTCCGATAAGTGGTCTGTGGTCTCCGGCGAAACCGAGGACGAGGATATGTACACCGATGAGGAGCTGGAACGGATACGGGAGGTCATGCGAGTGGCTATCCTGTATGCGACCGGATACCTGTTCGAGCATCGGGAGGAAGCGGACCATCACGACCTTGTGATGACGCTCCGTAACCTCCTCTTTGCCATCCGGGAAGGGGTGTTCTGACATGAAGATTTCGCTTCTAAATGAACGGATCACCTTCGAGAAGAACACGACCTATGTGGATGAGAACGCCAACCATAAGAACACCTGGGAGGAATACTTCTCGTGCTACACCTATGCAGGTTCCTCATCCTACCAGCAGAAAGAACAGCAGGCGGCGGGGATCACGGTCACCAATGGCGGCCTGGTATTTACTGTCCGCTACTGCTCGGAGCTGGCGGTGATTGATAGCACTCACTATCGTGTTCGCTTCCGAGGGGAAGTCTACAATATCACATCGGTTGATATGATGAACTACCAAAGGGAGTCCATTAAGGTCTCCTGTGAGAAGGAGAGGAGGGAAAGCTGATGTCAAACAGGACTGTGTCTATCGACGAGATGGCAGATGCTATCAATGAGGAGCTTCAAGAGTACGCTGACCTTGCCACAGAGGACATGAAAGAGGCTGTGAAAAAGACAGCCAAGTCTGTGAAGGAAAGCATCCAGGCAGGCGCACCTGTGAAGTCTGGTGCTTATAAAAAGAGCTGGGCGACCAAGGCAACCTCCGAAAGTTCCGACTCAATCCAGATGACGGTGTATTCCAAGAACCGCTATCAGCTGGCGCACCTTCTGGAAAAGGGACACGCCCTTCGGAACGGCGGCAGGGCGAGGGCTTTCCCACATATTGCTCCGGCTGAGGAAGAGGGCGAGGAGCTGCTGACGGAACTGATCCAGAAGGCATTGGAGGGATGATATGACGCACAAAGAAGTGATTGCAATGGTGGAGGAGATGGACATCCCATTCGCCTACCATCATTTTGCGGAGGGCGAGTCACCAGACCCGCCTTTTATCTGCTTCCTGTATCCGAATTCGCTGCCATTCGGAGCGGACAATAAGGTTTTTTTCAGCAGCAACGCTCTCGACATCGAACTGTACACTGACGAAAAGAACCCGGATTTGGAGGAAGCTGTGGAAACAGTCCTGACCGACCATGAAATCTATTTTGAGAAGACAGAAGTCTGGATTGAATCCGAGAAACTGTATGAAGTTTTGTACTCGATGGTTATATAACTGCCAGATTTTCTGGCTTAGTGAAAAATTTTATGAAAGGTTAGGTTTGAATTATGGCTAACAAGAAGAACAAGGTGAAATTTGGCATTAAAAATGCGTATTACAGCAAGATCACCTTTGACGAGGACACTGGTGCAGCCACATTCGCCACTCCAGTTCGTCTCAAAGGTGCAGTCAGTCTGTCGATGGAGCCGCAGGGAGAGAATGAACCGTTCTACGCGGACGATTCTATCTACGTCCTGCTGTCTTCGTCAAATAACTACGAAGGAGATTTGACCCTGGCTTTGATTCCGGAGGATTTCTATACGGACATCCTGCATGAGGAACTGGACAGCAATGGGGTTATGGCGGAGGTCGAAGATCCGGAGCTTGAGCATTTTGCACTATTGTTTGAGATAAGTGGTGATCAGCATAAGGTCCGCCATGTTTTCTACAATTGCGTATGTTCCCGTCCGACCATGGAGACGTCCACTGTGGAGGATACCAAGGAGCCGCAGACGGATACGCTCAGTCTGACTGCCATGCCGCTTATCAACGGTTATGTCAAGGCAAAGACCACTTCAACCACATCCGATGATGTGTACGACAGCTGGTTCGAGCAGGTGTACGAGCCGCAGGGCGAGGCGGAGGCAGAGACTGACACAGAGGAAGCGGACGGCTGATGTAACTGAATAATTTGCTGAAGGGCAGAGTCTTAACCGGCTCTGCCTTTTACATTGGGGAGGTGTTCGTGTGTCCAGGAGAATCGATGAGAGGGATATCATAGGGCAGCAGTTCGGAGAACTGACGGTTCTTGATACAGCAGGAAAGACAAAAGGCGGCGAGTGGAAATATCACTGCCGATGTAGCTGTGGCAATGAGAAAGATGTTGTTCGAAGCTGTTTACTTCACGGTCAGACAAAATCTTGTGGGCATCTGAGCAAAAAAGACCCAAAGGAACTAATTGGCCGACAGATAGGTGAACTGCTGGTAATTGAACAGACTGACGAAGTAGAACGTGGAGAGAAGCTCTTTCGCTGCAAGTGCAGTTGTGGGAATGAGTGCTTTTTTAGGGGCAGTGAGCTGAGAAGCGGAAAGCGGATTAGCTGCGGCCACATCAGGAAGGAAGCCCCGGAGAAGTTGATAGGGCAGCAGTTTGGGGAACTGACAGTTATATCCTTGGCAGAAAGAGCGGACGACGGCGAGATTCAATACCTTTGCAAATGTAGCTGCGGAGAAGAGACGGTTGTTAGAAGACATGCCTTGAGGAACGGAGTTACAAAATCCTGCGGCCACATTAAGCTATGCGATCACAGCGATATGATAGGCCAGAAGTTTGGTGAGCTGACCGTAATGGAATACGCAGGAAAAAACGATTATGGGGAAATCCAGTATAAATGCAGATGCAGTTGTGGGAAAGAAATTATAGCCGGAAGGAACAGTTTGAAAACCGGCTGGGTGAAGTCCTGCGGCCACCTGCGGTATTCATCTTTTGACCCACAGAGCGAAGTTGGGAAACAGTATGGCAAATGGACTGTGGTCGAATTTGTTGAACACGTCGATAATCGCTGGATGTTCCGTGTCAGATGTGAGTGTGGGAATGAAAGCATTGTTCCCATACAAAGTCTTACCAGGGGATTAAGTAAGTCCTGTGGTCATTGTGTCGAGCCTTGGATTGAGAATATGGGAGACTATTTCAAATATCACACAGCGGTTGACAAGACCTTCCTTTTTAGCCCGGAGGATTTGGAACTGGTCGAGCAACACAAATGGACGCTGAACCACGATGGCTATGCTGTCACCACAGATGAAGAATCAGTGCGGCTCACGCGGCTCATGTTTGATGCAGGCGAGGATGAATATATAGACCATATCAACATGGATGTGACGGATAACCGAAGGGAGAATCTCCGGCTGGCGACATGGAGCGACAACAACTGCAATAAAGTGCTACAGAACAATAACACGACCGGGCTCAAGGGTGTTAGCTACCATAAAGGGGCTAAGAAGTACGTTGCCGTGCTATGGAAAGACGGAGTCCGCTATTACGGAGGACTCCATGAGACAAAAGAAGCTGCCGGTCATGCCTATGATGGGCTGGCGAGGGAGCTTCATGGAGAATTCGCACGTTTAAACTTCCCCGAAGAAGGGGAACAGAGCTGCCGCAAGGCAGGATAGGGAGGATTTTTATTATGGCATTGACTAAGACAATCAATATTGATGGTGTGGACGTAACATTCCGTGCAAGCGCGGCTGTGCCGAGAATGTACCGCATTAAGTTTGGCAGGGACATCTATAAAGACCTGCGCCAGTTGGAAAAGGCTGTGGGAGAGGGTGACGAGGATGCCTCTAATCTGGATATGTTCTCTCTTGAGATGTTCGAGGACCTTGCTTGGGTAATGGCAAAGCACAGTGACCCTAAAGGAGTGCCGGACAGCCCTGACGAGTGGCTCGAACAGTTCAATACGTTTAGCATTTATCAAGTGCTGCCTGAGCTTATCGATTTGTGGGGGCTGAACGTGCAGACACAGGTTGAGTCTAAAAAAAACATCGAAAAACTGAGCGGGAAATGACAACCCCGCTCTTTCTTTTGCGGTGTGTGCAGATGGGAATCAGTATACGTGACCTTGACCTTCTTACTGTTGGAATGGTCAATGATATGTTCTGTGAAAACAGTAATGATAGTTATGATTATCCAATCATGGCATCACAAGAGGATATGGATCGTCTGTAAGGATAATTTTGGATTTTAAACCCCGGAGCAATCCGGGGTATTTTCATGGCTTGGCGAAGGAGGTGGAGCGGATGGCAAGTCGCAGCGCATCACTGAAGGGCATAACGGTTGAGATAGACGGCTCGACCACAGGCTTGCAGACTGCCCTAAAGTCTGTCAATTCAGAAATTAAGAATACGCAGACCCAGCTGAAGGATGTGGAGAAGCTCTTAAAACTCGACCCGTCCAATACGGAACTGCTGACCCAGAAGCAGAAGCTGTTGACCACTGCCATCTCCGACACCAAGGATAAGCTGACCACCTTAAAGACGGCGGCGGAGCAGGCCAACGAGCAGCTACAGAACGGAGAGATTACCCAAGAGCAGTATGACGCCCTGCAGAGGGAAATCGTAGCGACTGAGCAGGAGCTGGAAAAGCTGGCGGACCAGGCGGCAGAGACTAACACGGCACTGAATAAGATTTCAGAAGTCGGCTCCACCCTGGAGGACATCGGCAGCAAGATTACTGATGTGGGAACGTCCCTTACAACCAAGGTCACGGCGCCCATCGTGGCTCTCGGAACGGCGGCTGTGGCTACGGCGGCAACATTCGAATCTTCCATGTCACAGGTGCAGGCGACCATGGGCATCACTTCCGATGCAACCTCTGAGTTAAACGGCCAGACGGTCAACACCATGGACGCGCTCTCCGACCTGGCAAAGGAAATGGGCAGCACGACCGCATTCTCCGCTTCTGAGTGCGCCGAGGCATTGAACTACTTAGCCCTTGCAGGCTATGACACGCAGGAGATGGCGGACACGCTGCCTGTGGTTCTAAACCTTGCGGCAGCCGGCGACATCGAACTGGCGGATGCGTCTGACATGGTAACGGATGCTATGTCAGCCCTCGGCATGGGGACGGATGAAGCGAGCACAATGGTCGACCAGATGTCCAAGACTGCATCCACAACCAACACTTCCGTGGCACAGCTAGGTGAAGGCATCTTAAAGATCGGTGCGACCGCAAAGTCCATCAAGGGCGGCACTGCTGAATTAAACACTGCTTTAGGTATCCTCGCCAACAACGGTATCAAGGGTGCAGAGGGCGGCACACACCTTAGAAACGTGATCCTCGCTTTGCAGTCTCCGACCGATACGGCGGCAAGCTGTATGGAAAGCCTGGGGCTCCAGGTGTACGACTCCGAAGGCAACATGAGGAGCCTCAACGACATCCTGTCTGACCTGAACGCCAGCATGGACGGCATGACATCGGAGGAGAAGAACAACATCATCTCCACCATCTTTAATAAGACAGACCTGTCCTCTGTGAACGCGCTGCTTGCCAACACCGGCGAAACGTGGGATGAGCTGCAGCAGTCCATCACGGACAGCGGCGGTGCGGCACAGCAGATGGCGGACACACAGCTGGATAACCTCTCCGGCCAGCTGACGATTTTAAAGTCGGCTCTGGAAGGACTGGCGATTGCCTTTGGTGAAACACTCATGCCTGCCATCAAAAAGATTGTCTCCGCCATCCAGGGTTTTGTGGATAAGCTGAACTCCATGGATGAGAACCAGCGGAAGATTATCGTGACTATCGCGGCGGTGGTGGCTGCTATCGGTCCTCTATTGGTAATCATCGGTACGCTGATAGGCACCGTGGGCAAGGCAATGACGAATTTTGCCAACCTCGGTACAAGTATTTTGAAGGTGGTAAACCACATAAAGACAGGTACAGGCGTGGCCGGGAAGCTGGCGACAGCCATCACTGGCATATCGGGGCCGATGCTTGCCGTCATAGCGGTTATCGGTGTTCTGGTGGCGGCTTTTGCGACTCTGTGGAATACGAATGAAGAGTTCCGAAACAAGATAACCGCCATCTGGGAAGGCATTTGCTCGAAGGTGTCTGAATTCATCAATGCCATCAAGGAGCGGTTTGAAGCCCTGGGCATCAGCTTCGAAGGCATGGGCGGCATCGTGGAGACGCTGAAAAATATCTGGCTGGAATTCTGCAACCTCCTGGCACCTGTGTTTGAGGGTGCGTTCAGCATCATATCTTCAGTGCTGGGTACGGTGCTGGATGTCATCATCGGACTTTTAGATGTGTTCATCGGTCTGTTCACCGGTAACTGGGAGCAGATGTGGACAGGAGTCAAGGAGATTTTCAGCGGAATCTGGGAAGGCATCAAGGGGATTTTCTCTGCGGTGCTTAACACCATCAAGGGCATTGCGGATGTGGTGCTTGGGTGGTTCGGCACAAGCTGGGAGGAAGTCTGGGGCAGTATCAAGACCTTCTTCGAGGGGATTTGGAACGGCATCAGCAGCTTTTTCTCCGGTGTGCTTTCTACCATCCAGACTGTGGCGACCACAGTGTGGACGGCGATTTCCGGCTTTTTCACGACTGTACTTACCGCCATCCAGACGGTTTTCTCGACTGTGTGGAATGCGATTAGCACAGCGGTAAGCACTGTGATGGGAACCATCCAGTCTGTGATTACTACAGTGTGGACGGCTATATCAACTGCGGTTACCACGGTCATTACGACCATCCACGATATCATCGTGAACACCTGGAACGCTATATACTCCGTGATTGAGCCTCTGCTGACGGCTTTCCAGTATTTGTTTGAGACCATCTGGCAGGCAATACAGATTTTAATCAGTAATGCACTGACGGCAATCCAGACGAAGATAAGCGAGATATGGAACGCCATCGTTTCCTTCATCACTCCGATTTTGGAGGGGATAAAGACAACTTTTGAAACGATATGGAATGCCATCACGACTGCGATTTCCACGGCGTTGACGGCTGTACAGACGGCGGTGACTACGGTGTGGAACGCCATCGTCAGCTTCATTACTCCGATACTGACGGCTATCCAGACTGCGGTAAGCACGGCATGGAATGCCATAAGCACAGCGGTTTCAACTGTGATGAACGTCATCAGCTCCACGGTGAGCAGCATTTGGAACAGCATCAAAACGGCTGTATCCTCGGCGGTGAATTCCGTGAAGACGACCGTGAGCAATGTGTTTAACAGCATAAAGACGACCGTGAGCAGTATCATGAATTCCATCAAAACTGCAATCACCTCTGTCTTCACGAGCATCGTAACGGCTGTGGGCAGCAAGATGACTGCCATCAAGACGAAAATCACGGACGGGTTCAATTCCGCTGTGTCCTTCATCACCGACCTGATCAGGCAGGCGAAGAGCTGGGGCAGCGACCTGATCCAGAACATCATCGACGGCATCACGGGCAAAATCCAGGGTGTCGCAGATGCGGTGACAGGCGTGGCTGACAAGATTCGTTCCTTCCTGCACTTCTCGGTGCCGGATGAGGGGCCTCTTGCTGATGCCGATTCCTGGGGCTCCGATATGATGGATCTTATCGCAAGCGGCATCAACGGGAACACCTCTGTGACCGATGCGATCAATGCGGTGGTGTCTTCCGTCAGCACTTCCCTCAAGGGCATGATGGACAGCATTGCAAGCGGATTCAGTTCCGCATGGGATGGCATCAGTTCCACGGTATCTTCCGCCATGAGCGGTGTGTCCTCTGCGCTCACGAGTGCATGGGGAAATATAAAGAGTACGGTATCTTCGGCGGCAAGCGGCGTGGCTTCTGTGGTAAGTACAGCGTGGACAGGCATCAAGAGTACGACCGCCACCATTTGGAGCGGCGTAACCTCGACCCTGTCAACAGCATGGAGCGGCATTAAATCCACGGTCAGCACGGCTGCGAAGGGAGTGTCGTCCACGGTGTCCACTGCCTGGTCCGGGATAAAATCCACGACCGGTACGGCATGGAAGGGCATCAGCTCCACGCTGTCTTCTACCTGGAAGAGCATCCAGTCAACCGTGTCCTCGACTTCGAGCGCGGTAAAAAGTACGATCAGCACCTGCTGGTCGGCGATTAAGTCTACGAACCTGTCCGACTGGAACAGCATCAAGAGCACGCTGTCCACCTGCTGGACGAGCATCAAGAGTACAATCAGCACAGCGACAAGCGGAGTGAAGAGTACGATAAGTACCGCATGGAGCGGGATTAAGAGCACGAACAGCAGCACATGGTCGAGCATAAAATCCACGCTGTCTTCCACATGGAGCAGCATGAAGTCTACGGTGAGCAGTACTACCAGCTCTGTGAAAAGCACGATTTCTTCTGTGTGGAGCAGTGTAAAGAGCACGACCAGCAGTTCGTGGAGCAGTGTGAAATCCACTGTCTCTTCAACACTGTCCTCCATGAAGTCCGCTGTGACTTCTGGGATGAGCTCTATCAAGAGCAGCATGAGCAGCACGTTCAGCAGCCTGGTGTCCTCCGCCTACACATGGGGCAAGGACATCTGCACACAGCTGGCAAACGGCATCTCCGCGATGGCAAGCAGTGTGGTAAACAAGGCGAAGTCGCTGGCAAGCTCCATCTCGTCTTATCTGGGATTTTCGGTTCCGGAAAAGGGACCGCTGTCCGATGCCGACGAGTATATGCCTGACTTCATGGAACTGATGGCGAAAGGCATCCAGGGCAACATGGGGGATGTGCTGGATAAGGTGAAGACTGTGGCAACGGGTGTGCGGGACATGATGTCGGATGGGTTTACCCTCCCGGATTTGTCGGCACTTAACCTTCCTGAATTTGCTTTCGCGGGAGCGGGAGGAACGACCACAACGACCACAAATAACAACCAGAAAACCACCAACCTTGGCGGCGTGAACATCTATGTGACCGGCTCGAATAACCAGAGAGCAGATGATCTTGCCAAGACGGTGGCGGATAAGATTAACGATATGCTGGACGAGGATAACTCCGTATTCAAGTGATATGGAGTTCCGTCCGGTATTTACACAGAATGTTACTTGTTACTGTTACTTCTTAATTTTTGATACTAGAGCTACGCGGGAAATAATTTATTTCTTCGCGCGCGTGCGCGTGTGCGCACGTATATATAAAGCTCTAAAAAACGGAGAAACCGGGTAACATGGGAACACACTGCGGGAAAGGAGGAGCAGCAGATGCCGGTATCGCAATTTGACTTAAGAAGCCAGTTCAAACGGCAGTATCTCACCTTTAACGGGAAATCTTCAAAGGACTTTCTTTTATACCTGTCCGGTCCCGGCATCTACAACTCTCCGGAGCCGGATGTTGAGGCAACGAGTATCCCAGGATTGAACGGTGACCTGATCCAGAACAATGCTAAGAGCGGCCGCAGGCGGTTTAATAACGTGGACATCAAATACGAAGCGTTCTTCTTTAACGGCCTGCCTGCCAAGACGGCGGCTGTGAAGAGCTGGCTCCTGTCACCCACAGGTTACTGCAAGCTGCAGGACACCTACGACCCGGATTTCTTCCGTATGGGGATGTGTACCTCTGCGATTGAGTTTGATGTGACACGCCAGAAAGCGGCGGAGATGGAGATTGTCTTTAACTGCAAGCCGCAAAGATGGAGCGTGGAGGGGCAGAAGGCTTATACGCTTACATCTTCCGGTTCTGTCCTGCGCAACCCCTACGAGTTCTACTCCCAGCCGCTGATTGTGGTGAACGGAACAGCGCAGGGGACGCTGACCATCGGGGACTATTCTGTTCTTATCTACAGCTTCCCGAACGGGGCAGTGACCTTAAACTGTGAGACGCAGAACGCTTACAATTCCGCCGGGAGCTTCTGCAACGGCTATATTTATTCAGAGGAATTCCCCGTCCTTGCTCCGGGTGAGAATACTATCCAGTGGAGCGGCGGGATCACCTCTGTGGAAATAACCCCAAGGTGGTGGACGCTATGATCCCATGCTTATATGACATTTCAGAGACCGCCTACACCACCAACGGCATCGGGAAGCTGGCGGATTGTATCTCCTGTGTCGTGACGGAAAAGAGGAACGGCAGCTACGAGCTTGCCATGGAGTACCCGGCAGACGGCATCCATGCGGATTCCATCACGGAGGGGTGCATTATTCTGGCAAAGCCGGCGGACAACAAATCCCCACAGCCCTTCCGCATCTATAAGATTACGACCCCGCTGGACGGCATGATGGAGATCGCGGCGCGGCATATCAGCTACCAGCTGAACTTCATCACGGTATCGCCCACGACCGTGCTTTCCGGCACGGACGACCAGGTGAACGCTGTGTTTCAGGAACTGGTGCATAATGCCGGGTCCGAGTGCCCATTCTCCTTTGAGACGGACATCGAGTCGGAGGCATATTTCGGCATCCTGGAGCCAGTCTCTTTCCGTAACGCTTTAGGCGGCGTGGACGGCTCGATGCTTGACACCTACGGCGGGGAGTTTGAGTGGGATTTTTATACGGTGTGCCTGTGGGCATCCAGGGGAGCGGATAACGGTGTCCGCATCGTCTATGGGAAGAACCTTGTGGATTTCAAGATGGAAAAATCCATTGAGGACACCATCACAGGTGTGCATCCCTACTGGAAGGACTCTGAGTCTGGGGATGTGGTGGAGCTTTCCGAGAAAGTGGTCACACTCGATGATACCGATTATCCCTATGAGAAGATAACGGTGCTGGACTGTTCCAGTGAGTTTGAGGAGCAGCCGGACGAGGATGAGCTTCGTTCTTATGCGGAGAGCTATCTCAAATCCACATCCTACACAGAGCCGAGCATTGATATCGAGATCGACTTTGCCCAGCTGTGGCAGACTCCGGGGTATGAGGACATCGCGGAAGCAGAGCGGGTTTCGCTCTGCGATACCGTCCATGTGTATATCTCCAAGCTCGGCATTGAAGCGACCGCGACCGTGACGGAGACGGAATATGACACGCTCTTAGAGCGGTATAAATCCATCACACTGTCCAATTCCTCACTTTCGAGCAGGAACAATTCACTCTCCAATACCCTGGCGACCACGTCCCAGGTGGAAAAAGCGGTCAGCGCATCATCAAGCGCCATCGTCTTGACTGTTGGGACGAACTACACACGCAAAGACCAGATCCGTTCGACCTTTGCGATGGACGAAACGAGCATCACCATCAAGTCCGGTGTCATTACCTTCACGGCAAACACGATCAGCATTGACAGCGACAACTTCAAGCTGTCAGAGGCAGGCGAGGTGGATGCGAAGGGCGCGTTTACGAGCGGTTCCGACACCAGTTACAAGATGGAGATGAGCGGCGGGCAGATTACCGGTTACTACCAGGGGACAGAGGTTGGTACCATCACCATGGCTGCGTCCCACGCCTGGACCATTGATGGAGGGGAAACGAAGACGTACCGCGGCGTGTCAATCGAGAGCGAGGACATCAAGCTGGAGGGGACGCTTGTGGATATCAATGCCGATTATTTCAATGTCAACTATGACACGAGCAGCTATTATTACGGCGCAAGTGGGACGATTACTTTCATCTATGACTGGGAATGGTCCGACCACAAACTGGTGGGCGACCTGGACATTGATTTTGATGATATGTCCGCAAGCTGGACAAATTACTCGTTCAGCACGATTTCAAAGATATATTACAAAACCATCCGGTTCCATAAAGGGCTGATGGTGACTGGGCTGGGCAGTTAAAGGAGGAAAAGGCTATGCTTTGTTTTGTGAAACTGGACGGCGGCGGCATCTGGGCGAACCCGGAAGAGGCGCTGGGGTATCTGGAGAAAGGCTACAAGGTGTACAAGGATACGGATCAGTCCGAGGAGGTAGCGGAGGAAGATTTGAAGTCAGCTGTCGGTTATGACAGCAGGGAGAGTAAAAGCACCACGGTCACAGTGGCGGCAGGAGCGGAGGGGTGAAGGATATGTTAGGAATTAATGCAAGGGTGGAGGATTTGCGGGAGCAGATCATCAAGGATATCAACCGGGCGCAGATGCCGGCCTGCATCCTTGACTATGTGCTGACCGAGATTTTAAACGATGTGCGGGCACAGCGCATGAGCGAGGTGCAGAAGGAGCGGAGGAAGTACCGGGAAGAAATGACTCCGGCTCCTGGGGAGGTGCCTGTGGCGAAGAAAGACACAGGACAGCCGGAAAAGGCGCAGGAGGAGAAAATCGTGAGAGGAGGCGGAGCAGATGGCGGTGACGATCACGCAGGCAGTTAACCTGTCGCTTACGGAAAACCTTGTGCCGCCCATCGTCCATGTGAAGCAGTTCGATAACCAGGCGCGGAAGATCCGCTGCACGTTCTATGATGGGGCTGTGGAATACACTATCCCGGACGGGGCGATCCTGTCATGCTCTGGCACACGGCCGGACGGGAACATATTCCAGTACAGCAGCGAGTCGGCAGAAGACCTGGTCTATTTTGATGGCAACTACGCTGTGTTCACCATCACGGAGTTTATGACCGCGCTCTATGGCAGGGTGCCGGTTGACCTGATGCTTCTTACCGAGGACGGGGACGTGCTGGGGGCTTTTTCGCTTGTCCTCCGCGTGGAGAGGGCGGCGGCCAGCAACGGCAATATCGCCACCATGACGGTGAGCAAGGCGGCCGCGGCAATCGCGGCGGGGATTTACGAGGTGTTCATCACGGACGATGGGTATTTTGCCATCCGCTCCAATGACGGCCTCGGCGTGACAAGCGGCACGGAATCCTCGACTATCTCCCTGGTGCTGGAGGGGATGATGGATGCTTCCATTACGGATGATGGGCATCTTGCCATCGCAACGGACGGCCTGCTGGGGCTTTCCTTTAGCATGGATGACGAAGGGAACCTTGTGGTGACGTATGGAGAAGCATAAGGACAGCCCGTGAGGGCGGAAGGGAGAAATTTATGTCAGAATATGTTGGAAACCGCATTGTCCCGACCCACGGCGGGATATGGAACAGTGCAAAAACGTATGAGCCTCTGGTCATCGTCTATGAGGAGGGCACCGGCGACAGCTATATCAGCCGCAAGGATGTGCCTGCCGGGACGGGGCTGGAGCAGGAGGATTATTGGGCGCTGTGCGCAAGGTTCTCCGAGCAGATGGAGCTTTACCAGGAGGATGTGGACGCGGCTGTGGCGCTGACCAACAGCAACAAGAGTACGCTCAACAGCCGGATGGATACGCTGGAAGCACGGCTGGATGCCAATGTGACGGCAAGCACAGACCCGGACGCCGACTATGCGGCAGAGGTGGTCGATGCCCGTGTGGACGATACCGGGAAGACCCGCACGTCTCTTGGGGATAACATCCGGAGCATTGGCGGAGTGAGGACATTCCAGGACATCCTCGATGCCTGGACGATGAATTATGGGTATGTCAATGAAATAGGGACTTTTACCAGCAGTGACTATTGGCGGTGCTGGCGCAATATCCCTGTGACAGGCGGCAGCGTCATGGTAAGCGGCCGGTTCGGCTATATGAGCGGCAACGATGAATACTGCAATATCTGGTGTTACGACAGCAGCAGGAATTCCCTCGGCGGTGTGTTCCGTGCAGAATCCGGCGTGGATTATGATAATGAGATTGTGAAGCTGCTGGATAACACAGCGTATATCTCAATAAGCACCAGTTCCACTTACCGTTCCGGCAACTATAAGAGCCGTGTCTACCTGATGACTGACCTGCGCTCTGCGTGTCTGCTGAACAACTATGCAAGCACCTGGCAGGGGATCAACGGGCAGGTCGCGGTGACGTTTTCCACCAGTGCCGGCACCGTGGGTGTTGAGGTTGGGAAGACCAGCTATCTCTGCAGGAGGGTGAACGGCGACACTTACAAGCAGACCAGCGTGACCGTGGACAGCAATGTTGAATTCGAATTCAAGCCCTCCGCATGGTGGGTCATCTACTGGCAGGACGAATTTGACGATGATGGCAACAACGTGGGCGAATGGCATGTGGAGACGAACAGCTCCTGGAACCAGCTGTTTACTGTTGACCGGTTTGTGCTGGCGGTCTTTTACGGCAGCCTCGTGTTTTATACCGCTCCATTGTCCAGTGGAAGCGAGAACTGCTTCACGATCAACGGCAAGGAATACGGCGACCTGCCCACGAAGGTGAACACAGCCCTTAACTACAGCAAGTATCTCACCCATACGCTTTTCTTAAGCTACGGCGCGATTGAGGTGGATCTGGAAGCGATGACCATCCAGGTCACGACAAAGGCGCTCGGCTGTGCGGATAACCGGCAGTTCATCTGGGTGGAAGCGGAGGACGAGCCGCATGCCATTCTTGAGTCTGCGGAACTGGATGCCAAACAGATGATGATCCTTGGCTATGACCTTTCCGCCGGGGAGATCAACCTGTATAACACAACGACATTCCGCAGTTTGGGAACGAACGGATATTATATCGCTGCCCTGTATTCAGGGAAGCTCCATAATCCGCATATGTCAACGGATGTGTCTTTCACCTATAACGGCACCACCTATAAAGCCGGTGAGCTGTTCTATTATGAGACAACTGAGAGTTTTGTGGAGAGGAAGTACTGCAGGGCATTTGGCGCAGGCACGGTGTACCTTGCTTCCGGAGCGTTTGCCATTGACCGGGAGAATGACACGGTGCAGATTACAGGGAGGATGCTGGCCTGTCCGGAGAATGAGAGGTTCTGGTGGCTGGCCGCACAGGATGAGCCTGTGGCTTGGAAGGTTACAACCGACCCGGACCATATGACGATTTTCGCCTATGACAAGGAAAACAAGGAACTAAACTTCTATACTGACTCGCAGTTTGCTGCGCTCGGAAGGAACGGCTTTTTCATTGCATCGTTCTACCAGGGCAAGTTCTACAACGCTCATATATCGCCGGATGTGAAGGTTACGCTGGACGGGACAGAGTACTATGCCGGGGCGCTCTTTTATGATGATAACAGCGCCTATGTCCCATCCAATTGCAGAGGGGCATATGACAATGACGGCATCAGCGATATTGCGATTCCGAAAGTCCTCCACTGCATGGAGGGGCGGCAGCTCTCGTGCTATTACGACAGCTTATCCCGCTTCGAGGGTTCGGAGAACCTTTACCGGTTCACCTACTCCACGACTTCTGCGGGGGCAACTATTACGAGGAATGAACTGTGCTGGAATTACACGCCGGGGTCTGATGCTGTGGACTTTACGATGACAGCGATTCGTCTGAACCGTGTAACGGCGGCCAATCAGGAGACCAAAGCCATCACGGTGAAGGTCAACCACCCGCTCACAAAGTCCATCACAAAGAATGTCTGCATCTGCGGCGATTCCCTTGTGGACAACAAGTATCTGGCGCAGGAAGTGTGGGATATGCTGGACGAGGATGGCGACTGTGTGATTAACCACATCGGCACCAGAGGCGGAAGCGGCTACGAGCATGAGGGCAGAGGTTCGTGGACATGGGCAAGGTATCTGAAAGGCGAGGAGTATTCCGGCAAGAGCAATGCTTTCTGGAACACGGATGATGACTGCCTGGATTTCCGGTGGTACTGCAAGCAGAACGGATATGACGGCATCGACTATATGCTGATCGCACTTGGAACCAACGATGTGTCGCAGGGCAGCACGGCATACAGCACCTTCGCGTCACTGACAACAATCATCAATAACGCAAAGCAGTTCATTGACGTGCTGTTATCTGAAGACCGTGGTTACCCCAACTGCAAGGTCGGCATCGGCCTGATTGGTCCCGGTTCTGATTACAGCTACCTGATCAGTTCCAGCATGTACACTTTCCGGAAGTCCTCGAACACGCTGAACCAGCTGTACTTGGAGACCTTCGACAACGGTGCCTACCATGAGAACGTGACCTGTTTCTCGCACGGCATGATGACCAACCGGAAGTACGCCTACCCGTATTCAGATAAGGCAATCTCCGACCGGTATTCTGAGACCAGCCGGACGCTCACCAACAGTATCCATCCGAGTGCGAGGGGCTACCAGGCATGGGCAGACGGCTACTACAATATGATCCGCGGATTCCTGACCGAGGATGCGGAAAGCTGACCACAGACAGCTGTGGAGAAAGGATAGGAAAATGAAGATTAGTTTAATCGAACGAAAGTTCGGGGGGGGGGTACTGGTTATGTAGTATTTGATAACCTTGCGCCATGGAAAACTCCCTTCTGTGAAGAAATCTGGCTTGGAGATTTCGATTCCTTGTAGCGGGCCTATGCTGCAATGGAAACGGAAATAATCGCACAGCCGGAGGATCGGCAGAAGGGAGAAATTTATGTCAGAGTATATTGGAAGAAGGATTGTCCCGGTACACGGTGGTGTGTGGAACGGGAGCAAAAGCTATGAGGAGCTGACCATTGTCCTTCATGAGGACAGCGGAGACAGCTATATCTCAAGAAGAGCTGTTCCTGCAGGAACGGCAATCACAGATGACACCTATTGGATGCTGCATAGCCTGTACAGCCAGCAGATCGCGGATGCAGAAAAAGACCTGGCGGACGCTGTGGAAGACGTGAAAGCCCGGATAGCGGCATCGGAGGAAGCTGTGGATCAGAGGGCATCAGCAGCGGAGACAGTGTCCAATGAGAACCGGGATGAATTAAACACCCGGATGGATCAAATGGAAACCAGGCTGGACGCTAACGTTTCTGCTTCAACAGATTCAGATGCTGATTATGCGGCTGAAGTTGTGGATGCCCGTGTTGACTTTCTTGGTAAAACGTGGGGGTCTCTTGGAGCAATGAGCAGAGGGCTGTCTGAACGTATTACAGAAAAAGTCCGGTCATCCTATGACATCCGCAGAAATGCCATACCAGGCTGCAAAACAGATTTTATGGCTACTGAAAACCTTGCATATGGCGAAATCAGAAAGAAGTATAAGCTGAGTGGTTCTCTGGCAGGTGACATGAAGCTCATCAGCAGTCAGGATTACTATATGATGTTTGTGGACATTGAGCCTTCGACATCGTACACCTTTTTCCGACAGGAGAATGTGGCACTTGAAAACGGATATTACAATATCAAGATTGCGACTTTTCTTGAAACCAAAGAGGAACTGCTGGACACTATGGAACGTGGAGTTAATGTGGCCGTGGACGGAGATGTCCTGAAAGGCTGTACTGCCGCTTCTGGAACCTGTCAATACTGTTACCAGTTTACAACGGGGGAAAATGATAAGTGCGTTGTGATCCAGCTGGCAGAGGACATTGAACCCGATTATGTGGAGTTGTTGAAAGGCACCTATAGTGAAAAACAATACAGTTCTTATATGGAAGGTTTGTATAACAGTTTCTCCGTGCAGGGGGTAAAAGCAGAGGGCTGTGATTTTTGGCAGCCATCCTGTGAGAACCTGTATACTGGGGAACTGGACTATGATAAGTATTACCTCAGCACGGACAGCGCCAATGTGGTAACGGACAGCACCAGTAATTTTATCGCTGTCATTCCGATTGATCCAGATACGCAATATGCAATTGCCGTATCCGGGCTGAGTTTCGTGTTAACCAACGGCACCTATTATTTTAAGTATGCCACAGTTTCGGCTCTACCGGATAATCCGGCTGACCTTGTGTTTGACAGCCTGCACAAAACAATCTATACAAACACAACCTGTTCACTTGTTTCCGGAGACAGTGACCATTATCTTTTGGTGTGCCCGTTCTCCAGAGCATATCGGACGGAAAATAATGCAACCCTTCTTGTGATTGCGGGAGACGAGAGTGCATTGCCATCGGATGCTTCGGATGGCAGCTGGATGTACAGCCCAAAGGGAGTTTATGTCTACTCGAAAGATGAGGTGTATAACAAGTCCGAAACCTATAGCAGAGACGAAACCTACTCGAAGGAAAATCTGTATACAAAGGACGAACTTTATACGGAGGATGAAGTAGATGCACGCCTGATGCTGAGTGTTTCAAAAACGGCGTCAGCCATTACCATCACACAGGGGAAATCTGTTTATACTGTAAAAAGGCAGGTATCTTCCTCTATCAATCTGGATACGTGGAGGGTATATAGCGGGCAGATTAACGGAAATATTGTGTGGAACGGAACTGATATTGAAGGGCCCATTAAGCAGGTGAGTGCAGATGACTTTATCGGCGGCTGTCACGGTGACGAGAAATACCAGAGTGTGAGGATTCTGGTTGACGGTACGGAGATCAGTGAAGATGCTGTATTGGAAGAGACAAAGGCCCATGCTGTAACATTGTTTGTCTCCTCGGATGTCTATTTCTGCAATGACACTCAGAATATTGCCTTTACCCGATATAAGAAACTGGAGTTCAGAGGGCGGAAACTGGTAGTCAGCAATAAGTGGATATATGTTGGAGAGGATGAATTCAGTGTGTCACGGTATACAGGATGTGGGCTGTATTCCATCTATAAAGACCTCTTGACTGGGTACTCAGTTGATACGGAATGCAGACTTATAACCGATGAAGGAACTGGAAAGAGTACTGATGTAGAGTCCGTTTCTTTCTATGGAAAAGACTTTACCGCAACAATCCGTGTCCTTTCCGGAAAAGGAGATTACTACTGTGCGAATGTTACCGATTTCAGTTCGGAGAGCAGACCGAGGTTTAAAGCTTACCTCGATTGTATCAATAGTTCGATGGGCGCTTACACCATGAACACAGGAGATACCCTTTCTGCATCATTCGAGATTGAAATTATATAAAGCAATCACAGCACTGGCTGTGTTTATATATATCAACGCGGGACTGCTAACCACAGTCCTATTTTTATGCCCTTTTACGGGCAGAGGAAGGAGAAGAGTATGGATAAAATCACTGATTTGGTATCTGGGGAGGCGGTTCTCCAGTGGCTCATCATCTTCCTGCTTCTCGCCTATTTCGTCTACAAGGAGTATCCGGAATTCAAGAACCGGATGACCGGCGGGACGAAGAAGGAGCTGGAAGAAGAGAGCCGGGAGAAACGGATGGAGGAGCGGCTTGCGAGGGCAGAGGGGCGCATTGCCGACATCGAGGAGAAACTGAAGAAAGACTATATCAGCCTGGAAGAGTTGCTCCGCTCCGAGCAGGAGGACAAGCGAATCCTGCAGGCGTCGCTCGAAGAGCGGGAAATCACAATGCGCGCCCTGCTTGCCATCATTGACGGCCTGCACGAAATGGGTGCGAACGGTCCGACCACGGCAGCCCACGAGGAACTGACCACCTACCTCTCGAAGCAGGCGCACAAGGCAAATTGATGTCCTGTGGCGGAAAGGAGGCGGTGCGCCATGTGGAACGAGAAGCGCTTTGACCGTGAGATGGAGCGGGTGGAGAGGGAGAAGCGGCAGTGCGATAAGGAGAAGGAGCTGTTTGACAAGCGGCTGGAAGTGAAGATGGTCAAAAAGTCGATGCGGTCATTCAAGTGGCCGACGACCACAAAAATCATCATGGCTTTCCTGCTTGCAAATTGTTCTGCTGTGGAAGTTTACTCCATGGTTGTGATGTGGAAGCTCCAGAACCTTGACGCGCTGTATTCTCTTATCACAGCTGTGGTCACGGAAAGCATCTCCTTCGCTGTCTACGCAGCCAAGAGCTACAACGAGACGAAGCAGGAGGAGATTATCAAATTGGAGCGGGACAAGATGTCCATGAATGAAGCTGCTGTGGATAACAGCGAGGAAGAATTAAATCCGGAGGAGGCAATGGGATGAATTATTCAATTTTTCTGTTGGGTCTGTTAGTGGTCTCAACGTTGACCGGTCTGGTGACCGAAGCAATCAAAAAGCAGCTCGAAGAGTGCGGCAAGTCCTACAAGGCAAATCTGCTGGCGGGAATTGTCGCACTTGTTTTATCGGCTGCTCTGTCTGTGGGATACACGATTATGACGGAGACGGCATGGACACCACAGCTTGTCGTGATCGCAGTGGCACTGATGCTGCTCTCGTGGCTCTGTGCCATGCTGGGATATGACAAGGTCATCCAGGCAATCAGCCAGTTTAAACAGGATTAAGGATGTGGCCGGCTGAAATATGCCGGCCGGAAAGGGGAATTTTATGAGCTATTTGAGAAGCAAAGTAGTAGCCCAGGCAAAGGCATGGCTTGGGTATAGCGAGAGTGACGGGACGCACAAGGAAATCATCGATGTGTATAACAGCCACACCCCACTGGCGAGAGGCTACAAGGTGCAGTACACCGATGCCTGGTGCGCGACCTTCGTGTCTGCCGTGGCGATTAAGCTGGGGTATACGGACATTATGCCAACAGAGTGCGGATGCAACCAGATGATTACGCTGTACAAGAACCTCGGCTGCTGGAAAGAGGATGATTCCTATACGCCGAGTGCCGGAGATGTCATCTTCTATGACTGGCAGGACAGCGGCTCTGGGGACAATACCGGCTCCGCAGACCATGTGGGCATCGTGGAGATGGTGTCTGGCACGACTATCTATGTGATTGAAGGGAATTACTCCGATTCCGTGAAGAGACGCATCCTGCAGGTGAACGGCAAATATATCAGAGGTTTCGGTCTGCCGAAGTACACGGAGACTTCCACAGCATCCAGCACGGCGAGCAGTTCCAGCACCAAAGCGGCGGCCACTACGACCGCAAAGCCGGAGACCATCTGGAATTATCTCCTCGGCAAGATTGGCAACGCCTACGGTGTGGCGGGGCTGATGGGCAACCTTTATGCAGAGTCGAGTTTGATTCCGAATAACCTTCAGAATAGCGGAAACACCAAACTGGGCATGACCGATGCGGAGTACACGGCGGCTGTGGATGATGGAAGCTATACCAAGTTTTCCAGTGATGGTTATGGATTTGGACTCTGCCAGTGGACGTACTCTACCCGCAAGGCGGCTCTGCTTGCCTACGCTGAGGCACAGAACGCATCCATCGGCAATCTGGATATGCAGCTGGCGTTCATCTACAAGGAAATTTCCGAGTCGTATAAGAGCCTGCTGACTACGCTTAAAGCTGCGACCTCTGTGAAGGAAGCTTCCGATGCGGTGCTGACCAAATACGAGAAGCCTGCGGATCAGTCTGATTCTGTGAAGACCAAGAGGGCTGGCTATGGGCAGACGTACTACGACAAGTACGCTGGGACAAGCACATCTTCGAGCAGCAGTTCTTCTACTGTGACTGAGAAGAAGGCAACGGATAGTGCGAAGAGCTTCTTGAAGTCGCTGGCAGGAACGTATGTCACGACCGCAAACCTCAACATGAGGAACGGTGCCGGCACAGGGAAATCCGTGATGGTCACGATTCCAAAGGGTGCGGAAGTCCAAAACTATGGCTATTACACCAGCTATAACGGGACGAAGTGGCTGTACTTGGTATATATCAAGAATAACGTGAAGTACACAGGCTTCTGTTCGTCCGCATATCTGGAGAAGCAGTAATCAATCAACGCCCCTGTGTCAGACGCGGGGCGCAAACATTTTAAGGAGCAATCTGGTGATATGTCAAGCTGATTTTTAAAAAGATTTTGATATGTTTTATTCGGAAAAGGGTAACTTTA
>CANQNT010000006.1 GCA_947625255.1 uncultured Acetatifactor sp. | reverse complement strand
CCACGCGGAAGTGGAACTCTTTGTCTTTCTCTCCCGCGCTGCCCGTCACCGTCTTAGTCACCGTCAGGCTGCCCGTTTCAGGTTCCGGTTTCTCGCCGTCCTTATGATTATGGAACACAATTGGCGCTTTCGTATCTTTTTGAATCGTTCCATTTTCCTCGCCCGTGACGCTGGTTGTGTATCCGTTTCGGTCAGCCTCCGCTTCAACGACCTCGTAATGCGCGCCCGCGGGCAGACCGGACGCCGTCAGACTCTGGCCGTCTCTCAAGGTAAAGGATGCCAAACCCTTGTCAAAGGTCATCTCGCCGTACTGACCGCTTATTCCGGTCAGAATCTCTCCGTTGTCTCCGGTGAGCGTTACCACGAAGGAGAAATCCTTCGTACGCTCGCCCGCCGTACCACTGACCGTCTTGGCGACGGTCAGACCGCCGACCGAGACTTCATTAACGAACCTTGCAACGTCCGCCGAGCTTCCGCCGCCGTAGGTCACGGCGGTCTCCAGCAGGCCGGTATCGGTATTGCGGGTCACTACGACGGTTACCGTATAAACCGTGCCGTCATAGATCACTCCCGGCCGACCGTCGTTTTTCTCAGTGATCCGATATACATAGGTTCCGGGATGAGTATAAGTAATGGAACCGAAGTCCACATGCCCATCCGCCCCGTTCGTGCGAACCGTTCCGCCCGCCGGCATCGGAGGCGTCCCGCCGTCCAGAATTCCTTTCAGCAATCCGGCCACGGCCGCCGTTTCCAAATAATCCCCAACGCTTCTGTTCGTGCCGACCAGGCTTCCCAGCAGGGCTCCGCCCGCGGCCGCCTTGCTGCCGGTTCCGTTGCCGCCGAATTCCTTACCGCCGGTTCCGTTTCCGCCGGATTCCTTGCCGCCGGTTCCGTCGCCGCCGGATTCCTTGCCGCCGGTTCCGTTGCCGCCGGATTCCTTGCCGCCGGTTCCGTTGTTGCCGGATACGTTGCTGCCGGCTCCGTTGCTGCCGGATCCCTTGCCGTCGGCTCCGTTGCCATCGGATACTTCGCCGCCGGTTACATTGTTGTCGGATACTTCGCCGCCGGTAACATCTCCGCCGCTTACGTCGCCGCCGGACGCATCTCCGCCGGACACCTCGTATTTCGCGGACACTCCCTGCAGCTCGAAGCTGAATTCACCTTCTTTCAGCGTTCCGCCTTTCAGCTCCTTCTGGGCCTGCAGGTTGACGCTGGCGTCGGTGGTAAACACATTGGTAAACAGGATCTCGTCCGCCGTTCTTCCGTCCCCGTCCGTAATGCTTACGGCTGCCGTCAGGTCTTCCTCTTCCGTTCCGGTAACGGTGACCGTCACCGTGTAGACCTTCGGGTCAAATTTCATGCCGGTCATGCCGGACGCGGGGATCTCCTCGCGCACCGTGTAACGATAGGTGCCCGCCAGGCGGTATTCCGCCTGATCCAGGATGGTCGCTCCCGCGGTTTCTCCGTCGGCGCTTTCGCCGTTTTTCACGCGGAACGCCGCGCTAACCGGATCGCCGGCAGGATTGTCGTCCGCGGGGGATACCAGGAATGAGAACATTCCGGCCTCCAAGGCGTATCCTCCGTCATTGGCATCCACCAGTCTCTTGGTCAGATCCAGGCTTACGAAAGCGGATCCCGCACGGTGGTTGGTGAAAGCCGCCGTCACAAGGCTTCCCTCTCCGATCACCCCGATTCCTCCCGTAACGGTGGTCGTGTAGTGATCCTGTCCTGCCTCAAGCTCCGTAACCTTATACCTCGTTCCCACGGGGATGTCGCGGATAATCACGCTCTGGCCGTCTTTGAGTCTGACGGTTCCGCCGCTGGTAATGGTGCCGGTATCGCTCCCGTTATCTCCGGGGACGTCGCCGTCCGACAAGGTATAATTGAACACCTCCGTCCGAGGATTGCCGTCCTCGTCCGTCAGCTCCACAACGAAAGTAAACTCTCTCTCCATTTCTCCACTGCTTCCGGTCACCGTCTTGATGATTTCCAGGTTCCCGGTTCCGAGAGGATTGTGAATGACATCCGTATAGGTCGTCACTTCGGGCTGATTTCCTACCTTTACTCCCACTTCGGCCCTGTCGACCACCTCGTTGTCATCCAGTACGTCGCTGGTCACCCGGTCGTCGCCCTTGCCATACTGCCAGAAATGGTACGCGTCCGGATTGACCTTTACCACCAGGGTCACAGTCCCCGACGCTCCGGCGGGCTGCTCTCCCAGTTCCCAGATCACGGTATGGCCATCCGTCCGGCCGTTATATCGAATCGTGATTCCGTTCTTCGTCACCTGGTTCCTGCCGCTCTCTAAGTCTTCGGTTTGCAGGAGTACCTGGTCCTCGCCCGTTCCGAAGCTGGCGGAAGCAAAATCCACGCCTGCGTCAAGCGGGTCGCGCACGGTGATTACCGCGGGAACCAGTTCCCCGTCCTCATTCACCGCGTCATTTACCCAGGTGATCTCATAGGTGATGCTATCGCCCACCTTTACCTCGGGGCCGACGTTGGAGTCCGTAAGCTTGCCCCTGACATCCGTGTCTCCGACCTTGGTTTCCGTCTTGCTGGGGCCGGTAGGATTCACGACCTTTTCCGTCATGACGGCGGGATCGTTACCCACGGTGACGGACGCGTCGTTCTCCACCTTGCCCTTTGCCTTGGCATCGGCATTGACACGCACCTTCAAGGTCACCACGCCGTCAGCGTCTGCCGCCTGTACGCCCAGATTCCACACGACTGTGCGCGCGGGCACCTGGATCTGATGCGTGTTTTCTCCCTCGCCATAGGTCAGGGTTCCGCCATCCTTGTAATACACGCCCGTGTTGGCCGCATCCTCTTCCAGATAATCCAGGCCGGGATCCAGCGTATCCAGGACAACCACGTAAGCCGCTTCCTTATGACCATTGGTCCAGTGGATCTCATAGGTGATCTCGTCGCCCACTCCCACAAGCTTGTTCTCGCCGGGCGTCGTTTCCTCCTTTTCAGGCACCGGGTTCTCCACGGTGTTGGTATAATCAGATTCATTGTCCACGGTCACCTTGGCGCGGTTTCGGACTCTGTAATCCTTTTCCTCGTCTTTTACATTCGGTATATCCGCTTCCGGCCCGTCTTCACTGCCGTACTCCCAGCTTTGGACGGCGCTTCCGTTCACGCTGACCTCCAGTTCCACGCTTCCGGTCTCTCCGGCCTCGCGCATACCAAGTTCCCAGGTCACGGTATGGTTCTCATACCGAATCGTAATTCCGTTCTTTGTCGCGCTGTTCTTTCCGACTTTCACGTCGTCGGCGCTCAGGGTCACTTCATTTTCGTTCGTTCCAAAGCGCGCGGACACGAAGTCCACCCCGGCATCCAGCTGGTCCGTCACCACGACCAACGCCTCTTTGTATTGGTCGTTCCGCCAGGTAACCGTAAACTGAAGTTTGTCACCCACGGCGACCATCTGTCCCTCGCCGGGCGCCGTTTCCTCCTTGTAGTTGTCGGGCAGCCACTTATTAGTGTACTTCACCATGGCGGTATTTTCTTTGCCCTCCAGGATTTCACCGGTTACGGAATACAGTCCGTCATCCGCCGACTCGTTCGCCGCGTCGCTCATAGGACCGTTTCCAAGGCCGGTGCTGGCGCTTGTAAAGTAGTCGGCGCGTTTTGTCTCGCTGACGGTATATTTGGTACCCGTCGGAATTCCCTGCACACTCAGGGCTTCTCCGTCTTTCAGCGTGAACTCCAGGTCGCTTCCGGCCATCGTCAGAGACTCCGTGCCATCCTTTTTGTTCTTTGTAAGGGTGAGCCCGCTTGTGTTAAAGGTTCCTTCGAAGTGCAGCAGGAAATGGAACTCCTGATCGGAATTCTCCTCGCCCGTCACGGTCTTGCTGATGTTCAGCCCGCCAACGCCCCTGGCGTTGACAAACGAAGCCTTGACGGCGGCATTGGTTTCGATCACGCCCTCTTCTCCGGTCATGGTCGTAATATAGCCGTTCTTGTTCGCCTCCAATTCCTCGACCGCGTACCGGGTTCCCGCGGGAATGTCCGCGATGGTGACTTTTTCACCGGCCTTTAACTTGATCGTTTCGCCGCTCTTAATCTTTCCGCTCCTGGAATCATCGGCGTCGCCGTCATAGGTGTAGGCAAACTCCTGCTCCAGCTCTTTTCCATACGAATCCTTAAGAGTGATCTGGAAGGTAAACTCCTTCGTCACGTCCGCTCCCTCGCCCGTCACGGTCTTTTCAATGCTCAGGTTTCCGAGAAGCGGGTTATGGATGGTTTCCGTGTAGGTGAGGATCTCAGGCTGATTCTCCACTTTCACTCCTACCTCCGCGCGGTTGACCACCTCGCTGTCACTATGCGCCGAATCGCTTGTATGGTCCGATTCGTCCGGCACGTACTGCCAATGCTGGTGCGCTTTCTCATTGACCTTGACGTTAAGCGTCACCTTGCCGGTGGCTCCGGCAGGCTGTACGCCCAGATCCCAGGTCACCATGTGTTCGTTTCTGCTGTACGTTCCTCCCTCATCGGCATCTACAAAGTCCACGCCCTCATCCAGGGGATCCCGCACAACCACATGGGCCGCCACAAGCTCCCCGTCCTCGTTGGACGCATTATTTACCCAAGTGATCTCATAGGTGATCGTGTCGTTCACATTCACACGAGGGCCATCGTAGCCATCTTCACGTTTTTCCAGCTTGTCTTGTACATCCTCTCCGTTCACACGGCGTTCCGTCTTGCTGGGCCCGGTAGGATTGTCGACCTTTTCCGTCATGACGGCGGCGTCGTTGCCCACGGTGACGGACGCGTCGTTCTCCACCTTGCTGTTTGCCTTGGCGCTGGCGTTGACCTTTACTTTCAATGTCACCACGCCGCTGGCGCCCGCCGCCTGTACGCCCAGATCCCATACGACCGTGCGCTTGGGAACCTCAATCTGGCGGGCGTTCTCTCCCTCGCCATAGGACAGGGTCGTGCCGTTCTCATAATAAACGCCATTATCGGTCGCATCCACATAATCCACGCCGGGATCCAGCGTATCCAGAATGACTACCCGGGCCTCATATTCATGTCCGTTGGTCCAGCGGATCTCATAGGTGATCTCGTCGCCGACCTTTACGATCTTGCCTGCGCCGGGAGCATTCTCAACCTCTTTCTTTTCAGGCACCGGATTCTCCACCTCCGCGGTATAGGCGGCGTGATGGTCCACCTCCACCTTGGCGCGGTTGCGGACCTCGTAATCCTTGCCTGTGCCCGTCGCGCCTCCGGCCACTTCCGTATTGCCCACGCTGTCGGCGGGGTCATACGTCCACTCCTTAACCGCGCTGCGGTTGACCCTTACGACCAGCGTCACCGTGCCGTGGGTGCCCGGGTCCGCGCTGAAGCTCCAGGTCACAAGGCGTCCCGCGTCGTCGCCGGTATAGCTGACGGTGATTCCCTTCCCATCGTCCGAGGCGGAACCCTCTTTCCCGTCCGAACCATTCAGGGTCACTCCGTCATAGGTCGCGGACACAAAGTCCACGCCGATGTCCAGCGGATCGCTGACGACTACCTGAGCTTTCTTGTCCTTGTCGTTCTCCCAGTAAATCTCATAGGTGATCGTGTCGCCCACGCCCACCAGGTTCCCTTCTCCGGGAACGGTTTCCTCCTTGTCAGGAACGGGATTCTCCACGTCGTTGGTATAGCCGGACTCATTGTCCACGGTCACCTTGGCGCGGTTCCAAACCTTATGATCCTTGCTTTCGTCCTTCACGACCGGCACATCCGGGTCCGCGCTGTTCAGATCCCCATAACTCCAGGTCTTCACGGCATCCTCGTTCACCCGGACGACCAGGGTCACTTCGCCCGCGTCGCCGGCCTCTCTGGTTCCCAGATCCCATTCCACCGTCTTGCAGCCCTGCGCGTCCTTGGTATAGCGGATCGTGATTCCGTCTTTCGTGATCGCAAGGTCCTCGTCGTCGCTGGTAAGCGTCACTCCGCCATAGGACGCGGACACAAAGTCCACTCCCTTGTCGAGCTGGTCGGTCACCTTGACGGAGGCCTCCTTGTTCTTGTCATTGGACCAGTGAACGGTGTAGGTGATCTGATCGCCCACTCCGACAAGGTCGCCTTCCTCAGGGCCTCCCGTGACGGGCGTTTCGCTCTTCTCAGGGACGGGGTTCTCCACGATGTCCGTGTAAACGTGATTGTTGCCCACTTTTACTTCCGCACGGTTTACAACCTCATAATCCTTGCCCGTGCCGGTCTTGCCCTGGTTCTCGTTCTCCTCGTAGGTCCATTCCACGGCGGCATTTTCATTGACCCGCACCGTCAGCTTCACAACGCCGGATGAATGGGCCGCCGCATTGAACTTCCATACGACGGTATGGTTACTATAGGTGATCGTGTAATATCCCTTTTCGTTGGGATGTTCCGGGTCATCGGGATCTATTTCCCCGTTGACCTCGTCCGGAACCCAGCCGGCCTTGCCCGTCTGCGACTCCGTATCCAGCTTCGCTGCATCCAGCGTCGTTGTGAGATACTCGGCGGACACGAAGTCCACGCCAACGTCCAGGGGATCGGTAATGATCACCATGGCCGACTGGTTATTGGTATTGGCCCAGCCGATCTCATAGGTAATCTCCTTTCCGACGCCCGTGGGCTTGCCGTCGCCGGGGTTGGGCTCCGTCTTTTCAGGGACGGGATTCTCCACCTCGTTGGTGTAATCGGAGTGGTTACCCACTGTCACCTTGGCGCGGTTCCGTACCTCGTAATCCTTGGTGCCGTCGCTTTCTGAGATTTCATCGCCGGTTCCGTAGCTCCAGCTCTTCACCGCGTTCTCGTTGACCTCCACCGTCAGCGTCACGGTGCCGTGGGCGCCTTTCGGCTGGATCCCCAGATCCCAGGTCACGGTATGGTTCTCTTCGTCATACTGGCCGTTGTTGTCGGCGGACACGAAGGTCACGCCCTTGTCAAGACGGTCGGTCACCTTAACCGCCGCGTTGGCCTCCCGCTGGTTGGACCATGTGATTTGGTAGGTGATCCGGTCGCCGACTTTTACCTGTCTGTCCTCTCCGGGATCCGTTTCCGTCTTGCCGGGGGTGGGATTCGGGATGATCCTTGTCTCCACCTGGGCGTCGTTGCCTACCTGCACGCCGGCCTGGTTCTCCACGCCGCCCGCAGTTTTGGCCTTTTCGTTCACCGCCACTTTCAGGCTAACGTCGCCCTCCGCCTTGGCGGGCGCCTCGTCGATCTCCCAGGTGACGGTGTGGTTGGCCGCGCTGTAGGTAATGGTGACGTTGGCTGTTGTTCCGTCGTCGTACTGGAACGTGCCGGTCGCCGAACCGTCAACCGCCTTGCCCTGCGCGTCTTTCTGAACGGACAGTTCCACGCTGCCGTAGGACGCCTCCGCGAAGTCCACGCCCTGATCCAGAGGATCGGTGACGGTCACCTTCGCTTCCTCGTCATGGCCGTTGGTCCAGTGAATGTCGTAGGTGATCTCCTCACCCACGCCGACCGCTTTGCCCTCTCCGGGCGTTTTTTCCGTCTTCTCAGGGACGGGGTTCTCCACCTCCTCGGTAAAGGCGGCATGGTCCCCCACCTTCACCAGGGCGCGGTTGACAACCTCGTAGTCCACGCCCTCGCCGGACTTGCCTTCGGGCTTGGTCTTGTCAGTGGTGTCTCCATACTCCCAGGTTCTGGCGGCGTTCTCGTTGACTCTGACCGTCAGCCCCGCGTCATCCGGGAACAGACCGCTGCCGTCAGGCTCGGTGTTCGCCAGGGCCCGGGCGGTAAAGGTCCAGGTTACCGTGTGGCTGTCCTTGTCATATACAATGCTGATCTTCCGCTGTCCGTTTCCGTCGGGCTCCACGAAGAAGTCTTTCTCGCCGTTTCCAATGCCCACGCTGTCAATCCGCACGCTTCCTCCGTCGTCCGCCGCGTTCAGCGTCACACTACCAAGGGAGGCGGACACGAAGTCCACGCCCTTGTCCAGCGGGTCGGTAATGGTCACCACCGCTTTCCTTTCATGAATGTTCTCCCAGTGTATCTTGTAGGAGATCTCGTCTCCCAGACCCACCAGGACTCCGTCGCCGGGCGTCACCTCCTCTTTCCCGGGCACCGGGTTCTCCACGATCTCCGTGTAAACGGAATCATTGTCCACTCTCACCCGGGCGCGGTTGACGACCTCGTAATCCTTGCCATCGCTGTAGTCACCCTGGTTTTCCTTGTCGTCATAGGTCCAGGTCCTGACGGCGTTTTCATTCACTCTTACCGTCAGTTTCACGGTTCCCGTGCTGTTCGCTTCCACTTTAAGGAGCCTCCAGGTCACGACATGGTTCTCCGCGTCATAACTGATGGTAAACGTGGGAAGCTTTCCAACGGTCAGGTCACCGCCGTCGCTGATACTGACGCTGCCTCCCGCGGCGTCCGCGGTAAGCGTCGTGTCCCCAAGGGAGGCGGAAACAAAGTCCACGCCCTGGTCCAAAGGATCGATGACCACCACTTCGGCCGTCTGGTCCTTGGTGTTGGCCCAGCTAATCTGATAGTCGATGGTGTCGCCCACGCCTACGAGTTCACTATCGCCGGGCGCCACTTCCTCTTTCTCAGGCACCGGGTTCTCCACCACGTTAGTATATTCGGAGTGGTTGCCCACCTCGATCTTGGCACGGTTCTGCACCTCGTAATCCTTGCTGCCGTCGTCCTCCTCGGGAACGTCGTCGGTTCCATAGCTCCAGCTCTTCACCGCGTTCTCGTTGACCACCACCGTCAGGGTCACGGTACCATGGGCACCGTCCGGCCGCTGGCCCAGATCCCAGGTCACGGTGCGGTTCTCCGCGTCATAACTGATGGTGAATGTGGAAGGCTTTCCGATGGTCAGGTCGCCGTCGCCGGTACTGACGCTGCCTCCCGCTGCGTCCGCGGTAAGCGTCGTACCGCCAAAGGAGGCGGAGACAAAGTCCACGCCCTTGTCAAGGTAGTCGGTCACCTTGACATTCGCGGCGGCATGCTGGTCGTTGGACCAGTTGATCTGGTAAGTGATCTGGTCTCCGACCGTAACCTGATGGTCTTCTCCGGGATCCGTTTCCGTCTTCTGGTTCAGGTCCAGCTTCTTATTCTTATACTCCACCGCCACCTCTGCTTCCGCTTCAATGGAGCCGCTTACGCTGTAACTATTCTTAGCGGCGTCACACTCGACGGGTTTTCCGTCTATCGTGACGGAACCAAGATGGTAGTCGTCCGTCCACTCTTCACTGACGGTGTATTCTGTCACAATGGGCAGATTGTCAAAGAGGACATACTCGTCCTGCGCCAGCTGGACCTCAACGGACTCATCCGCGTCAAAGGTCACCGGCCCTTTCTTTACTGTTCCGTCAGAGTTATAAACGGTATAGGTAAGCGTGCCTCTCAGCGACGTCATGGTGTCGTCCCAGTTCTTGGCCTTCAGGTCAATCTGGAATGTAAACTTCGGATCGGTGTCGGTCTCATCGCCGCCCTCCGCGGGTTCGGCGACCTCTTCCGCAACGACCTTTTTGATCTTCAGGCTGCCCGTTTCAAGCGGGTTGTGGATGGTCTCCGTATAAATCCAGGGATTGTTCCCCACCCGGACGCTGGCACGGTCAACAATCTGGTCGTCCCTCTTGTCACTGGAGGTCGGCGTGTCCGGGGTGTTCCCCTCGCCATACGTCCATTCGTAATAGGCGTTCTGGTTGACGCGTACCGTCAGTTCCACTGTCCCCGTCTCCCCGGGTTCCCTGTCCTGCAGCGTCCAGGTCACGGTGCGGGTGTTTTTGTCGTACACGATGGCCGCAGATCCCTGCTCCTTGCTAAGGATACCGTCTTTATCGTCATCTGGTTCATTCGCTCCCAGCTCCAGCTTCACGCCGTTTTTCTCCGTGAAGATTGCGGACTCGAAATCCACGCCCTCGTCAAGGGGATCCCGCACGGTGACCGTCGCGGGAACCAGCTCCCCGTTCTCCTCGGCGCTGTTGACCCAGGTGATCCGGTAGGTGACGGTGTCGCCCACCTTGACCTCGGGTCCCTGGTAACCGCCCTCAGGGGACACGGTCACGTCCTTGTCGGTCAAGTCCTTGTCGTTCACTTTCGTTTCCGTCTTGGTAGGACCCGTGGGATTCGGGATGATCTGGGTCTTGACCTCGAAGTCGTTGCCCACCTTTACGCCGGCTTGGTTCTTCACGACGCCCTCAGGCTTGGCATTCTCGTTCACTCTGACCACCAGCGCTACGTCGCCGCTGGAATTGGGCTCCGCCTGGAACGTCCAGGTAACCACGTGTCCGGCATAGGTGATCGTAACGCCTTCTCCCGTCTTTTTATTCTCTGCGTTCTCGTCCTTGGACAGGGTCACGCTTTCGTAGCTCGCGGACACGAAGTCCACGCCTTGATCCAGCGCGTCCGTGACGACGACCGTGGCGGCCTCGTCGTGGCCGTTGGTCCAGTGGATCTCATAGTTAATGGTGTCGCCCACCTCCACGAGCTTGCCGGAGCCGGGAGTGATTTCCCGTTTTTCGGGCACGGGGTTCTCCACCTCGTCGGTGTAGGCGGCGTTGTTCCCCACCTGCACCAGGGCGCGGTTGCGGACCTCGTAGTCCTTTCCGAAGCCGTCCTTTCCTTCGGGCCGCGTTTTGTCAGCGGTGCTTCCATAGTTCCAGGCCGCAAAGGCGTTCTCGTTGACACTGACGATCAGTTCCACGTCGCCGGCATAGGCGTCGCCGTCAGGCACGGTGTTCGCCAGGGCACGGGCGGTAAAGGTCCAGGTCACCGTGTGGCTTTCCTTGTCATACGCGATGCTGATCTTCCGCTGTCCGTTCCCGTCGGCCTCCACGAGGGCGTCTTCCGCCCCGTTTCCAATGCCCGTGCTGTCAATCCGCGTGCTTCCCCCGTCGGCCGCCGCGGTAAGCGTCACGCCGTCAAAGGACGCGGACACGAAGTCCACACCTTTATCCAGGGGGTCGGTAATCGTCACGACCGCTTTTTGGTCATGAAGGTTCTCCCAGTGGACCTTGTAGGTGATCTTATCTCCCAGGCCCACCATGAAGCCGTCACCGGGATCCACCTCCTCCTTTTCAGGCACGGGGTTCTCCACAACGGCGGTATAGACGGACTTGTCATTCACTTTTACCCCGGCGCGGTTCAGGACCTTGAAGTCCCGGCCCGTTCCGCTCTGGCCGCTGTCAGTCGTTTCGTTGTATTTCCAGTCCTTGGCCGCCCTCTCGTTCACCTTGACCTCAAGCGTCACGTCGCCGCTGGAATGGGGTTCCGCCCGGAACGTCCAGGTGACCACGTGTCCGGCATAGGTGATCGTGACATCTCCGATCACGGGCTCGGAACCGCCCGGGGCGCCGGTCCTGGTGCCGCCGGCATGCCCGGCCGTCAGGAACACGCTGCCTAAGGACGCGGACAGGAAGTCCACGCCGTCGTCAAGGGGATCCGTGATGGTCACGTCGGCCTCCTCGTCATTCGTGTTTTCCCAGTGGACCTTGTAGGTGATCTCGTCGCCCACGCCGACCACCTCGCCGTCGCCGGGCTTCTCCTCCGTCTTGCCGGGCACAGGGTTCTCCACCTCGTCGGTGTAGGCGGCGTTGTCCCCCACCTGCACCAGGGCGCGGTTGACCACCTCGTAATCCTCGCCCTCGCCGTAATTGCCGCCGGGCTGGGTTTTGTCGGCGGTATCTCCGTACGTCCAGGTCCTGGCCGCGTTTTCATTGACCTTGACTTTAAGCTCCACGTCGGCGGCAAAGGTACCGTCACTGTCAGGTTTCGTGTTCGCCAGGGCGTCCGCGGTAAAGATCCAGGTCACCGCGTGGCTGTCCTTGTCATAGAGGATGGTCACATCCCCCTCGATCGAGGCAATGGCGGCATCCCCCTCGATCCCCGTGCTTCCTCCGTCAGCCGCCGCGGGAAGCGTCACTTCGCCAAGGGATGCGGACACGAAGTCCACGCCCTGGTCCAGGGGATCGGTAATGGTCACGACCGTTTTTTCCTCGTGAAGATTCTCCCAGTGGACCTTGTAGGCGATCTCGTCGCCCACGCCCACCAGGCTTCCGTCGCCGGGGGTACTCTCCGTCTTCTCGGGGATCGGGTTCTCCACCTCGTTGGTGTAGGCGGCGTCATTTCCCACCTGCACCAGGGCGCGGTTGACCACCTCGTAGTCCTTGCCGGTGCCGGGGTATCCTTCGGGATGGTCCTTGTTGTCGGAGTCGTGATATTTCCAGGTCTCGATCGCGCTCTCGTTGACCTTGACCTTAAGTTCCACGTCGCCTACAAACACGCCGCTGCCGTCAGGTTCGGTGTTCGCCAGGGCACTGGCGGTGAAAGTCCAGGTGACCGTATGGCTGTTCTTGTCATATGTGATGGAGATGTTCTTTTGTCCGTTTCCGTCGGCTTCCACGAACCCGTTCTCCGGGCCGTTTCCAACGCTGACGCCGTCAACTTGCACGCTTCCCCCGTCGGCCGCCGCCGTAAGCGTCACGTTTCCAAGGGATGCGGACACGAAGTCCACGCCCCAGTCCAGGGGATCGGTAATGGTCACGGCCGCCTTTTGGTCATGGGGGTTCTCCCAGTGGATCTTGTAGGTGATCTCGTCACCCACGCCGACCAGGTCTCCGTCACCGGGATCACTTTCCGTCTTCTCGGGTACGGGGTTCTCCACGATCTCCGTGTAAGCGGAATTGTCGTCCACTTTCACCTGGGCGCGGTTCTGCACCTCGTAATCCTTGCTGTTGTTATCCACAACGGGATCGTCGCCGGAGTTCCAGCTCTTCACTGCGTTTTCGTTGACACGAACCGTTAGTTCTACGGTTCCCGTGCTGCCCGCTCCCACGTTGCGGAGCGTCCAGGTCACGGTATGTGTGGTGGGGTCGTAGCTGATCTCAAGCGTCGGAGGCGTTTCGGCAGCCGAATCGCCGTCCCCGGAATCCACATGGCCGTCCGGGGTGTCCGCATTAAGCGTAATGTCACTAATGCCACCGCCAAAGGACGCGGAGACAAAGTCCACGCCCGGATCCAAGGGATCGGTGATCACCACGGTGGCGGGCTGGTCCTTGGTATTGGCCCAATCAATCTGATAAGTGATCTGGTCCCCGATTCCCACAATCTCACCGTCCCCGGGATCACTTTCCGTCTTCTCGGGCACCGGGTTCTCCACGATATCGGTATACTCCGAACGGTCGTCTATTTGGACCTTGGCGCGGTTCTGAACCTTGTAATCCTTGTCGGTACCCGCAACGAGATCGTCGCCGGAGCCATAGTGCCAGTCCTTCACAGCGTTTTCATTGACTCTGACCGTTAATTTCACGGTTCCCTTGCTGTTCTCTTCCACGTTGCGGAGCGTCCAGGTCACGGTATGCTTGCCGGCATCGTAGTCGATTTCGATCGATGGAGACGTATCGGTAAGCACGTCGCCGTCCCCGGAATCCACGTGGCCACTTTCAGAGTCCGCGTTAAGTGTAATGCCACTAGCACCACCACCATAGAACGCGGAGACAAAGTCCACTCCCGGATCCAAGGGATCGGTAATCACAACGGTGGCGGGCTGGTCCTTGGTATTGGCCCAATCGATCTGATAGGTGATCTCGTCCCCGATTCCCACGATCTCACCGTCCCCGGGATCACTTTCTGTCTTCTCGGGCACCGGGTTCTCCACGATCTCCGTGTAAACCGGCTTGTTGTCCACCTCCACCTTGGCGCGGTTCTGAACCTCGTAATCTTTGATGGTATCATTCTCGATCGGTGTATCCGGGGTCGAGCCATTTGAATCTCCATAGCTCCAACTCTTCATCGCATTTTTGTTGACACTGACCTTTAGTTCCACGGTTCCCGTGCTGCCCGCTTCCACGTTGCGGAGCGTCCAGGTCACGATATGCTTGTCAGCATCATCGTAGTCGATTTCAATTGTCAGAAGCTTTCCGACAGCCGAATCACCGTCCCCGGAATCCACGTGGCCGCCCACGGTGGCCGCGTAAAGCGTCACACCCTTATAAGACGCGGAGACAAAGTCCACACCCGGATCCAAGGGATCGGTAATCACCACGGTGGCGGGCTGGTCCTTGGTATTGGCCCAACCAATCTGATAGGTGATCTGGTCCCCGATTCCCACGATCTCACCGTCCCCGGGATCACTCTCCGTCTTCTCGGGCACCGGGTTTTCCACGATCTCCGTGTAAACTGACTTGTTGTCCACTTCCACCTTGGCACGGTTCTGAACCTCGTAATCCTTGGTGTCGTCCACATCGGGGGTGTCGCCGAAACCATAACTCCATTTCTTCACCGCGTTTTCATTGACTCTGACCTTCAACTCCACGTCGCCCACAAACACGCCGCTTTTGTCAGGTTCGGTGTTTGCCAGGGCCTGGGCGGTAAAGGTCCAGGTCACCGTGTGACTGTCCTTGTCATACGCGATGCTAATCTTTATCTGGCCGTTCCCGTCGGCCACCACGAAATCGTCTCCCGTGTCGCTTCCAATGCCCACGTTGTCAATCCACGTACTTTCCCCGTCAGCCGCAGCGGGAAGCGTCACGCCGTCAAAGGACGCGGACACGAAGTCCACACCAGGATCCAGGGGATCGGTAATGATCACGTCCGCTTTTTTGTCGTGAGAGTTCTCCCAGTGTATCTTATAGGTGATCTCTTCTCCCAGACCCACCAGTTTTCCGTCGCCAGGGGTACTCTCCGTCTTGTCGGGCACCGGGTTCTCCACGATTTCGGTCTTAAGGAACGAGTTATTTCCTACCTTGACACGAGCCTGATTGAATACCTCGTAATCGTTTTTGGGATTGCCGGATTCATCCTTGTCAGACACAAAGCCTGTTGCTTCCTCATTGTAACTGTAATCAAGGCGTGCATTTTCATTAACCTGAACGGTCAAACTTACATAGCCGTCTGTCAGGGCAGCCTGAGTCTTCAAATCCCAAACCACTGTGTGGGCAGGAACATCAAGCTGCTCTTTTTTGGTGCCCCTAGTACCATCGTCCAAGATGCATTCCATTTCATAAGTATAGATTCCCGACTCTTTGAAATATTGTCCAGTAGCGGGATCCTCTCCGTCTCCAGTCACCGAAACATCGGGCTGACCAGTGGCGTCCTTTGTATAATTACCAGTGCTGCTTATGAAAGTCACGCCCGGATCCAGCGTATCCATCACGATGATATGTTCTTTTTCATCAGAGTAGTTCTCCCAATGAATCTCATACGTGATAGAATCGCCGACTCCCACCAATTCGCCGTCACCAGGAGTAGTCTCCGTCTTTTCAGAAGGCAGGGGTTCGTAGGTATTGATGAAATGAGCCTGCTCCTCAAAGTATCCGGTATTGCCGAATACGGAATAGACGCCGTTAGATTTCTCAAAGGTTTTTGCGGGCAGACTCTGACCTGCGTTCGCATCCGCTTGTGTTTCACCATCCATGCCGAAGTGGACGGTAGGTCCCACTATGTAACGGTAAGCATCCCGCAGGTATGCAGACCATTCGCCCTCATAATGAGGATCGACGAGTTCACCGTCCCTGTAAATATAGTGAATGATACTGTCGTCCTCCTGCTTCACATCACATGTGGCACAGCTGGGATTGATCTGCACGGTTTGTTTTATTCCCGTATTCGTATCCCCATCATAAAAGTCCGCGGTTTCATCAAGACTATCCTCCGGATGATGATGGTTGCCCAACTGACCTGCTCCCATGGTGGCATAGGATTCCCACATAATAGCGTTGGTGTGGTTAAACGGCTCATACTGTACCGTCGCGTCCGTATTCACCGATTTGTCCGCATTGTACTTCCAAGTAAGGTTATTCTGGGTCTTCTTGCCAGACTCAGACGCGGGATAGCTTGTGCCATAGGTCGCCCCTTCTTTGGTATACACGGGAATCTGCTGTGTACCAGGACGATATACGCTTGAGCTTCCGATCTGCTGGATATGCTCAACCTCTTTTAAGACATAACCCTTTTCCATCTGCTCCTGCGTGAGCTTCTCTGTGAAACGGTAATCGATCCGATCCTGCAGTCCCGTCAGCAACAGACCCTCTCCACTCTTCAAAGCAAACTCGGCGGTGTGCTTAGCGATATAGTCTGCTGTGTATTTGGAATCATTAAAATCCGGCCGGTCCGCCTTAGGGATGATCTTGTCGTAAAGGTCATTTTCTGTAAGTGACGTACCTGACTCACTGCCGTCCCCATGATCCCCGGAGTTCTCCGCCGCGTTCTTACCGAAAGTCAGCGTCTTCGTCATGTACATGGTACGGGTACTGAACGGAGACGAGATGGCGTTCTCGCTGGTGGCATTCAACGGTTTGCTGACCACGAGAGTGAAATATCCCAGCCCATAATGTGCTTCTGTGCCATCGCGATCATGCTGCCAAGATGAACCGCCAGCAGCTTCCGATCCCTCACTGCCCTTTTCTTCAGCATATTTCACCACGTTAACGGGAATCAGTTCCGCATCCTGGGCCCAGTAGGCAAAAGTACCAGCAGGTCGATTCTCGGTTACTTCGTTATAGTTGATGTTATCCGTATCTTTCAGACCCGACGTTTCCTTGCAATAGATAGTCAAGGAATTTTTGTTCGTATCATATTCCGCCCCATCGCTATAGGCAGGGTCCTGATATAGTCGACGAACCAGATTTTCTGCATTTTCCTCCGTTCTGTTGGATGGCAGGTAGAGATAATAAAGGGCAGTTCCATCAAAAGATTCTTTGCTGGCCGTGCCGTCCTCATTGGCAAAGTAGTATACCGTTTTGCCATCTTCTGTCACGGCCACTACCTGTCTGGCTCCAATAGTCGTTCCCTCACCGTTAACTTCTCTGGCAAACAGCGCGCGCTGACTGCTGCTGTCCAGCAACAGACTGCTATTATCAGTGAGTACGTCGATATAAGCCAGCTGTCGCTGCCAGGTGCCGGAGAACGGATTGTAGTGTACCATCGTGGCATTCACATCTCCAACAAGATCCTCCACAAACAACTGATACAAGAACGATTCTTCCTTCTGGCTTGGCGTGAGCATGAAGCCTTCCGGCGCTTCAAATAGCTTCGTAACCAACAGACTCTGGTTCGCCACTTTCAAGATGCCGTTGTTGCCCAGGTAATTATTGATAACCACGTTGTCATCGGTACCGGAATTGCTGGATACCGTAGGAAGATAGTAACTGTACGCGGTTCCTGTAACGTTTTGGGTTTTGGGTTGTCGGTTGTTGGCCATGTCGCCGGTACGGATCCCGCCGGGGCGTGCGGCAACGGCGAATTTGAAATATTTTTCAAATTCGTATTTACTCAGCGAGTCGCTTTCGTTAGTTTTCGCAGCATTTAAGGCAGTCTTGACAAGAGGATTAGCCTGCAAGTTTTCCCAGTATTCTACCTGTTTGTCTATAAGCTCTTCTTTAATACCAAGTCCCTCTAAGTAGGTCCTTAAATCCTCATCTTGATACGTCAGCTTCTCGAATGTCGGCTCGCCTCTGGTATCGTCGCCAGTGACAGAACGAGAGAGGTAGTCGATCTCAAGGTTCAGATGACTATTGGTATCCGTCCAGCAAAGCATACTGCCGTTATCGATCTGTTCCGAATGAAAACCGGAACCGAACTCACTGCCTTTACGGGCCGCAACATGCTGAACCAAATGTCCTCCGGTCGTGCCGGGAACTTCTTTGTTATTATTGTCTTTGCCAATCTCTCCATTCGGCAAATAATACTCCACAAGGATGAAGAAGTAATCGTCAGAGGAGAACGAAATGGAACCTTCCGCATATTTGCTCTCATCTTCGGGATCAGTGGTCACATGTTCCAACAGATCATCCGCCAGGAACACAATGCCATCTTCCACCAACGGATATTGAGCACCAAGGCTGTCTGTAAGTGTTCCGCCATTATCCTTAGCAGTCTTGTAGGCATTTTTGAAAGCATCAGCGCTCTTATACACACCCATGTATGTACCGCCGATCCACGAACCGGGCTGCTGCTGAACATCATTTCCCGCTTGATCCTTTGTCGTTTCCCAGATGATATCTTTATTGCCATTGCCGCTTTTGTCCCCTGACCAGAACGTGCCCGTTTGATTGTCAACAGGCGCAATATCCCCGTCGCTACCAGGTTTCAAACGATAGGCATGGGCATAAAGGGGCAGGGGTTTCTGGAACACATAGTAACGGTTATCCTGACTGGGGGAGAAAGTCACCGTCGGGTCGCCCTGGGTATAGGCAGTTTCATCTGTTGCATAGTTGTCATATCTTGTATTTGAATAATAATTGGAGATAAACCAAATGTTGTTATTCTCGTCGGTATGAGCTGCCACGTATTCCTCTGAAAGAGCAGCAATATCCACGCCTTTCTGTTTGCCATCCTCATCCCGAAGAATCAGATCATCTTCCAGGCCCACGGCATAAAAGAGCCGCAGAGGGGTGGACTGGTAGCAATAATTTTTATGCATTTCCTTACTAACGGTTATGGAATTTCCATCTGCATCCGTGTCTGAGGACCCTTCAAGATGGTCGCTGCCCAAGTTCGTCTTGTAGGAGAGAACGCCGTCTTTACCGAGAGTAATCGTAGCAAGTTCGGTGGGCACGGCCGCCGCCGGAATATTCAGGTATAGGGACCGATCATAACCGCTCTCGGGGGCAATGGCACCCGTCTCATCCACATAGTCGCCGGAATCCTCTACCCAAACACGGATATCGGAAAGGCGATACACACCCGGCGTGTCTCTGTACATTTCATTAGTATCCGGATATCCACCATTTTTTGTGTAAGTATCACTCCACTGTTCCTGCAGATCCCTAGGCACCGCCCCGAAAATGGGGTTACGGCGCAGAGTATTGCGATCCTCCTGATTACAGGAGAAACGGTACACGGTATAAACTACATTTTTGATCTGATCAGGGACTTCGGTAGGCATCGTATTCTCATTTATACCCACGATGGGCACATACTCTGCCAGTGTTTTATAATTGATTCGAAGTACCCATCCGTCCGCCCAGGCTTTTTCAGCAGAAGTATATCCAGCAGGCAGACCATTCACATAGGAATATTTCGCATTTTGGGGATCTCCCAGATACCAACCGATAGGCAAGGCGTCTATGCCAGCAGTCAGTTCCGGACCAATATATCCCTCTTTTGTTGTGTTCTCGGACATATAGGTATTATTCCAGTGATAATCATACACGCCCGTGCGAACCAGGCCATGCATCTCGCCAAAGAGAAGCAGGGCCATATCATAGGTAGTCTCACTCACATTCACAAGATCCCCATTTGTATGCAAAGGCGTTGCCATGATGGATTGGTTCTTAATCTCCATATACTCGCCCAGGGGATCCTGATATGTAATGGAATCTCCCACGCCCGCGTCATTGTCGCCGGAAACGGGTACGAATACTTTTCCTAAGATTAAATCCAAAATCTCATCAAAAATATTATTTAGATTGGTGGAGGTCACGTCGTAAAACTGATCGTTATAAGCGATGTTGTCAATGACATCCTGATTGGTGACCGTGACCGTATCACCGCCGCCGGCGGTATAGGTATGGCCGCTCTCTTCAAGCCGGTTGATATTTATCCTAATACTACCGTTGCCTCCCATTGAAAAAGAAACTGGGGAGGGAGTGCCATTTTTCCATGTTTCCCAAGAAGTTTTCAAACTTGTAAAGGCACCAGCACCAATATACACGCCTCCTGAACCCCAAGTATTTCCGTTATACGTTTCTGCAAGTTTTTTATCTTTTTCTTTGGGTTCCGCGGCCCCCCAACCGGTGCTGTCAGTGTTGCCAATGTCGTCAAGAGCGTATTCTTTCGGGTCAAGAGTCGGGAAAAGCCTCCAACGTCCCCACTGAGGCACGTGTTCTGTGTCCACATTCATTGTGTAGGTAGAAAGAGGAACCCTACTGTCCATGGTAGCATTCTTGGATTGCCACCCGTACTCGTAGTGTTTTTTCACTACTTGATTCATATAGGAGGCAGTGAGCAACACCTCCATTATAGTACCGCCCGTTCCAGACAGATCACTATCACTACTGTACAATACCCCCGCATGATTCCAGGCCGGAGCGGTAGTCAGGGTACCATCTTGATAATAGTCTGCACCGGTGTTGTACATACCATGCAAACCATCCCAGCTACCACCTGGACCAGAAGTATAATATTTACCCTCGTCATATTGTTGTCCTCCTGGCTTGAGCGTGTCATCTCCAGGAAGATAGACATTGTACCACTCATCTCCAATATTTTCGTTAAGACGATGCGAGTAATCCTTATTGTGGCCTTCAGAACCAACATGGTCTTTTTCATCAATCCAGGCAGCAGCATCCCAGCTATTATCGTTCATATACCAATCGTCCGGGTTACTCTCGTAACCTTCCACATCCGGTCCCCTGGTACCGCCCGCCGTTTTTTGTCCGTAACGGCTATTCCAATCATCTACCGTGTAATCTCCAGTATCTGGTCCCATTTCATTGAACGCGAAGTTGGCCCCACCATCGGACATGATGATAGCTGCCGGGATTCGCGCCACGGTGGACATGACACCATTAGAAAGTCGTTCTGAATAGGTAGTAGCCTGTGAATCCGCCAACTGCTTATAGGCCAGGTAGATGCCTCCTTGGGTATTGGTGAAATAGCCCACATAATCGTCAGCATTAAGTTCCACGGTAGGGTTCATAGCGTTTATCAGTTCATCACTTCCGGGAGAATATGATGTTGACTTGCTTCCAGAATATACTGTCCGACTCGCTTCTCCATAAGTGCCTTCAGGCGTTTTTCCGTCTGTATTCCAAGCACCCGGGAATGCTTTTACTCCATCACTTTTTATGTTATTGCTGACGGTCTTGTTTACCACTTGCCAAGCGTATTCAGATCCATGAGTTTTTCCACTTCCATCAGAATCCAAAGCAGAATCTGTATAATTGTTCATCTTCGCGTTTACGACCACGGTGTAACAGGTATCACGGTTGTTCATCCAGTACCAGTCCGCTGTCGTGACAGCGCCAAGGGTACTAGTAAGACCATCGCTAGGCTCCCTATACACCAAGTCACTAGGATGGTATAAGGTCTCCATACCGCCCACAGAAAGGTAAGGTGCACCCCCGTTCCGCATATAATGACCCAAAGGCATAAGCACCACGGCATTAGCCCCATAACCACATACCGCTACCCGGTTCTGCGGATTCTGGGCCATCAGAGTGTCAATGGTCTGATTGATAGCCTCCAAGGTAACCTGAATCCTGGAATATTGGATACGCTCAGACATGGGTACACCAGTCCCAGGCCATGGATTGCTCGCATTATCACCGTTTGAGTTATGCTCCACATATGCATTTCCCCCCGCATCAATCCCATACCTGGTATCCTGTCCCATAGATCCTGACATATCGAACACGATCACCAGGTCTACAGGGCTGGGCGGATACTCGTTGACCACCTGTGAACTGGCCAGGGCGCTAAAAACATGAGCGAAGTCGGAATTGAAGCCCACAGATCCATCATAGCCGTCTGTAGACATATCAAGCGGAATGTAATTTTTTTTCGCGCTTCCCGTGCCTTCCGTAGCTTCCGTGCCTCCCTTACCTGCATCAGCGTCATAGGCAAACACAGTTTTATCCGTCCAGACACGTCCGGCGTATCTGGAACCATTCGTCGTATTCAATAGCCTGTTTCTGTAGTCGTCCATGGTGGTAGGATCGGCCACACGGCTGCCAGGCAAAATGTCCTCCGTATAGCCGGCAGACGCCCCAGTCGACGTCCCTTCTGTCGCACGCGCCGATATCGTTCCGACGCTGCTGACCATAGAAGTGAGCATGCACAAGCACAGCAGAATCGCCATGAATTTGCGTATGAATCCGTTTGTTTTAACTCCTCTCATAACCATTTCCTCCTGGAAAAAATGTCTTTTTCCGACGACAAATTCCTTTGAAAACATCAAGAAAAGCCGCAACAGTCGTATCTGCGGCATCTTTACGGATGTCCGACTGCCGACGCGGACAGTCAAAAAATCATTTTGCTGCATATTCTTTGATTATTCTGACGCTGCACTGCGGCAGACAGTCTCACCCACTGTTCAGCTTCTTCATTTTATTTACCCTCCCACAAAGTCCATCTTTCACATTTCCGCCTCTCACATCTCAAATATTCGGAAAAACGGAAACAAAAATCCAGCGCAGACTTTTCGCAGAGTTAACAACTCTGCGAAGTAAAAGAGAAATATTCAGTATAAGAGATTACAAAATGACCCATAGGGAAAAATCTGACAAAAATGTCTGACTGCGAAAAAAACCGGAAAATTAAACCAAAAGAAGCGTGCAGTGCGCTATTTTATCGAGAAAACAAGGGATTCGGTTTGACTCTTTTTTGACGAAAATAAGCTGAAGATGGATGGAAACAAAAGAGGATTATCTTGTCCTAAGAGAAATTGACGCGAAAAAATCAGATAAAATCGAACACAAAAATATAATCCATAATAATATTTTATATTTTTTTTTATAATTACAGAATAAATATTTTTTAAATTCTCTTGAACTTAACTTTTTTTTGAGATAAAATGATGCATTATAAGGCGGATATATTTTTCGCAGAGTTGTTAAATCTGCGACAATGTCCGCCTTATTTTCTCCCATATTTTGGCGGCCTTTTTGCGTTGTCCGTAACCTCTCGCTTCTTCCTTTACACCATCGATATCGGGATTGACAACATATGCTGAAAACCAGCTTTCCATTCGACGCTTCGTTTCCCGAATCACCGCTTCAAACCGGGGCGAGCCATAGAGATTAATATTTTCCGACGGATCGGCTCCAAGATCATACAACTCGTTCGGGCCCTTGGGATAACGGTGTATGCTGACCGGCCCTGCCGTCATATCGGGATGATCCGGCACGTCCGGAATACTCGGGAATTCTTTTGGGAAAATGCCATTGGCGACTTCCGATACGTGCAGGCCGGAAGAGTCGAGATTGCGGGCAAAAAAGTAAGGAAGCCGCTGAAAATGCGACTTCCTTATAAATAAAAAAACGGGTGCCATCACCCGCTAAAGCCGTATGCAATCACTCGCAAGGAAGCGGGTGATGGGAATCGAACCCACGTATCCAGCTTGGAAGGCTGGTGTTCTACCATTGAACTACACCCGCATAATGCCCAGAACCGGAATCGAACCAGTGACACGAGGATTTTCAGTCCTCTGCTCTACCAACTGAGCTATCTGGGCCTCTAACTGCAAATCCTGACATTTTATGTAACACGCAATGTCTTGTATCACGACAATCGTATCTTACACGATACCGCCTTAAAAGTCAAGGGGTTTTCTGTAATTTTTTATGCTTGTTTTTCTGTCCATAGAATGATATAGTAGCATTAGTTTATATCGCAATACGATAGGAGGAACTGCATTATGGTTATTTATGGCGTAAAAGACTATCAGGAAATGAGCCGTAAGGCGGCAGGCATCATTTCCGCGCAAGTTATTTTGAAACCCAATTCCGTTCTGGGTCTGGCTACCGGTTCCACGCCCGTAGGCGCTTATCAGCTGCTGGTGGACGCATACAAAAAGGGGGATCTGGACTTTTCCAAGGTAACCAGTGTGAATCTGGACGAGTATAAGGGACTTTCCGGAGAGCATGACCAAAGCTATCGGTATTTTATGAATGCCAATCTCTTCAATCACGTCAACATCCGCAAGGAGTGTACCTTTGTTCCCAACGGTCTGGAGGAGGACGGCGCCAAGGAATGTGCCCGTTACGATCAGCTGATCGAGTCTCTGGGCGGAGTGGATCTGCAGCTATTGGGGATCGGCGGCAATGGACACATTGGCTTCAACGAGCCCGCCGGGATTTTTACAAAGGGAACCCATATGGTTACTCTGACCCAGGAAACGAGAGAGGCCAATGCACGCTTCTTTTCTTCCATTGACGAGGTTCCCACGCATGCATACACCATGGGTGTAGGCAACATTATGTCTGCCCGTAAGGTACTTTTGTTAGCCAGTGGTTCCAACAAGGCACAGGCTATATACGACACGATTTTCGGACCGATAGATCCCAAGGTTCCCGCTTCCATCCTGCAGCTCCACGGAGACGTGACCATCATTGCGGACAAGGCCGCCATGGCGCTCGTTCAGGACAAGCTTTGATTGGGTGTGAAACGGAGACAAGTATGAACCAGACAATGAAGCAAACTTTTATCACACCGCCCAACGAGTTCAGTCCCCTGCCTTTTTGGTTCTGGAATGACAAGTTGGATGAAGCGACTATCACAAAGCAGATAGAGGATTTTTATGAGAAAGGTGTCTGCGGATTCGTCATTCATCCCAGAATCGGAGTTCCTCTTGACATTCCCTACCTTTCGGATTGTTATATGCATTATGTAAAATATGCCGTGGAAGAAGCCCGGAAACGGGAGATGTTAGTCGTGCTGTATGACGAGGCGATGTACCCTTCCGGTTCCGCGCACGGCATGGTCATTCAGGGACATCCGGAATACGCCACGCGGGCGCTGCGGATGGAGGAATGTCCCCCGGACGCGGACTGTCCGCCCCTGGAGGAGGGAGAAACGCTTCTCTCGGCCCAGACGGTGCGTTTCCCCGATGCCGCTACAGGGGAAGCGCTCGAGCGGCGGCTTTTCTTTATTGAATGCTATTCCAAAGGGACCATTCGCGGCATTCACGAGGGAGAAGACGATAGGCAGCCCCATGCTCCCGCTTCCGCGGATCTTTTGAATCCCGAGGCCATGAAGAGATTTATTCACCTGACCCATGACCGGTATTATGAAGTGCTGAGAGAATATTTTGGCAGTACCGTCATTGCCTTTTTTACGGATGAACCGGACGTTCTCGGGCGGAATCACCGCAGGGGCGTGGTTCCCTGGACGAAAGGATTTATGGACTGGTGGCGTTCCTTCGGCGGGGATGAAAAATTTCTTCCCCTTCTCTGGCTGGACAGAACCGCGGATTTCGATAAGGAAAAGAGCGAATCCGTGCGCCATCAGTTTAACAAGGCCGTCAACAAGCTTCTGGGGCAAAGCTATTATGCTCAATTGTCGGATTGGTGCGCATCCCACGGCATTGCCCTGACGGGTCACCCCGCCAAGAGCTATGATATCGGTTTTCTTTCTTATTTCCAGATTCCCGGGCAGGACCTGGTATATCGTTGGGTGGCCCCGGAGGGAGATTCGGCCCTGATCGGCCCCGATGCCACCATGGCAAAGTGCTCCTCGGATGCCGCCAGACACAGCGGCAAGCGGCGCAATGCCAACGAATGCTTTGGCTGCTGCGGCTTCAAAGAAAATCAATGGCTCTTTAGCGCGGACGACATGAAATGGTTTCTGGACTGGCTGTTCGTGCGCGGAGTCAATATGCTATACCCTCATGCGTTTTTCTATTCCATTGACGGAAAACTGCGCTACGGGGAGAGACCCCCAGACGTTGGTCCCAATAATATCTGGTGGCAGGACTATCGCTTGTTTTCCGACTACATGAAGAGAATGTGCTGGCTGATGACGGACGGGTTCAACACCACTCCCATCGCCATCCTTTGTGAGGAAAGCAACCTCCCCTGGAAAATGGCGGCAGAGTTGTTCCGCAGCCAGATCGAATTCAACTATTTGGAAGATGGACTGATCCTGGGCGGGCCGGGGAAAGCCGCCGCGCCGCTTTCCTGTGTCAATGGGGAGCTTCACATTGTCCGGCAAGCGTACCGACTGCTTTTGGTGGAGTCCGCGAGTTTCCTGACCCCCGAGCTGCTGCAGATTCTGAAGCCTTTTCTCGACCAGGGGGGGCATCTTCTGCTATTGGAGGAAAAAGAGGGCGAAAACATTCCTGAGACGAAAAACCTGATCCGCATTTCGGCACTTTCCGACTTGGTACCCACGATAGAACGCCTGGGAACACAGGAAAATGTGACTTTCCGCGAGGTGAAGCTGGCGCCTGCCCGCGATGGAATCCGTGTCAGTCACATCGTCAAAGGGGGCCAAAGCCTCTTCCTCCTGGTGAATGAAGCGGAAACACCTTATATCGGCCAGGCCGCCATACCGATGGCTCTTCTTGCACAAGATGACCTTACTTCCAGGCTCCTTGTGGAGAAATGGGATCCTTGGAAAGGGACTTGCGCGCCCACCCCTTACGCGATTCAGGATGGTCATTGCCTCGTTCCCATTCAACTGGAACGCAGGGAAAGTATGATTCTGGCTTTTGATCCGGCCTCCGCGGATGCGGAACCTCCGGTTTCGCCGGAACGGTTCCGGTTTCCCGCCTGGACCGCCGTAGAATTAAAGGATTTAAAATGGCACATTTCTGACGCGCGGATTTTCCCCGCGGTTATAGAAGCCGGTCTGGCTAAAGCAACCCCGGAGATTGCCGGCGCCGCTCTTTCCGATTGGACTACTTGGCCGGGGATGGAACATTTTTCCGGCTCCGTCCAGTACGAAACCACGCTTTCCCTGGAAAAGCTTCCGGCGGGCCCGATCTATTTGGATCTTGGAGAGGTCCATGAGCTGGCCCGTCTGACAGTCAACGGACATTTTGCGGGTGTCAGAATGTGGGCTCCCTATGGATTTGACGTGACAGATTACCTGACAGCCGGGGACAATCTTTTGCACCTGGAAATTGTCAATTCCCTGGCCAATGCCATGATGCAGCACAGCAGGCCCTCCGGACTTTTAGGGCCGATCAGGCTGCGCCTACAGACAGAATAGAATAAAATCTTAAAACACACGGAAACGCAAGCAACGGATTCTGCGTACACAAACGCGGTTTCCGTTGTTTTTTGATTAGAAGAATATTCCTTTTTAAAATGACATACACTATACGTCAAATATGGTAGAAGAGGTGATCCCATGCGCATATCCCGCAATCTGACTGAAAATATCGCCCAGGCCAGGACCATGCTCCCGATTTCCAAAAGCTTTGACGTGGTGACGAGAGATCTCTACCTGGGCCAGACACGCGCTTATTGGATAGGAATCAACGGATTCTGTAAGACCGAGATTCTGCAGCAGATTTTCTCAGACCTTCAGAATCCCTTGTACATGAAAGACGACAAGGTGGAATCCATCGAGCGGTACATGAACGCCAAAATCGGTTACGCACAGACCAGTCTGACCGATGACTGGGACGTGATTCTGCGCAATGTCTGCAGCGGTCCGTCCGTACTGTTCATTGACGGCTTCGACCAGGCCATCCTGATGGACGTGCGCACCTATCCCGCCAGAAGCGTGGGAGAACCGGATACAGAGCGCGTCAGCCGCGGATCCCGGGACGGCTTTGTGGAAACCATGCTCTTTAACGCCAACCTGATCCGACGCCGCATTCGCTCTCCCCGGCTCACATTTGAGATTCTGTCCGTGGGCGAGGAAAGTAAAACGGATGTGGCGGTGGCCTATTTGGATGACCACGCTGACCGGGAACTGATTGCCCGGATCAAAAAGGCCTTAAACGATCTGGAGATCACTTCGCTGACCATGGGTTCCAAAAGTCTGGAAGAATTGCTGGTGCCCAAAAAATGGCTGCATCCTCTGCCCAGCTTCCATTTAACGGAACGACCGGACGTGGCCTGCAGCTTTTTGGAGGAGGGCCATATCGCGATCATCGTTGACAATTCTCCCACGGTCCTGATTTTACCCTGCACGATTTTTCAATTTACACAGAGTCCTGAAGATTATTATAAAAGTCCTCTTGTAGGCACCTATTTTCGACTGGTGCGCTTTCTCTGCATTCCCATCAGCCTATTGCTGATGCCCTTTTTTCTGCTGATCACGGTCCATTATCCACGGCTTTGTGAAGAATGGAACTTGTTATCCACAGGAATACTGCCGGGACCCACCCTTATTTTCTATGTATTCGCGGTAGAATTCCTGCTGGACCTTTTTCGCTACTCCGCTTCCGTCAGTTCCAGCCGCTTTTCCGGTTCCCTCTCCATCGTGGGCGGTCTGATCATCGGGGATATTGCCGTGGAACTGCATTGGGCCTCGGTGGAAATTCTGTTTTATGCGGCAATCACGCTTCTTACCACCCTGGCCCTGTCCAGCACGGAATTTGCGGACGGGCTTCGGGTTTATCGGATTTTTCTGATCGTCGCCACGGCTTTCTGGGGCATCTGGGGCTTCGGCGTCGGACTGTTTCTGGTACTCCTCTCAGCTTTTACTACCCCGACCTTTGCCAGGATGAGCTACTTCTGGCCCCTCTTTCCCTTTAACTGGAAAGCGCTCCGCACCCTGCTTTTCCGCTGTCCCACTACCGAGGCGCAGCCTGCCAAGGTTTGGACGAGATGAGGCGTGGGAAAGTCATGAGGCGGATTCTCATCATCCCACTCCCAGGAAATTTTTATTTTTCCATCTTTTTTAACCTCAACTACAATGCATTTTCCCTTATGACGCGAACATTTTCCATATCCTTCCGGCTTTGACGCTATCGGCAGACTGCCATCTTTTCTTACAACAGTATCCCACATAGGAACCAATGTACCATTTTCCGCGTCATAATAATAAATTGCCGTATCAACATTTAAATCAGAATCCTTATCCCAGTCCACCTCATCACTATAATATTGAATTGCGGCAGCAGCTTTCGCCGCTCTTTCATTGGCTGTATCAGCGGCAATTCTTGCTTTTTCAAGTGCATTATTTACCGCAGGGATTGACACCGCGACAAGAATTGCAATTATCGCAATTACAACCAACATCTCAATCAAAGCGAATCCGCTTTGTCCTATCAGTTTTAGACTCTTCATCGCTTTCCCACCTTTCTAAAATATCATATACACCGCCCGATCATGGGAATGGCCGGTCTTTTGCCGGGTTTTATTCATCCTATCATAATATACGCGCATTCGCTCAAACGCGTCCTGCAAATCGCCGCATTCTTTGGCGAAGCATATTTCCGGCGGGAGGCTATAATCATGCGTTGTTGAAACGTCGGAGGAAATTTGCAGACAGGCGGCGGAATTTCCCTCGGATGAAGAGCCGCAGTACAATCTTGCCGCTCGGCTTCAGGCAAACACTTTCTGGACGGAGCATCCGGATAAAGCTTTATTAAACTCGTTGGAAGAGATGTCTATACACGCAGTCGCCTACGACAAGGAAGATGTCCGATTTCTCCATTCCAATATTGTGGTTACAAATACCTGGATAACGCGGCATCTCATTGCTTTTCAATGTGCAGCTTTGCCATTAGCATGACCAGCAGCAGGACAATGCCCAAAATCAGAATGACGATCTCCAGCAAAATATGAATCTTTATCGGCAAGTGAAGAACCGTAAAGATCAAAGAACCCAAAAAGGCAACGATAAAATAGATAAGAGAAGCGATTATCATCCCACCATTCTGCATTGTCTTTTGTTTCGACTGAATTGCAGCAAGTACTGTCATTGCCGCAAATACCAGATAAGCTATCACACAAAAAACCAGCGATACGATCAGCGCGGACGTGATCTTTGCAGGAAGAAGCAGAGTAACCGCTATCCCGCCTGCCATGATAATAATATGGATGAGAATCAGTATAAAAATTCCAATCACAAATATTCCCCCCTTTCCTATAGTTTTGTGCCGCATTCAAGGCAGAACTTTGATCCGTCAGGCACTTCTTTTCCACAGTTCGGACACACCTTTGGCTGCTGTTGTCCGCACTGAAAGCAGAACTTTGCGGCAATTGGAAGTTCCGCTCCGCAATTGCTGCATTTTTTCGTTTTCGGTGAAGTCTCCACGCTGTTTGCGGGAGCACTTGACGCAAAATTCATTGCTCCGGCAGCCATATTGCCCATAGCGATGGCTCCCGGCATCATCGCCATACTTCCCGCAAGACCGGTAAAACCGCCGAAACCCTGATTCGCCGCCATTGTTTCGGAAATATCAAATTGCCGCTCCTGCTGGTAGCTGGTGCCCAGAGTATCAAGCGCGGCCTTATGACCCTGCGCGCCAATAACCTCAGTCTCGGCGTTTGCCTGGGCTGCAATTCTCGCTGCCTGGCGTTTCGTCTCCGCCTCAAAAAGTCCGGTGGAGCGTTCGCTTAAGGAGCGCTTTACTCTTAAATACAGCGGGTCATCCTCCGGCTTGACAACCTCATCCACAGTAAACATCTTCAGCCGAATTCCGTACTTCTCAAGATCAGGGGCAAGCTTTGCCTTCAACGCCTCAGCCAACGTCTCAAGCTCCGCGTCAATCGTAAAGATACTGATTTGCTGTTCCGCTATGACTTTCACAACATGGGTTTTCACCCGCATCACGATCAGTGAGCGGAAATAACTGGTGAGTTCCTCGGCTGTAAGGCCATGCTCCGTGCCGATAAGATTGACAATGAGATGTCCCGGATCTCCAACCTGTATGCTCATAGCTCCCCGCATTCCAATAGAAATCGGGATCTGGTAAATCGGCTCCATGTAGGACACCTTGGAATTCAAGCCCCACTTAAGGTTCATGGCCTCTACCAAATTGACAAAGTACACCTTACAGCTAAAGCTGGAAATTCCCCCGGTCGGAAGCTCGATCAGCTTTCTTAAAAGAGGTATATTCTGGGTAGACAAAACATACCTGCCGGCAGTAAAGATATCCGCCACTTTCCCGTTTTTATAGAAAACGGCAGCCTGGGATTCGTCCACGATCAAGGTGGAGCTCGTATTAAAATCTTCTGCCGGATGCTTCCACACCAAAGTATGGACCGGCGCCTCACATTTGATTACATCAAAAATAGCCATTCTTCCATCTCCTCACGATTCTATTTTCCATAGCAGTTTAGTATTATGATTGTGCCGCCGCCATATTCACCCAGCCGAAAAAATATATGGCTCCTTCTCCGGCTTAGGGATCACCGCCAGAGCCTTCCTGCCATAGAAGACGCGGAACCCCTTTGCCAAAAGCTCCCTATGTACATTTCCCAGCCACGGCTCATAATCTTCCTTGATTCGTTCCAACTCAGCCTTTTTCAACGGCTCAATAACGTCCCTTATGAAACGTCAATTTGTACCGGAACGGGTACCGATAAGATAAGCCAGGCCAAAAAAGACTGAATTAAAATCAGCATATCACAAAACCATATGGATTTCCAGATCTTGCGAGAGAATTTTTTCGGCATTTTACAAAGCCTGTGACTTCCACCTCCCCTACTCCCATATTGCGTCTCACTTTTCCGCACTGCGTCTCACAAGACTTAAATAAATCTGATAAATCATAACAAAACCCAACGGACCTTTCACGATGCCCCACAGACCGAAGAGCCGAATTCCCGCGTACACGCTGACCAGCACGGCAATGGGCGGCACGCCGATGCGGCTGCCAATCAGACGCGGCTCCATCATTTCCCGCAAAAAGGCACAGCACCCATACACCACCAGGCAGATTGCCGCCTGCCCCAGTCGCCCGCAAAATACCCTGGTAATCGCCAATGGCACCAATACAATTCCCGTTCCCACAAAAGGAAGCGCGTCCAACAGCCCCGCCAGCAGTCCCCACAATACCCCATGCTCAATTCCGGCCACTGTCAGTACAAAGGCAGAAAGCCCTCCGATCAGGCACATGATCACAAGCTGCGCCCGCACGAAAGTGGCAAGATAACGGATCACGCCGCAAATCACTTCCAGCACGACATGAAACTCCTCCCGGTCCAGCAAATTATTCATAATGCGGTCATAATCCTTGGCCAGCAGCACCGCCGCGATAAAAAATGTCACCAGAAAGGCCCCCACCGCGGCCAGGCACTTCGCATAAGTCAACGACTGCGCCAGCATTCCGGGCACCGCTTTATTTTGCAGATATTGAAATCCGTCCTCTACATACCGCAGCAAGGTTTCACTCAAATATTCCCCATCAATCCGAAGCGCGTGACTGGCCAGCTGACTGCCGTTGTAAACAATACGCCCGATTCTCTGCTCCAACTCATCCATCCGCCCGATCCACTTTGGCAGACTTCCCACGATCCAGGAAAACAACACCCACGCCAACAAGGCTGTCACCGCGCACCCCACCAATAATAGGAGAATCGCTCCAATTTGGCGATGAATATGCAGCTTTTCCTGCATTTTTTTCAAAGTTGGCCCAAAAATCGTCACGAAAAGCATCGCGATCAGGACCGGCGCCACCAAAGGCGACAAATACCGCAAGAAAAAATACACCACTCCTATAATAGCGAGCAGTGTCAATAAACGATTGCCTTTCCACTTTTGAAATCCGTGATTTTCACCTTGTCCATACTCTTCCATTATGGTTCGCCTTTCCGAGGGAGAATGGAAATACGCTTCCGGCCAGCCTCCGTATAGATGCCTGAACGCACCAATATGAGAATAGTATGGGACATATTTGTGGGTTTTATGTATTTTCCCTGACTTTTTCCAGAGCTGTATAGACAGAATCCGATTCTCTTTCAGTGCCGCTCATAATTCCTCCGCGGAAAAATCTCTCCCTCAGGCTCTACAATAAACTCCATCCTTTTCCCCGTTCTGGGATGACGAAATTCTAAGTAATATGCGCACAACGCAATATTTCCCACCATCAATTGACGGCTCCTCTCCTGAGAAACGGAATCCCCATATTTATGATCTCCCAAAATCGGCATCCCCGCATGGGACAATTGTACACGAATCTGGTGAAAACGCCCCGTATCAATGTGGATATCCAGCAGAGAATAAGGAACCGGCGTGAATAACTTTTCTAATACCCGATATTGCAGCACAGCTTTTTTCGGATCTCGCGCCACAGGGGTTTGCGGGTCCGATGCCACTGGTACCCCCTGAGCCCGCGGGGCAGTCACCACCCTTGCCGTCTGGGTCTGCGGATCTCGGACCAGCCAATCCGCCAATTCTCCCTGGTCTTCCTCAGGCACACCGCTGACCACCGCATAATAGCGCTTGTTCAGCGTCCCTCCGCCCAGCTGCGCGGAAAGCCTGGCGGCTGAAGCATTGTCCTTTGCAAAAACCAATAACCCCTCCACCGGCTGGTCCAATCTGTGAATAATCCCCAGATATCCCGTAGAGCTTCCTTTCGATGCCACGGAACTTCTTTTCGATCCCCCGGAAATTTCTCTTGTTCCCTTGAAAGCTCTCTCTTTTCCCTCCAACCCTTGTTGGCTCAAATAATTCCGCAATTCACTCACCACGTCCCGCCGCCCTACCCTGGCCGTCTGCGTTGCCAGTCCCGCCGGCTTGTGAACTACCAATATATGATTGTCCTCGTAGATGATTCTGGTCTGCAAGGCAAATCGTCTCCTTTATCCCAATGTAAATCCAAACGCTCTCATCCTATAAAACAAATTTCATTTTTTCGAACAAAGCGAAAACTTTCATAGTACCTATAAACCCCAATGGCTGTGCTCCCTCAGGAGGCTTCTTCAGAAAAAATATCCCTACGGCATCCCTGTAGCTTCGCTTCCCTTTAAAAATTCCACTTATCCCCTTATTATAGAAACAACGTACACCCCTGCTGCCGAAATTCTTCAATTTTCCGATCAATTAATTCCACCGAAACACCCAAATGATCGGCCAGACATTGCTTACAGAGGAAGCGGGTGCTTCCTCTGTTAATAAATTTCTTATATGCTCCGATATCAATCCGGGTCAATGGCTTGCCGCATTTCATGCAAACATTCATAATAAATCTATCACCTTAGCCCGATACAACGCGCAGTCGTAAGGCGCCAAATCCTTGAACATGGTAGCGTTTTTCACATAGGATACCTCTCCCGTCCAGACTTCATGCAGTTCCAGGGTCTTGCCGGTACTGACGGGCAGCCCCAGCTGATCCAAATTTAATCTGCAAGTGGCATTTCCATCGCCCAGATTAAATACGCCAATGGCCAGGTCCCCGTTGGCCAGGTGTCTTGCGTAAATCAGCAAATCATCCCCCGACCATATACCCTGCAGCTTCACGGGCTGACGACAAACCGGATCCTGATTGATGCGGATGACTTCTTCATTGGTCAAAATATCCAGCGCTGCCTGGCTCATGTTACGGATGTCACAACCAATCATCAGCGGAGAGCCAAAGAACGCCCACATGGAAAAATGGTTTTTGTACTGGATATCATTGCAGCCCTGCAGACCCACATTGCCCTTGCCATACATTCCCACAACCAGCATATCCATATCGTTAAAGCAGCCAACGCCATTATAAGGATGCAGCTTCTCCTGCTGCTTTGCCAAATCCTTGATGGACTGCCAGGTATCAAAAATATCTCCCGTGGATCTCCACATGGAGGCGCCCGTGCTCTTCACCCATTCATGCGTCTCGTCCACGCCCCAGGAACAGGCACTGAATAAAATATCTCTGCCGCTGTTGTCCAAGGCCAGCCCCATCCGGCGGTAAAGATTTTCTCCAGGGATGATCGGGCTATGATAACAATAATCGTATTTCAAAAAATCCACGCCCCACTCCGCAAAGGTCTTCGCGTCTATAAATTCATGCTCAAAGCTTCCCGGATAACCCGCGCAGGTCAGATTCCCGGCGCAGGAATACATCCCGAATTTCAATCCCTTGGAATGCACATAATCCGCCACCGCTTTCATTCCATGCGGAAACTTCTCAGGATCAGGCACCAGGCGTCTGTTGGCATCCCGTTCTTTTAACGACCAGCAATCGTCAACTACCAGATATTCATAACCCTTCGCAAGCAGTCCCTTTTCCACCATGGCATCCGCGATTTCCAAAATCACCTGCTCATTAATGTTCGGTCCAAAAGTGTTCCACGAATTCCACCCCATCGGCGGTGTCAATTTTACCATAAATTCATCCTCCCATTCTTACTTGTGTTTTGTCTTTTCTTGTCTTGTCCTGATTTCTTTTTCCCTTGCGTCTTTTGGCCTTGCTTCTTTTGGCCTTGCTTCCCTTGGCCTTGCTTCTTTTGGCCTTGCTTCCCTTGGCCTTGCTTCTTTTGGCCTTGCTTCCCTTGGCCCCTGCCTCCCTCGGACCTCGCGCCTTGCCCTTGCTTACTTTCTCAGCCCCTTGGGATAATGGTTCTTCATCGTCCCGCCGGTCAGCTTTCCCCAGCCCAGCCCGTAACCGTCCACGGTAATCAGGTACCATCCCTTCGGCCCCTGCGCCGGAAAAGTAAGTCCGTTCAAATAGTCCTGTGTCCTGGGATCCTCCGCACCCAGATCGTACCGCATCACCATCTCCGGCCGAAGCGCCAGTGCCAGTGCATGAGACGGTTCAAAACGATTCTTCTTCAACGTCCCCAGATGCAGCCCCGGCCGAAGCACTTTCAAACCCTTAATCGCGGGCATCTCTTCCGGACACAAAAACAATTGGTCGCCAAATTTCAACAAGCATCCGGCCTGAGGTAAAAGTTTCCGCAAAGGCCCCCTCAGGGTTTCCGCCTCGAATACAAAATAATCCCCGCATTCTTTCTCGGATATTCCCTTTTGCAGCCCATTTCTGCACAAGCTTCGATAACCGGCGCTTTCTCCCCCGTCCTTTTGCAGGACCGCGGCGAAATGACCCTCGCCCTGCAGCTTATGGGGCCATAGCCGAATCGCGTTCGAAAGGCTGTCCAGAATCTCTTCGTCACACTTCAGTGGTGTTCCGTCCACTTCCACCGCCCATTCCCGTCTGCCAGGAGAAAATAAGGCCCTGGAAACCGGCGTACCGGCCAATCCACCCGCCGCGCTTTCACAATCCGCATCACCGGCCGATTCCTCCGCCACGCCAAATCCCGTCGCCCTCACCGTCCGGAACTCGGGATGTCTCATCAAAAACCGCGCCACCGTCCCCTCGTCCTCCGCCGGGGCAAACGTACAAGTGGAATAAACCAGCCGGCCGCCCGCCCGCAGCAAACGTGCCGCGCAGTCCAGAATCCCGTCCTGCCGTTCGGCGCACATCCGCACATTCTCAGGGCTCCATTCCTCCGCGGCCTCTTCGTTCTTGCGGAACATTCCTTCCCCGGAGCAAGGCGCATCCACCAGAATCCGGTCAAAATAATCCGCGAAAACCTCCGACAATTTCTGCGGCGTTTCGTTGGTCACCAGACAATTGGAAATTCCCATCCGTTCGACATTTTCCGACAAAATCTTGGCCCTGGCGGGATGAATCTCGTTGCTCACCAGAAGCCCCAGCCCTTTCATGGCCGCTGCCAGCTGCGTGGTTTTCCCACCTGGCGCCGCGCACAGATCCAACACCTTTTCTCCCGGCCTCGCCTCCAAAAGTCCTGCAGGAGCCATGGCGCTGGGCTCCTGAATGTAGTAGACTCCCGCCTCATGGTAGGGATGCTTCCCGGGCTGATCCGATGCTTCATAATAAAACCCATTCCGCTCCCACGGAACCGGCGTTAAATGAAACACAGATTTAGACAAAAACTCTTCCGTTCCCGTCTTTGCCGGATTCAGCCGCAGCGCCTGGTATGGCGTCCCTTTCAGACTCTCCAAAAACGCTTCCGCTTCTTCTCCTAACAGATTCCGCATTCTTTCCATGAACTTCTCCGGCAGCATTACATCCTCTTCCTCCGATACGGCTTCTCTTTTTCTTTTTTTCCCCACGCTTCGTATCACTATTTTATTATGAAACTTATCCGAAAGCAACTTTATTTTGTTTTTTTTCAAAAACCCCTTGACCTTCCACCTGATGGAAGTACTATAATAATTATTAAGAAAGGAGGAGGTTTTCCATCATGATTCTTTCCATGCTTGCAATGCTATTTACCTTGATTCTCACAGTTGCGCTGCCTATCGGCATTATGGCGGCCCTGCATAAGCGGGGCGGAAAATGGCGCGCCTTTTTCATCGGCGCGGCAATCTTTATCCTGTTCGCAATGATTCTGGAATCCCTGCTGCACAGCCTGATCTTAATGAGCTCCTTTGGGAAAACAATCCAAAGCAATATCTGGCTGTATACTTTCTATGGAAGCCTGACGGCGGGGTTATTTGAAGAAACGGGACGGTTTCTGGCTTTCCGCTATCTTCTGAAAGGCCAAACGCAGCCGATAACAGCCTTAAGCTACGGCATCGGGCACGGCGGCGCGGAATCCATTCTCTTAATCGGCTTTACGATGCTGGCGAATCTTGTGGTTTTACTTCTGGCAATGAGCGGAATGAGCTTTCCCGCGGACTTTCAGGCGGTAGTGGATACCCTGCTTGCCTCCTCGCCCGTTCTCTACCTTTGGTCCGGAGTGGAGCGCGTGACTGCCATGATCGTTCATTTGTCGAATTCCGTCTTCGTCTTTGCCGCGGTAAATCGGTACGGAAAGCCCTGGCTTTTCTATGCGGCGATTGGCACTCACGCCGCCGTCAACATCATAACGGTAATTGCCAGCAACTACCTGCCCATTGCCCTCACGGAAATTTTGGCGCTTTTAGCAGCCCTCCTGATTGCCTCCCGGGCCCTCACGGTCTATCGTTCCATGCAGGCGCAAACCGCATAAAGACGCGGCGCGCATGGCTTGAAACCACAACCGCCACACAATTGGCTTTCGTTTCACCTCAATATGCAAATAGACAGACAGGCATACAAACACGGTGGAGGAATTAAGGATGAAAATTAACGAAGTGGAGTCCCTGGTCGGCATCACCAAGAAAAACATCCGATTTTATGAGGAAAAGGTCTGCTTTCTCCCAGTCGCAACAGCGAAAACGGCTATCGGGAGTATGGGCTGGAAGATGTGGAAACACTCCGGCGGCGGTTGTCTTTATCTTACTGGTGCTGCCGATTTTTGTCGTAATCAGCGTATTGCCGGCCCTATGGCAGCGTATCAGGGAAATTGCGAAAGGAGAGATGGATGATGCAAGAAACTACTGAAAGAAAAAAAGGCTCGAAGAAAATCGCGCCCATTATCATAACGGTCATCGTGGTAGCCTATATGGTTTCCTTAATTTTGCTGGCAGTCGGAGTCTTTTTCCATCTGGGAAGAACCTCCCCGATGGAATCGTTTCTGACGGTTCCGTTTCTATTGATCTACACTTTCGTAGGCGGGGTGGTTATTGCGGGCATCCTTTTCGCCCTGCACCAACGTCTCAGGGAAATCGACGGCGGAGAGGAAGAAGCGGCCAGCAAATATTGACACAAAAAAACTATTAATGGAGGGAAAAAACATGTTACTGCTCAACATCGACCACGTACCCGGCAAGGAAATAACAGCCCTTGGCCTGGTAAAAGGAACCATCGTACAATCCAAGAACTTCGGCAAGGACTTTATGGCCGGAATGAAGACGCTGGTAGGCGGCGAGATCAAAGGCTACACGGAAATGCTGATCGAAGCCCGCCAGATTGCCACCAAGAGAATGGTGGACGAAGCCCAGGCCATGGGTGCGGATGCCATCGTCAATATTCGCTTTGGCTCCTCTTCTGTCATGCAGGGCGCCGCCGAAGTGATCGCTTACGGTACGGCGGTGAAATTTATTTAGCCGCATTCTTTAACAACAATTACGGCATTCCCGACGAATCTGCAAACGCGTCCGGAATGCCGTAAAAAATGAATTAAACTTTAAAGCGGTACCCCACACCCCATATGGTCTCAATGTACTGGGGCTTGGACGTATCCGTCTCGATCTTCTCTCGGATCTTCTTAATATGCACGGTAACCGTGGCAATATCACCGATGGAATCCATGTCCCAAATATGCCGGAACAATTCTTCCTTGGTAAATACATGGTTCGGGTTCTCCGCCAGAAAGGTCAAAAGATCAAATTCCTTGGTGGTAAAAGTCTTTTCCTTTCCTTCCACGTAAACGCGGCGGGCTGTTTTATCGATACGGATGCCGCGAATCTCCACGATATCATTACGAGGCTTGGCATTGACGCCAACCAACCTCTCATATCGGGCCAAGTGAGCCTTGACCCTGGCTACCAGTTCGCTGGGACTGAACGGCTTGGTCAAATAATCATCCGCTCCCAGACCCAGGCCCCGGATCTTGTCAATATCGTCCTTTTTCGCGGAAACCATGAGGATGGGGATATTTTTTTGCTCCCTGATCTTCTTACAGACCTCGAAACCGTCCATTTCCGGCAGCATCAAGTCCAAAATAATCAGGTCGAAATTTTCTTTCAGGGCCAATTTCAGGCCTTCGTCCCCGGTATGACAGATCTCCACCTGGAAATCACTCAGCTCCAGATAATCCTTTTCCAGATCCGCAATCGCAACTTCGTCCTCAATGATTAGTATCCTGCTCATAGTTCCTCCATTCTTCCGCTTAACGCGCGGCCTCGCAGTTCCATTATTCCTGTAGCTCTTTATATTTACGTATCACAAAATGGATGCAAGTTCCATCTCCCTCCTTACTGGTAGCCCAAACATAGCCTCCATGATCCTCTATGATCTTGCGCACGATGGACAAGCCGATACCACTGCCTCCCTGCGCCGTATTTCTGGAAGAATCCGAACGGAAGAAACGTTCGAATATCCTCGGTAAATCTTTTTGCGGAATGCCCCTGCCATTGTCCTCGATCTCCACATGGACGGAATCCACCTCGTCCAGAATCCGGATATTGATCACTCCCTCACTCTTATCCATATATTTCACACTGTTGTTGATGATGTTATTGATCACCTTTTTCAGCTGCTCCGGGTCCGCGATCACCATCGTGTCAGGCGACACCATATTGGTATAGTTCAGCTTGATATGGAGATTGTCCAGGTCTAAACCCACTTCCTCCACGCAGTCATCAAAATAATCCGACAAATTGATCCGGCGAAAATTGTAGGGAATCCGGTTATTTTCCACATTGGAGTAAACCGTCAGTTCATTGATCAGCCTCTGCATATCCTCCGCCTTGGCTGATATCGTTTTCAGATAGCGGTCCATTTTCTCCGGCGTATCCGCCACACCGTCCATAATGCCCTCCACATATCCCTTGATGGCGGTAATCGGAGTCTTCAAGTCATGGGAAATATTACTGATCAGCTCCCGGTTCTGCTGCTCCTGCCGTTCCTCATCCTCCGTGGACTCTTTCAGACGGAGCCGCATCTCCTCGTAATTCCGGTACAAATCACCGATTTCCCCCTTGGTATCCGTCTGGAGGGCATAGTCAAAATTCCCCTCCTTGATCTTCAGCAGCGCCAGATTCAGATTGTCAATCGGTATAAACACGCCTTTTTGAATCCATTTGGTCAAGGTGATGCTGGTGAAAATCAAAATGGCAAGAATCGCGATAAACATATAGACCAAAAAATCCTTGGAAATCAGCGTGTTCACCATGGTGATAACAAACGCGCTGCCCTTGGAGCCGTCACTGAATACGAAATCAATCTGGCGGACGAACTTCCGCATATTATCATTGTAATAACTGAATCCCTCAGGAATCTCCCGTTCTCCATAAGCCGGCAATTTATCAAAAATCACTTCCGATGCCGCCTCATTGCCGGAATAATAAATCTCATCATCCTTACGTACCAAAATATAGGTGCTTCTCCGTGTCAGTCTGTTGATCTCTTCAAGATAGGAAAGATCCTCCAGCTTCGAGACATCTTCCCTGGTCTGCTGCAGCAAAAGCCCATAGACCCTGTCCGTTGCTTCGACAAAAGAATCCATGGAATCTGACATCTGGGAATAATCCAAATCCTGAATCGGGAACCCCCACTGGGAATTCATCAGATAAATACCGATCCCGATAAACGCAAACGAAGTCAGCACCATGGGCAATAGAATGATCGTAATAAAAGTCACTTGCAGACGTGTCCTAAATTTCATATTGCCCCTCCCCACTTTTATCGTACATATCAGTATAACATATTTCTTACTAAAATTGTGTTAAATGTAAAGAACTTTCTCATAAAAAAAATATAAAGTAGGGAAAATGTCTTGACTTGATCTAAAAAATCTGTATAATTAAAATAGTAATGATTCCTATTTTATTAAAAGGAGAGGAAAACCGGATGGCCTTAAAGCACAGCAAACAGCGTGAAATGATAAAAGAATTTCTGATGACGCGCACCGACCATCCCACGGCGGACGAGGTATATGTCAACGTGCGGCGGCAGAATCCGAATATCAGCCTGGGGACCGTGTACCGCAACCTGACCCTCCTTGCGGATCTGGGAGAGATCAAGCGGATCCGGGTGGGCGACGGCGTGGACCATTTTGACGCGGATACCAGCCCGCACTATCATTTTGTCTGTACGGAATGCGGCCGCGTTATGGATCTGCAGATGAAGAATCTGGAAGAGATCGTAACCCTGGCAGGCGCCAACTTTGACGGGCAGATTGCCGGACACGTCACTTATTTTTACGGAGTCTGCGGCAACTGCAAGAAGCCGGGTACCACCTCTTAAGCCGAAATTTTTTGATGATTTGATTCAGTCGAATCATAAGATATTAAAATCCATCTAAGAAAAGGAGACGAAGATCATGAAATTTGTATGTCAGGTATGCGGTTACGTTTACGAGGGAGACAGTGCTCCCGAATCCTGTCCCATCTGTAAGGCCCCCGCTGAGAAATTCACCGCTCAGGACTCCGAGAAGACCTGGGCCGCCGAGCATGTCGTAGGCGTTGCAAAGGGCGTAAGAGAGGATATCCTCGCTGATTTGAGAGCCAACTTCGCGGGCGAGTGCTCTGAGGTCGGTATGTATCTCGCAATGGCCAGAGTTGCTCATAGGGAAGGTTATCCCGAGATCGGTCTGTATTGGGAAAAGGCCGCTTATGAAGAAGCCGAGCACGCTGCCAAGTTCGCCGAGCTGTTGGGCGAGGTTGTTACCGATTCCACCAAGAAGAACCTGGAGATGAGAGTGGAAGCCGAGAATGGCGCCACCGCCGGCAAGGCTGATCTGGCTAAGAGGGCCAAGGAACTGGGTCTGGATGCCATACATGACACTGTACACGAGATGGCCCGCGACGAGGCCCGACATGGAAAGGCATTTGAGGGGCTGTTAAAGAGATATTTCGGTTAATTGAGGAGATTCCTTACATAAAGAAGCAGCCTCGCAGGGGGCTGCTTTTTTAGATTCTTGGATCCGCATAAAGGCGCGGATACCTCGTAGAAAGGATGATATTATGGAAAAAATAGCCAGTTTCACCATCAATCACATCAAACTGCAGCCGGGCATTTATGTTTCCCGCAAGGATACGGCGGGCCGAGAGGTGATCACCACCTTTGACCTGCGTATGACCAGCCCTAACGAGGAACCGGTGATGAATACCGCGGAGGTACACACCATCGAGCACCTGGGGGCCACGTTCCTGCGGAACCATCCCCTGTATAAGGACAAGATCCTTTATTTCGGTCCCATGGGCTGCCGTACCGGCTTTTATCTGCTGCTGGCGGGAGATTATCTTTCCAGGGACATCGTTCCCCTGATGATCGAGATGTATGAATTTATCCGGGATTACGAGGGCGAAGTGCCGGGAGCTTCTCCAATGGACTGCGGAAACTATCTGGACATGAACCTCCCCATGGCTAAACTGCTGGCCGGACGCTATCTTGAACAGGTACTATATAGAATTACGGAGGAGAGACTGAATTATCCGGAATAAGCTCCGGGCATTTCCAAGGCTGGGCTCTCCGCAAAAAAACACAGAAAGGACATTCTCATGACAAAAATAGGAATCATCGGCGCCATGGAACTGGAAGTGGCGCAGCTGCAAGAAAAAATGACCTCCGTCCGCATCCTGACGAAAGCAGGCATGGAATTCCATGAAGGAACCCTGAACGGGGCCAACGTGGTAGTGGTAAAATGTGGGATCGGCAAGGTCAACGCGGCCTTATGTACCCAGATCCTTGCCGATCTGTTCCAAGTAACTCATATCATCAATACCGGCGTGGCCGGTTCCCTGAACGCCAGTCTGGACATTGGCGACATTCTGGTGTCCAGGGACGCGGTCCATCATGACTTGGATGTCACGATTTTCGGATATCAACCCGGAGAAGTGCCTCAGATGGGTTTCCGGGAATTTCAGGCCGACGAGCGCCTGATCGCCCTGGCGACGGAATCCTGCCGCCGTGTCAATCCCGATCTGCGGGTTCTGACCGGCCGCGTGGTCAGCGGCGACCAATTCATCTCCGACAAGGCCGTCAAGGCCCGCCTGATCCAGTGCTTCCAGGGTGACTGCGCGGAAATGGAAGGCGCTTCCATCGCCCACGGCGCATACTTGAACCATATTCCCTTCGTAATCATCCGAGCCATCTCAGACAAGGCGGACGACACCTCCGAAATGGAATATCCCGTGTTCGAACAGGCTGCCGCAAGACATTCCGCGCGATTGGTGGAGGATATGGTGCGATCGATCTGAGCCTATTTCTTCTTTTTAAACACAAACAGTTTGCTGAATACATAGTTTCCGATGACTACCAGCACCGCGGAGAAGACGGAGGTAATCACCACGTCCACGCCCAAAAGACCGAACGCCTGTCGGATGACAAGGTCCAGCACGAACGTGGAAATCCTGGAAACCACGAACTTGATCGCTTCCTCTAACATCGGCGCGTGACTTTTGAACACATATCTGCGGTTCATGAAATACGCGGAGATCACGCCCGTTACCCAGTTGACCGCGCTCAGGACGATATTCTGCGCCGGCGTGGGATACAGGGTATTCTCAAAAAAGGCAAAATTCCATAGGAACATGGCGCCGTTGGAGATCACGGTCGTAATACCGCCCACGATCAGATAGGTAATGATCTCTTCATACTTAAACCAAAGCTGCTTTATCCGTTCTGCCATCGCTCGTCCTCCCTACGGGTTCACCACATGTTTCGCTTCCCCGTTCTGGAAGGCCGCGATATTCTCATACACGCCGGCCACGCATCTCATGCGGGCTTCCACGCTGGCCCAGGCCAGATGGGGCGTAATGATGAGCTTGTCGGAATCCTGGAGCCTGCTTAGGGGGTTGGAAGCCTGAATCGGTTCTTTTTCCAGCACGTCCAGACCGGCGGCCGCGATCTCCCCGGTCACCAGGGCCTCGTAAAGATCCGCATTGTTCACTACGGGGCCTCTGGCCACGTTCACCAACACCGCCGTCTTCTTCATCTTTTTCAGGGCCTGGGCGTCGATAAAGTTCCGGGACAGGTCGCTCAGGGGACAATGCAGGGAGAGAAAATCGCTCTCCGCCAGCAGCGTCTCCTTATCCACCTGCTCGTAATCCGTGCAGGCACTTTTCCCCGTGATCGAATGAAAAATCACCCTGCAGCCGAACATCCGGGCGATCCCGGCCACTCGTTTTCCGATGTTTCCCATCCCCACGATTCCCCAGGTCTTGCCCTCCAACTCGCGAAACGGCACGTCAAAGTTGGAGAAACGATCCTGGGACGCATATTCGCCGGACTTCACATAGGCATCATAATGAGGCAGCTTTTCGGACAAAGCCAGAGCCAGCGCAAACGTATGCTGCGTCACCATTCCGGTGCAATAGTCCACCACGTTGCAAACCTTGATCCCACGGCTCTTACAGTAGGCAATATCCACATTATCATACCCCGTGGCGAACTCACAGATCAGCTTCACATTTGGAGCGTCCCTGAGTTCCTCCTCCCGGAGAGGAGCCTTGTTGGCTACCACGATATCCGCGTCCCTGATCCGCCCGCGCACCTCCTCCGATGTGACGGTATTGGGATAATAGGTCACCTCTCCCAGCTCCTCCAGGCTGGAGACCGATACGTCCGTACCTACGCTGTTTCTCTCTAACACTACGATTTTCATATAACGTCTCCTACTCGCGTATCTTATAATCTCTTCAAAAGTACTTCCCTCTGCGCCTCGTACCCGGGCTTGCCGAGCAGCGCGAACATATTCTTCTTGTAGCTCTCCACGCCGGGCTGGTTGAACGGATTCACACCCAACAGATATCCGCTGACGCCGCAGGCGAATTCAAAGAAGTAGAACAGCTCTCCCAAATAGAACTCGTTCACTTCCGGAATATTGACCATCAGATTCGGCACATGGCCGTCCGTATGAGCCAAAATGGTTCCGTTCATCGCGCTCTTATTGACGAAGTCCACGGTCTTGCCGGCCAGATAATTCAGGCCGTCCAAATCCACCGGCTCCTCACCGATCACGATCTCCTCACGGGAGGTTTCCACGTTCAACACGGTCTCAAACAAAATCCTTGCGCCATCCTGAATAAACTGTCCCATGGAATGCAGATCCGTGGTCAGATCCACGCTGGCAGGGAAAATTCCTTTCTGATCCTTGCCCTCGCTCTCGCCGTACAGCTGCTTCCACCATTCGGAAACATAATGCACGCTGGGCTCATAATTGGCCAGAATCTCGATACTCTTACCCTTTCTCAACAGGATGTTGCGGATTGCCGCATACTGCAGGGCGTCATTCTCCGCGAAACCATTCTCCAGGGCGCGCTTTCTGCCGCTGGCCGCGCCCTCCATCAGCTTGTCGATATCCGCCCCGCTGACCGCGATGGGAAGCAGACCCACGGCCGTCAGCACGGAAAAGCGTCCCCCTACGTCGTCAGGCACCACAAAGGTCTGGTAACCCTCTTCATCCGCCACATGCTTCAGGGCGCCTCTCGCCTTATCGGTGGTGGCATAAATTCTCTTCGCCGCCTCGCTCTTGCCGTACTTCTCTTCCAGCTTGGCCTTGAACACCCGAAACGCGATAGCCGGCTCCGTGGTGGTGCCGGACTTGGAAATCATGTTGATGGAAAAATCCCTGTCTCCTACCACATCCATCAGATGCTTTAAATAAGTGGAACTGATGGAGTTGCCGCAGAAATAAATCTCCGGCGCTTTGCGGATGTTCTTGTCCACCACGTTATAAAAGCTGTGGGACAAGAATTCAATGGCAGCCCGCGCGCCCAGATAAGAACCGCCGATGCCGATGACCAACAGTACCTCAGAATCGTTCTGAATCTTTCTCGCCGCTTCTTTGATCCTGGTAAACTCATCTTTGTCATAGTCCACCGGAAGATCGATCCACCCCAGGAAATCATTGCCCGCGCCGGACCTGGAAACCAATACATCCTTGGCATCCTGGGCCAGCTTGCTCATATAACCCACTTCCTCCGCGGAAATAAAAGAACTTGTCTTGGAATAATCAAAAGTCACTTTCTTGCTCATTTTATTTGCCTCCTTTGTTTGCGCTCACCGGAAATCCGTCCAATTTTTGCCTAACCCTAGTGTATCAAACTTATACGGCAAATTCAAGAACATTTTGCCAATTAACCCTCCGAGGTCAAAAACTCTGACAGAAGCGCGCCCAGCTCTTGTTCCTGCTCCTCGGTAAAGCCTCCCTTTTGCCCGGCCTCTGCCGCTTCCTGCACGGCCCGCCGCCGTTCCACGGCCGCCTCCTGGGCCGCTTTCTTTCGTTCCGCGGACGGCTCTGCCATCCGGTTTTCCTTGTCAGCCTTGCTTTCCTTTCCGATAGGCATTAACTGTAGCTGTCTGCCAAACAACCTTTCCACGTCCTTTTCCGTAACCTCGATCCGGCTGGACAGATGATTCTCCAGATAATCCACCAGATTGATTTTCAATACCCTCCGGTCATTTTTAATATCCACCAGGGACGTTATGGAAAAGTAGAGATACAGCCCCAGAAAACTGGCTATGTAAAATGGCAGGATCTCGCCCAACAGCCTACCTGCCAGAATACTTCGCCCCACACCGATCCCGGAGCACACCACTGACAGCAGCATCAACTGTCCCGACAAATGATAGAGAAATTCGAAAGAAAAGGGTCCTACGGACAACCTGCTCAGAAACTTGTCCACAAATATGGGAATGTTGGGCACTCCCTTGTTCATCTGATAGCAATTGGTAAATTTCAGCTTGCACTGCTTTAAAAGCTTGTTTTTCGTGGTAGCCATATTGTCCGTCTCCCGGATCATGCCGCGGTATAAACGCCCCAGCAGAATCCTGCTAAGGATGCTCAGCAGAAAAAATCCAACCATGCATATTGTGACGCCCATTTCTTCCTTAAAAATAGCAAACATTCCAATTACCCCCGTTTCCAGTGTTTTTTTCAGGTTCTAAACTGATTATAATAAGAATAAACTTTAAGTTCAATATTGTTTATCGCTATTTCGTCGATAAATTCCCCTTATTTTCTACTCGTTTTCACCTTTTTCCACAACAAAGGACAATCGCAAAAGATTTCTATGCGGAAATGTTTTTCCCTCCGTTGACAAACGTTTTTGCTTGATATAAAATGGGGAATCAGAAAAGCGTCAGTGAAGAAAAACAGATTTTTCTCTTTGAAAAGGCCAAAGAACTTGGTCTGCAATTTTACACATTCAAGGAACTGCAAGAGAATTGACTTTCTGAAAAAACCGTTATAGAATAAGCTCTATGAAAATATAATCTAAGAAAGGTGGTTGAAGCACATGAGATATCAGACAAAAGGAACCTGCTCTACGGCCATTGACGTGGAACTGAAAGACGGCGTCATCGATTCCGTCGTTTTCACCGGCGGATGCAACGGGAATTTGAAAGGCATCAGCGCCCTGGTCAAGGGAATGACCCCGGAAGAAGCCATCAGTCGATTAAAGGGAATCCGCTGCGGCTTTAAGCAGACCTCTTGCCCGGACCAGCTCGCCCGCGCGCTGGAAAGTATGATTTAAAGAGGCAGTATTATGAAAAAAATCCTATTGACCGGCGGGGGAACCGCCGGACATGTTACTCCGAACATCGCGCTGCTCCCCGGCCTGCGCGAGGAAAGCTTTGAAATTGCATACATGGGATCCTACGACGGTATCGAGAAAAAGCTGATCGGAGATTTCGGCATTCCCTATTATGGAATCGCCACCGGCAAGTTCCGCCGCTACCTGGACGTGAAGAATCTGACGGACCCTTTCCGGGTATTGAAAGGCTTTTCAGAGGCCAGAAGCTACTTAAAAGAATTTCAGCCGGACGTGGTGTTTTCCAAAGGGGGCTTTGTCAGCGTTCCCGTGGTACGGGCCGCGGCAACGCTGAACATACCCTGTATCATCCATGAATCGGACATGACGCCGGGACTGGCCAACAAGCTGTGTATCCCCGTGGCAAAGAAAGTATGCTGCAATTTTCCCGAAACCCTGCGTTTGCTTCCGGAAAACAAGGCAGTGCTCACGGGCACACCCATCCGGGAAGAGCTTTCCAGGGGAAACAAGCTGGCGGGATTGAAGCTGTGCGGTTTCAGCGCCAACAAGCCCGTCATCATGGTGATCGGCGGCAGTCAGGGCGCGGCCAACGTCAACAAAGCGGTTCGGAGCGCTCTGCCGCGGCTCCTGGAGGATTTTCAGGTTGTTCATTTGTGCGGTAAGGATAAAATGGACAATTTACTCCTGAATACTCCAGGTTACAAGCAGTTTGAATATATTAAAACGGAACTGAAAGATTTGTTTGCCATGGCGGATCTGGTGATTTCACGGGCGGGAGCCAATGCCATCTGCGAGCTGTTGGCCCTGAAAAAGCCCAACATCCTGATTCCGCTTCCCTCCTCCAGCAGCCGGGGGGACCAGCTATTAAACGCCAAATCCTTTGAGGCACAGGGGTTTTCCATCGTGATCAACGAGGACGACCTTTCCGCCAATCTTTTGGTAGATAAGGTGCATGAATTGTTTTTTACCAGACAATCCTATTATGATGCCATGAATAAGAGCGGTCAGATGGATTCCATCCGCAAGATCATAGGCCTCATCAAGGAAGCGGCAGGAACGGAATAACATAATACCTCTTAAGCAGACGTCAGAAAGCGTCCAAATCCGCTTAAGAGGTATTTTCATGTCCAAAATCAAACTATGCGCCGGGAACAAAACTTTACATGCAAAAATAAAGGGTGAGCAGTACTGCCAAAAAAATGACATTAACTTCAGTAAAATACACCAAATATTTCCCCCGCAGACGCTTGTCCTCCCTTGAGAGATACTTAAAGGAAATCAGGCTGGCCATAGAAGCGATCAGGGTTCCCAGGCCGCCCAGATTGGTTCCCACGATCAGCGCCTCATAGCGTCTGCTGAAGCCGGAAAGCAAAAGCGCCGCCGGTACGTTACTGATGACCTGGCTGGACGCCACCGCGGTCACCGCCTCATTCCCCTGAATAATGTGCTCCAAAAATTGTCGGAAAACCTCGACCCTCCCCATATTCCCGATAAAGATGAAAAATCCCACAAAGGTAAGCAAAAGAGAATAATCCACCCTCCCCAGCACGGGACGGTCCGCCAGAAATACCGTAACCGCCACCACCGTCAGCATGACGCCGTAAGGAAGCAGGCGCGCCACGGTAAGCAGACAAATCAGGAACAAAACCAGATAAACGACCAGCAGCTTCTCCTTGCCTTTTAAGTCTGTCACTTGGTCAAATCGGACAGTCAGCTTTCCCGAAGCCCTTTCCCCTCCCCGCCCCCGGGTCAGGCACCATGCCGCCAAAAGCACAAAAGAAACGGCGGAAAAGGGCAGCATCAGAAGCAGAAAGGCTCCCACGCCCATGCCGGCCTTTCCATAAAGATAGAGATTCTGCGGATTTCCGATCGGCGTGAGCATACTGCCCAGGTTAGCGGCCACCGTCTGCATCACCACCACGGGAATGATCAGCTTTTCCGCCTGGCCAGTCTCCAGCATATGCAGGATGGTAAAGGTAAAGGGCACAAAGGTGATCAGCGCCACATCATTGGTAATCACCATACTGAAAAAGAAGCACAGCATCACTAAAATCAGCGTCAACTGGCGCACATTGCTCACCTTTTTCAGCATTCCCTCCGCAATCCGGCGGAACAATCCCAGCTTCTGCAGCCCGGCCATGACAGTCATCAAACCGAACAAAATCGCCAACGTACGAAAATCGATATAGTCCAGATACTCCCGGTCCGGCAGTACCACGCAGGAAGAAAGCAAGGCCAATAACAGCGCCGCGCTCAGCACCGTTTCTTTTTTGACAAATTCCAGGCATTTTTTCATATCTTTCGTTTCTCCCTCACCATTTTTTATCCCTCAGAATATAGTAAAAGTAAAATAACTCAGACCGGGGTTCGCCATGATTCTACTTTCCTCCGCATTATTCGCGATTTCCGCCAGCCTGGATGCCTTTATCGTAGGCATTGGCTATGGCATCAGGAAAGTTCACATCCCTTTTCTCCAAAACCTCCTGATCAGCCTTATCACGCTTCTGGGAACCGTGTTTTCCATTCTTTTCGGGCAGACGCTGGCTCCCCTGCTTCCCCCGGGATACGCGGGCCGGGCCGGAAACGCTCTTCTGATCCTGATGGGAAGCTTTTATTTGATAAAATTTATGCTGCGTTTCCTCCCAAAATGCCAGTCCTCCGGCGCGGAAGTGAATTCTTGCGCCAAAAAAGAGCCCGAGACCCTGACCAATCTATGGGCAGTGCTTCTTCTGGGCTTTACGCTGTCCATCAACAATGTGGGCATTGGCATCAGCGCAAGCATCGCCGGACTTTCCCTGCTGCCCTCCGCCGCGCTGACAATGCTCTTTTCCGTAACGCTGCTGGCATTGGGGAATCGGCTGGGGCAGGCACGTCTGCTGCAAAAAGCCGAGCGCTATGCCGAACCGCTGTCGGGCCTGCTCCTGATCGGGCTGGGGCTGCTTTAAAGCGGATGAGGAGGGACACTCAATACTTTTTGATCCGACAAGAAAAACGTGAACTCTCCGCTGTCCAACAATTTGCCCCGTTCATCCCAAATCCGCACCTCAAAGACCGCCAGATGCGCACCCACTCGAAGTTTTCCGGCCTCACAATAGACAAATTCCGATGAAACCGCAGGCTCCAGATAATTCATAATACCGGAAACCGTCGTCGCATACCGTCCGCTCATACAAGCCGCGTTTCCGGCCACAATATCCGCCAGGGAATACAGACAGCCTCCGTGAATAAAGCCGTATGGATTCAATAATTCCGCCTTATAAGGCATACGGGCCCTGGCGTAACCCTCGGCAAGCTCCAAGAATTCAATCCCCAAATGGCGCACAAATAAATTCTCCGAAATCCGCTCCCGCAGAATCTGCGCCAGCCGGTCCTGAAAGTCCGATTGAACCTGCCGATCCTGCCGTACCTGTTGTCCTTGATATTCCCGTTTTTCTTGTGCCATCACTTTTCCCCCATCATTCTTCCGCAGCGAGGATCTTCCGCATCCATGACCCAAACCCGTCATCATCCGCAATGACTTCGTCCAAGTTTTTGTTGCGCGCGGTTCTCATTGAAAGATATTATACACAAGAACCGGAAAAAAGTCAAAACGAAGAGCCGGACTTTATAAAAGTCCGGCTCCACGATAATTCCAATCTTTCACTCATGTTCTTTTTTTAATCGGGAACGGATATCAGAATCCAAACCAGGGGAAACGGAACAGATCACTCTCCTGTTCCTGGGATTGCTGTTCCTGCTGTGCCTTTTCTTCCCTGGCAAGGCCGGACTGCTTGTTTTCCTCTACAACCACAGTGATCTCCGTGGTACCGCCCTGGCGGTATACGGTCATTACCAACTCATCACCGATAGCGGCCTTTCCCACATAATCCACCAAATCCTGCGCTTTCGTAATCTCCACGTCATTGATCCTGGTGATAATATCATTGGCCCGCAAACCTGCTTTCTCGGCCGGACTGTTCTCCACAATGCTTACCACTGCCGCTCCCTGAGGAATCCCGTAAGCCTGCAGCTGGCTGCTTACATCGTTGATGCTCACGCCGATATAGGGCTTGGAAATATAGCCATTTTTGATCAGGCTTTCGATGATGCCGCGCACATTGTTGATGGGAATGGCAAAACCGATATTTTCAATGGACGCCTGACTGGACTGGCCATTGTTGGAATATTTCGCATTGGTGATGCCGATGACCTCGCCGTACATATTGAACAACGGTCCACCCGAATTACCGGCATTGATCGCACAATCCACCTGCATCAGATCCAACGTGGTTCCCGTGGAAAAGGTAACGCTGCGGTCCAGAGCGCTGATTGCACCGGAGGAAAGGGAAAAGGTCAGTTCTCCAAGAGGATTGCCGATTGCCACAACGCTGTCTCCTACATTCGCCGAATCGGAATCTCCCAGCACCACCGGACTCAAACCCTGGGCGTCGATCTTCAGCACGGCCACGTCATTGCTTTCATCATAACCGATCAGCTCCGCATCATAGGAAGTACCATCATAAGTCGTTACCTGAATGGTGCTGGCATCTTCGATAACGTGCTCATTGGTCACAATATAACCGTCCTCGGTCAGGATAAAGCCAGAACCGGACGCGGGCGTCGTGGTCACATAGCCCCAATAGTTCGTCGTTATGGAGGTAGTGATTCCTACGGTGGAATTCACATTGGCAGCATAAACCTCCGCCGCATTCATCACCTTGCTGGTATCTATATTAGCCACCTGAATCGCGGACTTCGGACGGCTTCCCTGCATAATCACTGTACTGTTGCCGGATACCTCCCGGGAATTCAAATAATTGCTTCCCAATAAAACGCCGCCGGCTCCTACAACACCTCCCAGCAGGGAACAACAAAGAGCGATGGCCACCGCCTTGCCCGCGCCAAATCCATGAGAGGACGCTTTCCGCTCCTTACGCGAACGACGATGCCCCGAAACGGGTTCTCCCTGCGCTTTCCACGCCTGCTGCTCGGAAGTATGCCAGGTCTGTTGTCCATTGGACTGCTGACTATAATTGCTCTGCCAGGCGCTTCCCTGGCTCTGCTGTGTCTGACCGGCCTGCTGGGCAGAATCGCTCTGCCATGCGCTTCCCTGGCTCTGCTGTGCCTGACCGGCCTGCTGGGCAGAATCGCTCTGCCATGCGCTTCCCTGATTCTCATTATATTGCTCTTCGTACATAATCCCAATCTCCTTTCAATGATTCTATCTATAGAATGCCTCGTTATTATTTAGATTAGGAGCGGAACCATCCTCGTTCCAACTCTGTAAGAACAATATAAAAAAAATTTGTCAAGAAAAAATGTTTAAACTGTGAAGTGTTTGTGTCCTTCCTCCCATTAACCCGCCGTTTTCCATCCCCGGTCACGCAGCTTCAACACCGCAAGCACCGCCGTCAGCATCACCGCGCCCGTCACCAGGCCCAGCGCCCCGTTTCCGGTGGCGCCCGCCAATATGTAGCACACAAATGAGATTGCCGCCACCAACGCGCCATAGACCAACTGGCTGCGCACATGATTGAGGTGGTCGCACTGCGCTCCCGCGGAGCTTAAGATCGTTGTGTCGGAAATCGGCGAAAGGTGATCGCCGCAGACGCTTCCGCCCAGCACTGCCGCGGTCGTCAGCACCATCAACGCAGAATCCGCTCCCGCAAACACGCTGACCTCCATAGGAATCAGGATGACAAAGGTTCCCCAGGAGGTTCCGATGGAGAAAGACAGCACCAACGCCGCCAGGAAGAAGAACATGGGCATCAAATTCAGAGAGACGTGAAACTCTTCAACAACTCCCGCGATGAATCCTCCCGTATCCAGATATTCCCCGCTGCAGACACTGCCCAGAGACCAGGCCAGGCTCAGCAGAAGCATGGCGGGCACCATATTGTGAAATCCCTTTTCCAACGCGTCCATGCACTGTTCAAAGGTATAAATCTTACGAGGCACATAGAGAAACAGCATAAACAAATCCGCCAAAAACGTCCCGATACAACAGGCCGCCACCGCGTCACAGTTGGCAAAGGCGTCTACCAGACTCACTTCCCCGGTAAAAAAACCGCCCGTATATGCCATGAAAAATACACAGGCAGCAACCAGGAAAATCACCGGCAGCAACAGATCAAAAACCTTTGCCCGGCCCTTTCCCTCACTCATAGGAGCCACATCCTCAATCCTGGGATGGGTCTGCGTATAGGTCTCATACTGCTTCATCTTCCCAAAGTCAAAGTTCAGTAAAATGAGCAGAAACACCATGAAGATGGAAAGCAGCGCATAATAGTTATTAGGCATGGTGCGCAGGAAAAGCTGAAACCCATCAATACCCGAATCCGGCGGCAAGGAAGAGCTGACTCCCGCTGCCCAGCTGGAAATCGGGGCCAGGATACATACCGGAGCCGCCGTGGTGTCGATGATATAAGCCAGCTTCTCGCGGGAAATCTTGTTGCGGTCCGTCAGCGGCCGCATCACAGTGCCGACTGTCAGACAGTTAAAATAGTCGTCCACGAAAATCAGAATTCCCAGTCCTGCCGTAGCTAAGAGCGACGCCCTCTTGGTCTTGATCCTGCGTGACGCCCACTCGCCGTAGCTCTGGGACGCGCCGGACTGCGTGATCAAATATACGAACATCCCCAGCAGCACCGCGAACAACAAATGGCCGATATGGCTGGACACGCTGTCACAGATGACAGTCACCGCCGTCACCAGGGAAGTCCCCGGAGCAAAACCGCAATAAAGCAGCACACCCAAAAGCAGACCGGTAATCAGCGACAAATTCACTTTCTTCGTCTTCAAGCCCATGATGATCGTGACAATGGAGGGAACCAACGCCCAGAAAGTTCCAGTAATATGCATTTCTCTACCCCGTTTCATTTTATAGTAGTTTACTGGGAAATAGTATACATCTTTTACTCCTATCTGTCCAGTAAAAAAATTATTGAGATCTCCGGGGGAACGGGCTTCATAAACGGACAATTTTTCAAAAGGAAAACGAAAGCCTCAGCAGCTATTATAAAAGAAAGGATGGTGTCTGCCAATCCGGCCAGACCACCATCCTATGGAGCGAATAATCAAACGACATACCATCAGAATCCCAGCTTCCGCAGCGCGTCCTGGGCAATGAGACATTCCCCGTGCTCCTCCAGATAACCCGTATCATTAGGATCTGCCGTGAAAATCGCCGAAAACTCCAGGGCCTGAATACAGGCATGGCTATAGCTCTCGTAGGGGACTTCTCCTCTTTCCAGATACAGATAGTAGTAATCCTCCAGGCAATACAAGGCGCTCTTTATCCCCAGCTCCGCCGGCACCGCCTTGGCAAATCTGCACACATTGCGGAGACTGGAAAAGCAAAATACCACAAACTCCGGCCTTTTATCCTCCGGCGCCTGTCCCCCGCTGCCTGACGCTGCCTGTTCTCCGCCGTCTGACGCTGCCTGTTCCCCGCTGCCTGACAATGCTTGTTCTCCGCTCTCTGACGCCCCTTGCTCCTGGTGATTCTCTATGTACCCTTGCTCCCCGGCCTGCTTCTGGGCAATCCCCTTGCCCAGACCACCGAACCGGGCCAGGCCCTCGAACCACGCTTTCATCCTCGGATCCCCGGCCCATCCGGCCTTTGCTCCATTCGCGAAGAAATCTTTCATATTTCTAAAGCAATCCAGCAACTCCTTTTCAAAAGTATCCGCTTCCGCGTCCCGCTCCGAAAAGGTTAGCAGCATCCCCTGCTGCACCACCATAATCTGCAGATCAAAGGCAAACCGCGGCGGCTGATAACCCACTTCCTCTTCCGCCTGCTCGATGATGTCTTCCACCACCTCCCGCGCCTTATCACTCCGCATTACAAAATCTTTATACGAAATGTCATATTCCTCCAATTCTTCATTGGAAAGAAAGCACTTTACAGTTTTGTCATCGATTCTCTCGATCCTCATATTCTTCACCCTTTCTTATCCAACTGTTTACAATTGTGCCAAAAGCGCTTCGCCTGTAAATGGCAGAAAAAGCAGCTGCCCGGGCCAGCCCGGCATCTGCTCTTTCATTGACTTGGCTCTGCCCTTTATAGATATCATACCACAAGAGCACCATCTTTTCAATGGAAAATCATCGCGCGACGCGATTACCGCGGGAGGAAGCTTTTCCCACTCATTCCGTATAATATTGGGCCTGGGCGTTCCAGAGTTCATAATATTTCCCGTGTTTATCCGCCAGCAATCCGGCATGGGTTCCCTGTTGGATCACGGCTCCCAGACCAAAAGCGCCCGCCCAGGCTTTCAGACAGACGAAGGTATAGGCGACCCCCGGGAGTTAAAGATGTCTTTCTTATTTGAACCATACCTCTTACATATCTTATCCTGCCGATACATCCTCGCATCAGCGCCAACTGCGGATGATAGCCGAGAAAGCAAAAAATCCGAATAAACGATTTGCCAATTCATGGGAATCCGCATTGATAGCCCAGTAGCCGCTCGCTTTATTGGAGAGTGCCGGAGCGATGTAAGTGATGGCCAGCATGACAGCGATCACGAGCACAAGGAACCGCAGACGCTCCGGATCTCTGGGACCTGCCAGTTCATCGATCAAGAGCGCGGAGAGATAAATCCCCACATACGGAGTAATCGCATTCCAAAAGATACAGACAAAACCGGAAACCACCCTCTGCGGACAATACTTATAGAAAATACCCAACGCGCGCCAATTAAGCCCTGCCGCTTCGCCCCATGATTTCAGCTTTTTATCTTTCTTCATTTTCCACACATACCTTCACCCGTTCCATATCAATGTTCTCCTCATCCTGCGCGACATTGACCGCGATTGTTCCCGCCATAAGGGAAAAGCTCTGGAACACCGCCGAGAACATCTCATAATAATCAGCGCGGTTAAACTCCCGGATATCCCGGCCGTCCAGAAACACCCGGCCTTCTGTGGGGTCCAGGAAACCGCAGAGCAGCTTCACCAAGGTCGTCTTTCCCGCTCCGTTTAAGCCCAGATAACGCCAGGGAACGCCCGGCTGGCCAATCAACAAACTGAACCTGGCGCCCGAAAAGCCGCCAAACACAGTCCGGAACCGATAGGGCTTATGAGGGCCACAGAATAATTTCGGCCCTTAACACATTTACAAGGCAGTCACTTCACATAACTAAAAAAGACAGCCTTTACAAGCTGTCCTTTTTAGAGAAGGTATTTCTTTCTTATGGGGTATAGCAAAAACTATATAATGTATTGGGGGGTTACGAGTATTATAATATCATGAGTCTTATTTTTTGGCTATTCTCAAAATTCACAAACTTCACAAAAAACCCCAATAGTTTTTGTTAAAAATTACGCAAACAGTTGTTCGAACTCTTCTCTTCCAATCTTTTCCTTTTCCAATAGAAGCTTTGCGCAGCTGTGAAGAACGTTTTCATGAGCCGTAATAATTTCCTTGGCTTTGGCATAGCAGTCGTCAATAATGGATTTGACCTCGCGATCAATCTCCCCGGCAACTTTTTCGCTATGGGACTTGGCGTGAGCCAGATCGCGGCCGATAAACACTTCGTCGTCATCGTCATCATAGCAGATCACGCCGATATTTTCACTCATACCGAAACGGGTCACCATGCGGCGAGCCACCTTGGTCGCTTTCTTAATATCGCTGGACGCGCCCGTGGTAATGTCGCCGAAGATCAGCTCCTCCGCGATTCTTCCGCCCAGGGACACCATAATATCCTGCAGCATTTTACCCTTGGTGAGGAACATCTCATCCTTCTCCGGCAGCGGCATGGTATAACCGGCCGCTCCTACTCCCGTGGGAATAATGGACACCGTATAGACGGGCCCCACATCCGGCAGCACATGGAACAAAATCGCGTGTCCGGCCTCGTGATAAGCGGTAATCCGCTTCTCTTTCTCGGAAATGATACGGCTCTTCTTCTCCGCGCCGATCCCTACCTTTACAAAGGAACGATTGATATCCTCGGGAATGATGAACGGTCTGTCCTCCTTGGCCGCCACAATGGCCGCCTCGTTCAGCAGATTCTCCAGGTCCGCTCCGGTAAAGCCGGCCGTGGTCTGGGCTACCTGCTTGAGATCCACATCATCCCTGAGGGGCTTGTTCCTGGCGTGTACCTTGAGAATCTCCTCCCGGCCGCCTACGTCAGGAGCGTTGACCGCCACTTTACGGTCAAAACGGCCGGGACGCAGGATCGCGGGATCCAGAATGTCCACACGGTTGGTAGCCGCCATCACGATGATTCCCTCATTGACGCCAAAGCCATCCATTTCCACCAGCAGCTGATTCAGGGTCTGCTCCCTTTCATCATGACCGCCGCCCATACCGGTACCGCGGCGTCTTGCCACCGCGTCTATTTCATCTATGAAAACAATACAGGGCGCGTTCCTTTTGGCCTCTTCAAAGAGATCGCGGACACGGGAAGCGCCCACGCCGACGAACATCTCCACGAAATCCGAACCGGAAATACTGAAGAACGGCACTCCCGCCTCTCCGGCCACCGCCTTGGCAAGCAAAGTCTTACCGGTTCCGGGAGGGCCCTCCAAAAGCACGCCCTTGGGAATTCTGGCGCCCACCTTGGTAAACTTTCCGGGCTCCTTCAGGAAATCCACGATTTCCTCCAGCTCCTCCTTTTCCTCTTTCAGACCCGCCACCATCTGGAAATTCACATGATTATCGCCCACGGACAGCTTGGCTCGGCTTTTGCCAAAATTCATCATCCTGCCGTTGGCTCCATTGTTCACGTTCTGGGCGTTAAACATCATGAAGAGGAAAAAGCCGATCATCAGCACAATACCCATGGGAAGCAGCGTGGTCAGCAGCCAGCTCTCCCGCTCCACCTGATTAATGACAGGCGCGATGCCAAGGGAACGAACCAGGCTTTCCGCCACCCGCACATCCGTCACATAAAGGGTCTTCACATCGCCGCTGGTCCGGACCACGGTAAGGTATCCCGTGGGGGTCTCGCGATTGGGCGTGATCTCCACGGAACGAATCTTGCCGTTATCCGCGTCCTGAACCAGCTGCTCCTGGGTATAATCATATTCCTGATTCTGGAACAGTCCTAACGCGCTGACGATCATCAAAATAATCAGCACGAAAAAAATCAATGAAAAAATGCTTCTGTTGTTTTGTCTCAATTTGAGCCTCCTAAAGCTTACTCGAATTCCACGACACCAATAAAGGGAAGATTGCGGTATTTTTGATCATAATCCAGCCCATATCCTACCACGAACTCATCCGGAATGGCAAATCCGGTATAGTCCACATGTACATCCACCACGCGTCTGTCCGGCTTATCCAGCAAAGTACAAAGGCGCAAAGACTTCGGTCCTCTGTCACGGAGCATTTCCAGCAGATAACTTAAAGTCCTGCCGGAATCCACGATATCCTCCACTACCAGCACATCCTTACCCTTGATGGATTCGTCCAAATCCTTGACGATCTTTACCACGCCGCTGGACTTGGTATCCTTGCCATAGCTGGACACCGACATGAAATCCAATGATACCGGCACCGTGATCCGCTTCGCCAGCTCACACATAAAGAAACTTCCGCCTTTCAGCACGCACACCAAATGCACCTGACCACCCTCATAGTCTTTACTGATCTGGTCGCCAATCTGCTGTATCCTGGCATCTACCTCTTCCTCCGATAAAAGTACTCTAATATGCTCCGACATCCTTAACCTCCGTTTCAGCACATACTTTCTCTTTCGTTTTCCTTTAACTGCACTTGCAAAATACGCTTTGTATCCTGATCAACCTTGTAATGCTCACTGATGCGGCATCCCAACACCCAAAGGACGTGGCTCTCCTCCGCCAACAGCAGGATACGATCCCTTTCTTCCCGGGGAATCTTTTCATTGATCATGTATTGTTTGATCGTCTGATGAATCCGTTTCCCCCCATTTTGCCTGATTTCCAGGTAATCCCCTGTCCGCCGCGTCCTGATGATCAGCGGCTTATTCATTTTATCACAATCAAACCATTTCGTACACTGATTTCTCGGAATATTTTCACTTTTTTTATGAGATGCCTGACAGGAAAAAGCCTTAAAACTTAAAGCATATCCATTGCCAAGGGGAATCCTTGTCTCCTCTTCGGTCAATCCCGCGGCGTCCAGCTTCACCGGAGAAAAAACCGGCATTGCTCTTTCCATGGACCTTTCATGTGCCCGCTCCAAAATAACCGTCCCGTATTGCCGCCTTGCTTCCACACCGCAAGGGAGACTGAAAGCCCCGCCCTCTTTCCGGAACAGGGTGAAAACCTCCTCCACATGGATCCGGGCAAGATCCTTGCCCGTGGGACTGATTTCCTGCAATAACTGAAGCAAAAGGCGCTTCCCGATTACCGGGTCCAAAGCATGGAACGCCTGGCAATCTATCCGAATACAAGGAACGTCTTCCCCGGTATCTTCCCTTACAGCCTTTTCCCGCGCTTCCCGCACCTGCCGGAGAAGATATTCCTCCACTTCCTGCAGCATCAAAGCCGTTTGGCTCATGTGCGCCACGCTGCCTTTGGAAATTTGCTCCTCCGCATAGGGAAGCAGATGGTGACGAATCCGATTGCGCGCGTAGTGATCCTCTTCATTCGTGGAATCCTGACAATATTCGACACCTTTCTCCCGCAAATATCGTTCAATCTCCTCTCGTTCCAGGCATAAAATAGGACGGATCAGTTTCCCGCGCAAGGGGCGGATCCCTCCCAGCCCTGTCAGACCGCTTCCACGGAATAAATGGAACAGCATCGTCTCCGCCTGGTCATTGGCATTATGGGCAACAGCCACATGATCCGCAGCCACTCGCCTTGCCTCCGCTTCAAAAGCTTCATATCGTACCGTCCTGCCCATCTCTTCCACGGAAACGCGCTCCCGCGCGGCTCTCCCAGGCACATCGGCTTCCACCAAAGCAAAGGGCAGGTTCCGCTTTTCACAAAGCCGCCTCACAAAAGCCGCATCCTCCCCCGCTTCTTTGCGAATGCCGTGATTGACATGCACCACGTAAAGCTCCAGCCCATATTTCGCGGCCCATTCAGACAATACAAATAAGAGGCAAACAGAGTCTGCCCCTCCCGAAACACCGACCACCACTCTGTCGCCGGGCCGCAGAAGCCGGTACTTCTCTATGAATTCAAAAACCTTCCGTTCAATCTGTCTAATATCATCCATATTCTTACTATAGACAATCCCAACCGGAAAATCAAGAGTTTTTTTCCCACACGCCAATCACCAGAATTGTCATATCATCCGCGATTCGTCCCCCACTGCAGTGCAGGACAAATTGAAGAAGCCTTTCCGCCATTTCCCTGGGATTGCGCTCTTTCATATCCATAATCACGCGCTTCATGGTTTCCTCATATTGGTTCTGTTCCAAAGCATCCAGAACACCGTCCGTCATCATAATAATATAATCCCCGTCCATTAATTCACAGGTGATCACCTCTGACTCCAGTGTATGAAAAACCCCCAGCGGCAGACAATGGGAATCGATCTGCTCCACCAGATAATCCCGCTTGATAAACGAAGCCGCCGCCCCGATCTTACGGAACTCACAAGTTCCCTCGTAAAGATCCAGGTCGCAGATGTCCAATGTGGCCAGACTCTGCTCGGAGCCCTGGGCCAGAACCGCGCTGTTTAACAAATTTACCGCACTTTCCCTATCGAAATCCGCCTCGATCATTTTCTCCATCAGATCCAACACCCGGCCGCTGTCCTCTCCGGCTTTTTCCCCGGAACCCGTGCCGTCTGACAAAAGCGCGGTAAATCTGCCACGTTCCGATTCAATAAAGGCATAGTTATCCCCGGAGGTTTTTTCGTTTTCCTGGATGGCCCGCGCCACTCCAGTCATTACCACATAGTCCGCTTCTTCCACCAGCACAAAGCCGCGCTTGACACCGTCCACCTGATAAGGACTGGACACCGACATGGAAAACCTCTTGTTCAGCGCCACGGAAAGCAAATCCGCCACCTCCCCGGATTTGCGGGCATCCCCCTTGGGAACGTGCATGGTAAGACTGATGCCGACCCGCTGTCCTTGTTTTTCTATGTAAGAAATCTCCGACCCCTGTATGCCCTCCTGCCTGAGGGTATGCAGAATCACCCTGCGCCTGCGCTCTTCAATAGGACGATGAAGATATACCTCCGAGGCCGCCCGTGTCATGATCTGGGCCATTTCCTGCAGATTTTCACACAAAGTCTGCCTGCTTTCCCAATGACTTCTTGCCAACAGCATTTGCTCTCTGTTCCGGGCCTCCTGGCAAAACTCCCCATCCAGACTCTTTGCCAGCTCGCGGAATGAGTCCGCATAGGTCAGCAGCCTCCTTTTTCCATAATCCAATATTTCCAATGCATCTCCTGTATACTTATCTGTTTTCACCTTCAATTCTCTTTACTCCTTCTATCCATTTCATTACCCCAAAAGCTATCAGGCTTATTTTACACACCATCCCCCGTGGTTTCCATCTTTTACAGTATAACTTGTCCATCCCATAATTTTTGTCAAAAAGAGGAACGGAATTCCATATTTTTGCTGACAAAAAAAGCAGGCTCTTCGCCTGCTTTCCTCACTATTCACTCAATTGTCCGTTACTCCGATACTCGGAAATCTCCTACTCCTGCTGGAAGAGGATTTCATCCTCATACACCAATCCTAACTTATCCTTGGCCACTTCCTCCGCGTATTTCTTTGTCTGGGTGTACTTCCGATACTCCTCAATCTCCTCGGTCCGTTTTTTCTCCGCCTCGATCTGCTGATCCAGCTGTGCCGCCTGCTCCGTGTAAGCGTCAAGCTGCGCCCTCAGTCCTATGCTCTTTACCGATACCGCCGCCATAATAAACATCACTACCAAAAACACAAGGAACATACTGAAACGATTCTTCCGTTTCCTGCGATAAGCGGCCTTACTCCTACTCCTTGCCATGGCGACTCCTTTCCCACTGCTATTACAGCCATCCGGCTGCTGCCACGCCTGTGGCCTACGGTTGTACCATACGACGGTCTCATGCTGACTAATGTCTCGTACCTATCATTTTAAGCATTTTCAGCCTTACCGTCAATCTTTTTTTGAGAAAAGACGCAAATCTTTTTCTTCCGCTTTTTGCCTTATCATGGATGCGTCCCACACCCCTGCCCGCGGCCACCACCGGTTTCCAGAAAAAGCCCAAAATCTTACCCAGGATTCTCAGAAGCCTGCCCAGCAACAAAGATACATATTTCACGAATAAGGGACTGAGGGTCTTATGATAAAGGAGCATCCCGGCCAACGCGCCCAGTACGGCGAACCAACGCAGCGTGCCATTGCTCTCACGGTACATTAAAAGGAAAACCTCGATGGCACAAAATGTCCAAAAGCCCAGATCCTCCGCGGCTACCGCAAACCCATTGTGCCGCAGAACCCGGCGCAGAATACGAAACCAATCGTACACAAAGGTCACAAAGATTCCCAACAAAAACGCATGAAACAAAAAAAGGTTCTCATCCGCCATTCTGCCTTTTCACTCCCAAAGCCGGCCGCTCACCGAAACAGTCTGGAGAACAGGGACTCGCTCTTCGTACTGCCGCCTGCCACGTCAGAATAAGTAAATCCATCGATTTTGCCATCAATGTCCACCTCGCCCTTATCCAGCGTCAGACGACTCACATGCAGATCTTCTCCCTTGATCATCAGCATCCCCTGCTCGGTCTCCAGGAGAACCTCATGTACATCAAAGGAAAGCACATCATTTACACCGCTGATGGTACATGTCCTACGATTCAGCATGGTCACTTTATGCGTACGCGTTCCCGCGTTGTTTAAATCCTCCATAAGCCCCTCCTTGATACTGCCTTTTCTCTTACAGTATATGAGGCGGGAAAAACCTTTATGACACAAACCCTATCCTTTTCGCCTTACAAATAACGGAAAAGCTCTCTGGCCTCCTCCTTGCGCACCGTTTCCTGTACGTCCAAAACTTCCACCTTTACTTCCTTGTTGCCAAAGGAAATGGTAATGATGTCTCCCTCTTTTACGTTAGCCGAAGCCTTAGCTGGCTTGTCGTTGATCAAAACCCTGCCGCTGTCGCAGGCCTCATTGGCCACTGTACGCCGCTTGATCAGCCGCGACACTTTTAAATACTTATCTAACCTCATTTTTTCTTCCTTCCCATACACAAAAACAGAGAACCCTTTCAGGTTCTCTGAAGCAATTGGTTTTGGGTCTGAAAATCAAGCGTTTACGGCATCCTTAAGCGCTTTGCCGGCCTTGAACTTAGGGGCCTTGGAAGCCGCGATATTAATGGTCTTCTTGGTCTGGGGATTGATGCCTACCCTGGCAACTCTGTCAGACACTTCAAAGGTACCAAAACCAACGAGCTGAACCTTTCCGCCATTTTTCAATTCTTCAGTAACAACCTCTGTAAAAGCTTTCATAGCCCTCTCTGCATCTTTTCTGGAAATTCCGGCCTGCTCTGCCACGGCTGCAACCAATTCTGTTCTGTTCATAATTGAACTCCTCCTTACTGAGTTTTCTTGTTTGTATTTTACCAGATTGTTCTGATATGTCCGTATTCTTATTTCAAAAGAGCGCTCCATCAAAACATCTATACATATATATATCCGCTTTTCCATGGTTTGTCAAGATTTTTGTCAGTTTAGACCGGACTTTTATTAAAAAATCCGCTAAAATCCGCCCTCCCTGCCATAAGGCGCGGCCCCTGGAAACCTCAGGGACCTACACCCGGCGGAAGACTTCGTCCAGGAAACGCTGCCTGGCCTCCTCCTGGTCCAACAGCTTTTGCAGCTTTTCCAGGTTCCGCTGGGGAATCCAGGCCTTTCCCGCGTTAAAGTAAAAATTCGTGATTTTCCAGAACTTTTCCGGATAGGCCAGGCGATAGTACAAATCAATGCGCGAGCAGGCGGAAAGAGGACGGATTTCCTCATAAGCCCTTAATAATTCCTCGCCCAGGGTGATCGACCAATCACTCTTTTCCAATAACTTCCGCAAAAGCAGATAAAGATCACGGATCTGGTCGTCACAAATACATTTTTCAAAGTTTACCACGCACCAGCGGCCGCCGGACCAAAGAATATTATGATACTGGTAGTCCCCATGACAAAAAAACTGACGGTCCGCTCCCGCGCACATCACTGGCCCATATTCCCGCCACTCCCGCAGGACATTCTCCGCCTGATTCAGAAAACGGTCCAGAGACTGCTGGAGACACATTTCAAACCAGGACTTCTGGCCCTTTTTGCGCAAATATCCGCGCACCCGGCGCAGCTCCCGATTGTGCTTCTCATACTCCCGCTCCGGCACATAAGGCTCTATTTTCAAAAAATCCTCTTCCAACTCCATACAGCTGTGAAGTCTCGCCAAAAGCCGAACCGCCTCTACGCACTCCGTCCTGTCTGCAATATTACACTCCCGCCCCTCAAAATAAGTCTTCAAAATATAACAAATCCCATCATTATCCCTGACCAAAAGCTGTCCATCGCGAGCGGGGATGATGGATTCCACGCAGACCCGTCCTTCTTCCTGAATCTGGCGAAGCAATCGATCCTGCAGACGGCACTTTTCCGGATTCCCGTTATATTCCTTAAAAACGAGACATCCCTGACTGGTATCGCATAAGATGGCGCCTCTTCCCTTTCTGGTCCGATGCACCTCTACCTCATACTGTTCCAGCAAGCTGACCGCTCTATCGTTCATCTTAACCCCTCCAATCTATTTGTACAGCCCACAATCTATCCTATCTTATGAGAGGAAAAGAGAAAGTATGAGAAAATACACGCCCCCTGCCAAATTTTTCTGTCATCCGAAAGGAAAGGCCGGCGCGCTTAAACGCCGGCCTTATGCCAATCCATATTCTCCTGAATCCATTTTGTAAGGGCCTCCCGGGTATTCAGCTCCGGAGAATCCAAAACCAGTTCCAGCAATTGATTCAGGGTCTCTCCCAACTTTTTCCCCGGCTTCATGCCCATGGCAATAAGATCATCGCCCGTAAGCGCAAGGGACGCAAGGGAGACGCATTCCCTGTTTTGCATAATTTCTTCATAGCACTGCCGCCAGGCCTGAAGCTTCTCCAGCTTCTCCTGACGGAGGGTCTCACTCTGGGCCAGAATATCGGCCCGTTTCACCTCAAACAGCTCTGGGAAAAGATCTTCTCCCACCTTGTTCATGGTCCGCCTGACAATTCGTCCGTCAGGCGTGATTCCATTTCCATAGTCATGATAGAGTACCAGTCTGCAAACCGTGTCCATCGTGTGATTGTCATATCTCAAGCGGCCCAGAATCTCCCGCGCCATCCTGGCGCTTATCTGCGCATGCCCGTGAAAATGTGTAATCCCATTCTCATCCACCGTCAGACAACAGGGTTTCCCAATATCATGAAGCATCATCGCCAGCCGCAGCTCCTTGTCCGCGGGAACCTGCATCATGGACCGCAAAATATGCTCACCCACGTCATAGCTATGATGGGCATGCCTCTGCGGAGTCTCCATGGCAAGCTGCAGTTCCGGCAAAATCTCCTTCAATATGCCGGTTTCATAAGCGATGCGCAGATTTTCCGGATGAGGGGAGCACACCAGCTTCGTCAATTCCGCCTGAATCCGCTCAGCACTGATCTTGCGCAGATTACCCGCAAGCTCCCCAATGGCTTCTCGGGTCTTTTCCTCGATCCGAAAACCCAACTGGGCGGAAAACCGCACGGCACGCATCATGCGAAGCGCATCCTCCGTAAACCGTTCCTTAGCGTCTCCCACGCAGCGGATCACCCCATCCTCCATGTCCTTCATGCCGCCAAACAGGTCCACCAGACCCGTCTGTCCATTATAAGCCATGGCATTGATGGTGAAATCCCGGCGCTTCAGGTCCTCTTCCAGACTGCCCGTAAACGTCACTTCCCTGGGATGCCGCCCATCCTCGTATTCTCCGTCCAGACGGTAGGTGGTTATTTCAAACCCATCCTTTCCCAGCATGACCGTAACCGTTCCATGCTGAATCCCGGTATCAATGGTTCTTGGAAAAAGTGCCTTTACCTGGAGCGGCGTGGCGGAGGTTGTTATGTCCCAGTCGTCAGGTACCCTGCCCAGAACCGTGTCCCGGACACAGCCCCCCACCGCATAGGCCTCATATCCGGCCTCCGTCATATGGTTCAAAATCCATTGTACCTTTTCCGGTACGTCATTCAGCGTCATCCGCGCTCTCGCTTTCTCCATCCGCGCTCTCTTCACCGGTCTGCTCGCCGGTTTGCTCAGCCTCCTGGCTGGCCTGGGCGGCAGCTTCCTCGCTGGCACGGGACGCTTCCTCACTGGCCGCTATCTTGGCGGGATAAGCCAGATTACCCTTCTTATCCACCATGGTCATATCCGCCGTGATGGAGTCCTGGAACTCTGTCCATCTATCCTCCAGAAAATCGTTTTGAATCTGATAATACCATACGGGATGGCTCTCTCCCAGATAATACATTACAAACTGTTCATCGCTTAGTTCAAATGTCGTTACATCACCCGCCGCTCTGTCCTCGGCAAACAGCCATTCCGACATGACATCCTCCAAGTCGTCGCGGTCAAGACCCTCATAGAGTCCGTTGTCCGTATAATCCGCCACTTCATTATACTTCTTGTACAACTCGATAAAGCGCTCTTCCGTCGCCTCGCCGTTGAGCCATTCATTATAAATCGTTTCCGCGGGAACATTCGTGGTGCTGATGACTCTGGCATTGGCCGTAGGTCTGTCATCGCGGTACCTCGAAAGAAACTCCACTACATAATAGCAATGCCCCAGTTCATACTCCACCACCGTGGTGTCCCCTTCCTTTCGGGCATCATCGAACAGCCAATCCGTGTAGTTATAATAAAGATTGGACTTGGTGGCGTGTTCATACAAATCCCCATTCTCGGAGATGGTCTTCTCGGCTTCCAGAGCCTCCTGATACGCCTGCTCCATGGCAAATTCAATTTCCGCATCGGAAGGCTGGTAGGTCTCCGTCTCCGCGGAGTCTCCCTCTTCCCCGGAATCTTCCTCTGTTTCCTCAGGCTGAGGATCGGCCAGATCCGTAGGCTCGGTAGGAATGGTCGCGTTAAACTGCAGCATACGATAATCCACGGAATCGTACTGATCCGGATGCTCCTCGTATTTTGCCTCAACCTCCTCCGCGGCAGGGGTCATCGTTCCCTGCTTATACTTGTAATAAGCGCTCAGGAACAAACCATTTTCCACATATTTCCTGATTCTTCCCTCGGTCGCATAAGAACCATAGAGCGATTTCAGATACGCGTCAATACTCGTTCCCGCCCCAGCGGCCTGGGATTTCAAATTATCCCTGAATTCCTCATAATCATCCGACACATCATACGTAAACCCTTCGGCCTTGGCTTCCCTCAGCAAAGCCTTGTTCAGCTTGATATTTTCCACCGCTGTCTGCTGGAAAAAATCCTGCCAGGTCAGCGTGGTGCTGTACATCATTGTGGACAAGTCCCCTGACAAATCAATCCCCATATAAGACAACAACGTGGCATTCCGCGAATAATAATTATTCGCCGCCACACCATAGTTATAGTCAAATTCCACCCGCGTCACCGGTTCTCCGCCGATCTCCACGAAAGTCTGATGCAGCGCGATATAATTCCGAACAGGGAACGATATGATCAATACCAGCACCGCCGCCGCAATGACCACGCAGATGCCCGTGGTGATCTTCTGATCCCTTTTTCTCTTATCCTCTTCCTCTTTCCGTCTCTGCAGTCTGCGATCGTACCGCGTTACGACTTTCTTATCCTGATTGGGAGTCTCCGTAATGTTTTCCTTCTTAGACATGATAAAATGTCTCCTTCCCTTGTTACTTTGCAGCGGCCGGGCCCGCCCGGAAACGCAGCTTGTCCAATCACTGCTAACCGTTTTATTTTACCGTATTTTTTATAAAATGTGTAGCCCCTTTCACCAATTTTTCATAAAAAATTTCTGGCATCGTAACAAGGTCCGTTCATTTGGAGGCATTGTCGCCGCTGTCGAAGCTCCATTCATCCACATCTTCAATATCTAAGGTTTTTCCCTCATTCCCTGCGACTACCACGTTCTTAAGGGTCACTTTTTGCGCGTTTCGGATAAAAATCCCCTGCTTACAGGAGCGTTCACAACCCGCCATCATCGCGGCCTTTCCGGGTTTTGCTTCCTCCGCGTAGGAAATCCTCACATTTTCCATCTCCACGCATTCAATCTTCGACTCCGGTAAGCCATAAAAATAAATTCCCGCGACATGGCAGTCCCTGCAGATCACGTTTCGTATGACGATCTTCCCCACGCGGGGCGTGCGCTCGTCCACGGGCAGCGCATCCTTGCGGGCCACATATTCGGATTTCCCGTCAGCACCACAGTAGTAAAAGCAATTGATAACAAAGGGAGTCTTAACTCCTTCCATATGGACATGGTCAAAAACAATCCCCGTCAAATAGGAATCCTTACCCCTTCCTCTCCTGCTCTTCACCCGGAGTCCTCTGTCAGTATTGAGAAAACGGCAATTCTTCACAAGGATGTTATCCACTCCCGCCGCGATCTCGCTCCCGACCGTTACCCCTCCATGTCCGCGTTCCATCAGGCAATTATGTATCACGATATTCCGGGACGGCGTGAGGTACGTCTTTCCCATATACATTTTCCCGGATTTGATGGCAATACAATCATCCCCCACGGAAAAATAAACCCCGGCGATTTCCACATCCGTACAAGATTCCGGATCGATGCCGTCCGTATTATGAGAATTATCCGGAGACTGAATTTTTAAATCAAGGAAACGCACTCTCTGGGAAAAATAGGGGTGCAGATTCCAGGAGGGGGAATTCTTAACGGTGATCCCTTGTACCACTACATCCGCGCAATGATTCAAGAACAACATGCGGGGTCTTGCGGCCCTGTCGTTTTTCCTCTTCTCCGTATTCCACCAGTTATCAAAATCAGCTCCTCCGTCAATTGTACCCTGCCCGCAGATGGCCACATCCTCCACATATAAGCCGGTCAGCATACTGGCATAGACCGGAAGGGGGCTTCCCTCCCAACTGCCTATCAGATATTCGCCCTTTTCGTCATAGCTTTCTACCCTGCCCGGCAAAACGGGAAGTCTGGTCTTATCCGCGAACGCCGACAGCACCGCGCCTTCCGCAAGCTCCAGTTTCAAATGACTCTTTAAAAACAAATGGGTAAAACGGTAGACCCCCGCGGGGATATACACTCTGCTTTGCTTCGGAGCCGCCATGATCGCAGCCTGAATGCCTGCGGTATCGTCCGAAACGCCATCCCCTTTCGCGCCAAAATCCCTTACATCCAACGTAACAAACTCATATTCCGTATGCACCTTAATAATGTCAGTGCAATCCTCCCCACGCTTTAGCTGTACCTCTACATCCGTATCGGGAGTCAGTCCATATACAGACAGAATCACCTTATCCGAGGTCAGATACTTCTTCCCATTCAAATACAGGTCATAGCAATCCGTCCTATAATCCGCCTTTTCATCCAATACCTCCAGAACGAAGCTTCTTGCCGTCTGAAACATGATTTTCGCTTTCATTATCGATCCTCTTCCTCACAAATATTATGCCGGTTTCGCGTCGGCAGTCGTCCCATTCCTTCTGCCGACAGCTTTCATGCCAAAAGCTCCGCATAGATGCCGCCCAGTTCCATAAGTCCTTCCGCCACAAGTCCGCCCATCCGAACGGCTCCCTCATAATGGAGATGCGTATTATCCGTCATGTCCTTAGGATAATGCTCATACATCCCTGCGGGAAAGTACATAAACCACTTCCGACTCGCCTGATCTCCGGTCTTCTCATAAAGCATCCTGCTTTTTTCCGTCAGGTCGATGACGGCTATCTTCTCCCGCTCCGCCAACGCTTTCACCGCCCCCGGATATTCTCCATGACTGTTCTGGATTGTACCGTCCTCCCGGAATAAGCGTCTGGAAAGCGGTGTGATCAATACCGGAACGGCGCCTTTTTCCCTGGCGGCATCCACATAACGCATCAGATATTCCTGAAAAGTCGTATAGGGGTCCGTATGGCGATCCGGCTTCGGCTTCTCGTCATTATGACCAAACTGGATAAAGAGAAAATCCCCTTTTTCCATGATCCTCCTCGCAGGCTCAAAACGCCCGGCATCATAAAAGCTTTTTGAACTCGCGCCATTTTTAGCGAAATCCATAACCACATACTCCCGTTTCAAATACCGATCAAACTCCTGGCCGATACCGGTCTGGGGGAAAGTCCCCTCCCCGTTAAAGGCCACCGTAGAGTCCCCTACCCAGATTAGCTTTTTCATATTCCTCTCCCTTTCCGGATATTTCCTTTTTCCTTATTCTAACCGCCCGCCCAAAATTACGCAACTTCCGTCAAAACTTCATAAAACGCCCCCTGCCATATATGCAGGGGGCGCGCCTTGCACTAATAACCTTACAAACTCAATCGGAAAACAAAGCCTTAATTACTGCTGCTGCCGGAGGCATCATACAACGCCTGTTCAGAATCCTTAATCTCACCGTAAGCCTGTGCGGGAGTCTTCTCCAGTTTCAGAACGGAATTGTTGGCGCCGCCAACCCCATAGCCTTTTACTCTTCTGGAATAATCAGATCTCATGTCGTTGTACATGATCATGACCATGTCCTTGGAACCCTCGTCCATCAGATTGTTCTTCAGCTCGGTATTTTCAATGTCATGCTTTACGCAGCGGTTTGCGATTGCCACCAGAATGGCCGCAACCTCTTCCGGCTTCTCAGTGCCCGCACTGATCATCTTGATATCGGCGGAATAAGTCACACCATGATAAGTGTCGCCGGCTTCCACAGCCTTAGGTCCAAGAGGGCAAGGAAGCAGACCATAGGTATATTCGGTTGCCTGCGTGCCCTGGACAAATTTCTGAATATCGCCATAGAAGTCAAAGAAGAATACCGCCTTGCCTTCCGCAAATGCCGCGTAATCCACGCCGCCGTCTACCAATACTTTCTTGTCGTCAATGGTTTCTGTCCAGTTCGGAGCCAAATAGCCTTTCTCACGAAGACTTACAATCCAGTTGGCCGCTTCCAGGGCATTGTCGCTGTCCATGGTGTACTGCAGTTTACCGTCACGATATTCAGCGACCGAAGCATCATTGGAGAATACCACCATCGGGAACAACAGATTTTCTTTTCCATATCCGGCAGGAACCACGCTTCCGTCAGACTGCTGTGCAATGCTCTCACACAGCTCTTCAAACTTGGCCCAGGTCCAGGTACCATCCTTTACCATACCATACAGATCGCCCAATCCGTACTGTTCAGCAAGATCTATATTGAACAGAAGGGCATTCCGCAGAATGTTGGAGGTGTTGTTGGTATCAAACTGTACACCGTACTGAATATCATTGAACAGCGCGTAATCGGACTGCTTGGACCAGGGATTGCTGTCAAACTTGATAATGTCCTTGATCCGGGGATCGTTCATGTCCATTACCAGACCCTGTCCTACGAGCTGGTCAAGGTAAGTATCGGATACGCCGTAGTCCAGGATATCGTAAGAATTATCGCCTGCCGCCTTATCCTCAAGCATTGTGTCCACAATCTTGCTTCCCTTTACGATCTCCACATTGATGGTACAGTTGTAATCCTTTTCAATTTCCTTTAAGGTATTGATGATCTCAATCGTATCAGCCGCGGTTTTATCAGGATCATCCTTTCCGTCGTCGGTTTGTGCGTACTTATACCTGGTCGCGGGCTGGGTCACAATAGTGATGGTCCGACCGCCCAGATCCATCGGAGTTTCCACAAACCCATAGTACTCATCCGCTAACTTTTCACCTTCCGTTCTGTTGTCGACTTCTTCTGTCGGCTGGCTCTCAGTACTGTCCTCCTGGCTGCTCTCCGGCTGGCTGCTCTCCGGCTGGCTGCTTTCCGGCTGATTGCTGGAAGACGGATTTGACGAGCTTGAATTGTTGCCGCAGGCAGCCAGGGATAACACCATGGTTGTCGCTAATAACACAGATACTAATTTCTTCTTCACTTTTTTCTCCTTTCATAACCTTTGTTCTTGTGAATGATACTACTTTGTAACTCTATAAAATATGAGCTCTCACTTTCGAACCAGCCCTCCTTTGGAAAGCCCACATTCTACCATAATAATATTGGGGAACTACCCTGTGATACCGGAGCGTTCCACTCCCTGAATAAAGAACCGCTGTCCAATAAGATAGATCAGCATGACAGGTAGTACACAGAGTACCGCGGCGGTATTGTTATACTGCAGCACCATGATCTCTTCCTCGCCGCCGTCCACATAGGCCGTCATGTTCGCCAAAAGATCAGTTCCTCTCTGGAACAACTCCGTATAAGTGGTATCTGTCCATTGCCATGCAAAAGAGATCAAAAATACTGTCACCATCAGGGAAACGGCATTGGGCATCATGACCTTCCAGAAAATCTGGAAAGGATTACAGCCGTCTATGATGGCCGCTTCCTCCAGTTCCTTGGGCATATTTCTGAAATTCTGCCGAAACATGAAGATATACAACCCATTGCGGATCCCCAGCCCGGTCAGGGCAAGTATGATGATGGGCCAATAAGTTCCGATCAGATTCAAACCTCCATAGAAGAATCGGAACCTTAAGAACAAGGGAATAATCATGGTCTGCGGCGGAACCAACAGTTCCATAATGACCAACCCGAAGATCAGATTGCTGCCGCGGAACTTATAACGCCCGAACCCATATCCCGCCAGACCGCAAATAAATACCTGCAGTAAAGCGATCAACGTAGAATACAGGAATGTGATCGGGAAAGACTTCTTATACTGAAGCTGCGTCAGCACCGCCTTGATATTGCTGGTGGTAAAATATTTGGGAATATACTGCACCGCCGGATCCAGATAGTCCTCAAAACTTTTGAATGAATCGATCAGCTTAAGCAGAAAAGGATACAAAATCGTATAACAGCAGCCCACCAGAATAATCGTTCGGACGACGATCCATCCAATACGCATCAGGCCGTGCACGGAACACCATTTTCTCATGCTATTTTTGATATCGAATTTCTTCTTTGTCTTAATCAAGATACGTCACCCTCTTTGAAATGATTGCGGCCGCGACACCCAGCACCACGATTACGATCAGAAAATAAATCCATGAGATTGCCGAGGCGTAGCCTAGTTGACCGCCGCTAAAGCCTTTTGATTGAATATACTCCATAACCCCGTAGACCGGATTGGTAAAGGTTGATATCACCGTATATACCACGCACACCAGCAGCGAAGGGGTCAGCATGGGGAAAGTGATCTTCCAAAATTCCTCCCACTTGGTAGCCCCCTCCATCTTCGCAGCCTCGAATACAGAGGGACTGATGGCCTGTAACGCGCTTAAGAAGATCAAAATCTGTACGCCGGAAGAATTCAGGATCCCATACATATTGGATAAAATAGCAAAAATGATCTGTGTCATGGATGCCGGAAGTCCCATAAAATTCAAAAGGTTCGCCACACTGAACATGGTCGCCATTCCCAACTGGTCAAAACCTCCCGCGGAAGATTCCTCCACCGCATTCATGGCATTGAACATTTCGTTGGCATTCTCCATATCGGCGACGATTCCCATGGAAAGCACCACGGGCAGGAAGAACACCACCCTGCAAATACCTCTTCCTTTAAACTCCTGGTTCAGCACATTCGACATAAAGAAACTGAACAGGATGATGACAGCCGAATCAAAGAACATCCCCCGCAGGGCGCTTACCAGAAGTACCACATATTCCGTATCCGTAAAAAACGCGTCGTAAATATTTTTCCAGCCGACAAATTCCATTTCAACGCTTCCGAAGCCGATGGACACCTTATTAAAAACATAAATAAAAGATTTCACAAGCGATGGCAGAAAGATGAATACCAGACCTATCAGGACGGGCATAATAAACAGATAACCCATCCTATTCTTTTTTTCCGAAAGGCTCACACCCTTTTTTCTGACAAACCTTCCTTTTCCACTGTGTTCCTTTGCCATAATCTGTTACCTACCTTCCCACAACCATCCAGGAAAACGCCTCCACCACGCCTTCGGAGGCCTGATATTCTTCTTTCCCATAGTTGACATAGACTTTGGTACCATCCTCGTAGGTAATGCAATTCACATCATCTGTCAGATGATCGTGCCTTGCGATACCGATGTTCTGCAGATACCCCATCTGATCATTCAGACGCTTGTAATTCTCCAGGATCTCATCGATCTGTGTTTCATAGTTTACGGAAAACAAATCTTCATAGTTTGTATTAATCAAATTCAACTGATTATCGTAGATCAAAAGGTAATTCAAGCCCGCCCCGCTTTCAATGGCCTGCAGCAGAGCCGTCTGGATATTCGGAGACTGGTTAATACTGTTACAGGTAAACGGAATATAGCCTTTCAAGACCATGCCCACAAAAGGAATACTGAAGCTTTCTATCCTCTGATGGCTGGAAGTACAGGGAACATTGATCAGGGAATCCGCATATTTCAATACATAATCATTTCCCACATCCAGCTTCAGCCGATATCCGGCATCCACAAGCCTCTGCAGCATCTGCTCTGTCAGTATCTGGACGGTCTGTCTGGTCACACCCTGCTTCAGGCTGTAGTTACCGTTCAGATATGCCCCCACGGATTCCAGATAGAGCTTATCCGTTCCCACTTTCTGAAAGGCTTTTAAAAACTTCGTCGTCACCGCGTCATACCGCAGGGGATTGATCAGCCAGTCGCTGGAAGAGAAATTATTCATTTCTCCCACCTCTGTCGCCCCCACAAGAACTGATGACTTCGAAAGATATTTACTCACATCCTCCGTCTTGCGGATACCGTTTCCTTTTCCATAGATTCCGATGGGATCCATCCCCATGAACAAGGCGTCATTCTGTGATGTCAGGTAATCGTCCAGCGCCTGATAACCCTTTAAGCCTCCCAGCTCCTTCTGCACCCGAATGCGGCTCAAAGCTTTCTGCTCCATGCCGCCATTCACCACGCCGGAATATACCACATCCACATCCGTAATACCCGCTCCATGCAGAATATCTATGATCTCCCTGGCCTGGTCAAAGCTCGTTACGGCATAATTTTTGTTAATGGGAATTCCGAAGTCATTGATGGTCTTCCACATGGACCCCAATAGCTCCACATCCAGACCCCAGTCAGAATTCTCTCCCTCATGCCTTGTAAGAGTTCCGGTCTGCTCCAGATACTGCCTGTAATATGCCGCCATGCCGGAGTAATCGGCATCCTCACCATTCAGGAAATGATATCGGACGGTATAATCCACATCCGCCGCCACTTCATAGAAAGCGAGATCCACACCCTGAATCCCAAAATTATCCACCACATGATAGATAAAATACGGGCAGGCCGTGTTGTATTTTAAGTTGCTTCCATGCACCTGAGCGGACATACCGCCTATGGCGGCGCCATTCTCCACGATGGCAAAGACGGCGTGATCGCCGGCCTTAATGCCAAAGACAGGAAAGGTATTTTTCACAGCGATACTGGTCCCTTCCAGCAAGGTAACCGACTGATCCTCCCCATAAAAGGGTACAACAAGCTTATCCATGGAATTGGACACCAGATTATTCATGGCAACCGCACCGCTCCCATCCGGATAAAAGACATAACCCGGATCGGTATCCTTTGACGCGCCAAAACACTTCAGCAATTCCACCTTGGTCAGATCATACCCCTCGCTGGATACAATGCTCCTTAGATCCACGGATACCAAAAGGTCCGCCCCGGACAACCGATATCTGACCGGAATCCGAAAGAAAGCCGGGGCTATATTTCCTGTGTTTTCACCCAACTTCTCATTCTCCGACTCCCTGACGGACTCATCGATGCCAAGCAAACTATATACCGCCAGGATCGCGTTGGTATTCCTATTGCTCAAACGGTTCTTCACAATATAAAGCGTGCCCAGCTCTTCCAGCTTCGGATACATCTCCAGATATCGTTTCTGGTCGTCACTGCTCATATTTTCATAGGTATAAGCGGTATAGTTGCCGGCAAAATCACGATACGTAATCAGGTTGATCTCACCATTCTCTACCATGGCATCCAGCTGCTCCAAATATGCTTCAAAGGTTTCCTTTGTAAACACCTGAATGAGCGGCGATTCTTCCATGTTGGTTCCCAGACCGTAGGTCACGGTCAGGGTATCCCCCGCCACCTCCCAACTCACCTGATTCTTATCCTCTGAATAAGCATCCGGATAAGAATACATGGTGTTCTTTTTTTGGGAGCTGTTGTAATATTCCACACTCACCTGGCTCAACATCTGACGTTTCGCTTCCGTGGTCAGATTGTTCCTTTCGCTCTCCTCCATATCGTGATAAGCCGCATTGGAAAAAGTCAGCACGCCGCTAAATTTCTCATAAACGGCAATATCATAATTTTGACCAATATACAATTCCAGATAATCGTTCTCCAGGGCCAGTTCATAACCCTCTAAAAGTTCTTCCGTCTCATCGCTTTTCGCGACTTCCCCTGCGGCGGCAGGATAAATGACCGCATCTTCCTTTAACTCATAATCCGGGCGAATCTCGTTGTCCACTGCATCCAGGAGGCCGCAGCCCGTAAGCCCCAGGCTAAGCGCCATGAGCAGCGCCGCCATACCTTTTCGCTTCTTCATCTTATCTTCGCCCTCCATCTAACTCACTCTTCTGACCGCTTCATCAATGACCACCGAGATAAAACTCACCACCTGCTGGAACATGGCAAAGACCATCACGATCAGCAAGGCAATCACAATCATTCCTATGATCGTGAACAGCAACACCACCAGTGTCCTGGTCAGCGTAAAATGGTGCGTCGTCAACATCCCTGTCACAAGAAGGAACGCCACCCAGGCGATCGCCAAATATCCCAGCATATCATAAAAGGTCTGTTCCCGGAGAATAAAAATATTACTGACCACGATCCTGATCGTCTCTAAAATGATATAGGGGGTCAGAGAATAGGCCGTAAACATCATGATATCCTTGAACGTTCCCTTGCCATCGCTTAAGCAGGTCAGGCACCAATTGGCGATACACCAGGAAAAATACAAAAACAGCGAGGACACAATGGTGTTGATGAAATTGTAATTAATACTGACACTGCCAAAGAGGTAGCCTGTCTTTAAAAAACTGACAATCTGCACCACGATTGCGGCGGCAAGCAGTATAAAAGCCGTCCTGAGACTCCCTTCCTTTTCATATTTAATGTCCCAGAAGGCCTTGAAAGGGTGTACGGTCAGATATAAAGCATATTTCAATTCCTTTCTTAGCTGCTTCATGATTCGTCATCACCCCCTCCATAGGTAATTCTTTCGCCCCTTACATAACGTCTTACTCTAATGAAAATACCTTTTCCCACAAAGAGGAATACAAAGATCAAAAGCGCGCCGGCAATATACGGGAATCCAACGGACATCTCATTCTTCCTGATACGCTCCTTCGCATTGGAATAGGATTCTCTGTCATTGGCATATTCATAGTAATCCATGGCATCTTCATAATTTCCATCATTATATTCCGCGTCGCCCAATCCGATATAAGGATAGGCGAAATTGGAATTCAGTTCCGTTACCTGCCTCCAGCATTCATTGGCCGTATCATACTCGCCCTCCTGATAATACCGCTCCGCATCGATGAGCAGTTTCCCATACCGGGTGGGTTCGAAGATCAGAACGGAGCAAAGGCCGGAGTCCAGAAGCATGATATTGTCTCCCATATAATCGAGGGCCACCGGAAGCTGACTCTCTCCTTTTGCCGTTCCCTTACCTCCGAAAGCATAGAGAAGAATACCACTGCCATTATAGGTAAAAATTCTCCCCATACTGCTATCCAGCAAGGAATACAGTTCGTTGGGACCAAGCCCCACATCGACAATTTTCGAAGGAGTAAGCAAATCCCCCACCGGGGCGTAATTTCCATTACGAACCAACACATCCGCGCCCTTCATATTCAACTTTTTGATAGGAGTAACAGCGCCGCTCAGATCCTGAGTAACAATGGTGTTTATCACATCCTCCGCCGTCAGGGCGGAAATCGTACCCCAGATAAAATTGTTTTTATCAATCTTGATATTGTTATATTCTGTAGGCACATAGGTGGTGGTAGCCGCCCGTTGCGCATCCGTATAGAACTTTCGCAGCAGCTTCGACAAAGCATCCACCGAAACGGACGGAGCGCCCACATAACCGGAAAAATATCCTTCGCTGGTAAACTGCATAATACCGGAATTAATATTACGCGCGACAACATTGATCCGCCCCACGCTGTCCGCCACGACCCTGATGGGCAAAAAATTCTTCAGGGAAGTCCCTAACAGATTCTCAGGTTTTACGACCACCAGGGAAATATTCCCTTCCCAGTCACTCACCAATACACGGAAATTTTCCGTGTCCGCTATATATACTTTCCCGTCCGGCGCGATATACATTCCTTCCGGCTTGGAAAGGGTAGTGGCGCTTCCGTCAGGCAGAGTAAAATCTTTCAGACAATCGATATAATTCATGGCGGTATCAAAACGGAAGATCATTCCCAGAGTGGACTCCATGATATAGATGTTCTCGTCCGTCACGCACATATCCGTCACATTGGTCAAACTGTATTCTCCCACAGTACGCAGATCCACGGTCCTGGAATATTCATAGGCGTCCGGTGATTCCAGAGGATACCCCCATTCATTATAGATAAAAGTCGAACTGGAGGAGGATTCGTTATAATATGCCTCTGCCTGCAAACTGCCGCTTCCCGCAAGGAGAGCCGCCGTCAGGCAGAAGATCAAGCCTGTTTTTTTCAATTTCATACCTTTGCTCCTTAAGCTGCGCCGACTGCGGCTTATGCCGCACCACATAATAAAAGGCGCTTACTCTTTGATACCGGATGTCGACATCGTTTCAATCACGTTGGACTGCGATATGATGAACACCACAAGCGGCACGATCAACATAACGATGGAAACGGCTGCGCCAACGCCCGCACGGGCAATACCGCTTGTGGACAGCTGACTCAACGCATAGGACAAGGTTTTCTTTTCCTCGGAATAAATATAAGGGGTAGCGCCTGTCTGCCAGAGACTTTGCGTCTCAAGGATCAGCAAGGTCGCGGTGGCAGGCTTCACAAGAGGCATGACGATTCTGCTGAACTTCTGCCACTCCGACGCTCCGTCCAAATCCGCGCTCTCAAGCAGGGACATGGGCACCATCTGATCCATGAACTGCTTCATCAGGTACAGGCCCAGCGTCGAGGAAAAGGCCGGAAGAATCAGAGCCGCATAGCTGTCGATCAAATGCAGGCTGTTCATAATCAGGTAATTGGGAATCGCCAACACCGCACCGCTGAACATCAGAGAGGTTCTTATGATCACGAAAATACCCTTTGAACCGGGAAACTTATACTTAGACAAGGGGTAGGCCGCCATACTGGCAATAATGATGTGTCCCACCGTCCCCACAATGGTTATGAACGCCGTATTGAATATGTAACGCACCATGGGAACCCAGGTATCCGACATCAGGGTGAAAAGATCCCTGTAATTCTTAAACGTCGGATTCACCGGCAATATTCTGGGAGGAAACTTCCACAACTCGCTGGACGGCTTAAGGGACATGGATACCGCATAGATAAGCGGCAGCATCATCATCAGGGTAAAACAAGTCAGGAACAGGATCATTGCGATATCTCCGCCTCTGGAACGGGACAAACGTCCAAGATGTTTCACTTTTTTCTTTTTATCCGGATTCAACTTATTCACCTACCTTGTTAATGCACTTCTGGATGAACTGGTTTAAAAACAGCATGAGGAAGAACAACAGCGTTGCAATCGCGGAAGAATAACCCATCTCGTATCGGGTCGTCGCATAGTCCTCCAAATGCTGCATAATCGTATGCGCCGAATAGTTCACGGACGGATTGCCCGCCAGGCCGCTGATCACACTTCCTATATTGAACGCGCCCGTAATGCTCATGACCGCGCCAAACAAAAGCTGCGGCTTCATTAACGGCAGAGTCACATACCAGAGCTCCTGCCAGCGATTGCGAATCCCGTCCATGGCCGCGGCCTCGTAATACTCTTTCCCTATTCCCTGTAAACCGCCGATAAAGGAGAGGAAAGACGTGCCAAGGCTGCCCCAGAGTACCACGCCTATGATGATCGGCACAACATAATTCTCGTTTTCCAACCATTTAACCCTTGTCGTAATGACTCCCCACTCCAACAGCCAGGCATTCAAATAACCTTGCGCGTCACTGTTGAAGAACACCTTAAAAATATTGGTCATGCCGCCCGCCAGGGAGGGCGCGTACAGAAGCACGGTGAGCGTAACTCTCAGCCCCCTGGGCAGCTCATTCAAGAACCAGGCCATCACCAGAGATATGATATATCCGCCCGGCCCCGTGATCATGGCAAACATGATGGTATTACCCAGGGCCTTGATAAACAAATCATCCTGCATGAACATCCTGTAATAATTGTGGAAACCCACGAAATTCGGCGCCTCCAGCATATTGAAATCCGTAAAGCTGAAGAAGATGGAGATCAACACAGGGCATACGGTAAAGACAAAGAACAGGATACAAAAGGGCGCAATAAACAGATACTTACTTCTATTTCTTTTGATTTCACGCCAGGTCCATTTCATATCCGCCCGGATTCTTTCTTTCAGAGGCCGGTTGTCATAAACAATTTTCCCAGAGGGCCTGCCGCCTTTTGTTTTCTCCGCCATATCCCTATTCCTCCATTTCCAATCCAAACTCGCTGCGTTTGATCTTGATTTCCTCGTCCACATCCGCGGCATAATCCAAAAGGGCCGTTCTTGGATTCTCGTTGTCATTGATTACTGCCAGCTTTGCGAAATTCAGGTAACGGGCCGTATAGTATCCGCCTGCCACCTGGGGCATACCCTCCAGGTTCGCCACTTGTTCCTCGATCGCCCGCCTGTCATTTCCCGTCCAGGAGAACCGAAGCAGAGCCTCGATATTCGCCGTATTATGACGGGCCGCGGCACCCATAACCGCTTCCAGCTGTTCTCCATATTCATACTGGCTGTCAGCGCTGGTCCACCATTTGACGAACTCCCACGCGGCTTCAGGATTCTTGCAGTTTTCCAGCATCAGACACCCTTTTACAATGATCGGCGCCACATTATTGATGCTGCCATCCGCCTGCACAATACCGGGCAGAGTGGTCATCGCCCATTTTCCCTTGATTTCAGGAGCGGAAATGGTAAGCAGATTGTAAGTCGTATATTCCGCAATGCCGATCGGCATCTCACCGGTACGGAAACGATTCTCAAAACTGTAGTCCGTAGCCAGTCCGTACATCATATAAAAATCGGTCCAATATTCAAAGGCATCCAGCGCCGTCTTGTCGGAAAGCGCCGAGGCCGTCCGCTTCGGCGTATAAAACTGTCCTCCCATCTGATACAGGAACATGGAATAACTCTGCATTCCCGTAGAAACATCATTACTGATGGTGCTGGGAAGCGCGAAATCCATATTTTTCGCCTGCAGGGTCGCGAGAATCTCCACAATGCCGTCCCAAGTCCTTAAGCTGGACACGTCAATCCCCAAATCCTCCATGATATCCGTCCGATAGAACAGCATCGGGAAAGAAATCGTCTCCGGCATCGCGTAGATTCCTCCCTCATAGACAAAGGGGTCAAAAGCGCTTTCCGGGAAACGCGCCGCCACCTCGTCAAAATCCTCGAACTGTGTAAGATCATAGGCCGCGCCGCGCAGAGCGAAATCAACCGGCTCCACCTGATCCACCTGCAGCGCCAGGTCAGGTCCCCTGCCCGCGAAAACGGCGTTCTTCAGGGTAGCCGCCGGCACCAGCTGCAGATTGACATGAATCCCGGTCTCCCTAGTGAAACCGTCCACAATCATCTGGTTTAAGGCCATGGCCTGGTCACGTCCGCCGGTCACGCCGGAACCGATCCACACGGTAATGGAATCCGACGCGTCGTCCTCCACGGTGGAAAGCACGGAATAGTCGCTGTTAAACGAGGTAATAAAGCTCATCACCTGCGCCGCCGCCTTATCAAAGAAATTGTCATTGACCGACTTTACTTCAGTCCCCACCTCAGCCACATATAGATAATCCAGCAGCAAGGGCTGTATTCTCGCATTGTTAATCCACTCGCCGAAGCCTCCCACCAGATCCTTGTAACGGCTATAGTTGCTGGCGATCTGGTTCGGCTTGGTATACATTTTATTGACGGTACTGATCAGCTGCTCCAGCTGAGAGGTCAAAGAGCCTCTCTCTCCAGTCGCCTCCACCATGGTGTCGCAGATATTCTGAAGTCTCTCCTCATCTTCTTTCAGCTCCGCAAGGGTATCCGGCAGATAAAGTGCGATCTGATAATCCCTGTCCACATCCGGGGTGCTTCCCAGAATGGCCAGCAGCTCCAGATTAATGGAGGACAGGCTCTCCAGAATGGAATCCGCCTCCGTCAGAATCCCCACCAGATCTCCCATCGTATTTTTCAGGGAAATGGTATGCTTTCCCTTATCCAGGTAAAACTTCCACGGCTCCCCTTCCTCGCTTTCTCCGAAAGAAAAGGTCTGCCAATCATCATTCAGATAAAAATGTACATTCGCCGCTTCCAGAAAAGGAAGCGCGCCGTCTATGTAGAGGGAACGGTTGCAATAAAGTCCCTGGGAGAAATTCTGCTGCGCGCGGACGCCCAGATGATAGAAGCCGCTTTCCGGCACCTCGATCTCCCAACTGATCCACTGGTTGGCATACTCCCACGAGGTGCCTCCGATCGTGTTTAAAAGCTTTGCCGTATAGCTGAAAGGCTGCGTTTTTGTGGAAGTGTTGTCCGATTTGGCATACAAGGTAGGAGAACTCTTTTCAATGGCATTTTCCGCCTGAACAATGTATAGCCCATCCTCCAGGGCCCCGGTAACATCCTGATAGCCCGCGGCCACGCCCGCGGCCAGCACTTCCTCATAGGCAGCGGGAACCACATCCCGGGAGATCAGGGAGATCGCCGAAATCGCCATGGGCTCCTTGACGGATTCCAGAGTCAGAACGTGTTCACCCGCCGTCAGATAAAAGGAAAGGGCCGGTGCGTAATACCCCATGGCATCCTCCGCGTAAGCGGTCAGCCATCCCCTCTTTTCTACCTGATTGGGGCGATTCAGCAGTCCGCTGGGATTGGCCGTCTCGTCCACATAAACTCTGGTAAATTCCACGCCCTCCGCCTCGTCAAAGGGAAAAACTCCATCTATGTAAATATTTCTCTCAATATTGCTGCCGTAACCCTCCATCGTATAATAATCCAGAGAAATCACATATAGGCCGGCGTTTTCCACTTGGATCCTCCAGGCAACCGTATCCTCATCCGAGGTAAGAATCGCTTTTCTTCCCTCATATTCCTGCAGGCCCGCGTTCCCGGACGAACCGGCGTTCCCCGATTCTACGCGGTCCTTTTCCAAATCCACTTCCACGACCGCGCCGTTATAATCCGATGCGTCATATTGTGCAATATAGCTGACATACCTGCTGTCATCCTCACCATAGACACCCGCAGTCTGAAAGGCAATCCCGGAAAGCCGTCCGGTGTCGTTTCCGCCCGTGAGAAGAAAAACAAGCAACATCGCAATCACGATTATCGCGACAGCGATGGCTATTTTCTGCCATTTTTTCAATTTTTTTTGTTTTTTTAAGCTACCTGATTTCCCCATATGGCATCTTCTCCTAAATTTCCCACCTAAAAATTCAAATATTATGCAAAATGATTAATAAAAAATAAACTTTAACTTTTCTTTAACTTTTAATATATCATTTCTGCCAGTTCTATCAATGGCGCATATTGCCCATAGCATTGCTAAAATTGCTCATTACAAATATTGTCCCAGCCCTTCCGTTTCCACTGTCCACCCCTGCGGGAATCCAGGACTTGGAGTCTGACAGCCTTCATATCCTGCCGCCATCATGGAAACAGCCAAAAGAAGAGAACCATTGCCCGGAAGATAAAGCGGCAGATCTTTCCTGAGCTTCTGCCTATTGTTGCCGCTTGCCACATAATCATTTTTCGGCGTATCCTTCAGCAATATATCTATGGCCGTTTCAGGAAGTCCCAGCCTGCAGGCGCACATCGCCATCACGGCAAAATCCCAGCCCCAGAGAGACGGGTATTTCCAACAATCTATGACCTTTTCCAGGGTATTTTTCATCACTTCAGGTTCTACGCGCCCATCCGCCAGCACTCCATAGGACATGAGCATGGATGGGTGATCGTGATTATGTACGGTATAAGTGGTCAGGCAATTCTCATGCGCCAAATAAACACCGTCCTTTTCGGTCAGGGAGGCCATTTGCCCGCTTACCTCAAGCCACTTCGCGGGGCATTTCTCCCCCAGCTCATCTGCCCATCTGGCCGCGATCTCCAGCGTGATCTTCCAATAGGAAATCTCAAAAGCGGGATTCAGGGTTTCCTCCGGCTTATGGCACTCCTGGACCGGAATGACGGGCGGAAACAGCTCGAAGCATTTCTTTTCTTCATCATACACAGCAATATCAGCCATGAAATCCGCCGTCTCCCGGACCAACGGCCAGTATTTTCTGCGGAAAGCATCGCTGTGATTTTCCCGATAGCACAGCTCCAGCATAAAAATAATATGGGGCTGCTGCCAGAGCAGCATGGGCGCGACCTTAGAAGGACTATCTATCCCCTCTCCCGCGACCATTTTCGGCCAACGCACTCCCCGATAGCCATTTCGGGCGGCGTTCTCCCTGGCAGCCTCCATATGATCCAGATACCAGGGCAGACTCCTTTCCAAAAGTTCCGTATGTCCCCAGAGAGGCGCCCATGCGCAGTGCCAAAAATACATCTCCAGATGCATCTTCCCGTACCAGCTGTTGCAGGTAAGGCCCGTTTCCTGGGGCGGCATGGAACCGCAGGAATTCACCGCGAGCAAATACAACGACAGAATCACCCGGCGCTCCAGCTCCCAGGCTCTTACGTCCGCGCTGTTATGAAGCTGTACAATTCCGCCCTTTTCCCAGAAACCCTTCCAATAACACCGGCTATTCCCAAAAACGACTTCCGGAGACATACCGCTTTCCCATTCTGGAGCCATCTTTGAAAAATTCACGCAAAATCCCAGCTTTCCGCCTGCCCCTGCGCGCAATCTGACCTTATGTCCATCCACATCCGCTTTCGCATCCGGATCAAAAAACAAACTGACATAATAAACATCCCGGTCCAAAACGCGTTTCAACACCAGCCTTCCATCCCCGCGGTATACAACCTGGGTGACATGAAGATCGGGACTGTTAAAATCCGAAGCGCTCTTATCCGGCGAACCATACGGAAAAGCAATGGCGACAGACAGTTTTCCCGCTTCCAGAAGACCGGACCGCACATGGAATCCCAAGGTGTCCCGTCCATCATTTTCCCCATTATTGCAGGCGGTCTCCACCAGGCAATCCGAACCATCCAGCGTGAAAGCGCTCTTCAGGATTCCTGTATACAGCTCTAATTCCTGATGAATTTTCCCAAGCCTGTCCGCCGTAATCTCTTTTTCATCATATTCCAACCCGATTCGGGCAAGATTCAATCTGTGGGGATTCTTGCGCAGCCATTCATAGACCTCTTCATTTCCGGGCTGAGGATTCTTGGGATAGACCACCTTTCTTCCGTTATAATCAAATTCCGTCATCACCAGATCCTTCAGCGTATAGGCATAGCGGTCCCCGCTTACCGGTTTTGTATGCCAGCCCCATTGAGACATGGTACAAAGAGGACAAAGATCCAAATATTCCTGATATAATGTCTGTAATCCGGTCACGTCCGCCGTAAATGCCAATTCCCCGTTCCCCACAGTGAGCGGGGACGTCACATCCACCTCTGTTAAAACCGGATTATGTCCCGTCACCAGACCGTATCTGTCAATCGCCATCGCTTTCCCTCCACTCTTCACCAGACGTGCTGATCAATATCGTATCAAAGGCCTTTATTTCCAGCGAAAGCCCTCCTTTAAGGGCCCTGGTTTCAGACTGCTCCATCCCGCCTTGCCCCGCGGACAAGGTTCCGCTCTGTTCTCCGGCCTGCTCCCCTGCCCTTATTCTGGTACAACGCACCTCCCGTACCCAGGACGGGAGAATCAACGCGAATTCCGCGTCCCGCTCAGCGCAAAGCCTGGCCGCCAATTCTCCCCGTTCCATATTCCAGCGCATGGATATGGTTCCGGTCATAAATCGAAATCCCCGCAAATACCCTTTCCCCAGACGCTTTGGAAGCGCGGGCAGAAGCTTCACACAATCCCTGTCCACAAACAGCAGACTTTCCTGGAGCGCCTGCACCACTCCCATGGCCGCATCCAGCTGTACCGGCGCGGATGACCCTTTCCCCAGTGTCAGCCCCATGCCCCGCCAATCATTGTGCAGGGTGAAAAAGTTCTTAAGCAGGCAGGCCTTATCCATGATATCCAGGCATTCCGCCACCTTCCGCGGACGCTGCAGCCTGGCATAGATACAGGCCATATGAGACAGCGACCATCCCGTCTGCGCCCCGAGGATCCGCTTGTCCACCGCTTTTTCAAAGGCTCCGACCACAGCTTCTTCCTCCCTGCCCCGCACAATTTCCGTTCCCGGGAACAAGGGATAAATATGGGACAAATGCCTGTGATCGTAGCGCTGGTCAAGTCCATCCTTCTGCCACTCCCGAACGTCGCCGTCCTGTGTCGTACCATAGGCGGGGAGATGATCCACGATATCTTTCCAAAGTCTTTCTTTCTCCCGACCGATGCCCGTCTGTGCGGACACCTGGAGAAGGTTTGTGAACAACTCCTTTAAAATGGCAATATCCATGGTCGCGTTTTCCACGGAAGGGCAGGGGTGGGGCATATCCGGCTGATCCGGCGGAATCAGATTTCCCGGGGTATTCTCCGGGGAAACGGACGGGTAGATTCGCACCATGCCCACCTCATCCCGCACAATATAATGTTCATAAAACAGTCCCGCTTCCAGCATAAAAGGCAGGATCTCCTCCCGCAGAGTCTCCTCATCCCCGGTATACTGATAATATCGGTAAAACATCTGGGCCAGCCAGCCCGCGCAGCCAATCCAGTTCAATATAACAGGGACGATCTGTGTCGGATAGCAATGCTCCGGCGTGGTACCGGCGGGCAGATAAATCCCCGGAAGACCGAAAAGCTTTCTGGCACACTCCCGAAACTGCGGCATTCTCTGCACATAATAATGGATCACGGGACGCATAAGCGAACACAAATTGCCCTGCAGAACATGCCAGTAGATCATCTGCACGTTTTCATTGGCCATATTATGGGGCCATGGCATTTTATAACGCCCGTGCCACAGTCCATACAAAGGAAAGGGCAGACCGTCCTCCCTGGTTCCGCAGATCATCAGATATCTGCCGAACTTCCACTGCTTCTCCAAAAGTTCCGCAGGAGCCTCGTCCTCATAGGCCATCGATAATAAGGCTTCGTTAGAGTTATCCACGGTTCCTTCGAAGGAAAGCTCCGCACTATGATACAAGGGCTCATGCAGCAAAATATGTTCTGTCAGGCGTGATTCGTAATCAAACAGCTCTTCCTCTCTTGTTTCATAAAAAATGGTTTGGGGCTCCCGGTCGGAAAACACTACCGGCTTTATGACGATCACAGCCTCTTTCGCACCCGTTACAGACAAACCTTCCCCGTAAACCGCAATCCGCCCATCCGTTTTAAGCGCACCCAGCAGCCCATACCAAGTACCGTCCTCATGCTTCGCCTGCATCCCAAAAAGGTTGTCCCGGGCGAAACACCGGGCCTCATTGGTCTCCCACTTTTTCTTCTCATCGTCCTCACCGGTCTCATGTCTCGTAAAACGGACATTAAAGTCCGCTTCCTGCGGCATCCGCAGCCGGCAGAACACCATATCCAGCTTTCTGGACACAAAGGCAGACCGCACAAAGGTTTTGCCATCCTCCTGCCAGGTCACCTCCACCTCGCCGGTGTCCATATGGATCAGACGACGATAATGCCTGAAGACTCCCCGTCCTTCCATTGTAAGCGACAAGTCCCCCACCGGGACCGGGTTCCCCAGCCGCGGGGAATACCCCTGCTCTTTCAGGGCATTGGCGCCATACCAGTTTCCCCTCCAATAGTCCCCCGCATCGATAGCGGCCCTGGTACGCTCCAGCGCTTCATGTACGTCCGGCAGCTCCTGCCTCCTGCCCTGCTCCCAGAGCCTCGCGTGATTGACGGCGATTCTCTCCCGATGGATTCCGCCATATACCAGTATTCCAATCAGGCCGTTCCCGGAAGGCGCCGCTTCCCGGTACATGTCACGATGCCACGCCGCAGGGGAGCACATGATCAAGGTATCATTTTGTCTCTCTTTCATCCTCTTGCCTCTTTTTCTCATTGTCCACATATTCTCTTGGGGACATTCCCGAAATTTTCTTGAAGATGCGATAGAAATTGGAATAATCCACATATCCCAGCTCCCGCCACACCTCATTAATTGGCTGACCGTTCTGAAGCTTTGTCTTGGCGGTCAGCACGCGTTTATAGCGAATATAATCAAAGACCGTAAACCCAGTGACCCGTTTAAATTCCCGGCAAAGATAATACTTGCTCAAATAAAATTTTTTCGTCAGATCATCGAGTGTGAGTCTTTTGGAAAGATTTTCGGAAATATACCGAATAATGTCTTCCACCTTTTCATTCTGTTCATAATTCTTACCCTCCGGATTGTCAGCCATGCTGTTTTCCTCATAAGCCCTGTTTAGATTAAGCAGCATCTTAAGCAGAAGGCACATAAGCTGCACATCTCTTTCCGGCAGGCGCGCCTCATAAAATTCGTTCATCCGGAGAAAATCCTTATCCAGTCCGTATTTTTGTATGATTTCATGACCGATCTTGTTGCTGCCCTTCACATTTCCCTCGCCGTTAAAGAACCTCAACAGATTGTAGTTCTTGGTGCAGTACTGTCGTAAACAATCCGGCCAGAAATAGATTCTGACCCTTTCATAAGCACGGGTATGGTCAACCATGACGCAATGAATCTCCTGATTGCTGATCAAAAGAACATCATAAGGTTCCATGTGATAGTTCCTTCCGTCAATGTTGAAGGACACATCGCCGTCCAGCAGCATATAAAGCTCATGCGTGTCATTCATATGGAGATAATGTTCATCCCTGTTCTCCTGCGGCGGCGTATAGCTTCTTTTCACCAAAATATTCCTTTCCTTTTTCATCTTGTCAACCCACCTGTTATCTTCAGATACTGAGCATAGGCCATAAAGGTCGCCGCCGCTCCCTTTCCATCATCAGACCTGACAGGCTCTGACAGATAATACGCCACGCTTCCGTCCCGTCTGCCTTCCTTGGGACCCAGCCCCGCAACACTGCAGCAATCTATCAGATGTCCCCCAACCAGTTTCCTTTCAATAAGCGACTCCAGGATTTCTTCTCCAATATGCTGGTATTTTTCCGCAAGCAGCACTTTCATCCTGCAGGCTTTCAAAATAGATGCCGCAACCATGGCGGAGCCGGAAGTCTCCAGATAATTGCCCGGTATCGCGCCTTTGTCCACCACCTGATAAAATAAGCCGCTCTCTTCTTCCCGGTACTTCAGAATCCCGGCAATCCCCACCTTATAGAGATCGGAAAGCTGTCTGTAATAGTCATATACCTTTCCGTCCATCTCCTCCATTGTATCCACCAGGGACAGTAAAAACCACCCAGTCGCACGAAGCCAGAAATTCGCGGACACACCCGTCTTCTTATCTGCCCAAAAAATACTGCGTGACGCGTCATAACCGTGATAAAACAGCCCGCTCTCCTTCCCATACATCCTTTTTTCCACAACCTCGAACTGTCCGCAAATATCCACATAGCGGTCTTTTGCGCCAAACTTCGTATTGTATGCCATATAGAAAGGCTGCGCCATGAATAATCCGTCCAGCCATACTTGATTGGGATATATCTTTTTATGCCAGAAATTTCCCTCCTGAGTCCTGGGTTGCTTCATAAGCTGATCCATCAGGACATCAGCCGCCAGGCGGTATTTTTCCTGCCCCGTCTGCTCGTAGGCAAAGATCACGGCTCTGCCCGGCGCAATATTATCCAGATTATAATCATCTTTATTATAATGAAGGATCTCCCCTTCCTCCGTCACATAAGCCTCCATGTATTCCAGCACAAAATCCCGAAATCTCTTATTCCCGGTGGCTTCAAACAGCTGAATCGCCGCCAGCAGAATACAGCCATCCTCATAAGTCCATTTATCCAGCCTGACCCTGCCGAGATCCTGATAGAACTTCTGAATATATTCTTCCAGTTTCCCCACATTTTCTTGTTTTATCATTTCGCTCCATCCTTTCTGCTTTTTCCTCCATTTTATCTGGAAACTTATTTTTATAAAATTGCTCTATTTGCCTATCAGATTGCTAATATTGCCCTCTTCAATTCACCTATTTGCACAAATTTTTCCCAAAAAAATTGTTATCTTATAAAATTTACCAAAAACGCTCCACATTGTCACTTTGTTTTTTTCTACTATTTGCAAAGTAAAAGGCAATTATAGCAATTTCTTTGTATCTTGTTTTATGCCATAATAAGAGTGATTTCGGGGAAGCAGCAAGACCGCTTCCAATAGAGCAAAAGGGAGGAAAACACCATGATTCCTGTTACATTAACCGTTTCCGGCAACAACTGCACCCTTTCAAACGGTATCCTGACGCTTTCCTGGAAAGAGGACGGCACCATCGCATCTATCGTCCGAAATGGCGTGGAGCTTGTCTGCAACACCGAGGAGCGCTCCGATACGGGCGGGAAAACCGTCTTTTATGTGGATTATCACGCCGAGGGTGCTTTCCGCAAATACCGTACCCCGCACCTTAAGGTCATAGAGGCCAACGATCAAATGGCACATGTGGCCTATGTGGATGCCACCGGATATCTCGCCATTGAATATCACATCATCCTGATGCAGGGTGAGAGCGGGTATTATTCTTACGTCATTGGCGCCAATAACACCGACACGGAATTTGAACTGTCGGAATTCCGCATCGTCTATCGCTGCGGCAGCCGTATTTTTGACCATGCGTACAATAACGAGCGGCACGGATTACAGCCCACCCATAAATATATGGAGCAGTTTGAAAAGCTCTTTGACGAAACCTTTCGGCTCCCGGACGGGGAAAAATATACCAATGGGGATGTTTACTCCAAATATGATTATGCGGGATATTTTTCCAAAAATCCGGCCTGGGGACAATATGGACACGGCTACGGCTTCTTCGTCATCCCCGTTTCCACGGAATATTATCCGGGAGGCCCCATGAAGCAGGAGCTTCTGGTGCATTACGACGGAATTGTGTTAAATTACTTTACCGGCTCCCATTTTGGAACCGGCGCTTTCCACGTACCCATCGGCTGGAAAAAATTCTATGGACCGTTTTATCAGTATTTTAATGAGGGAGAAAATCCGGAAGAACTGTACCGGGACGCGCTGGCTGTCGCCGCAAAAGAACAAGAGAAATGGCCCTATCAATGGGTGAACGATCCTCTCTATCCCCTGGTGCGCAGTCAGGTGTCCGGCAAGCTTGTGCTGGAGGATGGAAGTCCCTGCGCAAACGCCACGGTGATTCTGGGAAAAGGCGGCCTCAATCTCGAAAGGCAGTCCGCCGACTATATCTACGATACCCGGACGGACGAGGAGGGAGGCTTCACTCTGAAAAACGTGCGGTTTGGAACCTATTCCCTCTACGCCTATGAAACGGGCGGGTGCAATACGGAACAGCTTCAGGTAAACGACCTTACGATCCGCGAAACAAAACAAGACTTAGGAATCCTCGTCTGGAAGCTTCCCAGGGAGAAGGTTCTCTGGCAGCTGGGCAGGGCTACCAGAACCTGCGAAGGTTACCGCTATGCCGGCGAGCTGCGCAATTATAAATGGATGAACATGGTTCCCGAAACGCTGCACTTCCGGCTGGGAAACAGCACAGAAAGCAGCGATTGGTACTATGCCCAGACCAAACAGGGAACCTGGTATCTCCATTTTACCCTGGACCGGTTTCCAACCTCCCCCTGCCGGATCATCATCGCCATCGCGGGCGCAAAGGGCGGCCTGCTTACGATATCCTTAAACGGGGAGGATGAGGCGCATCTCATAAACGAAACCTACCTCACCAATGACGGAGCCATCTACCGCAGCGCCACCTTAAGCGGGCGTTACCGCAGAATTATCGCGCCCGTTCCCGCCGCGCTGCTGAAAACCGGGGAGAACGTTCTCGCTCTGACCGTTCATGAGGGCATGGTCATGTACGACACCATCTTAATGATGGAAGAGTCTGATTCCTAATCTCCAGGGCCATTAAAAAGCTTCCGTATTTTTCAAAGAATGTCTGATGGCCCAATTTTGCGTCAAAAAACCAGGTACATTTATGGCATAAGATGTACCTGGTTTTCGTTTACAATCTAATCCCTCTTGCAGATACCGTAAACTTAAAAAGTGATCTCCCTGTTTTAACTTTCCTTTTCATTTGTTTTTTATAGTTCCAGAATTGCCGTGTCGTAGGGAGCGATGGTGATGGTTTTGTCGCCGGCTTCAGTAGCGATGGTGGTGGTCTGTTCCTGATCACTGTTGTTGATGGCCACCAGTTTGCGGCTCTGAGGATAGTAGGCACATTCCGTATAGAGGTTGTCGGTCATGTATAATCCGCTCAGGCCCTCGCCTGAGGCATAGCGGATCAGCTGGTAAAGGGCTCTGGTGTTTATCAGGTTTACCTGGAAAGATGCCATGTAGATACCTTTGCCTTTTCCGAAGTCGTTGATGGTTACCACCGGACGATCGCCGTCCGCCAGCAGGACTTTTGCCTTGCCGTCCGTCAGATATCTGCCGGTTTTACTCTCCAACGAGGTTCCATCCGGCAGGATGCCGTCGGGATCAGCCGCGTCAAAGGTCCACTTGCCATGGCAGACTCTGGCGCCGGTATCCTCGTCCACGCCCAGGACATGGGCCATACGGAAGTAACGGTCGTAGCCGTCCACCGCTGAAGGCTCGTTGACGCCAATGAACGTGCCACCCTCATGGACCCATTTGGTCAGCGCCGTCACCACTTCGTCATCCTTCCAATTGTCACCGCCGCTCCAGGCACTTCCCGCATAGCCTGCGTTGATCACCACGTCCACATCCTTCAGCGCGCCGTTCTTCACATCCTGGAAACTTATAAAGCTGACATCCACGGGAAGTCCGGACAACGCTTCGTTGATATGGATCAGGTCGTGCATATAGGTCTCATGAAAATGTCCTGACAAGGTCCAGGAACGCAGCTTCCCCCAGCTGTGCAGCACCGCCACCCTGGTCTTGATGCTGTAGGGCTTTCCCGCGTCATGGAACGTACGAATCAGACGGAACTCGTCGGCCACTTTTTCAATATAATCACAAAAATCAGGATACGGCTCTACCAGATGCAGATATCCGCCCAGGCCGATGCGGTCGATGCGTTCACGCAGCAGGGCGCGTCTTACGCTGTTCCAATACTTCTTGGCATCCAAAGTAGGGTTGCCGCCCTCCGTAAAGGTCGGCGCGCCGCCCAAGCCTACGGGAAACAGATACGGATGCAGCCGCAGCTCATGGGTCGGCACATCCACCCCAGCGCAAAGTCTGGCTTCATAGCCGGAGAACACGCACTTGATCAGGCCGTCAAAACCGAATTCCTGGAACCTGCCATTATAAGGCTCCACGCCTACCCAGCTGTCGTCATAGAATACATAAGCCTTTTTCCCATAGCTATGCACCATGTCGATCAGCTTTTTGCCAAAGCTGATGACAAAATCATTGACAAAGGCCATCCAATCCGTCTTGCGCTCATTGCCGGGCATATGGGTAACGTGCAGATTTCCTTTATTGATAAAGTCCTCGGCCGTCATACGGTAGCCATATTTCTCCTGGAATTCGTCCAGGGCCCTGTCGCTCACGGTGAAATCATAGGAACCCCAGTCGGAGAACAACTGCCGGTTCCTTAGATCGCTGCCCCAGATCCACACGAAATTATAGAACATGGAAGTAAACCGCACCACCGTGGTGTCCGGATGGGTTTCGCACCAATTTTTCATCCACCCCAGCATATATTCCTGGGTCTCAGGATATCTGGGATCAATCTGCATCAAATGCTCCTTGTCCCAGTGATTGGTGGTGTGATTGTACATGGAAATCTCTTCCCAGATACGATAAGCCAGGAAACTCACCGTATATTTATGGAAAGGAACGATTCCCGTCACCGTCACGCTTCCGCTCTCCGGATCGTAGGTCCACTTGCAGACGTCCACCAGCTCGTTGGAGGTTCTGTCGTAAACTTCCCAATACTTCATTGCCGCGGGGCTGTCGTTGATCCGAAACTGCTCCTCGAAAAAGCTCTCCATCAGGTTCATGGTGACGGTATCCGACTCCGCCACCGCCGCCGGCGTGCAGAGAAAGGTCTGCTGCAGTTTATCCTGATTCTTCTTCGCCCATTCATTATGATCCCTGATAATGCAGATCGTGGAATAGATCCCATAGCCCGCGTGAACGATCTCGTCCGACAAAACCGTGCCGTCACTGTCACGGATGACATCCGCGCCCCACTTTCTGGCCATTTTCAGTGTCAGATCCTCATATCCCGATTCCCCTGGCAGGGTAAAACCGCCAATTGTCTTGCTCATTCTCGATTCTCCTATCCGTTTTTATTCGATTCTGTCCAAAAACAGCAGTCCAGCCGCCAAAATCGAGGGACTCCTCACCCCCCTGGACACCTTGCTCCTCCCGCAGGGCCGCCGGCCGGACTGCCGCACATTACAGAGCGCCATCCTTGGCAATCTGGTCAGATACCAGCAGCGTGGAGAAGAACGCCAGCGCCAGGCCCTGGCCCCAGCCCTGGATCCAGGCCTTGGGAATGTTGCGGTAGCCATCCACGTCGTTCATCACGGCGGTGCCGCCGGACACGTTCATCACCTTGCCGTCCTCGCTGACATTGGCCAGCAGTCCCTTGATCGCCTTGTTGATATATTTGGAATGCAGCGGATTGCCTCTCTCCAGCATGGCCGCGGCGATTCCGGCGGAAGCGGACACCTCTTCATAAGACTCCGGATCGTCCAGAACCGTTCTCCACAAGCCGTTCTCCGTCTGCAGCGTCTTCAGCGCGGCCAGCTGCTCGTTCAGGGAGCCCGCGATATCGATGTACTTGGGATACAGATAGCACTGCGGCAGCACGCTGCCTACCTGGGACATGGTATAAGCCGCCCACGCGTTGGCCCTGCCCCAGTAAATGCCGGACATATGGTCGCCCGTGATATTGTTGTAGCCATGATAATAGATTCCGCTGCTGGGATTCTGCAGATATTTGATATGCCAGTACCACTGATTCAGCGCGTCGTCGATCATGTCCTTGTCCTGCTCCATGACGCCCACGCGCAGAAGAAGATAAGCCGCCATGAACAAGGTATCCGCCCAGGCCTGCTCCGGGAAGTCATTGTTGGCGGACACGGTGTGCTGCAGCACATTGTCGCCGAAACGCAGCGCGTCATGACGGAGATATTCAATCTTGCTCATCAGGATGTCCCAATACCTCTGATCCCCGGTAGCGTTATACAAGGTGATCAGACAATGTCCCATGGCACAGGCGTTGACCGTCCATACCTTGGGCAGTCCCAGCTCGATCAGTTCATCCACCCGATCCCGGAGCAAGGTAAGATATTCCTCCTTGCCGGTCTTCTCATAAGCCTTGCCGATCCCATAATAGGCTACGCCGCAAGGCCAGTCCCAGGTCAGGTCCATATTCATGGTCTTATGTACGATGCGATCGATCACTTCTTCAATTTGTTGCTTATCATACTCTAATTTCAGCATATTTCCTCCGTTCTGCCGCCCCTGCGGCCAACTCCATTAACAGGTTGTTCACATTATATCACTTTTTCCGCCTTTTGCACATAGGAAAACGTCATAAAATCATTTTTTACAAAGATGGCTCCGAACCATAACGGTCGATTTTCCCGGAAGCATATGCCAGGAGGCGGACATATGAAAGAAACCGGTACTTTTCCGTGATCCCACAGGATTTTGCGAGATACCAGCCTTCCATGCGGGAGAACGCAAGACCGGCGGCCCGGACAAAGCCGCCTCCGCCCTTACCATTACCGGGCGGCCATTTCTCTTTCCTTACGCAGATTTTCAGCCCTCTGCTCGTCAAAGCGAAGAATCTCTTCATATCCCTGTTCTTCGGCTTCCATCACCATCTTTGCCCAAAGCTCTTTGTACTCTTGTTCGGTTTGGCAAAAAATGATGTTCCACAAGGATTCTTCTATCGCCTCTTTGCAGGAAGCCCGCAGCGCGGCGATTTCCTCCGTATCGCGATACTTCTCTCCATCGGGCGCAATATAGGCGGGAATGACGGAAAGATTCCCGTGATCCACCAGATATTCCATGGCATCCACGGCCTGCAGTCGTTGACACCAGTCCGTCCACAATTCATCCGTCCGGCGTGCCACAGAATTCCACATCTTATAATTATAAAGAAAACCGGACGGGCTGACCTCCACGGACAACACCGGACGCAGGCTCAAGCGGCTGTATCCCTCCTGCCAGGTCCCGCCGCCCCATTCATCGGAAAGCACCAAATCTTCCTGGCCCTGCAGCACGCGCTCTCCAAACTCCGTCAAGACCGGCTCTCCCTCCTGTACCTGCCAGGTCAGTCCAATAGGGCCCGCCGTATGCGCTCCCGTATGAGTTCCGCCGTCCATAATGCCTTCCGCGGAATATAACCAATTGATCAGCTCCGCTGCCCGTTCCGGATACGGGGTACCGGCTCTTACGGCAACCACCGTTTCCAGGGTTCCCTTGGGATTGCCCCCATAGGATACCACTTCCATATCCTCCAGGGGCGCCAATTCATAGCCTTCGATGCCCAGTCCCGGCTCCATGTGCGCTCCAACCAGGCCTTGTCCATATTTCCGCAAAACCTCCTGCCTGCTTTGACGAGGGGATGCCGGATCCAACAGTCCCAGTTGATTCGCGTTCCACAACCACTTAACCGCATGCTCCAACACACCGTCCGATCCCAACAGGCCATCCTCCAGCAGCCCCACGGTACTCCGATCATTCTGCCGATACATTACAAAGCCCAGCGTCTCATAACCATATGCTCCAATGATCCGCGCAAGCTGATCCAGAATATCGTCGCCTTCCTCACGATACAAGGCACACCCTACCCAGTCCGTCCTGCCGGCCTCCACCGCCACCTTCTGCATCCAGCTCAAAACCTTCCGTAACTCTTCCTGATTCCTGATCCTCGGATAACCGGCTTCTCCATAGGTCTGCCACTGAATATAAATTCCATAATGGGGCAGATCCTCCTCGGTAGGAGTCTCTGCCGACATACGGCTGATCTCAGAGGGAATCACATAAACTCCGTCCTCTGCCAGGTCCTCATTCCAATAACGCAGCTGGCTTTCATACTGCCAGATTTCCAAGTCCTGCAAATAAGGCTCCAGGTCCAGAAACGCCCCTGATTCCACCCATTCGCCCAACAAATCCCGCATCGTAGGGTTGCCGGACAACAAATCACCCGCTTTGCCGGAACCGGAGGCCGACTCGCCGCCCACTCCCTCAGAGCCCACGGCAAGCCCGCTGTCCGCTTCTTCAAAGATGGGAGCCTCCCGGTTCAAAATCAATAAATCCGCTTCTTCAAAGGCTCCCTCCTGCGCGGTATCCAGAAAATTCAACGTAACATGAAACATCTTTTCAAGAATATGACCATACCAGCCGCCTTGCACCCCTACATAACCGGAAACGGGATCATATAAATTGATGACTATATCTTCCAAATCAGGATTCTCTTCCGTGCGCACACATCCGCCAAGCACCAGGCCCAATGCCAGCGTCCCGGCTAAAATTACGCATTTCCAACGCCTCATATATCTTCCTCTCCGCTCTTCTCGACTTCCGCGGGCAGTTCCTTTCCAGATCCCCACACCGTGCCAAAGCCGCCCGGCCATATCGATCAGACATTCCTAGAGTAAAATTTCGGAACACAAAAGTCAAGACACTTCCGAAAATCTTAAGAAAAAACGGAGAAGTTCCTTTTTCCCGCCGCTTATTCCTTTACAACGGGGAAGCTCACCTTAGCCACAAACAAATCCGCGATCGTCTCCAATGCAAACTGTCCTCCGCAGGCCTCCGTAAAGCTCTGTGCAATGGATAAGCCCAATCCGCCGCCTCCGTCCGTGCGGCTTTGATCCCCCCGCGTAAACCTTTCCGCATATTTCACATCCGGGTTCAATTCCTCCCGAGAAACGTTTTTGACACTGGCCACGGCCATGGCCCCGTCTTCTTCCAATGTGATATGCACACGGGATCCTGCAAAAGAATATTTGATCACATTTTGGAACAAATTCTGGAACACGCGGTACAGACGCTGCCCATCCGCCTTGATCAGCACCGGATTCGCCGGAAAGCTGGTACGGAATATGAGCCTGCTGGCAATCATTTCACCCTGCGATGCGGCGTTTCGCCTCCCGCCTCGCCCCGGACAGGAAAAGGGAGGCCAACATAAGCAGCAGCCCCAGCACCAGACATCCCAGGAACCAAGGCAGATAGAACCTGTTTTTCTCCAGCCCTTTCCTGATCCGATACAGTGAATTACCCATCTCAATATAACCGCCGTTTCCATCCATCTCCGTATAGATCAGAGGCTCCTCGGCCACCGCCATCAGGATCTGTACCCTATTTTTTACAAAAAATAAAGCGGGTTTCTTACAGATTTCTTACAATCTTATTATACCGGACAGTTCCCCTGGCCGCACTACAATTTTTCTCTTTTCCCCCTTTTTCCTACAAATACAAGCTTGCAAATTGTAGTTCTATGGAGTAAAATGATCGAAAGGGTCGGATTGAACACCAACAATCCGCCTACATATCATAAAATATCATTATAAAAAGGAGAACGCTATGATCAAAATCCAAAACAAATGGATTCGCGCGGCCATCCCGGCCCTGCTGCTTCACTGCAGCATCGGTACCGTGTACTGTTGGTCTCTTGTCAGTGAATCCATCGTGTCTTATTTTGTAGAGGGCGGCGTAAACGTGAGCAAGAGCACGATCGAATGGGCTTTCAGCCTCGCCATCTTCTTCCTGGGTATGTCTGCCGCTTTCCTCGGACCCTTTGTGGAGCGCGACATTCATAAAGCATCCCTGATTTCCGCCATCTGCTTTTCCGTAGGCATGGCCGGAACCGGCTTTTTCATCTACAATCGTTCCGTTATCGGCGTGTTCCTGAGCTATGGAGTGATCATGGGCATCGGCCTGGGAACCGGTTATCTGTCCCCCGTCAAGACCCTGATGCTGTGGTTCAGCGATCAAAAAGGTCTGGCCACCGGCTTGTCCATCGCGGGCTTTGGTCTGGCCAAGGTAATTGCCAGCCCCATAATGGAGTTCCTGCAGGACCGCTTCGGCATCGTGGCCATGTTCTATATTCTGGCCGTCATTTACTTTATTATGATGTTTGTCGGCCACATTCTCCTGGCAAAGCCCCAGGGTTGGGTGGAGCCTAAGGAGAGCAGCGGCGAAAGCGTCATCAGCATTTTGAAAAATAAGACCTTTATCGGCATCTGGATTATGTTCTATATCAACATCACCTGTGGCCTGGCCCTGATTTCCCAGGAAAAGAGTATTGTTTCCGCCATCGGCCTCAGCGCCTTTGCCGGAATCATCAGTTCCATCACCGCCGTGTTCAACGCAGGCGGACGACTGGGGCTTTCCACTCTGGGCGACAAGCTGAAAGACCGCAACACCGTGTACAAGCTGATCTTCATCGCTTCCATTCTTGTAACGGCACTGACCATGGTGACCAGCGGCATTTCCAACAGCATTGTCTTCCTGGTGATCCCGCTTCTGTTCGTGGTAAACGCGGGCTACGGCGGCGGCTTCAGCAATGTGCCCGCCTTGCTGTCTGACCACTTCGGCATGAAGTCCATCAGCCGTATTCATGGCTTATGCCTGTCCGCATGGGCGTTTGCCGGCCTGACCGGCAACCAGATCGCCACCTTGATCGTGAACCACACCGGCAGCTTCGTTGACGACGGGGCCGGACATTCCATTAACCCTACCGGGTATCAGAACGTGCTGTACTTCACACTGACCCTGTATATTATCGCGCTGTTGGTCTGCTTCTTCGTAGTGCCCAAGTCCAATAAGGATAAGGCGAAATAAATTTTATACAACTGATAAAGGATTGCCGGGAAATGACAATCCATAAAGGAAGCGCCCGGCGCGCCAAACATTGCAACAGCATGTTGGCGCGCCGGGCGCGGTTTCGATTTCTATGTAGAGTCCCTGATCAGATGATCTCCATCCGTTCAAAATATTTCATCAGAATATCCGCACAATTCTCAATCCCCAGGGCGGAGGTGTCCAAAATCATGTGGTAATTATTGACATCTCCCCAAAGTTTTCCAGTATGCTGGTTATAATAATCCGCTCGTTCCTTGTCATTTTTCTCCAGCATAGTCTTGGCCTCTTCGTAGGGAAGATTCTCTTTCTCCATCGTGCGGCGAATACGATCCTCCTTGGCCGCGCTGACATAAATATTGAAAACATCCGGTCTGCCCTTTAAAATCTCCGAAGCGCATCTCCCCAAAATGATGCAGGGCTGATCGGCAAGACGGCGTATCACTTCTGCCTCGGACGCGTAACTGTCTCCCTCCAGTTCGTGCTCGATATATGCCTTGTCGTAAACGTGGATTCCCAATCTCTTCGACAATTCTTCGGCAATCATGCTCGCGCCTGTTCCATACCGCCTACTCATAGTAATGACTAGCTTCATTGTAAGACCTCCTTGCACGGTAAAAACATCCCCTCTGATACCTCCATAAGTATAAACCATTCTCCCCGGAAATGCAAGTTTAATCCTTGGAGCGGGAAAGGATCCGGATCCCCAGTTCTTTTTTGGTAACATAAAGCATGGTGCAGAAGCAGGCGGCGCCTCCTATGAAGTTGGAGATCGCCTCGGCCAGGAATACGCCGTTTACCGCGGGCTTTACCACAAGCGGGAGCAGCACGGTCAGCGGCGTTACAATGATCACTTTTCGTAGGATAGAGAAGAAAATGGCATATTTTGCCTTTCCCAGCGCCTGAAACACGGTCTGCCCGGAGAACTGCAGGGCCATCATGAAGAAGCCGAAGAAAAACAGGTGCATGGACGGAATCCCCGCCTCCAAAAGCCGGGCGTCATCATTAAAAATCTTGATAAAAAGCGCCGGGAACAAATACAATAACCCCCAGATCAAAAAGGTATAGACGATACAGCCGGCAGCCGTGAAGCGGATGGCGGTCCGAATGCGGCCATTTTCTCCGGCGCCGTAATTAAAGCTGATAACCGGCTGGGCGCCATTATTGATACCGGATACCGGCATGATGGTGATCTCCCGAATGGAATTCAGCACTGTCATAACTCCTACATAAAGGTCTCCCCCATAATGGGAAAGTGTGGCATTGCAAACCACCTGGACGATGCTATTGGTAATGGACATGATAAAACCCGAGGTTCCCAGCATCACGATTTCCCGCACCCTACGCCACTCCAGCCGCATGGAGGCCGGGCGAATGCGCAGAATCGTCTTTTTTCCCGTCAAAAAGGTGAACGTCCAGACCGCCGACGCCGCCTGGGATATCACGGTGGCAATGGCGGCGCCCTGAATTCCCATATGCAGTACAAAAATAAAGACGGGATCCAGAATGATATTCAATATGGCGCCAATCAAGGTGGTCATCATTCCCACACGCCCGAAACCCTGGGCATTGATGAAGCTGTTCAGTCCCAGACTGGTCAATACGAAAAGGTTGCCCAGAAGATAAATCGTCAGATAGCTATTGGCATAAGGATAAGTGGCATCACTGGCTCCAAAAGCATATAAAAGAGGACGCTTGAAGCCCAGTCCCACCACAGTCAGGACAACCCCTGTGATCAACAGCAGCGTGAAGGAGGTTCCCATGATCTTCTCCGCCTCCTCCACGTTCCCCTTTCCCCGGGCAATGGAACAAAGCGGCGCGCCGCCCATACCGAACAAATTGGAAAAAGCGATGACTGCCGAAATAATGGGCATACACAGTCCCAGGCCCGTCAGCGGCAGCGTGTCCGCCCCGGGGATATGGCCTATGTACATTCTGTCCACCACATTATATAAGATATTAATCAGCTGCGCCAAAGTCATAGGGAGCGCAATGGAAAGAATATTCCCCACCACACTCCCTTTGGAAAAATCGTTTTTCAAAATTACACCCCTTCGTTCCTCTCATTTCTCATGAGATGATTTTAACTCATTTCCGGGGATTTTACAATTGCTTTTCAAATAAAAAACAACAATCAGGCAGCCGTTCAGACCTACGGCGGCCAAACTCCCAAAAAACACCGCCTGAACAGCTTGTGTTCCGCCGCAAAAGAACAATCGCTATACGCGGCATGTTTAGCGGCGACAAGACCTTACAGCACTTATTCTCCGATTTCCAGAGCGTCTATTTCCCGGTAGTCGCCCTTGCGGTCAAAGCTGACGACCTGATTGGGAGAGGCGATATAGAACATGTCTCCCACATAAAGTCCCCGAATTTGATCCAGGGAGCAGGAGTCCCCGTCCCATTCACGCTCCAGCAAAAGGCGGAAACCGTCTTCCTCCCATCCGTAGACCAGATAACTCCGGGCTTCATCTCCGACGGCAAAACCGATCAAACCCTCTTCCGGACTTGCCAGAACGGTTTTGTACTGGTACAGCGCCGGAGAAAAATACCTGTTTTTCAAAACCACACTGTCCAGGACCTTAAGCCCGGCAGGATCCGAAAGATCGAACATACTCATCTTGATTCCTAACCTCTTACCGCTTTGAGGATCTGTCTCAAAGCCGATTCCCAGGAGCTTATCTTCTCCCCAAAGATGAAGATATTCCGAATATCCCGTCAGCTCCAGCTCCCCCAGAATCTTAGGCTGACTTTCCTCGGACAAATCCACCGCGAAAAGAGGATCCACGTTCCGATAGGTGACAAAATATGCCATATTTTCAAAAAATCTGGCGGAATAAATGGTTTCCCCGGGGGCGATGCCCGTCAAGGTTCCTTTTTTTTGCAGCTCCAGATCAAAGAGCGTGAGTGTATTGTCCACCGTGCCATCATCCATTCTCTGGCAAGTGGTCAGCACACGGAAAGATTCCCCATACTCATTGATCGCAAAAGTATCTTTGATCGTCCCTTCCACCATGGCGGCTCCGACAGCGTTGAGCACGCCATCCTCCAGAGCGAAACGGGCGATTTGCGTCACCCAGCCAGCATCCCCCATATAAGCCCCATTGTAAAGATAAAGGGATTGGGCGGTCAGGTAAATCTCATCGTCGCACAAGATCATGATCTCATCCAGCACTCTGCCGGGATGTTTGATATCCAGAGAGGACACCAACAAGGCATTGTACCCTTTCTCGGAAAGATAAATATGGTCGGCGGAAATGTATGTCCCATTGACAGTGGGTAACCATTCTAAATCCTCCTCCTTCGTAGTCTCCAATCTGGCACCCAGCCCGTTTTCCCAGGAAAACAGATAAACCATATCTCCGATTTTGCGGGAATCCCGATACTCCCCATCCTGACGGATCGTCCCCAGAAGCCTGGGAGCCGTCTTCTCCGAAGTGTCATAAGTGTAAAGAACCGTGGCGGCATCATTGACCACTTGTGCCATGGGCTTCTCCCGAAGCGCCATGGTTTCCTCCCTGTCATATTCTACCAAATGACTTTCATACACGGAGGCAATCACGATCAGGCGATCCTCCTCCACATAGATTTCCTGTACATCCCCCATCTGTTCCCCCCGGGTCGGGTCGAGAACGGCGAGAGGGGATAATTCGCCGCCACGGATATCGGTAATGTAGACCTTGTTATCTTTCACCGTATAAAGGCAGACTCCGTCCGTCTTGATGATATCGCTCTCATCCACGCCCGCCACCTGCGTATTGGTGGCGGAATAAGAACCTGCCGCGATCTCCTCTTTCTCCACAAAGGCGCCATCCACCCCGAAAGCGGAGTTGTCTGCCGGCTCCGTCGGATACACGCTGACGCTGCGTCCGTCTTCAGTTTCATACACAATCTCATATTGCTTCAACAAATTGTAAACCTCTTCATAATTCGAGGCCACCTTATAGAGGTCTCCCGCATCCCTTTTCGCTTCCCGGAACCGTCTGGCCTGTTGGGAATCATTCTTTACCGCCTGTGTCTCAGGCGACCGCGGCGCTTCGTCCGGTCCCGTCGTGGTCCGCGACGCTTCCGGAGGCTGTGTCGCGGACTGCGGCGCTCCCGTGGAATCCACCTCTCCCCGCACCGTCTGGGCAGCTTCTCCATCCATTTCCATTGCCATATTTTGCGCATCCTGCCCGTCGTAAGAGCCGCTTTTTGCCATCAGGCCATTCTGAAACAAGGTATAACAGCAGACCAACAGCAGGGCCGCGGCGCTGATACCATATAAGGCAGGAAACATTTTCCTGATACGCCTGTGCCTTGGGCTCTGTTTGCCCTTTTGCGTCAAGCGGGGTCGTGCCGCTCCGGTCTCCTCCCCTTCGTTCTTCCGCGGGAGCGTTTCCAACCGCGCTTCTACATTTTCCGGCAGCAAACCCTCCGGGATTTCCAACTCCTCTGCCGATTTCCGAATCTCTTGTATGATTTTCTTTTCCATCTTTCTATCCATTCCTTTCAACCTCCGCCGCTCTCATCCGGGCGGCCAGCTTCTTTAAGGCCCTGCTCTCCCTGGTCCGTACCGTGTTGGCCTTCATATGCAGCATTCCGGCGATTTCCCGGCTGGTATAACCGCCAAACACATGGAGTCCGACAATAAGCCGCTCCTCGTCGCCAAGCTCCCCGAAAAGTTTCCGCAGATAAACGCTTTCCGTCCATTCCTCGCTATAGGAAAGCTCGTTTTCCACTTCTTCCCAATCCACATATTTTTGTGTATATTCCTTCAGCTTGTCCTTACATTTGTTGGAAAGAATCCGGAAAATCCACGCCCGAAAGGCTTCCTCCCTGCGCAGACCCCCGATCGCCGTGAACGCGTCCAGCACTGTCTCGCCGACCACGTCCTCCGCGTCCTCGCGGCTTCGCAGTGAAATAAACGCAAACCTATACAAATCCTTATAGACACACTCATATAATTGGGCAAACGCATGGGGATCCCCGGTTTTTGCCAATTTTACCAATTCTATGTTTTGTTCCATTTTGTCACCTCTTTACCGCCAGGCTTTAGTCCGCGTTCTTCCCCGGCGATCGTCGCCATGACTTCTCGCCATGACGCTGCGCGCAATTTTGGTGTTCATATATAAAGTGTAAACTTTTTGGAATTTTGTTTCAACGCCGGAGAAAAAATTTATGGGTTTTTACGAAAGAGTTTTTCCTTAACTCTATCTCTTGTAAAATAGAAAACACGGTGCTATAATAGGTGCTTGTAAAGAAGGTGATGAAAATCGAACACAATATTTTTGGCGCAATTCTGGCTTTTATCATTGGTGCTGCCATCTCCGCGGCCAGTTACGGGATATCCCGAAGGGTTTTGCAAAAGAATCCGTCCGGATATGTAGCGGTCCAGGTGGGAAAACAGATCCTGCAGGTGCTTTTCCTGGTTTTGTTGTTTGTATTGGGCAATTATACGCCCTGGAGCAAAATCTGGCTGTTGGTGGGCGGTTGTCTGGGAATCACTCTGCCAATGTTCTGGTTTACCTATCAGCTTGTGAAGCTCAATGATTCCTTGCACGGAAAGGAGGATTCCTCTAATGGGTGAAGGCTCAAAGGTCGTAATTCATCTGTTCGGGATATTGGACGTGACCGGGGAAGTGATCATGATGTGGATCATTCTCGCCATCGTATTGCTGATTTCCCTATTGATCAAGCACAATCTCAGGGAGCGTCCCGGCATTTTTCAGAATATCATTGAAACCGGCGTGGAATATCTCGATCATTTTTTTGAGGGGCTTCTGGGACATGAAAAGTCCAGAAAATATTTTTCTTTCCTCGCCTCTCTCTTCATTTTCATTATTTTTGCCAATTATTCCGGCCTCTTTCCCGGAGTCGGCCTGACGGATTATGCGAAAGCGCCCACCTCGTCCCTTTCCGTAACCGCGGGACTGGGCATTGTTACTTTTTTGTTTTTGCAGTTCGCGGGACTGCGGTGCGGTGTAAAGCATTATTTCAAGCGTTTTGTAAGTCCCATGTTTTTCATGCTGCCCCTGCTTTTGCTGGACGAGTTTATTAAGCCCGCGTCTCTGGCGCTGCGTTTGTTCGGCAATGTCTTCGGGGAGGAAATGGTGACCGAGGAACTGTACAGCATCCTGCCCATCGGCGTTCCGATCGTAATGATGGTGCTGTCCTTGTTGTTCTGCGCTCTGCAGGCACTTGTTTTTACCATGCTTACCTCGATCTACCTCGACGAGGCAACGGAAACAGAGTAACGGCCTCTCTGTGATATTATTTATATAAGTAGATTAAGAAAGAAAAGGAGAAAAGATTATGTCAACAGAAATTATTGCAATTGCAGCCGCCATGGCTATTTCCATCAGTACCCTGGGTCCCTCCATTGCGCAAGGCCTCACTGCCAAGAGTGCCATGGAGAGCATCGCACGCCAGCCGGACGCCGCCAAGGATATCCGTTCCACTCTGATCATTTCCCTGGCCCTTATGGAGGCCCTTACCATTTACGGACTTTTGATTGCCTTTATGTTAGTTGCCAAAATTTAACGGGTGATATTATGACAATACAGATTTCGGTTGTAATATGGACCATTCTCTGCTTTCTGCTGCTCATGCTGATTCTCCATTTCCTGCTGTTTCAGCCTGTTTTGAAAATGTTGGACCAGCGCCGGGAACGGATTCAGAACGCTGCCGCCAAAAAGGCCGCGTATGAGAAGCTGGAGCAGGAATACGCGGCCATGCTGGAAGAAAAAAGAACCGCCTTTCTGGAACAACAACGGAAGCAAAAGAAAGCGGAGCTTGAAAGCATTCGCTCGGAGGGCAAGGAACGGTTGGAAGCCGCCAACGATGAAAGACTCCACAAGGTGGATCAGTATCGTGCCAAGGCAGAGGCGGAATGTACCGAACTTTTAACCGTGTTGAGCCAGCGCGCGGATGAGCTTGCCGTTTCTTTTGCGGAAAGTTTGGTAAAGGAATGAAACCATGAAGCTAATATATGTCGTCATTAATTTTCTGATTCTTGCGGGGATTCTGATTTTCTTCTGCCGCAAGATGGTGATTCATCTTTTCGTAGACCGTCGGAATAAGATTTTAAGGGATCTGGACGAGGCACGGCGAATTGAAAACAGCGAACCGCCCAAGGCCCCTGAATTCGTACCGGAAAACCTGGCGGCGCCGGTCAACGATACTTTATCCGAAGTAACCACCGCTCTGGCCCAGGAAAAAGCCCTGACGGAAGCCAAGATTGCCCAGGTGGAAACCTTTGGAGACCGGGAATGCCGCGAAATCTATCGTGTCCAGATTGAAAAAACAAAGCGTAAATTTTTCCAGGTCATGAAAGAACAGGTCGTGGAGATCTTTTCCAAGGAACCCTACCTGAGCAGAATCCGGGCCCAGGAAGATGACCAGCTTGATGAAATTCTGAGTGTCATCAAGCTGACCCCCGGTGATATGGCTTATTTGAAATACCATGACGTCCTTTATGTGACGCTGACCTCCGCTTTCCCCCTGGATCCCGCCCTGGTGAAAAAAGTGGATGAAGCCACCACGAAGCTCCTGAACGAGGTTCACGGAAAGACTTCTCTTTGGGTAAGAGAGGATCCGGACCTGATCGGCGGCCTGAGACTACGAATCGGTGACACGGTATATGATTACACTGTGGCGGAAGAATTGTATCATTTTGAAAAAAACATCAGCAAAGCCCCCATTACCACGGACGAACCCAGTAAGGAGGTTCTGGAGGAATTTGAGCAAAAAGCGGCGAATTTTGTTCCCAGGATTCATGTCTACCAGTTGGGAAGAGTCATGCAGATTTCCGATGGTATCTGTTGGATGGACGGTCTGGCAGACATCATGTATGGAGAAGTGGTGGAATTCGACTGCGGCGAGCGCGGCATGATTCTGGATATTCAGCCCGAGCGCATCGGCTGCGTGGTCTTTGGCGAATTTTCCAATATTGAAAGCGGAAGCCGCGTCAGACGTGTGGGAAGAATTGCCTCCGTTCCCGTAGGGGACGCACTGCTGGGCCGTGTAGTGGATGCCATCGGCAATCCGATTGACGGCGAAGGCTATATTTACGCAACCGCGAAACGTCCTATTGAATGCCACGCACCGGGAATTTTGGACCGGGCTCCCGTCAGCAAGCCTCTGCATACCGGCATCAAAGCCATCGACGCCCTGGTCCCCATCGGCAGAGGCCAGAGAGAGCTGATCATCGGCGACAGGCAAACAGGGAAAACAGCCCTTGCTTTGGATGCGATCATCAACCAGAAAGGCAAGAACACCGTCTGTATCTATGTCGCCATCGGGCAAAAGGATACCACGATCGCAGAGATTAAGGACCGTCTGGTACAGTATGGGGCCATGGAATATACCACCATCGTGGCCGCCAACGCCTCCGGCTCCGCTGCCACTCAATATATCGCGCCTTTCTCCGGCACCGCCATGGCGGAATATTTCATGTATGCCGGAAGAGATGTTTTGATCATTTACGACGACCTTTCCAAGCACGCGGTGGCTTACCGTGAGCTTTCCCTTTTGCTGCACCGTCCTTCGGGCCGAGAAGCTTATCCCGGCGATATTTTCTATCTCCACTCCAGACTGTTGGAACGTTCGGCCCATTTGTCGGAGGAACTGGGCGGCGGTTCCATTACCGCCCTGCCCATTATTGAAACCCTGGCTGGAGATATTTCAGCCTACATCCCCACCAATGTCATCTCCATCACGGACGGTCAGATCTTCCTGGAGGGCGAACTGTTCCGGGAGGGACAGCGGCCCGCCATCAATGTGGGCCTTTCCGTTTCCCGTGTAGGCGGCTCCGCCCAGACCAAGCTGATGAAGCAGATGTCCGCAAGCCTACGCACCAAGCTGGCTCAATATCGGGAATTGGCCGACTTTACACAGCTGGGTACGGAAATTGATGAAGACACCCGACGTATTCTGGATGCAGGCGCGCATCTGATGGAAGCCCTGAAGCAGGGCCGGTTCAAGCCTCTGGAAGACTGGAAGCAGGCGCTCCTGCTCTTTGCCGTTTCCGAGGGCTATGCCGACGGCGTTGCCTTAGATGACATGGGAAAATTTGAAAACGGACTATTTCCTTTCTTTGAAGCGCGCCACGGCACTCTGGTGGAGACGCTGAAAACCGGGAAAAAAGCGGACACGGCGCTGCTTGATGCCATTAAGTCCGCGCTGGAGGAGTACCGCGGGACCCTGGCTTAAATAGGTCAGAGCCGGGATTATGCGTTGGCAGGATTGCAGGAAAACGCAGCCAGGCCGAACGCCAGCCAAATCGTGCGAGACCTCTTCAAAATCAATCCGGAATGGAGTAAGTATGCCTTCAATACAGAGTCTCAAAAAAGAATTGCGGGGAATCCGTTCGACCCAGAAGCTCACCAAAGCCATGAGAACCGTTTCCGCCGCAAAGTTTTCAAAACTGAATGTAAGCTACGGCCAGTATTCCGAGTACGGCAAAGCGTGCAAAAAGGTATTTGACGAGTATCAGGCCAGTTTTCTGGAAGCGATTCCGGCGGCCAATCCGGAAGCACCTCCTGTCTTTCTCGTGATGGCCTCGAATAAGGGGCTGTGCGGAAGCTTTAACGCGGAGGTTCTGAAGTTCGCCTATCAGGAACTCTTAAAGCAGGATTCTTTTCTATTAGTGGCTTATGGGAAAAAGGCAATTCGCTTTTTTAAGGAAAAGGGACTGCCCATGGAGCAGCGGTATCTTCCGCATGATCTCCCGACCTACCAGGAATGCAGTATGCTGCTGCGCGATCTTTTGTCACTGCGCAGGACGGGATCCGCTTCTGAGATTTATGTGATTTATCCAAAATACGTGAATATGCTGGAGCAGGTTCCCACGATCTGCAGCTTATTCCCAGGGACCAGGCGTCCGGAGCCGGAAGCGGACCGCGGGTCGGTTCTCTGTGTGCCGGACAAGCGCACCGTAATCACGGAAACCGCGGAAACCTTATTCTGCTCCATGTTTTACGAGCTCGCCCTGGAGTCCGCGCTGGGCGCGCAGGCCGCGACGCTGATGACCATGCGTGCGGCATACGACGCCGCCACAGAGTTCTGTGCCCAACTGGAAAATGAAATTAACCATAACCGCCAAAGCGCTGTTACCGCGGACGTAATTGAGACCTCCTCCGGAGAAGCCGCCAGACCGGGCAACGGGTAGGTTTCGAGTTTAACAATCAACAATTTCAGTCCGATGATTCGGAGAAAGAAAGGAAAAAGCATGGCAAAAAATTCTGTGGGAATGGTTCAAAGGATTACAGGACCCGTGGTGGATATTTTGTTTGATCCGAAAGAACTGCCCGATATTTTTCATGCTGTTACAATCGAGCATAATGGAGAAAAATTTGTCCTGGAGGTTTCTCAGCACCTGGGCAACGGCGTAGTGCGTTGCATCTCCATGCACTCCACGGACGGAATGTCCAGAGGCCTGACGGCCATTGACACCGGAGAACCTATCATGGTCAGCGTGGGAGAGGAAACCCTGGGACGTATGGTCAACGTCATCGGCGAACCCATCGACAAAAAGGAACCCATTCAATCCAGGGAAAAGTGGCCCATCCACCACCCCGCTCCGCATTTTTCCGATATTGTGGCCGCGGAAGAAATCATGGAGACCGGCATCAAGGTCATCGATCTGATGACACCCTACGTAAAAGGCGGCAAAATCGGCTTGTTCGGCGGCGCCGGCGTAGGTAAAACCGTGCTGATTATGGAATTGATCCGCAACATCGCATTTGAGCACGATGGCTACTCCGTGTTCGCGGGAGTGGGGGAGCGTTCAAGAGAGGGCAACGATCTCTATAATGAAATGAAGCAGTCCGGCGTGCTGGATAAAACGGCCCTGGTTTTCGGGCAAATGAACGAAACCGCCGGTGCCAGGCTCCGGGTTCCTCTGGTAGGACTTACCATGGCCGAATACTTCCGGGAGAATTCCCGGAAGGACGCGCTTTTATTTATCGACAATATTTTCCGATTCTCTCAGGCCGGTTCCGAGGTGTCCGCCCTCTTGGGAAGAATGCCTTCCGCCGTGGGTTATCAGCCTACACTGGCCAGTGAAATGGGCAAGCTGCAGGAACGTATCGTTTCCACCGGCAACGGCTCCATTACCTCCGTCCAGGCTGTTTACGTGCCTGCCGACGACCTGACCGATCCCGCTCCGGCAACCACCTTTTCCCACCTGGATGCCACCACGGTTCTTTCCAGAAAAATCGTGGAGCTGGGTATTTATCCCGCGGTAGATCCTTTGGAATCCTCTTCCCGGATGCTGACCCAGGACATTGTCGGGGAACGTCATTACCACGCCGCCAAGGAAGTACAGCGTATCCTGCAGAAGTATAACGAACTGCAGGACATTATCGCGATTCTGGGTATGGAAGAGCTTTCGGACGAGGACAAAATCACCGTGAAACGCGCCAGACGGCTGCAGCGGTTTTTGAGCCAGCCTTTCCATGTGGCGGAGAGCTTTACGGGATACAAGGGCGTGTACGTACCGTTAGATAAGACCATCGCCGGGATTGAAGAGATTCTGAGTGGAAATTGTGATGATATTCCGGAATCTTACTTCCTGATGTGCGGTACGATTGATGACGTGTATGCAAAGATGTAGGGTGCGGCAAACGAAACACCTCTTCCGGCAAATAGACTGCGTTCCGAAACAAGAACGGCTAACAAAGATTCTGCGCGAAATGGCTTTTTGTACAAAAAAGGTATTGAATCGAGGGTAAAATGGACGAAAAGGAAAAGGCAAGTGAACTTACATTGAAAATCGTCACCCCTAAGGGTACGCAGGCCCCTGTTTCCTGCGATTCCATTCATTTGACGGTTCGAGATAACTCAGGCGGCAAGGGCGGAGGAAGCTATGGCATCCGTCCGGGCCATGCAAAGGCCTTGTTGTCTCTGGAAAAAGGAGAAATCGAAGCCTTGAACGCGGGAAAGGTTGTGCTGAAAGGACAATGCGGACATGGATTCGCCACTGTCAATCAAAATCTTGTGACAGTGGCGGTGGAAAGCTTCTCCCGGAGTCCAAAGGAGGAAACCACTTTTTGAAATGCCTTCCTGGCGTTTCGTCCTTACCTCTCAACCTCTTTTTCCCATTTCCCCAATTCATCTCTTATGGCCTGCATTCGTAGATCCGTTTCCGCGCTCATACTGGCACAAAGTGTCAGCTCGTCCGCGATCCTTTTCTGCGTATCCGGATCGATATCCTTTTTATAACGCAGCTTGTGTTCCAGCTCCGACCAGAATTCCATGGCGATCGTGCGCAGCTGGATCTCCACTTTCATGTTCCGCTTTCCCGACTGTAAATAGATCGGTGTCTCAATGATCATGTGGAGGCTTCGGTAACCGTTTTCCTTTGGATACCGGATATAATCTTTCGTCTGTAAAATACGCACATCATCCTGCCTCCGTAGGCAGTCCGCCAGTAAATAAACATCATCGATAAAGGAACAGACAACCCGAACCCCCGCGACATCATTCAACTGCGCTTCCATGTTTTCCAGCGTCATGGGAATGTTTTTACGCTGCATTTTTTCCACGATGCTTCGCGGCGACTTAATCCTCGTTTTGATGGTATTGATGGGATTACGATCATACTGTAGGGAAAACTCTTCGTTCAATACTCGGAATTTGGTTTCCACCTCAAGAAGCGCGCAGCGATAGTAGCACATCAGATTGGCGGTTTGTTCCTCTCTTTCCCGTACCTTTTCTATGGATACCTCACCGGATCCGATCACGGAAAGAAACTGCCTGGCCAACTCCACTGTAGGATCTTTCTTCTGATTCTGTTCCATATTTTTTCTCCTGTCTCATTTCGTAATTTTAAATACGCCAAGTCAACAAAATCATTGTACCAAGCGCAGAAAAGAAAGCGCCGCGAAACGGCATTTCCTTTTCGGGCAGTAGATTCCACAAGTTACAGGTGGAGACCCGCAAATGATTTTGTTCCTCTTTCTTTGATGACATCACTTTCATTTACTTCCCCAAACAATAAAGGGGGCTTCCAGCGATGCCTCCCGAAATTGGCATTCACGCTTGCACTTATGCTTATATTTATCTTTTCTCCACAATACAAAAGGTTCTCTCATAAGGGGTATAATCATTTAGGAAAATACTATAACCATCCATATTTTTTGCTTCTCCGGAATAATGTCCTTTAAAAGAATGCGTACCATAGCCCGGACCGATCACCAGCTCCTGCGTTTCATTCTTGAGATGCAAAAAACCATTCCGTAAAACCATGCTTTCCCCCTTTGCGGCGGTCATGCAGAATGTATCGTTTTCCAGCACGCTTCCGGACGGAACATCCAATTCCACCCGCAATGGCAGACCATCAAGTCCCTCTGCCTTCACTGTGACGGAAAGACCATTTTTCAGTTCTTTAATGCTCACTGTGATATCAACGTGACTCGTGACGATTCGCTCCCGCTTGGTATGGTCCATTTCCCACCAATCGGAAGTGGCCTGGGATTCGGAAAACGTCTGATAATACCACCCTTTTGCGGCAGCTTTTAGATTACAGCCGTCTTCTGTAACGACCATCTGCCGCGGAATAAAATTCCGGATGTCACAATAGGACTCTCCAATCCGCATCCCTATGGAAAGAGAGCCGAATTTTAAGAATAAAAAGGAGGCTTGCTTGTTCAACACACTATAAACATAGCTTGCCTTTTTCACCCGAAGTACCTGAGAACCAGGGAAAAACTTCCGATATTCGTCCAGATATCCATAACCCTTGAATTGATAATTCTTCATGCCGTCATACAGCATAAAAATATATAGGCAGTCAGGGGCTATATCTCCTCGTCTTAAGTTATCAGATATCATCTTATGGGCGGCCGCATCGAACACTGTTGATCCAGTTTTATTTGCCATATAAGTATATAGATAAAAATAATGATCCGGATACAGGGCATTTCCACGGTCCTGTCTGGTGGAATTCTGCGTAAATATGGTGTCATCCATATCAAAATAATATAACATCATTTGCAGATTTCGTTCTACATAATCCAAATAACTCTCGTCTCCGGTCATTTCATAAGCAAAAATCAACGATTTATCCACAACGGCATTGTAATTGCCGGCAGAGCGCTCTGCATATTCACCATCCGCATCCCCATCAATCCCTTCTGCCAGGTATTGTCCGGCGCGCTTTCTTAACCGTTCACACAGCTCCTCCACAGAAGAAACAGGCTCTGTCCTGGCATAAGTGCAAGCATGAAAATCAACTGTTTCCAGTGCCATTTCGCCATTCTGTTCTACCAGTTTTATCATGCACAACAAAGCCGCTGTCACGGCCCAACGATGATTGGGTGTATGAAAACCACCATAGAGCATAATGGGAATACAACGTAAAAGCAATGCCAAATATCGATTTCTTAACGCTTCCTCTTCCGCTGTGGCCCCATATTTTTGCAGAATTTTCCACGCTCCATATAAACGCCGGAAGCAGAACGCGGTGTCAGGCGCGGAGTAAAAATTACAAGTAGGGAAATCCAGGCTTCCGTCCTTCCGCTGCCATCTTTCCACGAAAGAAACGCCCAGCTTGACCGCATCAAAAACATCTTGACTTTTATAATACTTACTATCCACACAAAAATAAACACAAAGCGCATTGGTGAGCTGGTAAATTGTCTGTTTTCCTTCCACCACCTCGCTGTCCATCCTGCCACAGTCCGTCCGCAATTTGTCCCTTACTTGTTTCTTCAAAAATGTTTCTACTCTGGTTTCCGTAGAAGCAACCAAATGCTTCCAATAGCGCTTCATTGCTCATGCTCCTCCAATTTATGTTCCAAAGCTTCAGCCAGTTGAATCAATTCTATCGGATGATGAATAATAAAATCCGGTTTCTCATCCTCACACTGCGGAACCATATTATAACGAGGTGACCAATCCAATAACACAGATGTAATTCCAAACCGATTCGCTCCCGCCACATCCTTGCGAATATTGTTTCCGACCATGATTATACGCCCTTTATCAGCCTCTGTCAGACCATTTTTCGCCATGGCATCCTGAAACATATGCTCTGATGGCTTCTGTACTCCAACAATTTCCGAAATCGTTCTTGTGGCGAAGCAATAACCCAATCCATTTTCACGATATACATTTGCAAACGACTGTTGTTCACCGTCAGCAACCAAAGCCATCCGAAATCCTCTTTCAGAAAGAGTTTTTAACATTTCGTCAGCACCCGGAATCAGCCCGGCATGAACTACAATCCCTTTTTCATCACGCACTTCCGTGCCTTCGTCTATAATCGTATCGCCACTATCAATAAAAATCTGTAATCTCTTTTCCATAATAATACCGTCTCTAAGATCCATTCTTTCGCATTTCGTCCTGTCCTTTTTTTTCTCCTGCTATAAGCAATTTTACCGCAGTAAACATTTTTTTTCAAGATAAGCCGTATCAAATGAATCAAACAAGCGTAAAAATAATTAATCAAGACTTTCTATGCAATCAGGATGCAAATAAAGCTTATAGAAGATAAAACGATTTCCGAAGAAGAGATAACTCCGGAAAACCTTGCATTATACGCGGTTCGGGAAGTGCGCTACTGGGATGAAACAGATCCTGAATTCCCTGTTCTCCGGGAGCGCATGGAGGTTGCCGCCTGGGATGGCGATGACGCTTTAAAGTGGACGGCACAGGCGCTTACCGGGCAGGCATCAAAGGAACTGGGAAAAGAAATCAGCCCCTGGAATGAGTATTGTTTTGTCCGTGACATGCGCGTAGGGGAGGATGGAAATGAAATGGTGATCCATCTGGATCTGGACATGATAGACCGTCAGGGAAATGTGCCGGGCACAAAGCAGATCGACAGCGTTGTCCTCTGTTTCCCGAAGCAAGTGGAGCGTGGATCCCGCGGACTTCCAGCGGGCTTTTCCTGTAATTCGGAGACTGGGGAAACACGCCAGAGCAAGGACAGAAACGGCAGTGTGATAAAAGGGGACAATATAGTGGTTTTATCCGTCCGTTTGAAGTGAATGCGGATGAGGAGAGGGAGTATTAAGATTATAGATATGATTATGGTTACGACGGCGACACCCCTATTCTTCTCCGGCCATACACGCAGGAAGAATGCCAGTATCTGATGGCTTTTTTTAACAGCGTGGACAGAATCTTCAGAATCGATATTGATGTCTATAATCTGATCATGGAGGAGGCAGAAGCCAGGGTATCTATTTGGATCAGTGAAAAGCAATAAAGGTGTAGAGAGATTTATATTTTTCCGGATGACGGTATTTATCCCCCATCACCTCGTTTGCACGATATTCCCGCAGTAAATCAAGGTCGATATCTGCCACATAGATTCCCTCTTTACCTGGCGCTTCCAGGATACACATATCACGTGAGCCAGGTTCATCACGCAGCCATGCAACGCCATCAAAAACAGTAGAATGCCCGTTGCAGTCCGGCTGCCCATCAGGATAGTTGCAAGTGGCAATCGCAAGCATATTCTCATAGGCTCTGGTACGGAGCGCCGACAGACGGTTTATTTCCATCGGACAGGCATTCGGAGCAAGAATCACCTCCGCGCCTTTAAGCATCAAAATCCTCGCGCTTTCAGGAAATTCTCTGTCAAAGCAAATCATGGAACCAACCTTTACGGTACCCCTGCCAAGATCCAGGTCCGCGACAAAAAAGTCCTCACCAGGTGACAGCATCTTTTCCAGATCGAAAGCACAGGTATGTACCTTGGAATAATGCAGAATCTCCTTCCCACTTCGGTCAAAAAGTATCATAGAATTCAGCGGCTTCGGATCATGCCTTTCAAGAAAAGTAATGCCGATCGCCATCTGTAGTTTTGCGGCAAGTCGGCCAAACTTCTGTATAAAATCATTGTCAGCAGCAATAGATAAATCTTTTACCGCAGTTTCATCCTGTGGAATGGCATACCCATCACTCCACATCTCCGGAAATAAGGCAATGTCAGCATCCATAGCTTTTGCCTTTTCACAGGCTGCCTTTCCTATTTGAAATTGCTTTTCTAAGCTGTCGGACGGAAGAAGCTGAAGCAATGCAATTTTCAAATTCATATACAATCTACCTCCCTTCGTTCTCTGGCTTCACATAGGATGGAGTGGTTCTCAGAGTCCCGGCAAGCTTCGCCCGCGTGATTTCTAACTGTTAGAAAAATCTTCAAAAGCCTTCTATGTATTTTCATCCTTAATGACACATTATACAACAATGTTTATTAGAATTTCAAGATTTCACTATTGCTTTTTTGAATTCCCCGTATAATAAAAGTACAATGCGATGGCTGATTCAGTCATTCTAACAGTGGGGGCAGGCAACTTGCCCCCATTTTTTACTGAACAGGCATTTGCTGCCAACCATACTCAGAAAGGATATCCCTTACCTTTCAGCCTTTGAACCCCACTTTTTCCACAATAAACAGCCTGGTCAGCGCCAGAATGAAAGAAAGCGTAGATTTCATATTTCCAGTACAAAACGGACTATATCAAAACGTTGATATTCAAAAAGAAAAAGATCCAAACAGGCAAGCGAACAATGGTGTATCTCTTCCCTGATAAATTTATTCCCGCTCTGCCGGACGCATCAGGGCTGAAAAAACGGGAGAAGTGTGGCTAATACCAAAGGGTGCCGAAAAGCCCGATGACGGAAGATTTAAGAAACGGAGTGATCGTGTTGATAAGAACAGCGATATGTGATGATGAAAAAGAAGCCGTTATACAGCTTGAGAACATTGTAAAAAGCAGTCTGCAAGCCTGCGGTATCGGCTATGAGATAACAAAATATACGTAAAGCAGCAATCTTGCTGATCGTCTGATATCCGCCGTGACAGACGCAGCGAAGTTGATTGAGTTGGAAACAGGCAAAGAGTATATCATTCAAGCCGCCGGACGCATGGAGAAAATACCATACAAAGACATTTTTTATATCCAGCGCGACGGCGGAAAAAATGTGGTGATCCGCTCGCAATCAGGAATATCAAAGGTCAGAAAAAGTCTGCAACAGGTTTTTGATGAATTGAAAACGCCGGAGTTCATTTTTATTGACCGCGGCTAATCGTGAATATCCTTCAAATTATGAAAATCAGTAATGGTATGGCATATCTCAAAAATGGCGAAACGCTGCCGATCAGCCGTTCCCATTTACAGGAGGTAAAGAAGCAGATCAATAGATTTTGGATTAACCTTTCACTTATTAGACCGCGAAAACTTAAGCCAATTTATCCTTGACAATTACATTATTACGGTTATATGGTATATGGAGAGAAGCAATGGTATCAAAATCCCATGGAGGAACCAAACAGGTGAAAAAATCAAAGTTCAAGCAGAACATCTCGGATCTTTTTTTCATACTCCGCCTGGTACAGCTGAGTTCCCCTTGGCTGCTGCCATTTCTCCTGGTGGTGGCTGCAATGCGGGGAGCAAACACGTTCTTATCCACAACGTATCTATTCCAGTATGCCCTGAATGCGCTGCAGGGCGGTGCCGAAATCCGCACGATTCTCCTTCCGCTGGGATGCATATTCGGTTTTGTACTTGTATACAATATCCTACTCCAGGTGAAGAACACGGTCATGGAGATTGAGATTGTCAAGGTGGAGAAACATATCCAGGGCATTCTCCAGGAGAAGGCCGCCCATATCGATCTTGCTTGCTACGAGCAGACTTCGTTCTACGACACCCAGATGAAGGCCATCCAGGAGGCCTCGGGCCGCACGGAGAAGACACTGAACCACGTCTGCGGCCTGCTCACTGATCTGATTACGGCAGGGTCAATCTGCGCTTTAGTTTGTCTGATTAGTCCCGTATTCTTGCTGCTCTCCCTTCTACCGTTGATCGCGCAGACCCTCTGGGGAGGGAAACTTGGCGAAATCCGCTATGGCATGGACGCCGAGTCGAAGCCTGCAGAACGAAGGAAAGAGTACGTCAAGCGCGTATTTTATGAAAAGGACTATGCAAAAGAGCTTCGCCTTGGTCAGATGTACAAGGTTCTGTTTGCGCAGATGAGGGAGAGCGTGAAGCAGCTGCGTGACATTTCCCGAAAGTACGGCCATCGGCTCATGTGGATGGAGAGTTTGTTTGCGCTGCTCTCGGAAATCATCGTCTACTTCGGCGCAATCCTTTTCTCCTTGTATCGAACGCTTGTGCAAAAATCCATGTTTGTAGGTGACTGTTACGTGACAATTAACTGCGTCACGCAAATTTCGTATATCGTGGGGGACGTGGGTACGGACATCCGACAGCTTTACGAGGATGCGAAATTCATACGCAACATCCGCACGTTCCTTGAATATGAAAATGCGATCGGGGAGAACCCCGACGGTCCTGCGGCTGGCGACTTCAAGGAGCTGCGGCTGGAGGGCGTCACTTTCGCCTACCCTGGAGCCGGGAAACCCGCCCTGAAAAATGTCTCCATCACGGTGCGGGCGGGGGAGAGGATTGCTATCGTGGGTGCGAATGGGGCGGGCAAGACCACTCTTTCAAAGCTTCTGCTGCGTTTTTACACGCCGCAGTCGGGCGAGGTTTATTATAATGGGAGGCCGATTGCTTCCTATTGTCTTGCGTCCTATCGAGAAAAGTTCGCCACAGTTTTTCAGGATTACCAGCTTTTCTCGGTGACAGTTGCGGAGAACGTGATGCGTCGCGGAAATCTTACGGATGCGGAGAAAAAGACCGCTTTTGCGGCCCTGGAAAAGGCGGATCTCGGCGAAAGGATAGGCGAATGTTCCGGTGGAATTGACTCCATGCTTACGAAGGAATTCGACCCGGATGGGATCGTACTCTCCGGCGGGCAAGCACAAAAGCTTGCTATCGCAAGCGCCCTCGCGTTGGATGCGCCGGTCGTGCTGCTCGATGAGCCAAGCAGCGCTCTCGATCCCATTGCTGAGGGCAGGATGTACAAGACGCTCTTTGACTGCTGTCAGGGGAGGACGATGATCTTCATATCCCACAGACTCTCAAGCGTGATTTCGGCTGACCGAATTTACTTGTTGAATAATGGCGAGATTGTCCAAGAGGGAACCCATCATGAACTGCTGGAGCAGGGAGGGCTTTACGCCAAGCTTTGGCATATGCAGGCAGAGAACTACCTTGATGGACAGGATTCGCTTGGAGAGAATACAGGTGCGGCAAGTGCTTAGGAACTGTTCCCCTTACGCAATGCAAACAGTTACGAGATGCCATCTTACGAGGAGGGTATGGGAATGAAAAAAAGAAATGGGAAAGATCGTCCCGCCGCGCTGGCGAACCTGTTATACATGATGGGATATGCTGCAAGGTACGTTCCAGGGTATTTTGCCGCGCTGATCGCGCGAACGGCGCTGAACGCACTGTGGACGGTATTCGCAAGTACGCTGTTCCTGAAAATGCTGTTCGATGCCATTGAGGGTGATACGGACTTCCCGCGAATTTTTACCGCAGTGATGGCGGTGGCGGTGCTGCGCATTGCGTTGATCATCTTCGATCAATGGGTGCTGGACTTGTGCCGCCGGGGGGCGGAACTGACCCTGCATGAGAGGATGCAGGGCGAGCTGTACGAGAAAGCGCTGAGGCTGGACTTCGGACTGTATGACAGCCCCGAGTTCTATGACAATTTTATTTGGACAATCAGGGAATCCGACGCACGCGTCATGTCCATGCTCGACGCATGCAGCGGTTTTTTGTCAAGCCTGATTTCCGCAGCGGGCATCCTCGCCGTATTCCTTTCGATTGACGTGTTTGCAGCCCTCACGGTGCTGGCGGTGGGAATAGCCAACTATTTCCTGAACAAAAAGCTGAACAGGCTGCGATATGAGAAGGCCATGGCAAGGAACAATATCACCAGACGGAAGGAATACGCCGGCCGCATCTTTGGGCGGATGGAGTACGCTAAGGAGATGCGCATAGGCGGCATTGCGGGCCTGTTGCAGGAAAATTACCGCAAGGCGGCGGATGATGATATAGCGTGCTTGAAAAAGTATGCGCCCCGCATCCTGCTTGGACAGATCGTGTCGTCGATATTGGTCAGTTGTGTGTTCCAGATCGTCATAACGGGCTACATGATCATCCGTTACGCTATCGACCCTTCGCTCTCGCTGGGCGACTTTGCAGTGGGCGTGAATGCGATCTGGAAACTTTTCCTGCAAGTAAATTCCCTGATTATGGGAGTCACCGGGCTGCAGGAGCATAGTATGTACATAGAGAAATTCCGCACTTTTCTTGATGCTAAGACGGAAAATGACGAGGGTACGCTGGGGATGGAGCCATTCAAAAGCCTGGAGATCTCGGACGTGGGATTCGCTTATCGGGGAAGCGGGCAGGATGTGCTCAGTGGGGTCTCTATAAAAGTGGGAAAGGGTGAGAAAGTTGCCATAGTCGGCGCAAACGGGGCCGGCAAGACAACATTGGCGAGGCTTCTCCTTCGCCTGTACGAGCCGCAGCGGGGAAGCATAAGATACAACGGCAGGGAAATATCGGAATACCGCCTTGCGGAATACCGCTCGCGCATCGGTGCGGTGTTCCAGGACTTTAAGCTGTTTGCCGCGACGCTTGCAGAGAATGTCTCCAACGGAGAGCATGATCCTGCCAGGGATGGGCATATAAGGGAAGCCCTGCGGCAGATGCTCTTTGATGATCGGCTGGAGTCCATGCGGGATGGGCTTGACAGCGTACTCACCAGAGAGTTCGATGAGAACGGAGTGTATTTATCCGGCGGTGAATCCCAGAAGGTGGCCATATCCCGTGTGCTGGCGGGGGATTTTGACCTGATTATCATGGATGAGCCGTCGGCGGCCCTAGACCCGGCGGCCGAGTATGAGCTGAATCATATCCTGGCCGAATCAGAGGATCGGACCATACTCTTCATCTCACATCGCCTTTCCACTACGCGCATGGCGGATCGCATTTATGTTCTGGATGGCGGGAGAGTGGCGGAGAGCGGAAACCACGATGAACTGATGCAGAAAAATGGGATTTATGCGGAAATGTTCCGCACGCAGGCGTCAAAGTATTGTGTTTGAATTTTTGCAAGGGTGTCCGCCGTGAGACGGAATCTAAGGAAAGCCGAGTGTGGGAACAGACTAAGCACGGGTAAACCTCCGATCTGACGAACAGAAACCGCATATGAGGTTCTGCATGATGGTAAGACTGCACCACAATCCGAAGCCCAATAACTACACGGAATCATGCAGGATAATACGGCGGATAGATGGGGGAAAGAAATGATGAAAAGAAAAGCCGTATTGCCTGAAGCTTATTTTTTTCTTCGGCAATGCGGTTTCCTATTGTTGATGATTTTTGTTACGAAATAGTGCGGTCAACACTTAGCATTGCTCCCGGTCTTTGAAGTAATGTAAAACAAAAGCAGGTTTCTGCATCGTGAAATGCGACTCTGCTTTTCTTAATGACTGCGATTCAAATTGATCCATAATCAAATATTATTTGATCGGATGGGTGTCGTCATAAACATATGCTGTCTCCGGAAATTCATCTGGATCCACATTATCAAAATGCTCCGTTTCCACAACGCCTAATCTTTCTACCAGGCAGGCCATCCCTCTATCCATAATTTCAGGCATGGGAGATCCAAATGGACAATAAAAGTTTATCACTAGGAGGGATGGAAAATGGCGTCTGCTGACTTCTTACAGTTCGTTGTTACTATGGCTAATGGAACCGCCCGTGAGACCTCACGGGATAAGTCCGTGTTCTTTCCTCATCTACCCTCCTGATTTACGCACATGGGTTACGGCTACCTTTGGGGCTTCGTTGTGTGCCTGTATCTTACATTCCTTCACTCAAATAAAGCTGCGCCCTGTTCTGAATCAGCCCTGCCACATCTTCCGCAGTGCGCCGTCCCCGAAAGAAGCTCTCCGCCTCCTCACGGATAATGTTCATAATCACCGCGTCTTCAAAGGCAGGATTGTGTAATCCCTTGATAAAACCCACTGCCCTATCAATCTGCCCCTGTGTCATCGGAACCACCGGGATAAATTCATCATTGACAAAACAGTATCCCTCATATGCAGCCGCCTCCTGCGCCTTCTCGTCAAAAATGTCTTGTCTGGTAGGCAGCCCGCCACCGTACATTTCATCCCTCTGGTAATCTGCTGTCAGAAAATACCTCGCAAATTCCCATGCGCCCTCCAGCCCGCTGCCTTGACCGGAAAGCACGAAACTTCTGCCATAGATTCGGATGCATGAACCCTCCCGGCTTTCCGCGGGGTATCCTACATAGGCAATCTCCTCCCCGATACAGCCGCTTATCTGCTGTGCCAGGTCACTGACTCTCCGAATCGTTACTGGCTGGAGCAAAACCCTGTCCTCAATATACCGGGAATCATAGGTATTCTCATCATAATCCATCCGCTCCGCATACTCTGGCAGGGTTGCCGCAAACTGTAACGCCGACACAAAGGCCTCAGACTGAAAATTACATTTTCCCTGATCCATATTAACATATTCCCTGCCACAAACCCTCATATAATCCTCCAGATAACCATATCTGGATGTCTCAGAGATAACCTCGGTATCTCTGGGAAGTCCTGCCGTCACAGCGGAAAACTCTTCCTGATTCCAGCCTACTCGATCCCCCACCCTGGATTGTTTTGCCACAAGAGTGTCCACGGCAAAGGCGGGCGCCACATAATACAGTGTACCCTTCACACGGAAAGCGTCAAAAATATTCTCCATAAACTGTCCGCTGTCCAGCTCTTCATCCTCCTCAATCAGCTTCCCCACATCAGCCAGCAGACCTTTTGATATATAACTTTGAAGAGGCATTGAATCATCAATCAGCAGAATATCCGGCATCTTCCCTGATATAATATCGTTATTCAGCTGCGTGAGAGCGCTCAGTTCCTTATCATAGGCAATATACTGTTTTATAGTGATCCTGTATTGGCTGTTTGTTTGGTTAAAGGATATGATCCGGCTTCTTAAATCTGCGTCCATCTCACTCATTGTACCCAGCACGATTATCTTCTTCTGTGACCCTCCCGGCGCCTCGCTGCGGCCAAACAGTCCCAGCTTTACTACGCCTCCAATGTTAAATATCCCTGCCAAACATGTTGCGTCAATCTGCTGTGCCATCTGAAACCCATCAATATCTAAATCCGCATCCACAAAGTCAAGTATCTCTGTAGGCGCACTCCCGTCTAAGTTCATCTGATAAACGCCTGTGGAATCGCACAGCACAATATCCGCCACAGTTCCCCGAAATACCTGATACTGTAAAAAACTATCTGGTAATTCTTTCCGTTCCCCCTGCCCTGTCTGTGGGTCATAGCTTTCTGCATAAGGCATTCCTTTACTATCTGTTTTTATCACAAGAAACCTGTTATCCGGCAAAACAAAGCAGTTACGGAAATTACTGAAAATATTCCCCTCCACTTCCACGCTGCCGGTCAGTTCTCCCTGGGCATCATAAAAATTCGCCACGCGCTCCTCCCCGCCCCTTGCGAGAATGACAAATCCATCCTCTTGTAAGAACAGATATCCCCCTGATGCAACCATCTTTTCCCAATGTATGTCATGGAACCCATCCCAGAACATCAGACTCACGGTATCGTCCTTGTCAGAATGAAACAATGCGGCCACGCAGCCGCTATCCGATAAATGCAGCTCATTCACATACCCGCTTCTCTCCGGCAGATAGATCACTTTAGATACAGCTTTGCCGCTCCCATCTGCCATACAGGAAAACACCTGATAATAGCTTGAGCTTTCCTGCTTCTGCGTGTTATCCTCCGGTTCGGCTCCCCAACTCCGTATTTCCATCAGCACATAGATCTGATCACCTTTTCCTGCAATGTCAAGGACGACAACATCGCTCCCATATTCCATAAAGTCAATAACCGTGCTGGAATAGGCGTACTGCACGGCAGACTCTCCATCTGTAACGGTCGAGGGCTGCATACCGATTTCCATATTATCCTTTCCTTCTACATTCATTGAACTATCGGGGAGTTTTCCCTGTGAGCATGCCGCCAAACCTAAAACAAGAAGGGTACTCAGCATAAGCTTAATGAATATTTTTATTATTTCTGTTCCATTTTTCATAAACGGGTTCCTTCCTCATATATGCCTGGTCCTAATAAAATCAATATCAGAACCAGGCACCTGTTGTCACACAATCAAACTTTTGCAGCTTTGCTTGACGCCATTACTTCAGATAGTCGTACCGCATAGGAACATATTTGTCATTCAAAAGGGTTTGATAATTCCTTCCTGTCTTGTAAACAATCTTTCCAGATCCTGTTGTCTCCTTGCAGTTACCACCTTTCAATTTATATTTGCAAAACGCAATCTGGCTTTCAATAGAGACGCTGTCTTTCTTGTCAACCGGCTGTCTTGCATAAATCGCGTCTATTCTGTTGTCCATTTTTTGCTCCTTTTCTTCAAAAAGAAACGGAGCTGCTGACAGGATCATTATATCGTAAGCAGCCCCGTGAATCAATGCCGTCTTTGTAAAATATCACGGGTAAGGTACAATGCCTACCTTTGCCTTTGTATGGTTACAGTGATGGTCTATCTGGTAAAGCCCCTCCCAGTGGCACACCTCCATGACCTCGGCGCGGAAGCAGTTCATCGCCGCGTCGGTGCAGCGGTGCTTACATCCGGCGCGGGTGTCCGCTGGTCTGTCCATGTAGGGCAGGAGCGGTACTTCCTCTATCCGCAAGGAATTGATGACAATGTGAACATGGATGTTGCCGCTGTGGTTGTGGCCGTCCGGGTGGGTGCAGACAAGGGCCTGATGGCCGGGGAAATGCTCCCGGCAAAACCGCCCGCCCAACTTCTGCGCCCGGTCTGCGGTCAGCCCATTGTCCGAGCCGTCCCGTGGGTCAAAGCTGATGATGTAGTGGTGGCTCTTTACGTCCCCACGCTGCCGATCTTCCCGTACTCGGCGGTCAGCTTCCCGACAGCGGCAAGAAGCTCGTCATTGAGCGGGGAGACGGTAATGATGGGTTTGAACTATATCTGAGACGGGCATTTATAATTCTTTTCCATGTCTGAGGTGGAAGACGGCGATGCTGAGGTTGCTGCCAGTGAATACGAAATTGCTTTTGACCATGTTGATTTTTCTTATCCGAATTCGGAAGAACTGGTTTTAAGGGATGTTACTTTTCGAATCAATCCGGGAGAGAAGGTTTGTATTGTAGGCAGGAACGGAGCCGGGAAATCAACAATCGTTAAGCTTTTATGCGGGTTATATCAGCCCGACAGGGGCAGCATCCTGATCAATGGAGTAAACATTGACAAAATACCTGTTGAATCTATGAAAAGGATACGAAGCGTTGTTTTTCAGGATTATTTCAAATATTTTTCCACAATACGGGAAAATGTATCATATAGTGATCTTGAAAATATGTTTGACGATTTGAAAATTGAAAATGCATTAATGCGCGCGCAGGCGAATGATTATATTGCGGCACTCCCTGATCAGCTTGAGACACATTTGGGTAATATTGAAGATGATGGAGTGGATTTGTCAAACGGACAATGGCAGAAAATTGCCATTGCGAGGGCTTGTTTTGCAAAGAGCAGGTTTGTTATCCTGGACGAACCGACAGCGTCTCTTGATCCGGTTGCAGAGAGCCTGATGTATCATACATTTTCAGAAGCGTTAAAAGATACCGGCTATGTTTGTATCTCTCATCGGTTAGTAAGTGCCAAATTGGCTGATAGGATTATCGTAATAGACAACGGACAAATCATCGAAGACGGCAATCATGAAGAGTTAATGAAACAACAGGGCTTGTATGCGAAAATGTTTCGGGAACAAAGCGCCTGGTACATAACTGCAGGGGAGGCATGATACAATATGAAAGTTGTCCTGAAACTGAAAATTTTATGATTTCAAACCGGAAGAACTGTTCCCCATTATCAAACGTCAGGGGCGGGAGTTTCTCTGCTTGCCCACGAAAACCGAAATGGAGATGGAGGACGGTACGATCGACCCGGTACGTCAGAGAGCAGGGGTGGAATCTCTATGATTACTACTGTGATGATGGGGTCTCAGGTACGACGTTTGATAGACCGAGCTTTAACCGGCTGGTGCAGGACGCGACGGATGGGAAGATCAAACTGATTTTGACCAAGGATCTCAGCAGGCCGGGTCGTGATTACATCGAGGCCGGCAGATATACGGAGGTTTTTTTCAGTTAAGGATACCACACCGACAATCCACGCTTACAGACAATATTAGAAGCCTCAGTCAATCCATGCGCAGCACTGACTGAGGCTTTCTCTGATCATATTACAACATTCACAATCAGCCCCGTCACCAGAGAAAACGCCATGACAAAGGCGAGGTACAGCAAAAACCGCTTCATCCCCAACACGATTTTCAACGCACCGGGGTTTGTGATCTTTGTGGCAGGGCCGGTAATCATAAAGGCGGAGGAGCTGCCTATACTCATGCCCATGGCCAGCCATTCCCGGATCAGCGGGATTGTCCCGCCGCCACAGGCATAGAGCGGAACACCAATCGTCGCCGCCATCAGAACGCCGAAGCCCTCGTTTGCCTCCCCGAACAGAGCGGCAAATTTGTCCGCAGGGACATACCGCTGGAACAGGGCGGAAAGCAGTACGCCCAGCAGGAAGTACAGTCCCGTCGCCTTGATGTTCCTGCCAAGATTGAACAGGAAACGCAGAAACAGGTTCGGGTGAGTATCATGGCTCGCCCTCGGCTCAAAGCCCTCGAAATTGAAAAAAGGTTTATCCTTGTAGAAAAGATGTACCACGATCCCTGCGACGATGCCGCAGACCGTACATGACACAATGCGAATCACAAGCGCAGTCGCTCCCAAAGCGGTGGAATACATGATAAGCTGCGGGTTCAAAAGCACGCTGGACATCATAAACGCCGCCAGCCAGTCGTGGCGCATCCCATGTTTGGAAAACGATGCCGCAATGGGGATCGTGCCGTACATACAAAGCGGGGAGGCAATGCCTAACAGACTTGCCGGGACAACACCCCACAGTCCCCACTTCTTATCCCGGATACGGTCAAAGGCCCCGTGGATGGTGTCCTTTGCGAACACCGACACCAAGGAGCCGACGACCATGCCGAGGATCCAGTACCCGGCGATCTGCCGGAGCTGGAGCAGGAAGTAGTACCACACATAGACGAACTCCCGGTGAAGAACCTCTACCACCTCATTCATCTATGTTCACCAAATCGTAGGTGCGGCTGCCCAGGCCGATTTCCTCGGCGTGTTCCAGCGTATGAAGTCCGTTCTGCCGTTCCACCCGCTGCTGCAGGCTCTCGCTCCCCTCGGCGGCGAAGCACAGGTCAATGGACGCCTGATCGATGGCGACCGGATCGGTGGAGGCGAGGATTCCAATATCGTGGATGTCCGGCTCGGCGGGGTTGCCGTCGCAGTCGCAGTCGATGGAGATATTTTTGATGGCTCCGCCAAAACCCGCCATAGCGTGCCCTTTGAAATGGGAAAGGACAACGTAGGAATCATAATCGGCAAACGCCGCGCCCACATAGTTTTCTGTCAGAACGCTGCCGCCCTCAACAGGCAAAGTCATGGAGCCGTCCTCGTCCAAAATCTGAAAATCGGCGATTGCAGTGAAGCCGTGATCCTCCGCCACCTGATAGTGCATGGCCGTTTCGGAGCGGGAGCCGCCGTAGGCGGTGTTGCACTCCACAATCGTACCGTTTACAGTATCAACTACATCTTTTATCAGCTCCGGGCGGAGATAATTGCTTGCGGGAGGTTCGCCCGTGAAGAGCTTCACCGCGACATTGCCGGTGGGCGTCCAGCCGAGGGCTTCGAATACGGCCAGCATCCCCTCCGAGGAGATGTCGGCGGTCATGTAGACAGTCGGAACGTCCGAATCGGAATCTGTTCCGGACGGATTGACATTGTACGATGTTTGATCTTGATTTCCGGAACTGCCTGTTGTCGGTTCATTCTGTGTACTGCAACCTGTGAATACCATTGACAGTAAGAGGAATGTGAGGAAAAAAGGTAAAAACCGTTTTCTCATACTTGGAGGTCTCCTTGTTATTATAATTTATTGCCAAGCTCATACGCCATCTGCGGATATTTGGAATGCTGTGTCATACAGGAGAGGTTATCCTCCGTCTGCACCACACCGGGCATTCCCTTCACCAGCTTTTTTCATCAAAACAAAGCTCACATCTTTGGGCGATTTGGAATGCTTGAAAATACCGTTCTTCTAACGGAATCCATTTCCACTGAAAATCCCTCACTTTGTCAGATCCATTGCGTGCCTGAATGCGACGCAGTTGCTCGTCCGGTGAAATGGATAGGAAGATATGCAGGTCGTAATCGCCCCATAATTCCGGATGACAGCTATAAGAGCCTTCCACCACTGTGAGCCTGTCCGGTATAATCCGGACAGGCTCCTGAAAGTCTCGTATGTGACAGTCGTAGGGACGGTAGGAAAAGGGAACACCCTGTCGGAATGGGGTCAGTACCTCTTCCCGGAAACGTTCCCAATCCACATTGCCTCCTGGCTGCCGTAATCGTTCCTCGGTTCGCTGCTCCGAGCGGAGGAAAAAATCATCCATGTGAATAACATTACAGCCCAAAACCTTTTGCATCTGCGCCGTGAGAGTAGTTTTCCCGGAAGCGCAGCGGCCGTCCACAGCAATCAGAGGGGCTGCATACGGTGAAAACGGACAAGTCCTGTCCGGTTGAGCGCCACCATCACCGAAGGAATCAGGATCAACTGTATAAGGATACCGGGGATTGCATTGAGGAAAGCTTCTGCCAGAAAAATCTGCCAGGTAAGAACACTCCCCATCAAGCCGAACTGAACCACCTGTACAATTCCCCATACAACGCGTCCGGCCAACATCGCTGTTATCAGGCAGCGGTACAACGCGCGGATACACTGCCATTTGGAGCGGCTGTAAAGCAGCCCCGCAACCAGGCCATAGGTCATTAGCTCAAAAGCCATGGCTGTGGCTGTTGGAAAGAATACCGGCATCCCGAAAAGGGCGGAACGCAGCAATGGAAGAATCAAACCAATGATCCCGCCGTACTGCCAGCCGCAGATCAATCCACACAAGAATACAGGGATGTGCATGGGCAAAAGCATATTGCCAATCTGCGGAATCTGTCCTGTGAATATAGGCAGCACCAAGCCAATAGCCAGAAACATCGCTGCCAAAACCATATTTTTGATATTTCGCTTCATTGTAACCTCTCCTATATGTAAACGCTGTCCTTTACCGACCCTGTTTGCTAAATGCGAACGTGGGATTCTGTTCTGTTTCCACATGCCCTCTGTGCCCATAGATGGTACACGCATTCAACGCGGATTCCAATGCAGAAAATTCTTCTTCTGTCAGGGAGACTTCACTGGCTTTCAGATTTTCCAAAATCCGCTCCTGGTTTTTGGAACCGGGAATGGGTACTACATTTGGATATTTGTGAAGCATCCACGCCAGGGCAATCTGCGCATTCGTGGCGTTCTTGGCCGTGGCAAATTGAGTTATTGCCTCCACAATGGGGCGATTTGCGGCCAGATTTTCCGCACTGAGCTGCGGCACAAATTTCCTCACATCGTCTCCTTCAAAGCGGGTTTTCTCGGTCACTTTTCCCGAAAGCAAACCGCTGGCGATGGGAGAAAACGGGACAACGCCAATCCCATGCTCCAGGCAGTACGGGAATATATCCCGCTCACAGTCCCGTTCAACCATGGAATAAATATTTTGTACTGCCGAAACCGGTGTGACGGAATCCGCCCGGCGCAGCATCTCCCCGGACACCTGGGAAAGGCCCCATCCGCGGATGACGCCTTCCCGGATTAAATCTCCCATCACATGGGCGACTTCTTCCAAAGGCACTGCCTCGTTAATGCGGTGAAGGTAATATAAATCCACATAGTCCGTTTGAAGATTTTCGAGCGACTGCTCCAAATGCCGCCGGATTACCTTGTCAATCAAATTCCGCTCCGAGGGCATCTCATTTCGGAAATGAAACTTGGTTGCCAGCACGATCTTCTTCCGGAAGGGGAGAATTGCTTCTCCCACAAGCTGCTCGTTATGGCCGGGGTAAAACTGCTGTGTTCCATAGGTTTCTGCTGTATCGAAAAACGTACAGCCATACTCATAAGCCTCTTGGATGGCCTGGATGCTGTACGCACGCTCCGGTGCATTGCCGTAGCCGTGAGAAAAGCCCATGCATCCCATCCCGATCTCTGAGACTTCGATTTGCCGCAATTTCCTGATTTTCATAAGACATCCTCCGCATGTTCCATCATTGTTTTACATATTTAATTTATCGGCAAAATCAGCCATGGCCTCAGAGATCTTAATCTGCTGCGGGCAGACGGCCTCACAGCTCCTGCAGCCTAAACAGGCACTTGGCAGCTTGTCGTTCGGATACGAGGACAGGGCCATTGGCGCGATAAATCCGCCGTTGGTGAAGCAGTGCTCATTGTAGAAAGCCAGCAAAGTCGGAATATCCAGTCCCTGCGGGCAGTGGCTCACGCAGTAATGGCAGGCGGTGCAGGGCAGGACGATCTTCCGTACCATTTCATCCGCCATAGCCAGCAGACTTTTCGTTTCTTCCTCGGAAAGGGGTTTTGCTTCCTGGAAGGTCTGGATATTTTCTTTCATCTGCTCCATGTTGGACATGCCGGACAGTACGACAGTCACCTCCGGGATGGATTGCAGGAAACGGAACGCCCAGGCAGGGATTTTCTCATCGGGACGCATGGCCTTTAACCGGGCTTCTTCTTCATCGGTCAGATTTGCCAGACGGCCGCCCCGCAGCGGCTCCATCACCCAAACGGGGATGTGGTATTTTTTCAGAAGCTCCACCTTTGCTTTGGCGTCCTGAAAGCTCCAATCCAGGTAATTCAGCTGGATCTGACAAAATTCCATGCTCTTTCCGTATTTCTCCAGGAAGCGTTCCATCACATCATAGTTTCCATGAGAGGAAAATCCGAGATGACGAATCCTGCCGTTTGCTTTCTGTTTCATCAAGTAGTCATAAAGCCCGTACTTTTCATCCAGATATGCGTCAACGTTCATCTCGCAGACATTGTGGAACAGATAGAAGTCAAAGTATTCCACCTGGCATTTTTTCAGCTGCTCCTCAAAAATTTCTTCCACTTTTGTCATGTTGGACAGATCATATCCCGGAAATTTGGTGGCCAGGTAGAAACGGTCCCTCGGATATTCTTTTAAGGCCCTTCCCATCACGAGTTCCGAATTGCCGTCATGGTAGCCCCAGGCGGTGTCGTAATAATTCACACCCTGTTCCATAGCGTAAGCGACCATTTCTTTCGCGGCTGCCTCGTCGATCTTAGAATCATCTCCGTCTATGACCGGTAGGCGCATGGCGCCCATGCCCAGGGCGGATAATTTCAAATCCTGAAAATCTCTGTAAATCATAAGTTTGCCTCCTTGTTAATTCGTATATCTCAATTCATCAAGCCACTCTATCACATCTGCTTTAGCTTCATCTTGCTCATTCTGTGCCACGCTTCCGCGAATGGCAAGCCCATCTAATACTGTCGCACCAGGACAAGCCCCCTCAATACTGCTTTTTGTATTGGCCTGTCCGCTGCCCTCATGGGTGTTGAAAGGAATCACTGTCTTGCCGGAAAAATCGTAGCTTTCAAGAAACGTATAGACAGCCATCGGCAAATCGCCACACCAAATCGGATAACCGATAAAAATGGTGTCGTACTGATCCAGATTCGCCGGCGGACCTATGATCTCCGGGCGGGCATTGTCGTTTTGCTCCTGCTTTGCCACATCCCTACATTCATCGTAAGTATCGGGATATGGATTGACGGTGGCGATTTCAAACAGATCTGCGCCGGTTTCTTCCGCGATCATATCCGCAATGATATGGGTGTTGCCTTTTTCAATGACACCGACATTGTAATTTTCACCGGTGTGTGAAAAATAGGCGACAAGAATTTTGTTGTCAGACGATGTGCCGCCTTCCGTTTCCTCTGATGCGTTGTCTCCGGCGGCTTCGGAGCCTTCACTTGACGACTGCTCGGATGACGGCGCAGAATTGTCGCTATCGGAAGGTGCACTTTCTGTATTTCCCGCACAGGCGGCAAGGGATAAAACCATCAATGCCGACAGGAAAAGCACAAATAATTTTCTTAATGTTTTGGCGCTTGCCATGAGGTACTCTCCTTTCATTGTTCCGGCTTCAATGGCCCGTAGTAGTAGCTGGCCGACGCGCCGGACAATCGCCATGCTGATCTGTCCCGCACCTGTTACGAGCTTAACTTTTTTTCATCGTGAAAACCTTCATTTCATCGATTAAAGTATTTATACGCGGTCAAACTGTGCCGCACAGTCTTTCAACCTTGTGATCACATTGATCTGCTGGGGACAGGCCCGCTCGCACTGGCCGCAGGCGATGCAATCGGAGGCGCGGCCCCCGTTCTTTACCGCTTCCGCATACTGGCGTCTGCCTTCCTCCAACTGCCCCCATACGAGCTGTTGGTTCCGGGCGGCAAAAATCTCAGGAATCGCAATCTTTTTCGGACAGCCCGCCGTGCAGTAATGGCAGGCGGTGCAGGGAATGGATTTTACGCCGGTCATAATTTCCTGCGCCTTGCGGACGGTGGCCTGTTCCGCACTGTCCAAAGGCTTGAAATTTTTCATGTAGGAGAGATTGTCCCTCATTTGGTCTATGTTGCTCATACCGGACAGCACCGTAATAATCCCGTCCAGAGAAGCGGCGTAACGGATCGCCCAAGAAGCAAAGGAAGCGTTCGGATCAGCTTCCCGGAATACCTTTTGTACTGCCGCGGGCGGATTTGCCAACGCGCCGCCTTTGACCGGCTCCATCACCACGATGGATTTGCCGTGGCGTCTGGCGACCTCGTAATTCTCACGGGCCGTCACATCGGGGTTTTCCCAATCGGCGTAATTGAGCTGAAGCTGCACAAACTCGGCATCCGGGTGGGCGGTAAGCAATTCGTCCAGAATATCCGGCGTGGCATGGAAAGAAAAACCCCAATGTCGGATAAGCCCTTTTTCTTTCTGTTCCTTTACAAAATCCCAAATGTGGTATCTGTCATAGGTTTTGTAGTTCCCCGCCTGCAACGCATGGAGCAGATAGTAGTCGAAATAGCCCGCGCCGGTTCGCTCCAGGCTGGTATAAAACTGCTGCTTGGCGGTCTGCTCATTGTGAGCGCCCATCCATGCGCACAGCTTGGTTGCCAGCGTAAAACTCTCACGGGGATAGCGGTCTACCAAAACCTCTTTCGCGGCCCGTTCGGAATCGCCGCCGTCATACACATAGGCGGTATCAAAATAGGTCAGCCCCGCCTCCATGAACAGATCTACCATCTTTTTGACCTGTTCCACATCAATTCTTCCTCCCCGTTTGGGCAGACGCATCAGGCCAAAACCCAGCTTCGGGGTATTTTCTCCAAAATATCGTTCCACGGTATCCTCCTGTTTACTGTAATGCTTTTATTGCCCATGCAGCTACCGTGCTTTCAGACCTTGAAGCATCCGCACCGTGAACGGCAAGCCCCTTTCCAAAGGATGCGCCCTTGCAGATTTTCTTCAGGTCACGTTCACAGGAGCCGAGGCCGCTGCCCTCGTGGGTCATGACGGCCATTACTTTTTTGCCGGTGAAATCCAGCCTTTCAAGCTGGGTGAACACCGCCATCGGGAAAGTTCCCCACCAGCACGGCCCACAGACGAAGATGTTGTCATAGTCCTCAATGTTGTCCAGATGCTTTTGCAGTTCCGGCCTTGCGCCGGCGCGAAGTTCCCGCTGGGCCTCCTGAGTGCAGGTGGTGTAGTCCGTGGAATAGGGCTTCACCGTATCCACCTCAAACAGATCGCCGCCCACAGCCTTCTGAATGAACTCTGCCACGATCTCCGTATTGCCCTTGGCAATATTTTTGATACTGCCGTTCCAGTAATTTTCTCCTTTGCGGGAGTAGTAGATGATCAGATTCTTAGCCGTGATAAATTCCTCCATTCGCATTTAATCCATATAGGTCTGATAGTTATTTGTTGCATGGTATGTGGCGGCCTCTCGCATTGCAGCCGTGACATCAAACGCCCCGCCGATCTTCTCGGTCTGCGCCGTGTAATCCCCTGTCTCAAAGGCCCGGTCATAGGCGCTGCGGAAACTCTTATAGTAGTTCAGCTCCGCGCAGAAGGTGGGATCGGGTTGGATCAACATACTGTTGTAGGCCCGGATAATGCCGGACACGGGCACGCCGTAGGCATTATCATCCAGAGCGGACCAGTCGCTGCAGCGGTATTTCCAGGTCCCCTGATATTTTCCTTTCATTTCAGCCAAAGCTTGTTTTTCCTCGTCGGTGAGGGGTTTGAAGTCCTGCATATAGCCGGTGTTGTCCTTCACTTGGGCGAGATTGTTCATGCCGGAGAGGACGGCCAGCACACCTTCCTGCGAGGCGGCAAAGCGGATCGCAAAGCTGGCCGGGGAAGCGCCCGGATCAATATCCTGAAAGATGTGTTCCGCGCCGACTGGGACTTTTGCCAGTGCTCCGCCCTTTACCGGCTCCATGACGATAACCTGCTTGCCGTGCCTACGGATGACCTCGTAACACTTCTTCGACTGGATGAACGGCTCCTCCCAGTCGTAGTAGTTCAGAACGATCTGAACGGCGTCTACCTCCGGGTGCTCGGTCAGGATCTGATCCAGATGGGCGGCGTCATCATGATAAGAGAACGCGATGTGGCGGATCTTGCCCTGTTCCTTCCACTGCTTCATGTGGTCAAATAGATGTGCGTCCCGGACTTCCGTGGCATAGATGTAGCGGTTCAGGTTGTGGAGCAGGTAATAGTCAAAGTATTCCACTCCGCATTTGTCCAGCTGTTCCTGGAAAATGGTTTCCACCTTGTCTGCGGCAGGCATCTGGAAGGTGGGAAATTTTGACGCCAGCAGGAAGCTCTCCCGCGGATGGCGCTTGACAAGGGCTTCCCTGATCGCGGTTTCAGAAGCGCCGTCATGATACACATAGGAGGTATCAAAGTAAGTAAATCCCCGCTCCAGGAAAAGGTCTACCATCTGTTTGAACTGTTCCATGTCGATGTCTGTTGCATTGTCGCTTTTCTGGGGAAGGCGCATCAGTCCAAATCCCAATTTCTTGATCTCACTCATTGTTGGTTCCTCCTATTTTTTATTTTTCGCTGCTGTTTGCATTTTCATGATTGCTTTCGCTGATATAGGATTGTATCATGGCCGGTAAAAACAGTCCGCAAAATTCTTTTGTGCGTTCCTCAAAGCTGTATGCACCGCCGGACATATCCCAGCAAAGCATTTCACCGTAAATCACATCTACCAGAGCGCCCGCGAGCGCGTCTACGGGCGTATCGTCCGTCAGTTCGCCCCGCTCAATTCCCTTTTCGATCATACCCTTCATGGAATCAATATCCACATGGAGTTTGTCCTTGTTGTACGGGGCCTCCACGAGATCAGGGTCTACGGTGTTCCGCACCCATTCCTGGCAGAGCTTCAGCCCGTCCCGTTCAATGTGGCCGGAGAAATTCACCATGTAAAATACCAGCCGTTCCATAAAGGGGCCGTCATGGGCCTGCGCTTCCTCATAAATTCCCTGATACATCTCCTGGCTTAACGCAAAAACCACGTCTTCCTTGCGTTTGAAATAGGTATAGAACGTGCCGTTTGATACGCCGCAGGCTTTTGTGATCTCTTCGATAGATGTGTTGACCAGGCCTTTTTCACATACCAGCTTTTTCGCCGCCTCCAGCAGCTTTCGCCTGGTTTCCAGTGCGGCAAGCTGCCGATTCGTCATTTTCTTTGCCACGCTGTCACCTCCCTTTGCTCAATTTCATTATATCACGTTCACTGAATTAAAGTCAATGACTTTTAATCGGTTTTTATTTTGGCTGCTGGTTATACCGAAATCGGAATAATAAATCGAGTGTATATAAGAACTCCTTCCAATCCAAAAACTCGGAATTAGAAGGAGAATGCACGACAAAGTACACAAGACTTTCCTCTATCTCAATGCGCTCACATAGGCCGGACGGCTCCTATGCTGGCACTGCTGCATGGCAAGTTCCCGCACAAGATCTTTTACCGCGATTTTTTCCGGGCAACAGGCGGTGCAGGCACCGCACTCGATGCAATCCTCCGGCCCGGCAAGCTCGCGCTCCTGTTCCTCCAAAGTGGCGTGATAAAACCGCTTGCCGCAGTCAAGAGCCGCGATTTTATCCATTTCCTCTGCGGTCAGCGCAAAATCGAAGATGTCAAAGTTATCCCGGATATGCTGCGGATTAGTGGATTTCGGGAAGATCACGTTGCCCGCCTGAATGTGCCAGCGGAGAATGATCTGCACGTTAGTCTTGCCGTATTTCTTCGCAAGCCCGGTAAAGACCGGTTCGTTGATCAGCCCCGCATCGCCGTGACCGATGGGATACCAGGATTCGATCACCGTACCGTAAGGCGCAAGACGCTTTTTCAGGTCGTTCTGCTGATAGTAAGGATGGCACTTGACTTGCAGCGCGGCGGGCTTGATGGCCGCAGCTTCACAGACCTCCTCCAACCGATCGGATTCAAAGTTGGAAAGTCCGATGGAGCGCACCTTTCCCTGCGCGACGGCCTTTTCCATGTCGCGCCACGCACCCATGTAATCGCCTACCTGCTAGTGTAAAAGCAGCAGATCGATATAACCGATATTCAGACGGGAGAGCATTTTGTCGATGCCCACCATGGTTTTTCCCTCGCCATACTCGGACGGCCAGAGCTTGGAAGTGATCCAAATTTCCTCGCGTGGGATGCCGCTCTCCCGGACGGCCGCTCCGACGCTGCGCTCGTTTTGATAGGCGTGGGCGGTGTCAATGTGGCGATAGCCCATGCGGAGCGCCGAAAGACACGCCTGTTTGGTTTCTTCTCCCTCCGGCACCATGTAAACGCCCATGCCGAACTGCGGGGTCTTTGTTCCGATGTTGAGTGTGAGATATGTCTGATCCATATTTCCTATTTCAAACCGATTTTCTTTACCCATTTTTCAAGGTCTTTATCGCAGGTCGTGGTATTGTCGCCGTTTATGGCAAGTCCCTCTGTCATTTTCGCGTTGGGACAGAGCCGCGCTATATCCCGCAGAGAACCCGAAAAGCCGCTGCCGCCGTGGGTGATAAGCGGGCAGATGGTCTTATCGGAAAAGTCATAGCTCTGTAAAAAGACCTTTATGATGGTCGGCGTATCGCCCCACCAAATCGGATAGCCGAGGAAAATCGTATCGTAATCGTCCATGTTGTCCACCGTGCCCGCGATCTCCGGGGGATCGGTTTCCTCTTTCGTATCTTCGCCTTTGACATCGGTGAGTGTATATGTGACAGTCAGTTCATTTCCTCCGTCACGCTCTAAGCCGGCGCCGCCAAAGAGGTATTTTTCACCGTCAAAATCCTTATATTCGGCTGTATAGCTGCCCACATAGGCGTCATCGCCTTTTTCCTTTGTAAGTGCATGTCTGCCGGAAAACTGTAGAAAGTCGTTATAACCATCCAGAAAATTGTCCTTGAAATTATCACATCCCGCTAATCCAAGCACAAGGCATAGGAATAGCAATGCAGACACAAGTTTCTTCGCCGTTTTCATCGGCGCGCCCTCCTTACATGAATTTTTGAGCAATCATCATCATGATTGCGGCGACGCCAAATACGGCGTAGGCGCTGTTAATTACGAGGCATACTTTCATTGCGGTATTTTTGACTTTGCTCACGGCGTAAGCAAGAATTGTAAATATGCTGGAAAAGATCATAAATGCCGCATAGCACGAAATCATAATGTGCGCATAATCCAAAGCCCACTGTGTATAAATTCGCAGTGGCAGGATAGACCATGGAACAAACACCATTATGGCGCTGACTGCTGTTAAAATCTTATTTTTCATTTTGTTATCTCCTTTCGGCCTGCCCGAAACGAATGCAGGAAATCATCAAACATACTACGGTAATCAAAGCGGCAACGGGAAGCCATGGTATTAGCTCGACTTGATCCATTTCCAAGTTTGTTGCCAATTTTCCGTATTCCGAGGTTATCACGAAGAACGGATACGCCATCGGATACGCAAACCACACCTTTGTGTTTATCATCAGGACAGACGGTACAACAGAGGTAAGGCCAATCCCAATGGAGAAAATCGGCGTCTGAATACATACGGCCAAAAGCCAGAAAAATGCCAACATCGGAATAGCGGACGCCCACATCATGCCAACCTCTTTGAAAATAAAAAACGGTGGCAGCATAAAGTTATAATTCTGCATTGATCCGGCAATCATGGCACTGACATAGTACATTCCAATCGACATCAGAAATTGAATGGCCGAGAATGATACCAGCACGATAAATTTAGCCATGCAGAGCTTTGCTGTGCTGACAGGCAGAGCGAGCATTTTAAGAATGCCGTGATTGCTTCTTTCGGTCTGGTTCTGTAAAACAGTTATTACGACCATAGTAGCCGGAAATATGAACCATGCCATCGCCATAAAACCCTGTATAAAGAAGTTGTTCTCCGGGGATATGCCCTCCGCCTGCATACCGAAATTAAAGTCCGCGTTCAGAATGGACGGTATCCAAAGGATGACTGTCGCTAAGACTAAAATGAAAAAGATTTTTGACCGGCGTATCTTTTTCCACTCAACGGGCACAAGAGATAAAATGTTCATTCAAATGACCTCCTGACTTTCAGAATCATAACCTCCAACAAGGCGATCAGGACTGTTTCAACCGCTCCGGCAACCGTATAATTTCGGATTACGTCAGCAGTATGACTTTCCAACGTCAGAAAAGGTAGTGCAAACGGAAATAGCGTTAATACAAAATTCTGTGATGGAATCATAGTGGCCACAAATACGCACACAACCCCAATCCCCAACGAAATCCACATATTCTTGCTCACCGATGCTATCACAAGGGAGAAAAGAATGGTCGGAAGCATTAGCATGAGAAAGAATCCAAAGTTTTTGAGCGTCTCCATATACAAATCCGCAGATTCCTCAAACCAATGTATGGAACAGCCGAAAACGGAAACCGCCTCAATCATCAAAAGCAAAATGCTTACGGTTATCAACACGGCGGTTTTGCCGAAAAACATTGTACTTTCTTTTGTCGGCAGCGTACACATTCTTTGAATGGCGTTGTCTGCATACTCGGTGTTATACAGGATGCAGGCTCCCGCAACGACAAGCAGAATGTTCAGCATGGACATCATCTGCCAATTTGCGTCCAGCAAGATATTAACGGGCGCAGCGTTCATGCCGACATACATTTCTGAACGGAAGGCCATATTCAAAGCGGGAACCGCCGCAGCCAAAATGCCTCCGCTCAAGAAAGCAGGCAGGAATCCCGTTCTCTTGACCTTCCTCAATTCCAACACAAAGCTCATCGCGCACCACCTCTCTGCTGGTTATCGGCGTCAATCAGCGCGAGAAAAGTATCTTCCAGGTTATCTGTCGGATACCCCTGAGCTGCAGCGTTGCGTTTCAAAGTATCGAGCGTCCCCTCAAAGAGCAGCCGCCCGTGATTAAGAATACCAATGTTGTCCGCCATCAGTTCGATTTCGGAGAGCAGATGGGAGGACACCAATACCGTACACACAAACTGCTGTGGCAGAGAACGGATCAGCGTTCTAATCTCATGGATACCAACGGGGTCAAGTCCGTTGGTCGGCTCATCGAGGATCAGGATGGGCGGCTTGCCGATCAGGGCGCTTGCAAGCCCCAGTCTCTGCTTCATGCCGAGGGAATACTTCCTTGCCAGCCGTTTTCTGTGTTGCGTCAGACCAACAATTTCAAGGGCTTCCGATACAGAGGCTTTAGGCAAACCTAAAATCTTGCGAACAATGTCCAGATTTTCCTCGCCGGTCAGATTGCCGTAAAAGGCAGGGGCTTCGATAAAAGAACCGATTTCTTTCAGTATCTGCGCACGGTCGCCCGGAAAGTGTTTACCGTCTATGACAAAGGAGCCGCCTGAAGGTTTTGTCAGTCCGAGAAACATTTTCATTGTGGTCGATTTGCCGGCACCGTTGGGGCCAAGAAACCCATAAACCGTTCCCTTTGGCACATGGAGATTCAGCCCGGAAACTGCCGCAAACCCGCCGTAGGTTTTTGTCAAGTTTTTTGTTTCTATGATGTTCATAGTGGATATCTCCTTTCGCTTGCTGCTATCATTGTACCTTACCAACCTTACGGCAACATTCTCGCCACCTTACATTTACCTTACTTTTGGCCGCACGGTAGAAAAAGTCATTTTTTTCTGCTATAATGAAGAAAAGAAAGAAGGTATCCTCATGGATTTTTCATATTTGAAAAGCAAGCGTATCTTGCTTGTGGACGATGAACAGGCGCTACTGGATTTGGTCGTATCCATTCTTCAAAACGACGGCTATCAAAGTGTTACCACCGCAAAAAATGTAAAGAATGCGATACAGACCGCTAAAGAAATTCAGCCGGAGCTGGCAATTTTAGATGTCTGCCTGCCGGACGGGAATGGCTTTGATCTCTACGAAATGTTAATGCGAACCGGAGATTACCCAGTTCTTTTTCTGACTGCCCGCGGCGAGGAGGAGGACAAATTCCGCGGCTTTGACCTCGGCGCGGACGATTATGTGGTAAAGCCGTTTCTTTCCAAAGAGCTGCTGTTCCGTATTACTGCGATTCTACGTAGGACATACAAAGAAGAAAGGCCGCTTGTGCGGCTGAAAAACAGCGCGATCGATTTCTCCCGTGCGGAAGTAATTAAAGACGGCGAGCATATCCCGCTGACTGCAAAAGAACACGATTTGCTGTCCGCACTCTACCGCAATGCCGGACGGATCGTGACCATTGACGCCCTGTGCGAAGCGGCATGGGGCGACAATCCCTTTGGCTATGAAAATTCCCTGATGGCGCATATTCGCAGAATCCGGGAAAAGATTGAGACAAATCCATCTCAACCGGTATCCCTTGTCACCGTCAAGGGACTTGGTTACAAGCTGATTTTGGAGAAATGATATGAGAAGTGTACCAAAGCTGATCCGGCGATTTGTCGGGCTGCTTCTTTTGAGCTTCGTTTTATTGATCGTCGTCAATATAGTGATCATCGCCATTATCGCTTCAGGACAGATGGAAAACGCTCGCCCATGGAGTACGGCGGAGCAGATCGCAGCCGCGCTCTCCCAAACAGAGAACGGTTACATTCTCTCGGACGAAGGCGCAACGGAGTTAACCGCCGCCAGCGCATGGGCAATTCTCATTGACAACGATACAAAAACCGTTGTATGGCACAGTGATGATCTCCCGGATTCTGTCCCGATGAATTATACATTGTCGGACATTTCCAGTCTGACACGCGGTTATATTGACGGGTACCCCACCTTTACAAGCGGTACGGAAACCGGCCTTGTGGTGCTGGGATACCCGAAAACCAGCTTTTGGAAGCATATGTGGCCAAGCTGGGATTATTGGCTCATTGCCCATGCGCCCCAAATAGCCCTTGTTGTCCTGATCGTGAATGTTTTTGTCATTCTCCTAATTTATGTGATTGCGAATGCAAAGGTACTTCGCTCCGTGAAACCGATCACAAACGGGATTCAGGCACTGCCCTCTGGAGAACCCGTCTATATCAGGGAAACGGGGCTTTTATCCGAGGTGGCCACTCATATCAATTCCACCTCCGAAGTGCTGCAAGCACAAAAAAGGGAGCTGAAAAAGCGGGAAACCGCAAGGGCTAACTGGATTGCCGGTGTTTCACACGATATCCGCACACCGCTCTCCATGGTCATGGGTTACGCCGATCAGTTACAGATCGCCCCCGATCTTTCAGAGGAACAGCGGCATAAGGCGGGCATTATCCTAAAGCAAAGCGAGCGAATGCGGGATTTAATCAATGACCTCAACCTTGTTTCCAAACTTGAATACAATATGCAGCCCATTTCTGTGAAACAGGAAAACGCGGTCGCCGTTGTCAGACAGGTGGCAGTAGATTTCATCAATACTGATATAGACGGCAAATATCCCATTGAATGGCTGACCGAAGAAACACTATCGGTCTGTATGGTAAGTGCAGACCGTGATCTGCTGAAACGGGCAGTTTCCAATCTCATACAGAACTGTATCAATCATAACGAAAACGGCTGCACTATTTATGTCTCTGTGGCGCAGGAACAAAATAACTGTGTTATCTGTGTTGAGGATAACGGAATCGGCGCATCTGACGAACAGATTGTAAAGCTCAACACTGCGCCGCATTACATGGTCTGTGATACGAATACGACAGAGCAACGCCATGGTTTAGGGCTTCTCATCGTGAAGCAGATTGCAGCGGCACACAACGGCACGACTGCCATTGAGCATAGCCGGTTCGGTGGGTTTGCAGTGAAAATCACATTGCCTTCAAAATAAAGATCATTATGAATATCATGGTATTTTCTGCCTTTTTGCGTCCTCTTTATTTTCAATCCTGGCTTTTTCCTTTGTATCGTTTGGAGTAGCGTAGTCGGCTGACTGAGCAGTTCTTGCTGATAGGGGATCACAGAGGGTGATTTCAGTATCCTTGTGCTATCACAGAAGAAAAGGAGCGGCACGGAAATCCCGTCTGTTTATTCCGCGGAAGAAATCACAAAACCGATGGACTTCCTTTCTACCCATGCGGATAACAGGAAACGGAACCGTGCCATCGTGATGGTCATTGCGGTCTTTGGATTCCGTGCAGGGGATGTCTCAAACCTAAAGCTGGAGAACATCGACCGGGATAAGGGCATCATCCATGTCATCCAGTCAAAAACGGGGCTCCTTTATCAAACACCAAATGACCGAGGCCGTTGGGAACAGTCTTGCAGACTACCTGCTGAATGAACGTCCAGAATCAGGAGATCACCCTGTGTTCCTCAAGCGGGACGGAAATCCTATGAATAAAACATCCATCTCAACCATGATCTCCAGCGGATTCGTCAACAGCGGCATCAACATCAATGGAAAGAAGCACGGCAGCCACAGCCTGCGCCATTCGCTTGCGTCAAACATATTGGCAGAAAGGGAAGGCATACTCACGATTTCCAAAACACTCGGTCATGGTTCGGTTGATTCTAACAGGATCTACACAAAGGTAGATACCGGTCATCTCCGTCTCTGTGAATTGGAGGTGCCTGCCCATGAGTGATCCGAGGTACCTTTGCAAAAGCAGCTTGTTTTCCAGTTATCTTGCTGAGGCGACGATGTATGCCTTTGTCAAATATAAGGTGAACGTGGGCGGCCGCGTGCCTGAATCGTTAGCTTGTGTGCCATAAAAAATCAATTATACATTTTTTTGAATACAATTTCCCAAAAATTTTTTAAAAAATTAACATTTTGAAGTCAAAAATAAAGCTGGAAACCTTTTTTCCAGATTCCCAGCAGTATGAATATTTCCATGCGGAAAAGGTGCCAGCAATGCTCTGCTCATATTGTATATTATGCGGTTTTGTCTGCTTTTAATTTCTTTACTTCATCAAGAGAAAGTCCTGCATATTCGGCAATTTTCTCAAGAGTTAAAGTACCGTCGGCTAACA
>CANQNT010000005.1 GCA_947625255.1 uncultured Acetatifactor sp. | reverse complement strand
TGTTGGAATATGGAGATGTACTGAATATTATGCAGGCTGATGAAAAGGACAGGCTGGTAGAACGTAAGGAAGTACCATTATTTAATCAGGATGCATTCCGAGAGGCTATCATAAATGCATTTGTCCACAATGCGTGGGTGGACGGAAATGCACCAATGATTACTATATATAGTGACAGAATAGAAATCTTGTCAAGAGGACGGCTGGCGCCAAAACAGACGTTGACCGGATTCTATTTGGGAGAATCTGTTCCGGTGAATAGGAAGCTGTCAGATATCTTTTTGCAGCTGCACATCAGTGAAAGATCGGGAAGAGGCGTTCCGCAAATAACAAAGGTATATGGGAGGGAAGCTTTTGAATTCAGAGAGAACTCAATCGTTGTAACGATTCCGTTTGATAAGCTTAACACAAATGTGGGGGATAGAGCGGTAGATAAGGTGGGGGATAAAATTAAAAAATTAAATCCTACCAGACAGCGTATCATGGAAGAAATTAGGAATAACCCCAATATTACACAGCCACAGCTTATGGCCATCATTGGAATCGGAAAAACCGCTATTCAGAATAATATTGCATTTTTAAAAAAGAGCGGCTATATTGAAAGAGTGGGCTCTAATAAAAACGGGTATTGGCGGGCAATATAGAAAATTCGTGACTACTTGACAAGGAACTCAAATCCAGATAGGATAATTACAGTGATCGCGTTGCAGAAACCTGTGAGGTCTGCGACCGGGGGAGAACCTGCGGGGTCTCCCCTTTTTAGTTCAGGAATGTATGTGTACACGAAGAGCGCTTATTTACATATAGAACCAATTCCATGAATAGTCTCACAAGGATACCTGTCTGATTCTCGTCTATGGCATTGCGGAAACTCAAGTTACAAAAGCATGGACATTTTATCTTCTCTGATTCCTATCCATCACCTTACAGAACACTACCGCCGTCAGGGTGCTCACCGCAGTGGCCAGGATGGAAGGCGCGATGCGCGATGATCCTGGCGGGATCCGCGCTGCCGTACTGAGCCCGATACGCGATCATATTCACCGGAATCAGCTGCAGGGAAGAAATATTCAGGATCAGGAAAGTACACATTTCATTGCTGGCGATGCGCACATGGTTTCCGGTTTCGCCGCCAGCAGTCCGTACAGGACTCCTGTGCCCATTACCTATACTGAGCTTGCTCCCTGTCGTCCGCCCAGGATTTTGCAGTGCCCTTCCATTCCCGACAATTGCCATTCCGTTCCCCCCGTCCGTCCGCGACCCATTGACATCCTGCCATGAACTGTCTATCCGCTGGGGACTTCCGGGACCTGCCGTCAGATATATCCTGAAAAAGCTCAATAACCTTGGATATATTTCCTCACAAACCTTCGCTGAAAAGAATGGGGTTGTCATTTTGGGGGAATTGCCTTGCCGATGCAGACTTATCCGGGAGCGGCATTGAACGCCATGCCCAGTGCATCGAAAAAAGCAGCCAGATGATAAAGCTTCTGGACAGTGCCATTGACCTGATGCGCACAAAGCACAAGCATGAGGAAGCCATTGACGCCTTAAGTTCCATCGGGCTACACTTCCAAGGACCGCATGGAAGTGCTGGAACATTTTATTCCAGATTCCCCTTCTGGCACATAATCGGCACAAATACGCACGAAATTAGCAGCAAAATTAAATAAAATTTTTTTAAAAGCACTGGTTTTTCCTATGGGAGACGGCCTCCCCGGCGCTGTCCAGCGCCGCGTTGGTCACCGCGCTCATATTGCCGGTAAAGGCCCCGCTTCTTCCCTTCCTACTTCCCTCCACTTTTCTTCTGATAATACCCCGCCTGGGCGTCCCAGAGTTCACGGTACTTGCCCGCCCCGGCGTAAAGCGTCTCATGCCCGCCGTCCTGCACAACCAGCCCCTTGTCGAAGACCAGGATCCGTTCGCAGAAACGGCAGCTGGACAGTCTGTGGCTTATGAACACCGTGGTATGGTTCTTGGCGATTTTATTGAAATTTTCATACACCGCGGCCTCCGCGAGGGGGTCCAGACTCGCCGTGGGCTCGTCCAGAATGATGAAAGGGGCTCCCTTGTAAAGCGCCCTGGCAAGGGCCGTCTTCTGCTCCTCGCCGCCCGAAAAATCAATCCCGCTGATGTCATAATTCCTTCCCATACAGTAATCCAGGGCAGATTTGCCTTCCTCCGCGCCCTTTTGGTCAAGCCCTTTTAATTTTTCACCCATCCCGGCCCGTTCCAGGCAGTCTCTCGCCCTCGCCTCGTCATACCCAAGGCCCGCCGAAACATTGTCCCCCAGGGAAAAGCCAAACAGGTTGAAATCCTGAAATACCACCGAGAAAAGCCCCAGGTATTCCTCATACCGATATCTGGTAATGTCAATGCCGTTCAGCAAAATCTTCCCTTCGGTGGGATCGTACAGCCGACAAAGAAGTTTGATGAAAGTGGTCTTGCCGGAGCCGTTTTCACCGACGATGGTGATCTTGTCCCCGATTTTGAATTTCATGGAAACATGACGCAGCACCCAGGCATCGGTCCGGGGATACCGAAAGCTGACATCCTGAAATTCGATCTCATAGTCCAGGTCGTCCCGCTTTTCCACGGCCAGAGTGCCCTGATACATACGGTTGGGCAGGTCAAAATATTCGTAGGTCGTCTTCAGGTAATCGGTGTTGAACCGAAGCTCGCTAAAATTCCACGCAAGGCTATCCAACGCTCCCACAAAGCGGCTGATGGCGCCCTGATAAAGCACGAAGCTGCCCAGTCCAATGGCTCCGCAAAACGCCTTTGCCGCCACATAAAGATGAATCAGGACCTGCATGACGGCGTTTTTGGGCGCCTCTAAAGCGCCGAACACAAGCCCGGTTTTCTGAAGCTTTAACAACCAGGACGGTCGCATGGTGTATTTTCTGTACTCCTCAAGAACAATGGCGTTAAGTCCGAAGATGATCATGTCCGGACCCCGAAGTTTGCCATAAGCGATATAGCGGCGGCTTCCAAGAGAGACCTCGTTTCGCGCCTCGTTTTCCCGGCTGCGGCGGATGATTCGAAGCTTCATCGTCAGAGCGGAAAATCCTCCGATCACCAGAAGCATCAGGCACGCCGACAACGGGGAATTTAAGAATCCCAAAAGGCCGTGAAACTGCCCGGCGGTTCCCGCAAAAAGCGCGGCGACCGTTAAAGACAGGGACAGAATCAGTTCCGTCAACGTATCCACCGTATTCGAAACATTGTACAACACCCCCATAAGGCCTCCGTAGACCGTTCGGGTGGTCGCATCGATTTTCTCGTATAAAAGCCGGACATCCGGGTTTTCCAGGTGTTCAAACTGGAGCCTGCAGTTTTCGTCAGACAGAATTTGTTCATATCTATAATAACTCTGGCTGTCCAAAACCGAGACTTTTATCTGCAGCAGACGGGTGGTCACCGAGAACAGAAACCCTCCGAAAACCGTCAGGCAGACAAAAAGAATCAACCTGTCCCTGTCTTTGCCGCCGGAAATTTCGTCCAAAAGAAGGGCCGACATCGTCAGGGAAAAATAAGCGGAAACCCTTTGAAAAACTCTCTGGGCGACGGAGAAGCTCCAGTATTTCGGCGCGTATTCCCGCCAGATTTTTACCGCCCGCATCAGGCAGGAAAGATCTTCTTTCAAGGTGATTTTAGCCATTTACATTCGCCTCCTCTTGATAATATTTGCTCTGGACATCGAACAGCTCCCGGTACTTTCCACCCTTTGCCATCAGCTCGTCATGGGTTCCGATCTCTGCGAATTTTCCGTCGTCCAGGAGGAAAATTCTGTCGCAAAAGCGGGTGGAAGCCAGGCGGTGGGAGATGAATATCGACGTCGCGTTCTGGGAAATCTCGTTGTAGCGGCGGTACATCCTGTCCTCTGCAATGGGGTCAAGAGCCGCCGTAGGCTCGTCCAAAATCATGCAGAGGGGATTTTTATAAATGAGCCTTGCCAGCAGAAGCCGCTGCTTTTCGCCGCCGGAAAGCTCCACCGCATCCTCGTTTACGGTCCGGTCCAGGGGCGTCTTCAGCCCCAGAGGCAGACTCTCCACCTTTTCCTGAAAGCCGGAAAGCGCAAGCGCCTTCTTAAGTCTTTCACGGTCGATTTTTGATTCGTCCGCCGTGCAGGCGATGTTTTTTTCCAGCGACACCGGCAGCAGATTGTAGGACTGGGGGACGAACCCGAAGAGGGAATACATCTCGTCCCGGTTGTATTCAAAAAGCGTATGGCCGTCCAAAAGCACCTCCCCTTCATCGGGCAGGATCAGACCGCACATCATTCTGACGAGGGTGGTCTTTCCCGCGCCGTTTAAGCCCACAAGCGCGATTTTCTCCCCCGGCTTGATCTGAAAGGATATGTTTTCCAGGATGTTTTTCTCGCCTTTGGGATATCGGTAAGTCACGTTTTTAAACTCGATGGAAAAGGGCTTTTCCGGCAAAGGGATCCCTTTGCCATGGTTCAGTTTTCCCTCGTATTCCAGCAGTTCCCTGACATCGCTGACCTGCGCGGCGCCTTCCTTTACCCGCTGAAATTGCCATGCGATGCCCTCCAAAAGACCCGCAAGGGAACGGATGGCTGAAAAATACAGGACAAACTGCGCCGCATCCACCTCGCCCCTGAGGGCTTTATAGATCAGAAAAGCATAAGCGATTCCGTCCCGCAAAAGGACGATCAGAAAATCCACAAGAGATACCAGCAGCCCGCGATACTCATGCTTTTTCTGCCATGCAAGAGCTTCCCCGATGTGCCTGGAAATGCGTTCATGCAAGGGCTTCTGCATATGAAAAAGCCGGATGTCCTTCTGATATCCGAGTTCGTGTCCGTAAAAAGCCGCGTACCCGCGTCTGCGCTCGGCGACATTCCGAAGATCCCGCTCCTCGTAACGCTTCCGCCACTGCCACTTGGACATCTGCCGGTTTATCATTGCGCCGGCGATCAGGATCACGATGACAATCGGATGGAGCATGGACACCGTTGCGCCAAAGAGGAAAAATTTCAGGATCTCGCCTGCGGTTTCCGCAAAAGCCATTGGAAAATGCATTGCATACGTGTGATCGCGCAGCGCCTCATCGGCCCGATTATTGATTTCCAGATAGTCTTCCTCATAACTCAGATACCAGTCCATTGTACGACAAGCGACCTGGGCCTGATACACCAGGATACCATAAACATTGTGTTCGGCGTTTCCTGTAATCGACCGAAGCGTTTCGTCCGCGGTATCCGCAATCGCCTTGGCAAGAACGATCCCCGCGATCACAAGGGCCGCATAGCCGAAGCTGCTGTAGCTTCCAATGGCATCTAGAATCGCGGGGGTGGCGTACAACCCGAAAGCAGCCGTAAGGAGAGACAGCGGTACCACCGCAAGTCCCGCGAGCACCAGAAATCGTTCATTTTTCCACAATATGTCGTAAATGTAGCCCACGCAGGAGAACATTCCGTACTTTGGTTTACGCTTTTGATCTTTTTTGTTTTTCTTTTTTGACATTTTCATCACCCTCCTACCGTGATTATAGTACATTTAAGAGAAAAAATGGTAATCTTGGGTACGAAACGCTCTTTTTCGTGTACCAAATGCAACGAAAAATGAGGACCAGCTTCCTGGTCCCCATTCCTCATGCGTCTCCAATTCCAATCAGCAACTCCGCCGTGAACCCGCCGTCCTCGCTGTCCGCGGAAAAATATCCGCCGTACTTCTTTACCACCGACGCTACCCGATCCAGGCCGAAACCATGTTCCACTCCCTTGGCGGATAAAAAACGGGAATTGGTTTTCGCCCGTTTCTTCCCGGCGGCGTTTGTGACGGAAAGGTAAAACTGGGTGTTCTTCCTGCCCATATAAACCCGGATAAAGCGGGAATCCCCGGGGAGCCGCTTATTTTCCTCGATGGCGTTGTCCAGAAGATTTCCGATGATGACGCAGAGGTCGATGTCGGAAACCGGCGTGCCCTCCGGGATCTTCGCTTTCGCGTTGACCGGGATTTCGTTCTGGGCGGCGATGTTCAATTTGCCGTTTAGGATCGCGTCAACCATCACCCTGCCGGTCTTGATCACCGTGTCCACCGTGGTGAGATCCTGATTTAAGTCCGCCAGGTACCGGTTCACCTCGTCATATTTTCCCAGGGCCATGGAAGCCTGCAGCGCCTGAATATGGTTGTGATAATCGTGCCGCCATCCCCGCATTTTGCGGTACATGGACTCCACCTCGTCGCAATACTTCTGCAAAAGCTCCGACTGATACCGCTCGATTTTTCTATTGACCATTCTGTCGAAAAACATTTTTACACCCTTAAAACAATTCTATCATCTTTTTCCCGATCTTGTCCGCCATGCCCCGGCTTATGGGCACCGCTTCCCCGCTTCTTAAAATCACCTCGGTGCGGTTGATCCGCAAAACCTCCCGGAGGTTGACGATAAACGAACGCTGAACCCGCAGAAAATAACCGTCCAGCTGGGTCTCCAGCTCGGAGATCGGAACCTTCAGCCGATACTCCCCCGAAGCCGCACAGATCACCGAATACTGCCGCCTGGCCTCAATATAGCGTATTTCCTTAAGGGGCAGCGCGATCCTGCCCCCATCCGACGGCAGGAGGATTTTCTTTTCCGCCCGGGAAATCTTTTCCGCGGCCCGGGATAACACCTCCGCCAGCTTTTCCGGCGTCACCGGTTTCAGGAGATAGTGCAGCGCCTCCACCTCGTACCCTTCGGCCATGAAGTCCGGGTAACCGGTGATGAAAACAATCTGCACGGCCTCCCGCCGCTCCCGCAGCTTCTTCGCCAGCTCCACCCCGTTCATTCCCGGCATTTCGATGTCTAAAAGCAAGATGTCCGGCGCACCGTCTTCATACGCGAACAAAAGCGCCTCCGCCGAGGGATATTCCCGCACGCAGACATCGCTCCCCGACCGGTCCGCCCAGCCGAGAACGAGGGATTTGAGATATGCGCGCTCGGAAGCGTTATCGTCACAGAGAAAAACCAACATGGCATTACTCCCCAATGGCATCCAGCAAAATCTTTTTCGGCCGCTCCATGGCCCTGGCCACACTGCCCGCTTCAAAAGGCACGGACAGATTCGCGTGCCGCAGGGTTTCCTTGTAACTCATGCTGCCGCCGCAGGTGCAGAGCTTCTTATAATCCTCCCAGGCCGCTTCATGATCCAAGGCATTCTTGCCCGCGAACTCCATGGCTCCCATGGTAGTCAGCGTATAATTAATATAATAGAAAGGATACAGATAAATATGCAATTTATGATACCAATAGCCGCCCCGTTCCATGAACTCATCCTGGTCATAAGTCCTCCAGGGCATATATTTTTCTTCCAGCTTGTGCCACTCATAAGTGCGCTCCTTGGGAGTCAGCTCCGGATGGGCATAACAAATATGCTGGAATTCATCCACCGCCACGCCGAAAGGCACAAAGGTAATGGCCTCCTGCAGATGGGCGAACCGGAACTTATCCGCCTGTTCCCCGAAAAACCATTCCGCATAAGGGTAGGAAAACTGTTCCATGGACATGGAATGAATCTCCGCGATATCCGTGGACTCTCCATAGTATTGGGAAATCGGCTGACTACGCATCGCCATATATCCCGCAAAGGCATGGCCCATCTCATGTGTCAGCACCTGCATATCCCCGATGGTTCCATTGAAGCAGGAAAATACAAAAGGCGCTTTCAGGCTGGGCAGGGAAGTCATATATCCGGTAGAGGCCTTGCCGGGTTTGTTTTTCAGGTCCATCATCTCATGATCGATCATAAAGTCAATGAACGCTCCCGTCTCCGGACTCATTTCATGATACATTTTCCGGGCCTGCTCCACCATAAAATCATCATCCCCGGCAGGGACCGCGTTTCCGTCCGGATAAATGCGCTTCTCATCGTAGACCATGACGCGGTCCACGCCAAGCCGCTTCGCCTGGGCCTGATACAGCTTTTCACATAAGGGCACCAGCTCCCTGCGTACCTGCTCGCGGAAAGCCGCCACTTCTTCCATTCCATAATCCGTCCGTCCCTGCTGCAAGTAGCCCACCGGGATAAAATTCTCATAACCCAGGTTACGGCCCATCTCGTTGCGGATGGCGATCAGCTCGTCCCAGATTTCCTCCAGACGCGGCTCATGGGAATGATAAAAATCGGAATAAGCCTGAAAAGCGGCCTTGCGCACCTGGCGGTCGTCATGCTCGAAATATTTTTGAAGCCCATAGAGATTCAGCGTCTGTCCGTCAAAGGGAATGGCCGCTGCCGCCATGATCTTCTGATATTCATCCGTCAGCCGCGCCTCCCTCTGCATCAGCGGGATGTTCGCCTCACAGAAAGACTTCTTCTGCAGCTCCATCTGGACAAAAATCTGACTGCCGAACTCCGCTTCAAAGTCCGCCCGATAAGGGCTTTCCATAAAAGCCTGGTTTAAGGCGATGGAATAAGGCATCATGGTAGGAAGCACTTCGTCAAAATACTGGCTTTCCTTTTCATAAAACGCATCCCGCGTATCGACGGTATGGCGGATGTACACGATATTCAGCATCGTGGAAAATTCCTGTTCCATCGCGTCCAGCTCCATCATAATGCCCCGGGCCTCTTCATAGCTTCCCGCATTCCGCACCCGCTCCAAAAACTGTTTTAACGCTTCACAGTACGCATCCATATCCGGCCGCTGGTACTGCAGAGTAGAAAATTTAAAATCTTTCATATTCTGTCACCTCTAAAATCTGATTGATGGTTTTATTGTACACTTTGGCGGCCGTGAATGCAATGCAAATCAATTCTTTTTCTTTCTTTTCTGGTAATCCTGATCGATCTCCTGTTTCCAGTCCGACGCAATGTTCTCGCAGGACCTCACCTTGCTGATCGTCTCGTTCAAGACGGCATAATTCAGCTGCGTGCCCGCCGCGTCACTATGATAGTTCACCGCGCGGTCCGCGGAAATGCCCAGACCGCCCGCAGTCTCCACCGCGTCGATATTGGCTCCCAGGAAAAGGAATTCCCAGCCCGCTTTCTTTTGCTGTTCGATCATCTCCTTGACCTGCTGAAGCGTATAACGATGGCTGGCGTTTTCCATTCCATCCGTCGTGATCACGAAGAGCGTACGGTCCGGCACATCCTCCCTGCGGATATACTTATGCACGTTCCGGATATGATGGACCGCTCCCCCGACGGCATCCAAAAGGGCGGTGCTTCCCCGCACGTAATAGTCCTCATCCGTAAGCGGCCTGATTTTTTGCAGCGGCACTCTGTCGTGCAGCACCTCATTGGTATAATCGAACAGGACCGTGGAAACCAGGGCCTCCCCCTCCAATTTTTTCTGCTTTTCGATCAGGGAATTGAAGCCGCCGATCGTGTCCTTTTCCAGTCCCGCCATGGAACCGCTGCGGTCAAGGATAAATACGATTTCTGTTAAATTTTTTTTCGTGAAATTTGTTTTCATTGTCATACCTCTGTTTTCTAAAATATGGCTGTCAGGTTTTTCCTTACAGCCATATCATAAAACATTCGGTATTCTGATTGGTCGCTTGTCATGCGACATCTTCACGCTCCTAAAAGTCTTTGATCAAAAGCGAACAAAGCCTCGTTGATCTCAAAGATATTGTAATTTCCTTCCTTGATAAAAAATTCCACGATGATGTCAAATTTATTACTGTGCGACAAGGCGTAACCGGCTTTCATCAGCATATCCCGCGTTTCCTCCAGGGGCAGCTCCAGCGCCACCGCAAAAGCCAAAACGGTCGGTTTGCTGGGCCGGTACAGCCTGTCGCTCCTGATCTTGGAGAAAAGCTTGCGGTCGATATTCGCCCGCTTATAACATTGGGCGTCCGTCATGCCCTGCTCGTCGATCTTCCGCAGCAGCATCTCGGAGAAGCTTTCATCCAGCCGCTTCAGCGCCTCTTCCAACGTGTCCGCACGCTCTGCGGGCGCCTTCGTCACAGACTGCAAGCCCTTGTCTGCCGTACCCACAGACTTCAGGCCAGCTCCCGCTTTCGTCCCAGGCCCCAGGCCTATGCTCGCCGTATCCACAGGCTCCAGGCTTGCAAGCATCTCCTCTGCGTTCATCGCGCTCAAATCCGCCGCAGACGTAGGTCCTTTCCCCGCGGATGCGGCAGGTTTTGCCAAGGAGTATTGGGCCTCAAACGGCTCCGTCTCCTTGAGGTCCCGCCTTTCTTCCGAATCTTGCCAAAATTCCGCAATGTTCCGCGATCTCTCCCTGCTCTCATCCGTATGCGTTTCCACATAGGTGTCGTCGATATATTCCGCGATCTTTCGGAACAGCTGCCCACTGATCTGATAAGAGGTCTTGTCATAAACCACAAGGAACACCGTCATATCATGCTGGAGCAAGAATTCTCCAATCACGTCGATGGCGACTTTCAGCGCCTGGTCCTTGGGATAGCCATACGCGCCGGAAGAAATCAGGGGAAAAGCCACCGTCTGACACTCTTTCTCCTTTGCCAGTTCGAGACAGGCCTGGTAACAGGAAACCAGCTTCTCCTTCTCCCCGGCCCTGCCGCCCCGCCAAATCGGCCCCACGGTATGAATCACATACTGACAAGGCAGCCGGTAAGCTCCCGTGATCTTGGCCTTACCGACTCCACAGCCGCCAAGCCCCAGGCACTCTCGCAAAAGTCCCGGTCCCGCCGCGCGGTGTATGGCTCCGTCCACGCCCCCTCCGCCCAACAAAGTCCGATTGGCGGCATTGACGATGGCATCCACTTTCATTTTCGTAATATCATTCCGAACGATCTCCAAAGGCATAAGCTTTCCCCCTATCCTTACGTAAATGACATCCTTATGTAAATGGAAAAACCTCCAGAAAGGAATCCTTTCCGGAGGTCTTGGTCTGCAAAACAGGGCTACAAGGATTCGAACCTTGAAAATGACGGAGTCAGAGTCCGCTGCCTTACCGTTTGGCTATAGCCCTTTGCACTGATTACTCGACTATTATACAGTAAGTATTCCCTTTTTGCAAGCATAAAATTCGACCAAAAAATTTCCAAATCTGTATGTGTTTTTTGTTCAATTCATATAAATATCACCTTGCGGATCTGATACAGCTCCCGCCTTAATACACATCCGCCGTCCAAAATCTGCGCAGACGGATATTTCTCGCGAACATCCGCAGCCGGTCATAGAGATCGTCATAGCGGGCGGCACAAATCTCCCAATCCGCGTAACGATTCGTTTCAAACCACAGTCTGCGGTGAAGCTCCCTGAGAGGAAGCAGCTCGCCCGCCAATCGCAGCGCCGCCTCCGCATAAGGAATTCCCTCCTCTACCGTTTCCGGGCGCTTCTTCGGAAGCAGCAAAATCTTTTCCGCCGTAAAGCGGGTGCGCCGGACGGCCAACAGCATCGTATGGAACGGCAGCGGATTCCGCAGGGGTTTCAGCGTCTCCAGATCCCGCTCCGCCTTTTCCAGGACGCGGACAAACTCTTCCAAATTCCGATATCCGTCAAACTGCACCATCCGGAACGGATCCGTCCAGATTTCCTGCTTGAATTCTCCTTTTCGGTCATGCAAAATGAACTCGTCATAATGATAGATGGGATTCAAAAGCATTGCCTGCTGCCGGTCGAAACCGTAAAGACTCTTGTGCAGCAGCAGATAGATTTCCTCAAAAGTATAGGAGGACGCGGGATTCCAACTATAATTCGCCCCTACCAAGACCCCAGGCAGAGCCAATTCCCGCAAAATATCCCCATGATCCGCCCAGGAGGACATGATCATGCCGTGGCTGCGTCCGCCATCCGCCTTTAACAAACCCTTGGTATTATCATAACACTGTCGGATGTCGCAAGCGAAGCAGCTCCAGGCCCAGCTCCCGGGAGACAGATAAAGCCGGATGCCCTGGCGGTGCAGCGCGTCCACAAAGGGATAAGCCTCCCGCGCCGCGTAATCCCAGAAAACAAAATCCGTATCCTCCGGCAATTCTTTCGCGCGCTCCACAGGCACGGAATAATCCCCCCAGGGAGGGGCGAAAAAGTCCGCGTACATCATCAGAGAACAACCCATTTCCTGTAGCACGTCATGAATGAATGTATAATGCTCGATAAAAAGCCGTCCGCCCTCCTGCGCGCCGAAAACCTCCGTCAGGCCCACAGGCTCATCGCCGCCGCAGTGGATGATCCCTTTTCCAAAACAATCCACGATCTCTCCCAACATCAGGCGGATCACTTCCCTTACCCTGGGATTGGCAGGATCCATGCAATCAATCAGGGAACCATCCTTGCGGCGCAAGGCCAGCGGCTGCAGTTCCTCGATCCGTACCAGCTTGTCAAAATGTCCCAGAAGATTTACAATGGGCCGCACGGAAAGATTCCATTCCCCCGCATACCGGATAATCGCTTTCCATTCCTCCGCTCCTACGGGATCGCTGTACTTTCCCCAGGCTGGAACGGAAACAAACCGGAACACATCTTCGATATACGGCATATAAGTATTATATTTATATCTGGCCAGACGCCGTATGATCCGGAAAAAATGATCCGTCGTGGGAATCTGCCCCCTGGAAATATCGTCTGAAAGCGCCCGGCAGACAAGTCCCGGTTCATCCAGGGCGTCAAACTCACAAAGATTTCCGTCATTCACGAAATCCAACTCCGACAAGGTAAACAATCCATACATCAGCCCCTTGGAAGCGGAAGCATAAATGCAGATTTCTTCCTTTCCTGCATGGATACGATAGGCTTCTTCCGGCATGGATTTCCTTTCATAACGAATAGGGTGCGCTCCCTCCAGCGGTCCGTTTTCCAGAAAAATTTCCCTGGCACGGGGAAAGGCTTCCGTCACTTCCGCTGCCAGAAAATAATCCGCCAACCGGATCGGGGCCGCAAAGACTTGTATCTCTCGAATCTGGGGAATGATCTGTGTATTCATACTTATCCTCTCTTTTGATAGAAACTCTCTTTAAAATGATCATAAATAATCCGCGAAGATTCGTCAAGATTTTTCTCCATATGCGATTCCAGGAAAAATCGTGAAAAAAAGACCCGCGGCACGCACGGGTCCTTTTTAGGAAATGTTACAATATAGGAGTGCTTTTCCAGCAGAAAAACCTTATACTTCAAAAATCAGATCACCATAGGTCGGGAACGGCCATACTTTCTTGTCGACCAACATCTCCAGCTCATCCACGGGAGTCCGCAGGGCAGCCATGGCCTCACGCACCACATCCTTATAGTAGAACGCCAGATCTTTCTGATCCTCAATGGCGCCGGCAGCCGCCTGCTTCTTCTCCAGATCAACCAAAGCAGCCTTTGCTTCGGCCAGCTTTGCCGAAACCTCGTTCAACAGATCCCTCTGTACAGCGGCATCCGCACCGGCTTCGCGCACGGCGATCACGGTGTCCGCCAAAGACCTGGTATAACCGATCACGGCGGGCAGGATCTGCTTCTTGGCCATATCCAGCATGGTCAGGGCCTCAATATTGATGTTCTTGGAATAGGTCTCATACAAAACCTCTGCCCGGGATTCCAACTCCGCACGAGTGAAAATTTTGAACTTTTCAAACAGCTTGATGGACTTCTCAGTAGTCAGGGTGCCGACAGCCTCCACCATAGACTTGATGTTGGGCAGCCCGCGTCTGGCGGCTTCCTTCACCCATTCCTCAGAATAACCGTCACCATTGAACACGATTCTCTGGTGCTTGGTCATGTATTCCTTGATCAGATCATGTACTGCCACATCAAAATCTTCCGCATTTTCCAGAATATCGGCAGCCTCGCAGAAAGCCTCCGCCACGATGGCGTTCAACGTGGTGTTGGGGCTTGCAATGGAGTCAGCGCTTCCCACCATACGGAATTCAAACTTATTGCCCGTAAACGCGAACGGTGAGGTTCTGTTGCGATCCGTCGCATCCTTTTCCAAATCGGGCAAGGTGGATACGCCAGTCTGCAGCTTGCCGCCCTCTACCAGATGAGAAGCCTCGCCGGTTTCCACCAGCTGCTTCACCACGTCCTCCAGCTGCTCGCCCAGGAACATGGAAATAATCGCGGGCGGCGCCTCGTTGGCTCCAAGTCTATGATCGTTTCCGACGTCGGAAGCGCTCTGACGAAGCAGGTCCGCATGGGTGTCAACGGCTTTCATAATGCAGGCCAGCACCAACAGGAACTGGATGTTTTCATTGGGCGTGTCACCGGGATCCAGAAGGTTCACGCCATTATCCGTTCCCAGGGACCAGTTATTGTGCTTACCGGAACCGTTTACGCCGGCAAATGGCTTTTCATGCAGCAGACAGGTCAGGCCATGACGGCCGGCAACCTTTTTCATTGTCTCCATGACCAGCTGATTGTGGTCCACGGCGATATTGGCAGTCTCATAAATAGGGGCCAGCTCATGCTGAGCAGGGGCCACCTCGTTATGCTGGGTCTTGGCGGTAACACCCAGTTTCCACAACTCGATATTCAAATCTTTCATGAAAGAACCGATTCTCTCACGAATGGTTCCGAAATAGTGATCCTCCAGCTCCTGTCCCTTGGGGGCCGGCGCGCCGAACAAGGTACGGCCCGCGAAAATCAGGTCGGGGCGCTTTAAGTATTTTTCTCTGTCCACCAGGAAGTATTCCTGTTCGGGTCCAACGCTGGCCACTACCTTGGTGGCTTCTGTATTGCCAAACAAACGAACGATTCTCAACGCCTGCTCACTTACCGCTTCCATGGAACGCAGAAGCGGCGTCTTCTTGTCAAGCGCCTCTCCCTTGTAAGAACAAAACGCGGTAGGAATGCACAAGATCACGCCGGTAGCGTCTTCTTTCAGAAAAGCGGGAGAAGTAATATCCCACGCGGTATAGCCTCTCGCCTCAAAGGTGGCGCGCAAACCGCCTGAAGGGAATGAAGAAGCATCCGGCTCACCCTTGATCAGCTCTTTGCCCGAGAACTCCATCAACATCCTGCCCTCCGCATCGGGATGGGCAACGAACGAATCATGTTTCTCGGCAGTGATGCCCGTCAAAGGCTGGAACCAGTGAGTGTAATGGGTAGCGCCATGCTCGACCGCCCAATCCTTCATCGCTTTGGCCACTACGTCAGCGGTAGCAAGCGACAATTCTCCACCCTGGTCCATCACTTTCCTGACTTCCTTGAACACATTCTTGGGAAGTCTTTCCTTCATCTTTCCAACAGTAAACAAATTGCTGGCAAAGATCTCCTCCACGTTTAAAACCTCGCTCATTTTACTATCTTCCTTTCCTTGTTTGTTGACATAGGACCGACACATATCGACAAGGCTCCCCTTTTCTATGAAGTCTCCAGACGATTTTCCTGCCCGTATCATGAAAAAAATGCTCCAACGTAAATAATTTACATTTGGAACATCCTTGTTCATTCACACCTATGTCCAAAGCCCGCCATAGAAGCTGCCCGCAAACCACACCGGACTTCGTTTTCTTAAAGATACTCTAAAAAAGACTAAATTGCAATACCCAAATTGCTTTTTCTCTCTTTTTCCAAAAAAATACCGCTTCAAAAGCGTCCCATTGTCTGATTTGTACAAAAAATAAGGCGTATTTTGGCGTATGTTTTTCTCTGATTCCCCTATGGATGGGCCTTGCCGGCCTCCTTTGCAGCTCGCAGCAGGTCAAACCGCTCCGCCTCCCCGGATAAAGCAAGCCACAATTGCTGCTTCGGATGGGGCGCGCTCTCCACCGCCTCCCCTTCCCCATCATACATAGCCAATACACGGACGGGAACGTCTCTTCCGTCCGGCTTCATGATCTCAATCTCATCGCCCACACAGAACTTATTCTTCTGCTCGATTCGAACCAGTCCGTTTTCGTCCACTTCTTCAACAATACCCAAATACACGGATTCCTGAATATAAGTACTGTTGTCATAAATCTGGGTGTTGTGGTCCGCCTTGCCGAAATAAAAACCAGTCGTAAATTGTCGATAAGTACATTTCCCGATTTCTGCCCGATACCAATCCAAATTTCTCCGATAAAGATCCTCCGACTGGAAATAATCATCCAGCGCCTTTCGGTAAGTCCGGGCAACCGCAGCCACATAGAGCGCGGTCTTCATGCGCCCTTCAATTTTAAAGCTGTCAATGCCGGTTTCCACCAGTTCTGGGATATGTTCGATCATGCACAGGTCCTTGGAATTAAATAAAAACGTGCCCCTGTCATTCTCATAGACCGGCAGATATTCTCCCGGCCTGGTTTCCTCTACCACATAATATTTCCAACGGCAGGGATGGGTACAGGAACCCTGATTCGCATCCCGTCCCGTCAGGAAATTGCTCAACAGACATCGTCCGGAATAAGAAATACACATGGCCCCATGGACAAAGCTTTCGATCTCCATCCGGGCAGGAATCTTCTCCCGAATCTGGCGAAGCTCCTCCAAGGACAATTCTCTTGCCGACACCACGCGCTTTGCTCCCAACTGCCACCAGAAAAGATAGGTTTCATAATTGGTATTGTTGGCCTGAGTGGAAATGTGGATCTCCGCCTCCGGCCAGACTTCTTTTGCGATCCGAAACATCCCGGGATCCGAAATAATCAGAGCATCCGCCTGAGGCTTCATGTCCCGCAGCTGCTCAAAATACTTCCTGGCACCCGTCAGATCCGCATTATGGGCCAGAATATTGGCCGTCACATAGACTCTGACACCCCGTTCATGGGCAAAAGCAATGCCTGCCGCCATCTCTTCCGGGGTAAAATTCTTCGCCTTGGCCCGCAGACCAAAGGCCTCCCCTCCGATATACACCGCATCCGCGCCAAAAATCACGGCGGTCTTCAGCACCTCCAGACTGCTGGCCGGCGCCAACAGCTCCGGCTTCTTTCGCTCCACCATTCGTTCAACCTCTCCATTCTTCCCGCTCGCACCAACAAGACTTATTGCAGTCGGATGGAATCTCCTCGCAAGCCTTATTCACAACCAATGACGTCCCCGCTCCGGCCTTATTCGCATCCGATGGGTCCCCGCTCAAGCCTCATCCACTGCCAGCTTCACGCTCATGGTCACCCCGTCGCCCACCGGCAGTACGCAGGTCTCCAACCGGGGATGGTGCGTCAATTCATACAAATACTCCCGCATCCGCGCATGAATCGTCCGATTGCGCCTGGTCACGGCAAAACGGGATTCTATCACATCCCCGTCCTGCAGCACATTATCACTGACCAAAAGTCCTCCAGGGGCCAACAATCGGCAGACCTCCGGCAAAAAACGCGGATATTGTCCCTTTGCCGCATCCATGAAAACCAGATCAAAGGGTCCCTCCAATTCTTTCAGCAGATCCGCCGCGTCTCCCTCCAGCAAGGTAACGGCCCCTTCCTTTCCCGCCCGACGGAAATTCTCCTTTGCCTCCGGAATCCGCTTCTCATCTTTTTCAATAGTCGTGACATGACATCCCAAAGGCGCATATTCCAGCATCAATAAAGCGGAAAAGCCCACCGCGGTACCCACCTCCAAAATCCTCGCAGGACGCTGAAAACGCATCAAGAATTTCAGCAGGCTCTGTGTCTCCTTTCGAATGACCGGCACCTGTGCCGCCAGCGCTTCCCTTTCCAGATTCTCTAAAAAAACAGTGTTGCCTTTATCAAGCGAGTTAATAAAGGCAACCATTCTCTCGTCTACGATCATTCTTCCTCCTCAGTTCCTGCCGTCATCATCTCCAGCATCTCATCCACCGTCATGGCAGTGCTGATCTCATATTGTCCCGGCTTAATATCCACCCGGTATTCCGACAGCAAAAACTGAAGCACAAATAAGTTACGGTCCCGAATCAATCCCTTGTTTTCCAAAACGGCGCCCATTTGCTTCCCCAGCTTATAAGCATCCAAAAGAGCGCCGGGAGACAAAGCCTTTTCCTCGTCCTGCTCAATGTACCTCATCATCTCGTCCGTTACCGTGAACAAGATCGTCCTGCCCTCACCGGTTGTCAAAGGAGGTTCCGCAAACACCCGATAGCCATAATCATAACCAAATAACGCCCCCTTATAAATCAACACGATCACAATGACAGCAACGGCAACCTTGAGAACCGTTCCAAAAATCGCGGTAAGAACATCTATCGCTTTCATCCCATCTCACCTCTTTCGCTTTCCACATAATACCGCCAATCGGAATCAGCCATTCACGCCCGGCATAGCCTGTATGTCCAATATCTCCCGCCATGCCCGAACCGGACCGCGGCTTCTTCAAACCTCCATAATGATCGGCAAAATCATAGGACGACGCTTCGTCTTCTTCCAGATATAATCGCCCAGGGCATCCTTGGTGGCACTCTTAAGCTTGCCCCAGTCTGTAATCCCCCGCTCCAGGCAGGCGGAAACCGCCACATCCACGATAGAACGGGCTTCCTCAATCAACTCGTCCGACTCTCTCACATAAACAAAACCTCTGGAAACAATATCCGGCCCTGCCACCAATTCTCCCGATTCATGTTCCAGGCTCATGACCACGATCACGATTCCGTCCTCAGCCAAATGCTGTCGATCGCGCAGGACGACGTTTCCCACATCCCCCACGCCCAGACCATCCACCAGAATCGCGCCTACCGGCACTCTTCCTGACACTTCCGCGCTTTCCTCATCCAGCTCCAACACATCACCGGAAGACAAAATAAAGATATTTTCTTTCTCAATCCCCAGACTGTCGGCAATTTTCGCCTGCGCCTTTAAATGCTTGTACTCCCCATGCACGGGTATGGCATAGCGTGGATGCACCAAAGTATAGATCAGCTTGATCTCTTCCTCACAGGCATGGCCCGATACATGGGCATCCTGGAACACCACGTCGGCCCCTTTACTTAACAGCTCATTAATAATCTTCGTTACCGGTTTCTCGTTACCCGGAATCGGATGAGAGGAAAAAATCACCGTATCCCCCGGCCCAATAGTGATCTTGCGGTGCACATTGTAAGCAATGCGGCTCAAAGCCGCCATGCTCTCCCCCTGGCTTCCCGTGGTGATAATGACCTGGCGCTCATTCGGATAATTTTTCAGCTGATCCAGGTCCACCAACGTGTTTTCCGGAATATGGATACAATTCAGGTTAATGGCGGTCTCTATGATGCTCACCATGCTGCGCCCTTCCACCGCCACCTTTCTTCCAAACTTATAAGCCGTGTCAATAATCTGCTGCACTCTGTCCACGTTGGATGCAAAGGTTGCCACAAAGATCCTGGTATCTTCATGCTCCTGGAACAAGCTGTCAAAGGTCCGGCCTACGGTCTTCTCCGAGGGAGTAAAGCCCGGCCGTTCCGCATTGGTGGAATCGCACATCAGCGCCAGCACGCCCTTTTTGCCCAGTTCCGCAAAGCGCTGCAAGTCGATGGCATCGCCAAATACGGGCGTATAATCCACCTTGAAATCCCCCGTGTGTACCACCACACCTACCGGCGTATGAATCGCCAGGGCCGCCGCGTCCACGATGCTGTGATTGGTCTTGATATACTCCACGTTGAAAGCTCCCAGCCGTACAAACTGGCCAAACTTCACCACTTCGCATTTCACCGACTCCAACAACTCATGTTCCTTTAACTTATTTTCGATAATCCCCATGGTCAGCCTGGTGGCATAAATCGGGACATTGATCCTGCGCAGCACATAAGGCAGCGCGCCAATATGATCCTCATGTCCATGGGTGATGACAAAGCCTTTTACCTTTTCGATATTATCTTCCAAGTATGTGACATCCGGTATGACCAGATCGATTCCCAGCATATCGTCCGCCGGGAAAGACAACCCGCAGTCTACCACAATAATACTGTCCTCATACTCGAAGGCAGTAATGTTTAATCCAATCTGTTCCAAGCCTCCCAACGGAATAATTTTCAGCCTGGAACGTCTCATATTCTCTTTATTTCCCAATCAGTCTACCTCCTGTTATCAGATTCCCGCGCCGCCGTGCGCCTTCATCAGCCGGACCGGGGCCTAACCGTCCCAAACCCGCTTCGGACGTCTAAACCAAATCCACGTCGTCCAACATATTGGAAAAAATTTCCGCTACCGCGTCCAACTCCTTATCATCGGATACGATGACATAAACTCCTTCCTCATCCTCTTCCTTTGACAAGTCCTTTAAAATCAAAGCTTCTCCGTCGCCCTCTTCACTATCCGTCACCAAAATATACTGGGCACCGCCAATTGTGGTCTGCTCCAGCACATAGAATTCCACCGGTTCTTCTCCGTCCGGCTTAAATACGATTTTCTCCAAGGTAATCTTCCTTTCCCACCGCGTTTTTCACTTCTCACCGTTTTCCGCTTCACGGGCCCGTCTGTCCAAATACCCCTGCAAAATAAAAACAGCGGCGATCTTATCCACATATTCTTTGCGGTGCTCCCTGCGAATCCCGGCCTCCATCATGGCCTTGTCCGCCGCCACCGTGGTCAGCCGTTCATCCCAGTAATACACAGGCAGCCCCGTCCTTCTCTCCAGTTTCTCCTTGAATTCCGCCGTCAGTGCCTCGCGGGCGCCCTCCGTCGCGTTCAAATTCTTCGGCAGTCCCAGAACAATCTCCCCGACTTCGTATTCTACAATCAATTCCTCGATCCGTGCCAGCGTCCTGCGCAGCTTATTCTCCTCCTGGCGCCGAATGATCTCCTTTCCCTGGGCAGTAAGAAGTAAGGAGTCACTGATCGCTACCCCCACCGTCTTAGAACCAAAGTCCAATCCCATGATCCGCATGGACGTCCTCCTATTTCCAATGATTGTTCTTGATGTACTGTTTTAAAATTTCCTCGACCAGCTCGTCACGCTCGACTTTCATAATCAGATTCCTGGCATTCTTATGGCTGGTAATATAAGTAGGGTCCCCGCTCATAATGTAACCCACAATCTGATTCACAGGATTATAGCCTTTTTCCGTCAATGCCTCATATACGGTGGACAATACCATCTTCACACTGGTTTCCGGTTCTATTGCCACATTGAAGTATTGTGTATTTCCCAAATCCATGCCGTTCCCTCCAAAACTTTAATCCCCATTCTGTGATTTGTGCCCCTAAAACTGATATCCGCTCATTGCGGCACATTTCCATATTATCAATATATTACCTCATTTGGTTTAAAAAATCAATTCAAAGAATCGCAATTCATGATTTCATCCGTCAAGAAGCCGGATATCCTGACGTTCCTCATACAATTTGACAGACTTTCCTCCGCCTCCAGAGCAACTCTTACATAATCTCTGGTATGGCCCAGCCATAGTTTATGCCCGTCCACTTCCTTGATTTCTTCAAATAATACCTCTGTCTCTTTCCCTATGTAGCGCCCGCGGAAATCCATGGACTGCTGCCTCTCCAGCGCCAGAAGACAATTGCTTCGTTCCGTTTTCACCGCGTCCGGAACCTGATTCGTCATTTCCGCCGCCTTAGTGCCCTTTCTCCTGGAATATTTAAAAATATGCATCTCATAAAAACGAACTTTTTGCAGGAATTCGTACGTGTCCTGAAATTCCTCTTCCGTCTCCCCGGGAAAGCCCACGATCACGTCCGTGGTAATGGCCGGATGGTCAAAAGCCTCCCGCAGAAGCTTCACACTTTCATAGTATTCCCTGGTATTGTAACGTCTATTCATTCTCCGCAGGGTTTCATCACAGCCGCTTTGCAGGGAAAGATGAAAATGGGGGCAAAGCTTTTCCAATGCCGCAAGACGGCTGACAGCTTCTTTTGTTACGATTCTCGGCTCCAGCGAGCCCAGACGAATCCGCTTTAAACCCTCTATCTCATGAACCCGTTCCACCAAATCAACGAGTCTGGAATTCCCCGCATAATCTCTCCGTTCACTGTCTCCCGCCAGTTTCACTTCCCCATTCTCTCCCAAGTCGATGCCATAGGAGCCGATATGGATCCCCGTGAGCACGACCTCCTGATAGCCCTGGGTCACAAGCCCTTTAATCTCTGCCACCACATCCTCCGCACGCCTGCTGCGCACGCGCCCCCTGGCATATGGGATGATGCAATAGGAGCAAAACTGATTGCATCCGTCCTGAATTTTGATATAAGCCCTTGTATGCTCAGCCGTCTGGGTCAGCGTCATCTCCTCATATTCGCAGCTTCGGTTGATATCAATGATCGTGGTATCGTGGAGCGTCTTGTCCTCATTTTTCCCATCCAAATAAGCCTCCAGGATTTCCACCAGATCTTTTTTACGGTTATTGCCAATAGCCAGGTCAATGCTCCCGTCCCGAAGCGCCTCTTCCCCGCCGGTCTGCACATAACAACCCACGGCCACCACCAGGGCCCTGGGATTTCTGGCCCTTGCGCGGTGCAGCATCTGCCTGCTCTTGCGGTCCGCGATATTGGTCACTGTGCAGGTATTGATGATATAGATATCCGCCTCTGCATCGAAAGGAACAATTTTATATCCCTTTTCCTGCAGTTTTTGTTGCATAACGTCCATTTCATAAGAATTTACTTTGCAACCAAGGTTATGTAATGCTACTTTTTTCATCGGAAACTCTTCCTTTTTTGTAATGTTTTCACCTTGACTTTTCATACCATTCTATGTAAAATAAGTTCGTTAAAGCAAGGATGCTTTCTGCTTTCCTTTCACTGGAAAACAGAGTATAAGGAGGTGAATTACCATGAAGACTGTACAGATTTCATTAAATTCCATCGACAAGGTGAAGTCCTTTGTCAATGACATTACGAAATTCGACTATGACTTCGATTTGGTATCCGGCAGATATGTAATCGACGCAAAATCCATCATGGGAATCTTTAGTCTGGATTTATCCAAACCCATTGATCTGAATATCCATGCAGAAGACAACTTCGACGAGATCATGGCGACGCTCAAGCCCTATCTGATTCAGTAATCTCAGGAGCGTTCCATCCCTACATAGGAAATTGAAACCGGGCCTGTCGCTTGCGGCAGGCCCAAACCATGTCTATTCCACGATAATCAGTTCCTCTGTTACCAAAGCGGTCCGCACCAGCTCGTCAATTTTCTCCTCAAGATTCCTCTCATGCCTGCGAATGATGTTTCCATTGGGCTTGGTCACGGGATGCTTGGCCACGAAAATCGTACAACAATCCTCGAATGGCTGGATGGATGTCTCAAAGGTTCCGATTTTTTCGGATACTTCCACAATCTCCTGCTTGTCAAAGCCAATCAAGGGACGATAGACCGGCAAGGTGCATACCTCGTTAGTCACCGCCAGTGAGGCCATAGTCTGCGAAGCCACCTGACCCAGGCTCTCTCCGGTGATCAGGCCCAGACATCCCGTTTCCCTGGCGATATGCTCCGCGATCCGCATCATATAGCGGCGCATAATGATGGTCAGCTCCTCATGGGGACATTTCTCATAAATATAGAGCTGAATATCCGTAAAATTAATCACATGCAGATAAATCGGCCCGGTAAAACGGGAAACGATCCTCGCCAGATCCACCACCTTCTGCTTGGCCCGTTCGCTGGTATAGGGCGGCGCGTGAAAATATACGGCATCTATTTTCACGCCCCTTTTTGCCACCATATAGCCGGCCACGGGAGAGTCAATCCCTCCGGACAAAAGAAGCATCCCCTTGCCGCCCGTTCCCACCGGCATACCGCCCGGCCCCGGAATTACTTCGGAATAAATATAAATTTTCTCACGTACTTCAATGTTCAGCTTCATCTCCGGATGATGGACATCCACCCTCATCTCCGGATAGGCGTTCAGGATGGCCTCTCCCATATCAGCGTTAATCTCGTTGGAATCCAGGGGATAATCCTTGCGGGCACGCCTGGCTGCCACTTTGAACGTTTTAGGGCGGTCCGGATAAACCTCCGCCAGATAATCGATCACGGTTTGGCAGAGCTTTTCAAAACCCTCATCCTCCACATAAACCACGGGACAGATCCCTGAAATGCCGAAAACCTGCTGCAGTCTGGCTGCCACCTCGTCAAAATCAAACTCCGTCAGGGCATCCACGTAGATACGTCCCTGGGTCTTATGGACCAGGAACTTGCCATCGCAGCTTTTAAGGGCAAATTTGATCTGATGCACCAACGCATCCTCGAACAAATAACGATTTCTGCCTTTGACTCCGATTTCCGCATATTTTATCAAAAAAGCCGTGAACATAACTGATTTCTCTCCTTTGTCTTTTCCCGGCCGGGGCCAGGCGAACACTTTCTCTTTCCCTTATTTTCTGGTATATCTTCTCAGCATAGGAATCATATCATACATTTGGCTCAATGTATAGTGAATTTCCTCTTCCGTGGTAAAAATGGAAGTGCTGAACCGCAGCGTGGAAGACAGCAGATCTTTGTCCACGCCGATGGCCTTTAAGGTAGCGGAAGGCTGCGGCTTACGGGCGGAGCAGGCACTCCCCGCGGAAACATAAATTCCCCGCTCCTCCAAGGCATGAAGCATGACCTCGCTGCGCACTCCCGCAATGGAAAGGCTGATGACATGGGGCGCGGTTCCCTCGACCGATCCATTGAGCAGGCCATTGGGAGAGACGCCCTCGATTTTGCAGGCTTCCTCGACAAAAAGGTTTTTCAGGTACATCAGGCGACGGCGATCCTCGTCCAAATGAGCGTACATCAACTCTGCCGCCTTGGCCAGACCGGCGATTCCGGGCACATTTTCCGTGCCGGAACGCATTCCCCTCTGCTGCCCTCCTCCAAAAAGAATGGACTGTAGTTTCACTTTTTCATTCACATAGAGAAAACCCACTCCCTTAGGACCATGGATCTTATGTCCGCTGACGGACATCATGTCCACATTCATCCTTTTAGGATAAATCCTTTCTTTGCCAAATCCCTGGACCGCATCCACGTGAAACAAGGTTCCGGGATTCATTCTCTTAATCAAAGCCCCGATTTCCGCAATCGGCTGCACGGAGCCAATTTCATTGTTGGTATGCATCACGGATACCAAAACCGTATCCGGAGACATGGCGCGCTGCAAATCCCCCGGACGAACGCGGCCGCTTCCGTCCACAGGCAGGTAAGTCACGCGGAAACCGCAGGATTCCAGATAAGCGCAGGTCTGCAATATGGCGGGGTGCTCAATCTGGGTGGTGATGATATGACGGCCGCGACGGTGATTGGCAAACGCCGTTCCAATCAAAGCCAGATTGTCGGATTCCGTCCCGCCGGAAGTAAAGATTAACTCCTTTTCCCCTACTTTTAAAATGCGGGCCAGGGTCTGAGAGGCATAGCGCAGATATTGCTCCGCGGCAACGCCTTTGGTATGAAGACTGGATGGATTGCCATAATCCACGCACATAATCTGAGTCATCAATTCCGCCACTTTCGGAAACACCCTTGTCGTGGCGGAATTGTCAAGATAAACTTCCATAAATAGTCTCCTTTTCAGGAGCTCCAGCATCCTCTCAAAAAACCAAGGGTGACGGACGCAGGAGCATTTTGATCCTTATCAGGATGGTGTACAAGCCTGAGTATCCTTATTCATATAAAGACACGCCAAAGGCACGGCATCCCTTTTCTTTCTATCATAATATATGCAAATGACATTAAGCCGGGTACAATCTCAGTCTTCCTCCAAATGATACATGATCCATGCCATCACAGCCAGCCCCGCGGTCTCCGTCCGTAAAATACGTCTGCCAAGTGTCACGGGCTCCACCCCGGCGGAAAGGGCTTTCTGAATCTCCTCCTCTTCAAAACCACCCTCCGGACCGATAAAGACGGCCACGTCCTGACCCGGCGCAATCGCTCCGATACATTCTCTGGTATGCGCCATGTCCCTCGCCAATTCGTAAGGAATCAGCCGCACGTCCATGGACGCCGCTTTCCGTACCGCCTGGTCAAAGGACAAGATCTGCGTCACCATGGGAATGATTCCTCTCCTGCTCTGCTTTGCCGCGGCCTCCGCAATGGCCTGCCAACGTTCTGCCCTGGAACAGGCCCTTTTCTTATTCAATTTGACCACGCAGCGTCTGGCAGCTACGGGAATGATCTCATAGACGCCAAGCTCCACCGCTTTCTGAATAATGAACTCCATCTTGTCCGCCTTGGGAAGTCCCTGAAAAAGGTGGATTCTGGCGGAAAGTTCCACCCCTGCTTCCTTGATAAACCGCAGTTGGCAGACGATTCTGTCCTCTTCCAGGGACACGATGCCGCAGCGATATTCCCGATCATCCTCACCGCTTTTGACGGCAAGCTCCTCACCCGGCTTCATCCGCAGGACGTTCTTGATATGGTTCACATCATTTCCCAGAATCACCACTTCTCTGCCGTTCATCTGTCCTGGTTCCACAAAGAATTGATACATTTTCTTTCCCCGATCACTCAATAACCAAAAGTTCCATCCAGAGACTCATCATTTTCAATCCAATCCTGCACCTTAATCACACGATACTCATCCTGGGTATCCCGGATGACCACTTTTTCAATTCCCGCGTTAATAATCTGGCGCTTGCACATGGAACAACTACAGGAATTCTTGACATATTCCCCCGTATCCACTTCTCTTCCGGACAGATACAAGGTGCTTCCGATCATCTTGTCCCGGGAGGCGCTGATGATCGCATTGGTCTCGGCGTGGACGCTGCGGCACAATTCATAGCGTTCTCCCCTGGGAATCCGCAGCTTCTGGCGCATACAATACCCCATGTCCGTACAATTTTTCCGCCCCCTGGGAGCACCCACATAGCCCGTGGAAATCACCTCGTCATTTTTAACGATTACCGCTCCATAACGTCTCCTTAGACAAGTGCCCCGTTGGGACACGATATCCGCCAAGTCCAAATAATAATTCACCTTATCTCGTCTCTCCATGGCAATCTCCTATCTTATCCCGTCTTATCCCATCGTACCATCTGCGGCACGCACAACCCAGAGTTCCGCGCTGCTCCCACTGTAAAGCAAACGCCTCCCGCACGGGATCTGCCGTTTCCATTCCGAAACACGGCCAAACCACCCCGCAAATCGGCAGCCCGATATCAGAGGCGGCCGCTCCTGATGCCACATACGGCCTATAACCCAAATGAGCCATCGACTCACATCGCCTTACGGGCCGTCACACTGACCCACTCGCCCTGGTACGTGACCTCCAACACCTCGAAGCCGGATGCCCGGACGGCATCCACAACCGTCTGCTCTTTGTCGTCAATAATCCCGGAGGTAATATAAATTCCTCCCGGCTTCAATTGATTGCAGATCACCGGGGTCAAGGGCACCAGCACATCCGCCAGAATGTTCGCCACCACGATGTCGTATCGTCCATAGCCCACGCGTTCCTGAATCTCCGAATCCGTAATGATATTCCCGATCATCATTTCAAACCGATCAGCCGCAATGCCGTTAGCCGCGCAGTTCTGAGCCACTGCCTCCACGGCACAGATATCCAGATCCGTGCCAACGGCATGCCTCGCCCCAAACATCAGCGAAAGAATGGCCAAAATTCCACTTCCCGTCCCCACGTCCAAAAGCTCGGTCTCCGTAGTCACATATTTACGAAGCTGGCGGATGCAAAGCTGGGTCGTTTCATGCATACCCGTTCCGAAAGCGGTGCCCGGATCAATATGAAGCACCATGCCGGTTTCCTTTCCCGGTTCAAGCTCTTCCCAAGAGGGAATCACCAGAATATCATCAATGGTAAACTGATGAAAATATTGTTTCCAATTGTTGATCCAGTCGATATCCTCGGTTTCATCCACCATGATCTCGCCTTCGCCAATATCCATCCATTGGGAAAGCGCTTCCAATTCCTCCCGCACACGCTCCCGAACGGCATCCGCGCTCATCTTTTCCCCCTGCAGTTCCAGAGCGCCGTTTTGCTTCTGTTCCACGAAAAAACTTAAATATGCGATTCCATCATCCTCTGGTCCTTCCGGCAGAATATCCACGAACATCTGCTCTTTCTCCAGGGCGGTCAAAGGAACCTTGTCTTCAATCTGGGCTCCCTCCAGCCCAATATCATATAACGTACTGATGATGATATCCTCTGCGTCCGTAATCGTCTTAATCCGAAATCTGGTCCATTTCATTGTTTCTGTCTTTTGCCTTTCTTTCCGCTTATCTTTCTGGCTTTCTTTCTGGCTTTCTTTCTGCCTTTCTTCTGCCTTGCTCTCTGCCGGCTCTTTATCCTGGCCTTGCTCTCTGCAGACTCTTTATCCTGGCCTTGCTCTCCGCCTTTTTCTTGAACCTCACTCGATCGGCGCGTAGCTGTCTCCCGGCTCGATCTCTTTGGCGACCACCACCAGGCGTCCGTTTTCCACATGATAAACACAAGTAGAAAGGGTCAGAAACCGATCTCCGAACTCCGCCGTCACTCCAGTATCATACTGGGCCAGGGCCATAATGTTCGTATACCAGTTGTCAAATTCCTCCTGCGTGTCCGCCTGGAAAAACTGGTAATATTTAAATACATTGTCCGTCTTTTTGAAAACCTGGGAACGAAACACGGCGATCACTTCGTAATTCCGCTGACACTCCTTGGTATAAAGGGAAATGTACTTATGCTCCTGACAATACTTTTCCTTTTCATACTCTTCCAGGTTGCCAAACATGGCGCCGCTCTTCATGTTATGACCATGTATGATCAAGTTAGTGCTCATATCGCCGGTCACGGTGCTGTCTGTATCCATGATCAGACAGCCATTGCTATTGCTCTTCTTATCAAAACCTCGGTTCAGATAATAATTCTCGTCATCCATGGTCTGCATCACCGGATAGTCGATTACCGTCCCGTCGATTTTCAGCCATGCCACCATGTCGCTGTTTTGCCGGAAAGCATCCGCGTATGGGTTGGTGACAGTTCCCGACCGATCAGGATTGGAGGGTGCGAAAACAGTGGGATCTGTCTCCGGCGGATCAATTTCAATGCCGCTGCCCGGACCCGTGCTTTCAGAACCGCCGGAGTTCTCCGTGCCGTTTCCGTTCTCGGAGCCGCCGGAATTCTCCGCACCGTCCCCAGACTCAGCACCGCCCGAATTCTCTGCTCCCGATCCCTCCGGGTTATTCGTATTCTCGGTATCACTGCTTTCCGTACCGGAACCGCTCTGGGAATCGGTATCAGTTTCTCCGACTGTTTCCGCGAAATCACCCTCTTGTGTTCCCGCATTGGAATTCGGAACATCTTCTCCCGGCTCCAACGTCTCGCCTTCCACCGGTCGAAGAGCCTCCAACTGATTCTGCATTTCGCGGTCATCCAGAACGCGCATGATCAAAAATCCCGTCCCGGCCAACAAGCAGCACAATCCCGCGATAATCAATATCGTTCCCAGCACTTTCCTTTTATTTCTCATGAATTCTCCTTATATGTCCCATTCCTTTTCACGGAATCCGACCAATACCTTATCCTCTGTTACCAAAATCGGCCGCTTCACCAACATCCCATCACTGGCAAGCAGTGAAAGCTTCTCCTCCAATGTCATTTCCGGCAGCTTATCCTTAAGATTCATCTCTTTATACAATAAACCGCTGGTATTGAAAAACTTCTTAATCTCCAGACCACTGCGCTGTTGCCACTCCCGCAGTTCCTCCACGGAGGGGTTATCCGTCTTAATATTACGCAGCTGATATTCCACTCCCTTTTCATCCAGCCATTTCCGCGCTTTCTGACAAGTCGTACATTTGGGATAACACACGAATAAATTCATTTTCAATCCTCCTCTATGTAAAACGGGCAGTCGGAACGGTTCCAGGCCGCCATTTCCTTAAGTATACTACAAACCGTGACAGAAATACAGTAAAAACTTTGCCGGATTCCAGAAAAATCGCGGTTGCAGCACGGCAATAATAAAAAAATGGCCCGCCAGGCGAGCCATCTCTCATTTTTTATTTAAAAAATTTCTTTTTTCTGGACTTTGAATCACCCTTGCCGTCATCCCCGCCAACATCGGCTGACACGTTCAGGGTATTGCCGCATTCGGCATCGAATTGTCTTAACAGTTCCTTGGCCTCCGGCTTTAAGCGGCTGGGCACCTGAACCACCAGCGTCACATAGTGATCCCCTCGGAATTCCGGATTCCGCCAAGACGGCACGCCCTTTCCTTTCAGACGCACCTTGGTATCGGTCTGGGTTCCGGGCTTCACTTCGTAGATCACCTTGCCATCCACGGTATCCACCATGATCTCTCCGCCCAGCGCCGCTACCGCAAAGGACATCGGCACAGTGGAATATATGTTCATATCCTGTCTCTGGAAAATCGGATGTCTTCCCACAGAGACTTCCACTTTCACATCTCCCCTGGGACCGCCATTCACGCCAGGATCGCCCAGACCGGGCATCAGGATCACCTGTCCGTTATCAATACCCGCGTTAATCTTTACCGCATAGCGCTTCTGCATCGCCACAAAACCGGTACCGCGGCAATCGGGACATTTCTCGCGAATGATTTTACCGGTTCCCTTACAGTCCGGACATGGCTGCACATTACGAACAGTGCCGAAGAAAGATTGCTGGGTAAATACTACCTGTCCCTTTCCTCCGCACTTGCTGCATATCTCTGGACTGGTTCCGGGCCTCGCACCGGTACCGTTACAAGTCTTACAAGGCTCCTTGACCGTCAACTCCACCGTCTTTTCGCAGCCAAACACCGCTTCTTCAAAAGACACCTTAACACTTGTATAGAGGGTGTTTCCTTTCATGGGGCTGTTGCTGCTATAGGAACGGCTCCGTCCGCCGCCGAAAAAGTCGCCAAAGATATCTCCGAAAATATCGCTGAAATCCGTGCCGCTAAAATCAAATCCTCCGTCTCCGCCCATTCCGCCATCAAAAGCGGCATGACCGAACTGATCATACTGGCGTCTCTTTTCCGGATCGCTGAGCACGGCATAAGCCTCCGAAGCTTCCTTGAACTTCTTTTCGGCTTCGGCATCACCCGGATTCATATCCGGGTGATACTTCTTGGCCAAAGTACGGTAAGCCTTTTTGATTGCCGCTTCATCTGCAGTTTTATCTACGCCGAGCACCTCATAATAGTCTCGCTTCTGTTCTGCCATGATTTACCTCGTATTAAACCTCTCTAAAATCTCCATCGATGACATCGTCATCCTTAGAAGAAGAACTATTATAATTATTACCGTCATTGTTCGTCGGACCGGCACCCGCTCCGGGACCCGCCTGACCGCCCTGGGCCTGCTGCATCTGCTCATACATTCTGGTGAACAAGCTCTGCGCACTATTCATCAGCTTCTCTTTGCCAGCTTTCAGCTCATCCAGCTCGCTGTCGCTCATCTCACGATCCTTGGTTCTCTCCAGAATCGCTTTCAGAGATTCCATATCGGCCTGAACCTGCGACTTATCGCTGTCGCTGATCTTGTCTCCAACTTCATTCAAAGCCTTTTCGGTCTGGAAGATAAAGGCATCCGCATCATTTCTTGCTTCCACCGCTTCCTTACGCTTCTTATCCTGAGCTTCGAACTCAGCGGCTTCCTTGACCGCTCTTTCAATCTCGTCATCCGACATATTGGAACCGGCGGTAATGGTGATGTGCTGCTCCTTGCCGGTACCAAGATCCTTGGCGGAAACATTTACAATACCGTTGGCATCAATATCAAAGGTAACCTCGATCTGAGGAACGCCTCTTCTCGCAGGAGGAATTCCATCCAGACGGAATTGTCCAAGGGACTTATTGTCTCTGGCAAACTGTCTCTCACCCTGCACCACGTTGATATCAACAGCCGTCTGATTGTCAGCCGCGGTAGAGAAGATCTGGCTCTTCTTTACAGGGATGGTGGTGTTTCTCTCAATCAGTCTGGTAGCCACGCCGCCCATGGTCTCAATGGACAAGGACAGAGGGGTTACATCCAGCAGCAGGATCTCGCCTGCGCCCGCATCGCCAGCCAGCTTACCGCCCTGGATGGAAGCGCCGATTGCCACGCACTCATCAGGATTCAGAGACTTGCTGGGCTCCTTGCCGGTCAGCTGTCTCACTTTCTCCTGTACGGCAGGAATACGAGTGGAACCGCCTACCAGAAGCACCTGACCCAGATCCGCATTGGTCAGTCCCGCGTCTCTCATGGCGTTCTGTACGGGGATCGCGGTCTTCTCAACCAAGTCACGGGTCAGATCGTCAAACTTCGCGCGGCTCAGATTCATGTCAAAATGCTTCGGGCCGTCAGCGGTTGCGGTGATGAAAGGCAGATTGATGTTGGTGCTCATCGCGCTGGACAGCTCTTTCTTTGCCTTTTCAGCCGCCTCTTTCAGTCTCTGCATAGCCATCTTATCGCCGGACAGATCAACGCCCTCCGCCTTACGGAACTCGCTGACCATCCAGTCGATGATCTTGTTATCAAAGTCATCGCCGCCCAGATGGGTATCACCATTGGTTGCCAGCACTTCGATAACGCCGTCGCCAATCTCAATAATGGATACATCAAAGGTACCGCCGCCCAGGTCATATACCATGATGTTCTGTTCTTTCTCATTGTCAAGACCATATGCAAGCGCCGCCGCTGTGGGCTCGTTAATGATACGCTTTACATCCAGACCCGCGATCTTGCCGGCATCCTTGGTCGCCTGACGCTGTGCGTCATTGAAATATGCGGGAACGGTAATGACCGCCTCCGTTACCTTTTCACCGATGTAGCTCTCGGCATCCGCTTTCAGCTTCTGCAGAATCATTGCGGAAATCTGCTGCGGTGAATATCTCTTTCCGTCAATATTGCGGCCTCTGTCGGTACCCATGTCTCTCTTAATGGAAGAAATGGTCTTCTCGGCATTGGTAACCGCCTGACGCTTTGCGGGTTCACCTACCAGCCTCTCACCGGTCTTGGTGAATGCCACAACACTGGGTGTGGTTCTTGAACCTTCCGCATTGGCGATAACAGTGGGCTTGCCGCCCTCCATAACTGCCACACAACTATTTGTTGTTCCTAAATCAATACCAATAATCTTGCTCATGATCTGTTTCCTCCTCTATTCATTGATCATTACTGAATATTCTATTTTTTTGCCGCCTGACGCGGTTCGTTACTCGCTGACAACCGATACCATGCTGTGCCGTACCACGCTGTCGCGGTAGGTATAACCTTTTTGCAGCTCCTGGAATACCGTGCCCGGCTCCTGCTCCTCGCTGGTCACCTGCATGACCGCATTGTGCAGTTTGGGATCGAATTCCCTGCCAACGGCCTCAATAGGCTTCACGCCCATATTCTCCAGTTCCGTCAGCATCTGCTTATAAACACGATTCATTCCATCCACGAACGGATCGTCTTTCTTATCCTCCGGGACGGTGGCCAATCCACGTTCGAAATTGTCGATCACGGGAAGAATCTTCTCGATCACGCTCCTGGCGCCGATCTCAAACATCGCCTGTTTCTCCTTGTCCGTCCTCTTGCGGAAATTTTCAAACTCCGCCAGCTGACGCTTGGTGCGATCCTCTAATTCCGCGATCCGCTCCTTAAGGGGGTCCAGCTTCTTCTCCTGCTTCGCCTGCTTCTTGGCGGCCATTCGTTCGGCCCAACTTGCCTTTGGTTCTTTCCCGGCTCCGGCCTCACCGGCTTCCTCACCAGAAGCTTCTTCCTCTTCGGAAAGCTCTTCTTCAGCCGTTTCCTGCCCTTCTGCCGTCTCCTGGTCCTCAGTCATTTCCTGCGCTTCCGCCGCCTCTCCGGGAGCTTCTTCCCCGGTCGCCTGGCTGGTATCCTGCGGCTTTTGTCCGGTTTCCCGACCCACACCCGCAGATTCCTGGGTATCGGTTTCCGCGCCTTTCGGCTCTTGGTCCTGCCGGCTCGCTTCTTTTTCCATGTCAGCCATCTCTTTATCCTTTCCATAGCCCTGAACTTCAGTGATTGCCCTGCATTTGAACTATCAGCCCTCGTTCAAGCTATTCTTTCTTTTTATATAATTCATCCAATTGGCTTTGCAGAGTCTTCAGCACACCGATTACCTTGTCGTAATCCATCCGCTTCGGCCCCACGATTCCAATGGTACCTCGCATGCCTTCCTCCAATTCATATGTGGCGGTGACAACACTGCAATCTTTCATACTGCTCACCGAGGTTTCGCTTCCGATATACACCTGAATCCCCGATCCGTTCTCCCCCGCTTTTGCGTCCTGCAAAAGGCCGCTCAGAACATTTTTCTCTTCAAAAGTCTCAATCAGCTGACTGGCCATCTTATGGTCCGCCAATTCGGGATAACGGAAAAAGTTATTGGTGCCGCTGGTGTAAATCTGCAAGTCCTCATCCGGCCTTATGGCCTCCGCCACCGCGTCAATGACCTCATTCACGATATCGCTGTGAATCCCTGCCTGCTGCTTCATGGCGGTGATCATTCCCAGATTGATTTCTCCCAGACTCAGCCCGTTCAAATGGGTGTTCAACAGGATATTCAGCTTTAATAAGGTCTCATCCGTCAGCTCCTCGTCCACGTTCAGAATTTTGTTTTTGATCACGTTTCCTTCCACCACGACCACCGCCAGAATCTGCCCACGATCCACACGGGAAAGCTGGATGAACTTTACCTTGCTGCCATAAATCCGGGGAGCAGATATCATGGTGGCGTAGTTTGTGTTCTGCGCCAGCACCTTGACTACCTGCTTTAACAAGAGCTCCATCTTGTCCTGCCGCTCCACCAGCATCTCCTTCATCTCTACCACTTCACGTTCCTTTTCCTCCATCATAGCGTCCACGTAAAAGCGATATCCCTTGTCAGAAGGAATTCTGCCCGCGGAAGTGTGGGGTTGTAAAATATACCCCAATTCTTCCAAATCGGCCATTTCGTTGCGGATAGTGGCGGAGCTCAGATTCAAGTCGGTATATTTGGAAATCGTTCTGCTGCCCACCGGCTCGCCCGTTTCCAGATAATTGCGAATTACCGCTTGTAAAATTTTCTTCTTCCTCTCGTCCAACTCCATTCCATCCTCCAAACCGGAACCAGGCGTACCGAATAGCCGATTTGCTCTGCCGCAAGACTGCCGCAAGACTTCTTTAATCTTGTTAGCACTCGTTAAAGGGGAGTGCTAACATCTTCTTTACCTAAAATATCACTAAGCATATATATTGTCAACATTTTTTCTTCAAATTAATTATAAAGAAATTATAAACATTTTTTATAAAATTTCAGCAGGACAAATTCGGTAAAACTCGAATTTATCCTGCTGAATTCCTTTTCAAAACAAATTCCGCATCCACACACTGCAGGTATCGCACATCCTGCAGTCGCCTCCCGCGCCGTTTCCCGGGCAGATACCGGTCCGCGCCGCTCACCAAACGAATGACTCTCACACCCCTGCGCCCTGCCTTATGCAACTGTCAGGCCAAAATAAAGCAGGACGATAATTCCCAGCACGATTCTGTACAAACCAAAGATTTTAAAATTATGCTTCTTCACGTAGCTGACCAGGAAACGCAGGCAGAAGAACGAGACCACAAAAGAAACCACCGTTCCGATAAATAGGAGCACTGCTTCCATGGCCGTAAAGGCAAAGCCAAATTTTACCATTTTCAGGAGGCTGGCGCCAAACATCACGGGAATGGCCAGAAAGAAAGTATACTCCGCGGCCACCGTCCTGGACACGCCGAGCATCAGCGCGCCTATAATGGTGGCGCCGGAACGGGAGGTTCCGGGAAAGATTGCCGCGATCACCTGGAAAACACCGATGATCAGGGCCGTCTGGTAAGTGATCTGGGACAGCTTTCTGATCTTGGGCTTTCTTCCGTGATTCCAGGTTTCAATCACCAGGAACGCGATACCAAAGATAATAAGGGCCAGGGCAATACAGATCGGGTTGTAAAACAAGCGCTCAAACACCTCGTCAAACAAAATACCGATGATCGCCGCAGGGAGGCAGGACACTAAAATTTTAAACCATAAGGTCATCACGTCCATTTTGATGAAAGACATGGGATCGGTTCTGCCCTGCCGTTCCTTGCCGGTCAGCGCGAAAGGCCAGATCTTGCCCCAATACAATACCACTACCGCCAAAATGGCCCCCAGCTGAATCACCACGTCAAACATATCAAAGAACCCTTCCGACACCTCTTGAAAGGGCATAAGCTGCTCCACCAAAAGCAAGTGTCCGGTACTGCTGATCGGGAGCCATTCCGTAATGCCCTCCACGATACCGTAAATAATCGCCTTTAAAATCTCCAACATTTCCTCTCTCCTTCATCCATCGGTAAATTCTTTCTTCGGCCGTCTTCAAGGACGCTCCAGATATTCTTTCATTTCTTCATAACAATCCGCCGCGTCCCGGTAGCCCTCTTCATAAAGAGCGGCCAGCTTCTTCTTATCCTTTTCTATGCGGCCCACGTCGCTTTTATGCTTCGGCCGGATAACAAACGCGCGGCCTTCCTCCTGCTGCCGCTCCAGAAAATGAATGGTGGCGTTATAACGGGCATGGCGTTCTCTCATTCTCTCGTAGACCATGGGATAGTTCCAATAACGCAGCCTGATCAGCCCCAATTGGGACGATGGCCTGCGGATAAACCCCTCCTCCTTGGTCAGGACGACGATGTTTTTCTGATTTCCGTCCTGTATGGACTTCTGGATCGGAATCGCGTCCGATATGCCCCCGTCCAAATAATACTTCCCGTCAATCTTCACGTTTCGGGAAACCAGCGGCAAAGACGCGGAAGCGCGAATCTTGTCTATCTCCCTGAACATATCATGGACCTGCAAATATTCCGGCTGCCCCGTCTCGATATTCGTCACGACGCTGAACGCTTTTCCGGGATATTTGTCAAACGCTTCATAATCATAGGGATTCAAGCTTTCCGGGATCTGATGATAGCACATCTTCACGTTGAACAAATCCCCGGTCGTCAGCAGACTCTTTACGCCGCAATAATTGGGGGAATCCAGATAATCCACGTTGACGTGGTAAGCCCGCCCCCGCTGCCCGGACAAAAAGCTGCACATGCTGCAGGCCCCCGCAGACACCCCGTAAACGCTCGTGAAAACTACACCTTTATCAAGAAAGAGATCCAAAACCCCGGCGGTATAGACTCCTTTCATTCCTCCACCCTCCAGAACCAGTCCGGCCTGATACATACGAATTTCTCTTCTCCTTTCCCCGCGCAGCCGCCCGGGCCTTTGCCGCGTGCGCCGCATAAGGCATTCCTTTTTTTACACCCGACCAGGGTACTCCGTTTCCACGAACCGGTGCAAAGCGCCCAGCGACCGCTCCACCTTTACGGTATCGATACAATACGCCATCCGGAAAAATCCGGGCGCGCCAAAAGTATCTCCGGGCACCAGCACCAGATCATACTGTAACGCTTTCCGACAAAATACCTTGGCATCCTCTTCCAAAGCCTTGGGGAAAATGTAAAAGGTTCCGCCAGGTTCCACGCAGGTAAAGCCCAGACTGATCAACTCGCGGTACAGAAGCTCCTTATTCGTCTCATACACAGTCAAATCAGCCGTCAGATCCAAAACCTCCGCCACTGCCAGCTGAATAATGGAAGGCGGGCAATTATGTCCAATCCCCCTGGAAATCTGACCGCACATATTCACCAACGTCTCCGCTTCCCTGCATCCAGGCTGTACCGCCAGATACCCAATACGCTCTCCCGGTAAAGAAAGAGATTTGGAAAAGGAATAACACATGATCGTATTCTCATAGAAAGCGGATACGCAAGGTGCATCCACTCCTTTAAACACAATTTCCCGATAAGGTTCGTCGGAAATCAGGAAAATGTCATGCCCATACTCCACGGATTTGCGCGTCATGACCTCGGACAGTTTCCGCAGAGTCGCCGCCGAATAAACCACACCTGACGGATTATTGGGCGTATTGATCAGCACCGCCATGACCCTGGGACCCATCATTTTTTCAAAAGCCTCAAAATTAATCTGAAATGTCTCCGTTTCCGGCGGCACTACCTTTAACACGGCACCGGCCAGATCCACATAAGGATGATATTCCGGGAAAAACGGAGCAAACGTCAAAACCTCGTCGCCAGGCTCCGTTACCAGACGAACCGCATGAGCCAGGGCTCCCGCGGCGCCGGAGGTCATGAAAATATGCTCCTTACGGTAAGGAAGCCCGAATCTCTTCTCCAGGGAGGCGGCTATGGCCTCTCTCACAGAGGGGATCCCTAAGCTGGGGCTATATCCATGCAGCGCCACGGAATCTTTCGTTTCCAGCATATGGATCATCTGTTCCGTAAATTCCCGCGGAACCGGAACCGACGGATTGCCAAGACTATAATCAAAGACATTCTCATAACCAATCTCCGCCCCCCTGGCAGTGGCAAATTCCGACAGCTGCCGGATCACGGACTTCCCAGATAACATATCCTTATATTTCTGTACGATCATCCTTACCTTCTTTCCGCGCCTGCCCTCTGGACTTTTGGTTCCAAACCCCGAGGCCCGCCAAAGGACTGCGCCTTGCCGTATTCTTTTTTATTTTATCATAATTTGGTACAATTACAACCATATCTTTTGACAAAAAACAAGAATCCGGGATCTCGGCATAAGCTCCCGGCGCGACGCCTATGTGCGATTGACTTTCCCGTTCCGGAATGCTATCATAATCCCAACGATACCGGAAAACCGCGTCAGGAGACAACGCGCTTCCTATTTAAGAAAAAATTTCAAGGAGATAAACCATGATTTTCATCGCTTTAAGCTGGTTTTGGATGGGAATTTCCGCCTACCTTTGGGGAATGGCTTTTACAAGTCTGCCAGGCGGGACAAATCAATATCAGGAAAAAAATCCGGATGCCGTGCTCCTTCTGGGCATATGTATGCTAACCGTTTATGCTGAATTCTTCAGTCTGTTCCACGGAGTCGGCGCCCTGGCAAATCTGCTGCTGCTTATAAGCGACACGGCGCTTCTTATCTGCTTTCGCAAAAAAGTAATGGACATTTTCAGGAAAATTTTCCGAACTCCCAGAATTTGGTTGATAACCGCTTTATTGGCAATGCTTTTCCTTTTATTGCTTGTCTTGTCAAAAGGAATTCCTTATCAATATGACACCGGACTCTACCACGCCCAGAGTATCCGATGGATTGAAACCTATGGGGTAGTTCCCGGGCTGGGTAATCTGCATAATCGACTGGCTTATAACAGTTCCTTTTTCTGTCTGCAGGCCTTGTTCAGCCTCTATTTCCTGGTTGGACAATCACTGCATGGTGTCAACGGTTTTATCACCTTTTTCTTCTTAGGATACGCGATCTGCTCCATGAAAGTTTTCCGCACAAAAAAAATCTGCCTCTCTGATTGCTTCCGTTTGGCGCTTCTTATCTTTTACAGTCATGAAGAAGCCAACTATCAGATTACGGTCAGTGCGATCAATTCCCCCGGTTCTGACCTAATGACACTGGGGCTCGTCCTCTATATTTTTACTAAATGGATATCTCATCTGGAGGATGGGGAGCAAGACCCCCGTCCCTTTGCCTATCTCTGTATCCTGGGTGTCTATGCCGCCACCCTGAAGCTTTCTGCGGCACTGGTTGTGTTGCTGACGATTCTGCCTGCCAGTCAGCTGATTCGTCAAAAAAAATGGAAAGAAATCAGTGTCTATTTTTTTGCTGGAATCCTTGTCCTTTTACCCTTTTTGATCCGCAATGTCTTGATCTCCGGATATTTAATTTATCCGTATCCGGAGTTGGACCTCTTCCAGGTGGACTGGAAAATGCCCTCCTATACGCTTGTTTATGACCGGAACGAAATCAAAGCGTGGGGATGGGGACTAAATGATGTGATGAAGTTCGATTCGCCTTTTTCTGTCTGGTTTCCGGTCTGGTATGGAAAATTGGATCCATTTCTGCGGACGTTCTTCCTGGCCACCCTGATATCCGCTCCCATTGTGTTCGGCATAGGGTTCTATCGGCTGCTGCGCCATAAGGACGGCAAGGAGCTTTTACTGGCCGTGACCATGGCCGCCTGCTTCCTGCTCTGGTTTATTGGCGCACCGTCCCCGCGTTATGGGATGGTATATCTCCTGCTTTTCCCCGCATATGCGGCAGGAAGTCTCTTATGCCGCCTGCCAGTTCCCGTAAAACCGCTTTCAAGGAATAAGCTTCCCCGAAAGACCGTTCCGAAGAACAAAGTCTCTTGGGGATGGATTCTTGCCCGCTGCACCGCCGTCATTTTGATCCTTCTCTGTATCAATCCTTTATTGGAAAGCGCCTATGCCGCCGGAAATGACTACCTGCTCCATAGCGGAGATTATATCGTATATCCCCATGACGTTTATTCACTGGGGGATATTCCCATCTACGTGCCCTCACGGGACGACCGAAGCGGATATCACTTCTTTCCTTCCACCCCTTACGCGGCACGACTGAATCTTATTGAACTCCGGGGAGACGACCTGTCAGATGGTTTCCGCATGAAAGCCCCCTATCGTAACGCATATATCTCCACTTATGGCTCGGTGGAAGCCAACAATGTCTTTTCTCAGGAATGAAAATCCGATACAGCAATGGATAACGCGTTTTGTGCCATCCCCGGGCTCATCAAGAGAGCCGTACCGGAAACTTCTCATGACGGCTCCCTTGACAGGCCTCATCGGCCAGGTCCCTTACGCGTCCTCCGCCCAGGCCAGCGCACACTTCACGGCACGTTTCCAAGCTTTCAGCAGCTTCTCCCGTTTCTCCTCCGGCATCAAGGGTTCAAACACTTTCCCGATCTGCCAGTTTTCACGGATTTCATTCCGGTCTTTCCAGTACCCGCATGCCAGTCCCGCCAGATAAGCCGCTCCCAGAGCCGTGGTCTCGATACATTCCGGCCGATGTACCTGGACATTGATCATATCCGCCTGGAACTGCATGAGAAAATCATTGGCGCTGGCTCCCCCGTCCACTTTCAGACTCTTTAAACGAATTCCACTGTCCCGTTCCATGGCCCGAAGCACATCCGCGGTCTGATAAGCGATGGATTCCAACGTGGCCCGGATAAAATGCTCCTTGGTGCAGCCCCTGGTCAGTCCCACGACAGTCCCTCTGGCATACTGGTTCCAATAAGGCGCTCCCATTCCGGTAAATACGGGCACGATCATCATCCCGGCGGTGTCCTCAACGGCCTGAGCATAGTCCTGAGACTGGGACGCGGACTTAATCATGCGCATACTGTCCCGAAGCCACTGAATGGAGGCTCCCGCCACGAACACGCTTCCCTCCAGCGCATATTCAATGTGACCGCCCACGCTGGCGGCGATCGTGGTCAACAGCCCCTCCCGGGAGACAATGGCCTTCTCTCCCGTATTCATTAACAAAAAGCACCCCGTTCCATAGGTGTTCTTGGCTTCCCCCTGCTCAAAGCAGCATTGCCCGAACAAGGCCGCCTGCTGATCCCCCGCGGCGCCGACAATGGGAATGGGCCGCCCGAACACCAAGGAATCCGTCTCCCCGAAGATACAGCTGGAAGCCTTGACCTCCGGCAGCATGGAAACGGGAATCCCAAACCACGCCAGAATTTCCTCGTCCCAGCACAGACTGTGAATGTCGAAAAGCATAGTGCGGGACGCATTGGTATAATCCGTCACATGCACCGCTCCCTTGGTCAGGTTCCAGATCAGCCAGGTATCCACGGTGCCGAAAACAAGCTCGCCCTTTTCCGCTCTTTCCCTGGCTCCCTCCACGTTCTGCAGGATCCAGGCAATCTTGGACGCGCTGAAATACGCATCCGGAATCAGGCCCGTTTTCTCACGGATCACCCGGTCGAAACCGTCTTTTTGCAAAGAATCGATCATGTCAGAGGTGCGGCGGCATTGCCACACAATGGCGTTATAGACCGGCTCCCCCGTATAACGGTCCCATACAATGGTCGTTTCCCGCTGATTCGTGATACCGATGCCGCTGATACTCTCCGCGTCAATCCCCAGCTTCGCCATGCTTTCCGTGGCTACCGCCAGCTGGGAAGCCCAGATTTCCATCGGATCATGCTCCACCCAGCCCGGCCGCGGGTAAATCTGCGTAAACTCCTTTTGCGCCATGGAACAGACAGTTCCCTTTTTGTCAAAAATGATGCACCGGGAACTGGTGGTTCCCTGGTCCAGTGCCATAATGTATTTCTGCATACCCCATTCTCCTTTCGGCCCATCCTCCAAGGCTTTTTCTTTAGTGTACTACACCCATGGGGCTTCTGTCCAGAGAAACTATGGCTTCCCCGGCGGATCAGGGCCGAACCGTTCCGTGAAGTCACGGACAGCTTTGCATATTTTTGTTGACACGCGCATTTTCGTGTGCTAAGGTCTATTCACGAACACATATTCGTTTTATATGAGGCGCGGGAAAAACAGGGAAAAGGAGACAGCCGGGATATGGAAAATCGGAAATATATAGCGATAGACCTGAAATCATTTTATGCTTCGGTTGAGTGCCGGGAGCGAGGGCTTGACCCGATGGACACCAACCTCGTCGTCGCCGATGAAAGCCGGACGGACAAAACGATCTGCCTCGCGGTCACTCCTTCCCTAAAAAGCCATGGCATTTCCGGGCGCGCACGTCTGTTTGAAGTGAAACAGCAAGTCAGAGAGGCAAACGCCCGGCGCAGACACGATGCACCGGGAGGGAGGCTGGATGGCTCGTCGCATTTTTATTCCGAGCTGGCGTCAAGACCGGAGCTGGCCATTGATTTTATCATCGCGCCGCCGCGCATGGCTTACTACATGGAGTACAGCACGCGGATCTACAGCATCTATATGAAATATGTAGCGCCGGAGGATATCGTCGTTTACTCCATTGACGAGGTTTTCATGGACGTTACCAACTACCTGGACACCTATCAACTGACCCCTCACGACCTTGCAATGAAGATGATTCTTGACGTGCTGGACAACACAGGCCTCACGGCCACGGCGGGGGTCGGAACCAATCTGTATCTGTGCAAGGTGGCGATGGACATTGTTGCCAAGCATATGCCGGCTGATAAAAACGGTGTGCGGATTGCCGATCTGGATGAAATGAGCTACCGCCGTATCCTTTGGACGCACCAGCCCCTGACTGATTTTTGGCGGCTGGGCAAAGGATATGCAAAAAAGCTGGAAGCAAACGGAATGTTCACAATGGGCGACGTGGCAAGGAGATCCGTCACGGACGAAGACCTGCTCTACAACCTGTTTGGAAAAAACGCGGAACTGCTGATCGACCATGCCTGGGGATGGGAACCCTGTACAGTGGAAGCGATAAAGGCATACCGTCCCAGCGCAAACAGCCTGGGATCGGGCCAGGTGCTTCACCAGCCCTATGAAGCAGAGAAAGCAAAACTTGTCCTCCGGGAGATGGCCGATCTTCTTGCGCTGGACTTGGTCGACAAGGGGCTCGTCACCGACCAGATCGTCGTCACAGTGGGATACGATGTGGAAAATCTTACTGATCCCAAGCGGGGCAAAGCTTATCATGGAGAAATTGTCACAGACCGTTATGGGCGCAAAATTCCAAAGCACTCCCATGGCACCATCAACTTCGGAGGGCATACCTCGTCCGCCAGGCAGATCATGACGGCGGCATCAGAACTATTTGATCGCATCGTCGACAAAAATCTCCTTATCCGCAGGCTGTACATCACGGCGAACCATGTGATCAATGAAGCCTCCATACAGCAAGAGGTCCGTTACGAGCAGCTTGACCTTTTCACGGACTATGCCGCCCTGCAAGCCAGACAAGAGCGCGAACAGGCGGAACTGGAACGGGAAAAGAAAATGCAGAAAGCGATGCTGGCCATCAAGAAAAAGTATGGGAAGAACGCGATCCTCAAAGGGATGAACCTGGAAGAAAGCGCGACGGCGCGTGACCGCAATTCTCAGATCGGAGGGCACAAGGCATGAGGGATTCTTATGAAGATATCATCACTCTCCCGCATCACGTTTCTGACAAAAGACCGCAGATGCCGATGCAGGAGCGAGCGGCGCAGTTTTCACCCTTTGCCGCCCTGACAGGCTATGACGCCGCTATCCGCGAGACAGCACGGACAACCGACGCCAGGCTCGAACTCAGCGAAGAATCAATGGAGCTTTTAAACACGAAACTGCAGATGGCGGCGGACAGCATCGCCGAACAGCCAGAGCTTTCATTCACCTACTTCAAGCCGGATGAAAGAAAATCCGGCGGGGCGTATATTACGGTTTCCGGCGCTGTCAAAAAGGTGGACGATTATAAAAGGCTTATTATTCTGCAAAGCGGGGAAACCATTCCGATGGACGATGTACTTGAGATAGAGGGGGAACTCTTTTCGGCCCTGCAGCAATAGGCAATTTCTGATGAATATATCATGGCGGATGAGAGGGGACGAAGTATTGGAAGAAAATACGTCAACGATTACGGGAGATCGCCTGACGGGAAAAGTATGCGAAGCAAGCTTATCCGAACCTCCTGCATGATATTTTTTACAAGATTGCACATTGCTTTTCCACGCGTTCCGGCTTAAAATAGAAATCATCATAAGCGTTGGATCACACACTCTCCGTTCCATTCACGGCCCAGACAGCGGAAGTGTCCCAGGCGCCGGCCTGATGCCCGTAACAAGCATGATACTTCCAATGTCATCCAGACGCCGGAACGATAACGGACGCAGCATTGTGTGCCGTCCTTACGCCAACAAAAGGAGGAGACAAAACATGACATATTATTGTTACCCGGAAGGCAAGACCAAGGCACTTACCATGAGTTATGACGACGGACGCACTCAGGACTTCCGCTTGGTTTCCATTTTTAACAAGTATGGGATTAAGGGAACTTTCAACTTAAATTATGGAATCATGCAGACTTGGGAAAACAGAGTTCGTCCCGACCAGGTGGCGGAACTTTACAAGGGTCATGAAGTGGCAACCCATACCGCCCTTCATCCCACCATCGGCAGATGCCCCCTGACCGAAGTAGCCCGTGAGATTCTGGAGGACCGCGCCGGCCTGGAGAAGCTGGTAGGTTATCCCGTCCGCGGCCATGCTTATCCCAACGGCTCCTATACCAAGGAAATTGAAGAGCTGTTTCAAAGCCTCGGCATTGCTTATGGCCGCGTCGTGGGAAGCTCCAACAGCCTCGACTTGCCCTCGAATCCCATGGAATGGCAGGCCACCTGTCATCACAATAATCCCCGGCTGATGGAACTGGGCAAGACCTTAGCGGAGTTCCAGAAGAAACAATACCTGAAGCTCATGTACGTCTGGGGACACAGCTATGAATTTGACGACAAGGATAACTGGAATGTCATTGAAGATTTCTGCGCCTACATGGGCGGCAGAGAGGATATCTGGTACGCTACCAATATCGAGATCATCGATTATGTGGAAGTGCTGAAACGGCTGCGCTTCACAGCCGACAGCACGGCAGTCTACAACCCCAGCGCCGCCAGCGCATGGCTGCAGATTGACGGCAAGAGCATCGTGGAAGCCAAGGGCGGCTGCTATACGTCTTTGGTTTAAACAGTAACAAAGGGCGAAAGCAACCTACCGCTTTCGCCCTTTTCCATCCAATTTGATTTTTTTCTTATCTTTCCATGCCAGGAAAATCAACACTGCAAAGCTTACCGCAGACATCAACTCTGCCAATCTCCAATACCAGATTCCCTCATATTTTATAACAATCTTCCCCTGATATCCAGCCGGAATATTAATCTGCATCACTCCTGCATCTCCCGTTACCAAATAAACGCTATTGGTATCATGGTCTTCAGAGGTAATCCGATATCCTTTATAGTGAAACATTGGCAAAGTCACATAAACGCTTTCATCAAAGCTCTCTATCCGAAATTCCACATTTGTTCCTTCCCGGCGATATTCCTCCAAGACCGCATTGCCGACAACTCTTGGTTCCGTAATCATGGACGAGACTTCATGCACAGCGCTATTTAATACATATTCTGCCGTCCCCATGGTTTCCTGCGTTGTAAAAGTATTTATATTATTCAAAACGACTCGATTTTGTGTTTCTAAGCACTCCTGCATAAAAGACATACCCGCAAGAATGGATAATGTACAAAAAACAGTTCCAGCCACGATGCTTGCCTGCCTGTCTTCTTTATAAGAAAGCAAAAGCAATCCAAACCCAGTTGCGACAGCTGCCGCAATCGTTGCCAAGGAAAGGAATCTCCATATAAACTCCAAAGATGACACCATTGTTCTCAAGACAGCGGATACAAGTACTATCTTATCCCAGGGGAAATAGACCGTGGACATCCAAGTCAGCATAACTGCCATAAAAGAGAAATAAGCACTTTGCCATTTCATCTTATGTAATTCTTTTCTGCAAGTTAAAGCCATCACAAGACACAAAATAATGCCCAACACAAGCGAAGTCCCCAGCGAGAGAGGCATTTCATTTTTGATTCCTTCGATTGCAAACAGACTGCCCCAATTGAATTTTTGATACAAAGCAATGACTTGCGATAAATAGAGTCCGGTATTCTGGATCAAAGCATCTGATAAGTTCGAAAAAACCCTGATGTCCTGTGTAAGGAAAAAATCCAAAAAAGGAACCAGGAACCATAAATTTATTGCTATAGTGATCAAAACTGTTTTTAACAAAGCAAAAAATCGCTTTCTTTGTATTGTCAAAAAGATCAGAAAGATACAGGTCAATAAAATTACGCCGCCCAACATTTCGCCTGTTAAAATATGCGTATGTATTACCCCGGTCAAACCAACCACCAATGGCATAAAACACCACTTATATGCCGGATGATTTACATCTTCCGTAAAAACGCGATATAAACCATAGACAACAAACGGTAAAAAAGCCATTGCCGTATATTCCCCGACAGCCGCCCTAATGTATAGATCCAATAGCCTGAATGGCGCCAATGTATAGAGAATCGTAACAAACATCGCTATAAAAGGCACTTTCAACATTCGCCTAAAACAATAATACCCTCCGAAGCATGTCAAAACATTGACTAAAATCACATAAATTTTGTAACAAGTCGTCAAACGAAACCCAATAAGCCTTAAGAACGCCGGTACATACAAAAAGATTTCTCCATAAAAAATAGGATTTGCATATCCATATCCGTTATAATAATCCGGATTAATGCGCACCGGAAACTGACCGCTCAACAAAGCATCCTTTATTCCCTCAATCCTTATCAAATGAAAAGCAAAATCCTGTCCCGTAATTGCATAATCCACGAGAGTAGGATAACTCGAAAAAATTGCCAGCGTTATTAAGCTTGCGCATACATATATCGTTTGTTTCGTTAAGGGATGCTTTTTGAAGGAAATCTTCACTCCAATCAGGATATTTATCAAAATCAAGACGGAAACTACCGAAAACAAACGAATATTTGCTTCCGCCCCTGTTTCTTCTATCTCCAATTCCGTAATGGAAAAACTTCCTTCCCCACTATACAAAACCTTCCACGTCGCATATAAGTCCGAATTGACCCAAAAATCACTTTGACCGCAACCCTTGTTCCCATCTAAATAAACCACGGATTGTTCAATCGTACTATAATAATCCGCATTTCCAATCGGCCAAACTGCACTCCCGTTCGAACCGCCCTCATAAGAAACGCTATATTGATAATAACCTTTACGAAGAAACACTTCCGCCATCACAACATACATCCCCGAAGCATATTCCTCGTTTATCATTTCTCCAAAATACAATTCATCATCTTTCCCATTATAAGAAGTAATCTCTTCTTGTCCAAAATGATAGGACAATAAATGACTCACTTGATTATAATAAGAAATGCAAGAGGCTGTAAGCACAGTTAATTCCACAAAAGCCAAAAGAATATATCTTCTTTTACCTCCAAATATTCTAAGCAAAATGCCTGCCTTTTCGTCCCTGACTGTTTCCTCCATAAAATTCTTCCTCTGCCGGTACACTATAACTTAATGTTGATTCTTAAGATACTATAGCACTATCAAAAAATTTATTCAAGCTGAGAGAAAGAAAATCTAAAATATCCGGTCAGCCGCATCGGTCCCTTTATCTTCAGGGACATTTCAACGCATGAGATCAAAGGACTTACATGGATTGTATTCGTCTGAAGAGGAGAAGTCTGGTGGGTTTTTCTGGAAGAATTGCCCAAAATCAAGTCGGCAAAAGGTATGTCCTCCCGAAAATTACCAATTCCCCGGTTAACGAAATATGATATTCCTATTTCATCAGCCGGGGAAAAATACTCCTCTCAAAAATTGCGCCTCTACCCGCGTCTTCCTCCGTATTGCCTTTCAGGCCTTATCCCGTTCTTAGTTCACATAGAAAATACTGGCAAGAGGAGAATCCGGGGACAAGATCACGGTCTTGTTGTTGCCCACCATGGAAGCTTTCAAAGCATCCAGGCCTCTCACGAAAGAATAGAACTCCTGTCTGTCAGGATCGGCATAGGCCTCCGACAAAATACGCATATACTCCGCTTCGCCCTCGGCTATCAGTATTTCCGCCTCTTTCTGGGCGTCGGAAAGCATCACGGTCACATCCATGTCAGTGGTATTATGAATGATCTGCGCCTCGGAATCTCCTTCCGCGATATAGGTCGCCGCAATATTGTCACGTTCGGAGATCATACGCTCGTAAACGGCTGCCTTGTTATCACTGGGCAGATCCAATTGTTTGGTTTCAAAGGACAGCAAGGTGATGCCATACTGATCCAGCGTGTTTCCAATATTATCGATGATTGCCTGGGACAACTCCCCGTCTCTGCCGGAAATCACATCGTCCTGGGTGATGCTGCTGATAACATTCTTGGTAGAGTTGTAGATGATCGTGTCCAGGCGCCCTTCCGCATTGGAAATCGAGGAATTCAATGTCTGCGCGAACTTCAACGGATCCGATATTTCCCATAAAATATAACTGTCACAGATCATGGTCTTCTTGTCACTGGTAATCACATCGGAAGAGGACAAATCGTAAAGCAAAGTCTGCTTGGGCAGCTTATCCACACTCTGAATGAACGGGATGCGGAAACTCACACCCGCTTCCGACACGACGTGATCCACGCGCCCAAACTGGCGGATGAGGCTGTACTCATCTTCGTTGGTGACCACCACGCTGGCGGACGCGATCCCCAAAAGAACCAGCAACAGAATTATAAGCGATATTCTTTTCACAGTTTTCATAATTTACCATGCCTTTCTTGTTCCATGAACGGCCCTGCGGCCGTATTTTCAAGGTTCTCTTCCATACTATCCTTACCAGTCATTCCCCACGTCGGAGGTATTGTCATTGCCGGAATCGAAAGTATTGCTGTCGTACGGGGAAGATGTGCCTGTTTTGTCCTCTGTTGCGGTAAAGGAGTCCACGGGATAGAACATCTGCATTTCCCCGCTGGGGCTTTCAATGATCACTTTCAGATCCGGCAGAACATCCTCCATCGCCTCATAGAACATTCTCTGTCTGGTTACGGTGGGATTCTTAATGTATTCCTCATACATGGCATTGAACCTTGCCACCTGGGCAGTTGCCTCGTTGATGCGTTCCGCTTTTTGAGCTTCGGCTTCCTTTACGATACCGTCCGCCTGGGCCTGGGCCTGGGGAATCTGCTCGTTACGATATTTATTGGCGTTATTCAATGCGGTTTCCTTGCCTTGTCTGGCTGTCTCTACGGCCTTGAACGCCTCCATGACCTCCTCGGTAGGCGGCTGGGAATCCTGAATGGTGATATTTACCAGCTGCACGCCGATGTCCTGCTCCTCTAAATCCTCTGAGATCATGTCTCGGATGGCGGCCTGAATCTCATTCTTTCCGGTGGTCAACACATCATCTACCGGATAACTTCCGATCACGGTACGAATACAGCTTTGGCACACGTTCCGCAGGATACTCACCGGTTCTTTGGACGCATACACCGCTTTCACCGGATCCGCAAACCGATACTCCACGAAGAAATCCACATTCACGAAATTGTAGTCCGAAGTGATCATCAGGGATTCATCCGTATTCGTTTCATCCGTTCCCACATCATAACCGATGGAAAAGCCCTGAATCGTGGTGCTCACCTTTTTCACGCTCTGGATAAAAGGGATCTTGAAATGAAGTCCCGGCGTGGTCACCGCCTGCGCTTTTCCGAGAGTGATCAGGACCGCCTGCTCCTGCTCCCTGATCTGATATGCGGAACTAAATACCACCACAATCGCAAATAACACCAGCACTACCAGACCTATGGTTTTCCATACTGACTTTACTTGTTTGGGCATACCGCCCATTTGATTGTCATTCATAGCTTACCTCTTTCTTTCTAAAACTTATTTTAACGGGTTCCTGAGTTTCTTCCATCATACCGCTGCCGAAAGGAGATTACAATGCAAAAAATGGCACGATGGAGTATCTTATCGTGCCATTCTCATATTCCTCACGGTCTGGCTGTGATCTCGTCAATCGCCGCTCTCTCCCCGGACGTGAAAGGCCGCGCATTGATACAACCGATATTATCCAGAATCTGTGACGGACGGGACGCGCCGATCAAAACGCTGGTGATGTCCCCGTCCCGCAGAATCCAGGAAAGTGCCATCTGCGCCAGGGTCTGACTCCGGCTTTCCGCAATGACCTGCAGACTGCGCACTTTTTCCAGGGTTTCTTCCGTGATCGATTTTTCCTTTAAAAACCGTCCATCCGTGCGGACGCGGCTGTCCTGTGGAATTCCATTCAAATATCTGCCGGTCAACAATCCCTGCTCCAGAGGGCAGAAAGTAATGATCCCAATTCCATGGGCGGCTGCGTAATCCTTCAAACCATCCCTCTCAATGCTTCTGTCAAAAATGGAGTAACGCCTCTGATTGATTATGAATGGCGTGCCCAACATGCGGAACAGCTCCGCCGCGGCGATGGTTTGTTCCTTATTATAATTGGAGATTCCCACATAAAGCGCTTTCCCGCTTCTCACGATGCCGTCCAGGGCACGAACGGTTTCCTCCAGGGGTGTGGCCGGGTCAGGTCTATGATGGTAATAGATATCCACATAGTCCAGTCCCATACGCTTCAGGCTCTGATCCAGACTTGCCACCAAGTACTTCTTGCTGCCCCAGTTACCGTAAGGCCCCGGCCACATATCGTAGCCGGCCTTGGTGGAAATCACCAGCTCATCCCGATAAACTCCCAGGCTCTTCTGCAGAATACGTCCGAAATTTTCCTCCGCAGCCCCATACACCGGGCCATAATTATTGGCAAGGTCAAAATGGGTAATGCCATTGTCAAAAGCCGTCTGGCACATGGCCAACATATTGTCGTAGTTCCCGTTGGAACCGAAATTGTGCCAAAGCCCCAACGAAACCTGCGGCAGCAACAGACCGCTGTTTCCACACCTGGTATAGCGCATTCTCTCATAACGCTTCTCATCCGCAACGTACATTTTTCTATCTCCTCCTTAAATTGATTTTTAACATCATTTCCACTCAGCTTAAAACAATAACAGATCATAATTGATCTTACTATAAAACAAGGCTTCGATTTCCGGAAAGGACAGATTCTCCTGCCCCATAATCCACATAATCTTGGTAAACACTGCCTCAAAATTCATATCATAGGCCTCCAAATAAGGAAATCTGCCCCGGATCCTCCTGCCCACCTCGTAGGTCGCCAGATTGCTCCCCTCATAGGTAACCTGGGTAGTCATCACAATTACCTTGGAACCCTTGGGATACCGCTTCATCAACGCGCAAAAATCCTCCACGATACTGTCCGGAATGCCGCCCACGCCAAAGCTCTCCACCACAATGCAGTCATACTCCGCGAAAATAGCCCGCAAAATGGAAGGACTGATGCCCGGCGTCAGCTTCAGGGCATACACCTTCGGGTTCATCCGATGATAAAAACGCACCGGCCCTTCCTCCCATTCGCAGGGAATATAACGAACGATTTTCCCATGCTGCATGGAAGCCAGTTCCGGAAAATTGATACTGGAAAAAGCATGATAGCTAAAACTCTGGGTCTTCTTTGCCCGCGTACCGACGATCACCTTGCCATCAAAAATCAGGCACACGCCCCGGGACTCGGGATTCGCCGCATACATGATGCTGTCGTGCAGGTTCTTCTTGGCATCCGTAATCTCCATCTGAATCGGCTGCTGAGAGCCGGTAAGGACGATGGGCCTGGCCGAATTCTGGATCAAATAGGACAAGGCGGCGGCAGTATACGCCATGGTATCCGTGCCATGGCAAATCACGAAACCGTCATACCGAATATAATTTTCTTCAATCACATCCACGATTTTCAGCCAATACCGATAATCCATGTTAGTGCTGTCCAGATTGCAGACCTGCACGGACTCCACCTGGATATCCTCTTCCAACTCCGGCAGATAGGACAACATCTGCTCCGCGTTCAAGATCGGTTCCAGGCCGTTTTCCGTTTTCATGGAGGCAATGGTTCCTCCCGTAAAAAGTATCAGGACGGTACGCAGCATCTTCATCCACTCCGTTTCTTACTATATCCTATGATACACCCCTCACAAGATTTTATCCTTTTGCGGGATACTTTTTCGCATTTTTCCGCAATTTCTCCTCAATCGCGGACACGATATCCACATCGCAGGAAATCGCCAGATCCATACAATAGATCAAAACGTCCGCCAATTCTTCCACGAAATGCTCCCTGTCCGTTTCCCTTGCCACCCTTTCCGCTTCTTTTTTATCACACCACTGAAAAATTTCCAATAACTCCGATGCTTCCAGACTGATGCTGATTGCCGTGTTCAAAACCGGATGTTTCCAATTCCTTGCCTCATTAAACTCGCGAAGCGTTTCTTTCAACGCCTCCATCGTCGTCTCCCGATCTTTCATCCTGTTGCCTCCCCATGACCGCGTCAGCCTCCAGACCGGCACGCAAACACGCACTCCCGGCCCATGCCCCGCGTAAATAACGAATGACGCACCCTATCCGCTTTCCCATCATAACACACAAACGCCGAAAAATCCACTGTCTTTCAAACAAACGCGGCAAAAGAATCATCCCGCATAAAAAATCTCCGCCAGGCCCAGGCAGGCCGAAGCGGAGATTCTTATAACACGGAGCGTGATAAGGGATATGGCCCCTCTCTTGGAATCGCACTCCACACATCCATCAAGATCTTTTTTTCATGTTGTTATTCCACGTCCTGCAGGGCGGCAAAGTCCTCTTCTCCCGTGCGGATCTTCACCACTTTATCCACAGAGTAAACGAAAATCTTGCCATCGCCGATATGGCCGGTATAAAGAGCTTTCTTGGCGGCCTCGATTACGTCACTGACGGGAATCTTGCTCACCACGACCTCAATCTTCACCTTAGGCAGCAAGGTGGCATCGATTTCCGTACCGCGATACATTTCCCCCGCGCCTTTCTGGATTCCGCAGCCCATAACCTGCGTCACGGTCATACCGGTCACGCCCAAATCGTTCAGGGCCTTCTTCACATAATCATAACGGGAAAGCTTGGCGATAATGGATACCTTGTAGATACCGGTAGCAGAAACACCCTTCAAAGGAGCCGCCACCTTGACCGCAGCCGCTTTTTCCGCCTCGGAAGCTTTCTCGTAAACATCGCTGCCCAAGCTGGTATTTTCGTTCACATCCATGGTCATGGTGTTGGAAATATCCATAATGCTGAATCCCGCATAAGCGGAAGGGAGTCCGTGCTCCGTGGAATCCAGACCGATAATCTCCTCCTCCCGGGAAACCCGCAGACCTACGCAGGCTCTGATCACCAGGAACGTAATAGTAATGGTCACGGCCGTCCAGGCGCATACGGTCAAAACGCCCAGAAGCTGGACCCCCAGCATATGGAACCCGCCGCCATAGAACAAGCCGTTATAAGTATCATTGCCGGGAGCGGAAGTGGTGGCAAACAAGGCAGTGGCAATCGTACCCCAGATGCCGTTCATAAAGTGAACCGCAATGGCTCCCACCGGATCATCCACGCGCAGCTTGTAATCCAAAAACCAGACGCCAAACACTACCAAGACACCGGATACCGCACCGATCACGGTCGCTCCCACCACGTCCGTCACATCACAGGGTGCCGTGATCGCTACCAGGCCCGCCAGAGAAGCGTTCAAACACATGGAAACATCCGGCTTGCCATATTTCAGCCAGGTGAAAATCATGCAGACCACCGTTGCAACGGAAGGAGCCACTGTAGTGGTCAGGAAAATAGACCCCAGCTGATCCACGCTGGTTGCGGCGGCGCCGTTGAATCCATACCAGCCCAGCCACAGAATGAACACGCCCAGACAGCCGAGAGGAAGATTATGTCCCGGAAAAGCGTTGACCTTGATAATCTTATTCTCCGCATCTCTGGTATATTTTCCAATACGGGGTCCCAGCAGCCAGGCACCTACCAGGGCGCTTAAGCCGCCCACCATGTGAATCGCGCAGGAGCCGGCAAAATCATGAAAGCCAAGCTGCGATAACCAGCCGCCGCCCCAGATCCAGTGAGCCTCGATGGGATAAATCACGGCGGAGATCACGGCAGAATAGATGCAGTAGGATAAAAATTTGGTACGTTCTGCCATGGCACCGGATACGATGGTAGCCGTCGTGGCACAGAAGACAAGGTTGAACACAAAATTGGACCAGTCGAAATTTGCATAATCCGTAAAAATGTCAAAACCCGGCTTGCCGATAAAGCCAAACAGATCCTCTCCCAGAAGCAAACCAAAACCGATCAAAATGAACATCACGCAGCCAATACAGAAATCCATCAGATTCTTCATCAGAATATTGCCCGTGTTCTTGGCCCTAGTAAATCCGGCTTCCACCATGGCAAAGCCTGCCTGCATCCAGAACACCAGCGCCGCTCCGATCAAAAACCAGACGGCAAACACTTGTCCGTTTACAGCACTCATAATTTCTTCATTCATAATTTTTCCTCCTCAATTCTCGTTCCTCGTCCGCCTCTCGGCGAACCCTCCCGAAAAGGCAGTGGATACCGCGCTTCGAGCACCGTCCTGATACAAAAAAGGAGCGAGGGCGCTTCCCGTATCCGCAGCGCCTTCGCTCCTTTTTACCTTTTCGTGATGATTGTTCTCCCGTCGAAGAACCTCCTATAGGACGAAAAAGGCGTTTCCACCTGCCATGAGTGAAAACGCCTTTGTCTGAAAACTTATTATACACACTTTTTTCTGATTGTCAAATACTTTTTTCAATTTCTTACATTTCCGCCGGACTGGCCGCCGCTTCAAGGTTCCAGGCCGGCGATTGGCAAGGGTCCGAACGGCAGCCCCGGCTTTGCAATGATGAATCATCCCCTCACGCTTTCAACTCGGGCAGGGAAGCCGCGGCAACGGACTGTCCCACACGGCGGCTGGACTCATCCGGGATATGCAGCCTGCAAGTCTCAGCCAGTTCGGGGAATTCCGTATCCAGTACCTCCTGGGCCCGGGCAAGCAGAATCTCGCCCCCCTTGCCGGAGGTCACACGGCCCATGATCAGAACATGCTTCATCTTATAAAACTCGGCATAATAACCGATGGCATAGCCGAAATAGCAGCCAATGGTATCGTAAATCTTGGCGGCACGCTCATCGCCCTGCGCCATCAGCTTCTGCACCACTTTCAGCTTTTCCGCCGGGGTCAGCTCGGGATCCAGCTCGATTCCGGCCGCGGGAGACAGCTTAATCACCGCATCCTGGGAAAAATACTTCACACCACAGCCATAATCGCCGGACCATTCATCCACCATGGCATCCTCACAGAAATCCACCGGAGCAAAGGCAAGCTCGTTGAGCCAACCGGTAATATTGCCGTCCGGATCCACGTAGCCTACCGCCTCGGAGGTTCCCATAGCCACACCCAGGACGGAATCATCATTCAGATTCATGGCTCCGGCCAGCGCGGTCACATCGCCGTCATTCGCCACTTCGATGGGAATTTCATGGCCCAGTTCCTCACTCAGCTTTTTCGCCACGTCCAGATACATGGTCTTTACATGCTTCTCAAAGTCCTTCGGAGACACCTTTAAGAACAAAGAAGCCACCATGATTTTATTGTCGATATACACGCCCGCGGAGGATACGCCAATGGCATCCACCCGGGGCATATGCTCCGCGGCAGTTTTCATGGCCGTATAAATACCGTTAAAATGGTAGCTGGGATCCGCGGTGACCTTAGGCAGCCACACCACTTCTTCCGAATATACGGATTCGCCATTTACAACAGCGGAGACCTTACGGTCAGAGCCGCCCGCATCAAAGCCGATCCGGCAGCCATCCAGATGACGGCCGATCGGCGCGGCGGTACTCACATCCTTAGGCGCGTCGGCCAAAGGAACGGAAACCACTTCGAATTTCTCCTCATAGACATTCTCCATGAAATGCAGATCGAAATCACGATAACCGCCGTCCGTATAAGCCTCCCGAATACGCTTTGCCACCGTCTCAGAACCCGCGATAATGATACGGAAACCTCCGGCTACCCAGAGCATTGTCTTGACGATACGCTCCACATAACGATAATTTTCCTCATCATGACCAGTGCCGTCAGGGAAAATCCTGGTGCGATAGGTGGTGACAGCGCCCTTGTTGCGCTGCACGCCAATCACAAGATCCTGCCCGTTCTCCTTTGTCAGCTCGCGCATTTCACGCACTTTCAGCGCCATCGGCGCAAATTGCGGATCAAGAACCGCTTTTACTTTAAGCTCCATAACGTATCGTTCCTCCAATAATGGTTTTTTCCACGTTAAATTCAGAATCCGTGATAATCAGATCAGCATCCTTGCCAACCTCGATGGAGCCCTTGCGGGCATCCAGGCCAATGGCCCTGGCCGGATTCAGTGATGCGCAGTTGACGCATTCATACAGCGGAATGTTGCTGTTGGAATAAACATTCCAGACTCCCTTATTCAGTTTTAAAATGGAACCGGCAATGGTTCCGTCAGGCAAGCGGCACTCGATTCCCCTGGACACAAAGCGTTGTCCGCCCAACGTGTATTCACCGTCCGGCAGACCGCCGGCAGGAAGGCAGTCCGTAATAAAGCAAAGCTTGTCACCCTTTAGCTTGTACACGATCGGGTACAAAGCGGGATTGACATGGAAGGTATCCACGATCAATTCCACGGTTACCTCCGTGTTCAGGGCCGCTCCCACGACGCCAGGGTTCCGATGGGCCAAAGCGCTCATGGCGTTGAACAGATGGGTCGCATGACCCACACCGGCCAAAGTGGAGGCCACGGCAGTGTCATAGTCCGCATCGGTATGCCCCATGGAAATCAACACATTTGTGTCGCGCCTGATCTCACGGATCGCCGCAAAATCCTCATCCATCTCGGGCGCCAGGGTAATAAGCCTGATAATGTCCGCATATTCCTTGACAAACGCGGCATCCGGCTTCAAAATGTACTGCGGGTCCTGGGCTCCCTTTTTCTTAGGATTGATGTAGGGTCCTTCCGCATGGACACCGAGGATCGACGTTCCGTTCCAGGTCTTGCTCTCCTCTTTCAGGGCACGGCAGACCTCCAGGGCCTTGATGATCATCCGCTTGTCCACGGTCATGGTAGTGGGCAGGAAGCCTGTCACGCCATTCCGCACGATTCCCGCGGCAATGGTGCGGATGCTCTCTTCTTCTCCGTCACAAACATCCTTGCCCAAATAACCGTGAATGTGCAGATCGATCAGACCCGGAGCCACATACTTGCCGCTCGCATCCAAGATTTCCGCTTCCGCCGGTACCTTGTCAGCATCCACGATTCCCTCGATCACGTCGGTGTACAAAAGCGCCTTGCCCGTAAGGATCCGATCCCTTAGGATCAATTTTCCGTTTACAATTGCTTTCATATGAATTTCCTCACGCTCTTTCTCTTTCAGGATAGTAATATTATACAAACATTAAGAGGGAAAAGCAAGGAATTTTGCAACAAGAATCCGCGTATCATATTATACATTCATGCCAGGGTCTTTTCAAAACGCAGATAAGTCATGCCGTCTTCCACGACCTCGCCGGCCCTCCGGAAACCCAGTTTTTGGCACAAGGAAAGAGAGGGCGTATTATCGGGGGCGACGCGGGCCTGAACCCGGCGGAAACCCAGAACATCTCCGGCATAAGCCAAAATCCCGGTGCAAACCTCCCAGGCGTAACCCTGACGCTGGTAAGGAACGGCCACCAGATAGCCCAGATCAGGGAGCTCTCCCTCCAAATGGCGAAATCCGGCACGTCCTATGACGCGGCTGGTTTCCCGCTCCACGATGATCCAGATTCCATACTGATAGAGCGGATAAACCTGTCGGATATAATCCTCCAGATATTTTCTGCAAACTTCCATGGAATCCGGGAATTTTCCGAATCCCTTGGTTTGCCTGGTTTCGGCGCGGTATAAATCCCCCACCGTTCCACGGATTGCCGGATGGGCATAGATGGCTTCCAATTCAGGGGCGTCCTGAATACACATCTCGCGGACGACGCAGCGCCTGGTCGTCAAAATATGCCAGGGAATTCCGGCGAAGCGCCGATAGACTTGTTCCAGGTATTCCGCGTCCAGGTCCTGGGGCTCCCGCATGGCAAAACCCGCCATGGGAAAGGATTCCGAAGCATTCCAGGGATGCAGGTAAATTAACAGGGGCAATTCCCTTGCCATCAGGTCACGGGCATATTCCGGGGAATCTGTAATCCATAATATCCCATCCCCATGCTCAGCCAGGACCACAGAGCCCGCGGCAGCCGCCCGCTCCATGGCGATCCCCTGGACACGCAAAGTCTCTCCCAAGGCAAGAAGTGCCGGCCACGCGCGTTCCTCCGCCAGCAGCACGCGGATTTTTTTCAGATAAAACAATCTCTGTTCCCCCTTTACGTTTTTTTCATAATACGCTAAAATAAAAGAGATGTCAAAATAATCATTCCAGAAAGGAAAGCAAAATATGGCTCAAAATCCAATTGTAACCATTACCATGGAAAACGGCGATGTCATCAAGGCCGAATTGTATCCGGAAGCGGCGCCGATTTCCGTCAATAACTTTATCAGCCTGATTCAAAAGCATTTTTACGATGGGCTGACTTTTCATCGTGTGATCAACGGCTTCATGATCCAGGGCGGCTGCCCCGACGGCACGGGAATGGGAGGTCCCGGCTACTGTATCAAGGGCGAGTTTGCCTCCAACGGCGTGAAAAATGACCTGAAGCACACGGAGGGCGTACTCTCCATGGCGCGCGCCATGAATCCCAATTCCGCCGGGTCCCAGTTTTTCATCATGCACAAAACCTCTCCTCATCTTGACGGCAGCTACGCGGCCTTTGGCAAGGTAACCGAAGGCATGGACGTGGTGGACAAAATCGCGCGCACGCGCACTGATTACAGTGACCGGCCCCTGAATAAGCAGGTTATCCGGTCCATGACCGTGGAAACCTTCGGCGTGACCTATCCGGAACCGGATAAATTAAAGGACAGATGAAGGCGGCCTTTGTTCATACTTTATTCACAAAAGGTTAAATGTTTCTTTAATTTCAAATCATGGTTTATACATCACTTTTCGCTATACTGGAATTTAGAAAAGGGTGTAAATCATGAGTGTTTCGATCGATGATCACAACAGCTTATTGTTTATCAAATAACTTTTTCATAATAAATGCCAGGAAAAGCGATTTTCCTGGCATCCTCCCTTTTTAGAAGACTTTTCTTCCTTTTCAATATAATTCGACATTTTTCCATTTTTATTCACCATTTTTCGGAACCGTTCTCTCCTCTTTCCAGTTGAATTTTACGCGCAAAGTAGTATAATGATTTTGATATATTGGGGATAACAGGTTTTATTATCTATGAGGAGGATTGAACAAATGAAAGAACTAAGGAAAAAAGCGTTAAAGGAGATGCTCTTTGTTTTCATTGTGCTGGCGTTTGTTTTTGGCTTCGCCATGTACAACGTGATTCCGGCGTTGATGACGATTGCCAACGGCCAGAACCTGGATGAAGTGGATTTCTCCGCGGAAGATCTGGATGGCACCTATTTGTCCGGCACGCTGTACTTCATCTATGGGAGCTACGTGGAAGAAGTGGACGGCGACAAGACGGTAGCCATGGAATATATTATCGATGGGGGCTCTGATTATTACATAGGGCTCCGCGTGCCGAAGAGCGGCATTAAGCGTGCGGAAGCCCTGATGGAAGCCTGCTTCAGCTATTTGGATGAGGAAGCCGATGAAGACGCGGTCATCGCCAGGCAGTACAAGATCAGCGGAACCATTCGCAAAATGCCAAGCGATAGCCTGAAGTATTATAGGGATTGGTGGGATTGGTATAATCTGGATGAGGAATCCCAGTCCATCATTCTGCCTTACTATCTGGATACGGATCAGATCGGCGCCTACGATAAGGGTGGCGTTATCGGCTGCGGGTGTCTGGCGCTGACCATGGTGGCGATTGCCATATTTCTCCTGATCAGAGTTCTGAGCGGCGCTTACCAGAAGAGCATCACAAAATATATTTCCGCCAGTGCCAATCCGGAAGCCACGCGCGAAAAGGTGGAAAATTTCCTGAGTTCCACTCCGGAAGTAAACGGGATCAAGCTCAACAACCAGTTTTTCTGCGGCCATAATGGGGCGCGCACAATTTTCTGCGAGATTTCAAAGATTGTCTGGGCTTACCAGTACACCGTTACCAAAAAAAGAAACGGTTTTACCGTTGGTCATGAGTATTCTGTGATGCTGGGCCTTCTGGACGGCAAGAAAGAGAGCGTGAGCGTAGCCAACGAAGAGCAGGCGCAGGCCATTTTAAAGACGCTGGCCGAAAACTATCCCCATATCACTTTAGGCTACAGCGATGAGCTTGACAAAATGTTCCGCAAGAACCGGGAAGAATTCCTGGCACATTACAACGCCGTAATGCAGCAGACCCAGAACGATCCTTTTGCGTCCATATGATCCATTTTGCTTTCGCTTTTTCCGGCCCAGAGAGATGGACCTTGTAAAATACCGCCGAGAACTCACTGTTCTCGGCGGTATAAATTCTTTGTATTTCGTCTACTTGCCACAGATCATAATTTCGGCCAGTCCCCTTTTGGGCTTTTTATGCCTTGCCAACGGATCCAAACAGTTCCATTTTCTCCTTCACAGTGTCCTTAATGGCCTGGAAGCCAGGAGCCAGAAGCTTACGAGGATCGAAGCCCTTGCCCTGCAGATCCTTGCCTTCCTCGACGTACTTACGGGTAGCAGCGGCAAAGGACAGCTGGCACTCGGTGTTCACATTAATCTTTGCAACACCCAGGGAAATGGCTTTCTTGATCATGTCAGCGGGAATGCCCGTGCCGCCATGAAGCACCAGAGGCAGATCGCCGGTCTTCTGCTGAACGGCATCCAGGGTCTCAAAGCTCAGGCCTGGCCAGTTTGCGGGATACTTGCCATGAATGTTGCCAATACCTGCAGCCAGGAAGTCAACGCCCAGATCAGCGATCATCTTGCACTCGTTCGGATCAGCGCACTCGCCCATGCCTACGACACCATCTTCCTCACCGCCGATGGCACCTACCTCAGCCTCAATGGAAATGCCCTTTGCATGGGCATCCGCCACCAGCTGCGTGGTCTTGGCAACGTTCTCATCAATGGGATAATGGGAGCCGTCAAACATAATGGATGAGAAGCCTGCTTCGATACACTTATAGCAGCCTTCAAAAGTACCGTGATCCAAATGAAGCGCTACGGGAACGGTAATATTCAAATCCTGAAGCATACCCTTTACCATGCCTACTACGACATGGAAACCGCCCATATACTTGCCCGCGCCCTCGGAAACACCGAGAATGACGGGAGAATTGTTCTCCTGCGCGGTCAGAAGAATCGCCTTGGTCCATTCCAGGTTGTTAATGTTGAACTGGCCTACCGCATAATGGCCCGCTTTTGCTTTTTGAAGCATCTCAGTTGCAGATACTAACATTGTAATTACCTCCATTATTTAGATTGCCCTTGCGGGTATTTGATGGCGATTCAGGATCAGAAATCGTTGATCTGCCCGAAACCGCCTACTTTGCTATAAATATAACATAATTTTCCCAAAAAGGAAATAGGGTTTGTATTTTTTCTTATGCCGCTTTTGAGCCACTTTTGAGCTTTCAATTTACTGGCTCTGTTTTTTGATACGCATTTGGATGGCCTGACGGCGGTTGAAAATGGAAACTTCCTTGTGGGAACCACCATACTCTCCATCCAGCGTCCAGGCGACCTCTTCCTGGGATTCAATGGTCAGACTGGCAGTGCGGAAACAGTACATGGCGTCAGTGTCGATATCACGGTTTAAAAGAGATACCATGATATTGTTTAATTCCACAGCGTTTTTGGGAAGCTTGATCAGGGTCACTTCAAAAACTCCGTCATCCAGTTTTACATTGTTGCCCGTGATATGCTTGAAACCGCCTACGGAGACGGAGTTCGTGATCATGCCGAAGACGAAGTCGTCTTCCACGGTCTGTCCATCAAACCGGATCTTCATATGATAGGAGCGGATGGAAGACAGGCGTTTCATCCCCTCCAGTAAGTAAGCCATATGCCCCAAAAGATTTTTCATGTCCTGGCCAGTCTCATAGGAAACATCGGTAAAGAGTCCAAAAGCCGCGATATAGACAAAGATATCTTCGTTGAAAGCCCCCACGTCACAGGAAAAGCTTTCTCCTATAATGATGGTTTCCGCTGCTTTCAGCATATTTTTGGGCAATCCCAGACTGCCGCCGAAGTCGTTGGTACTCCCGGCAGGAATATAACCAATCGGAGTGGCGAAAGAACTTTTCATCATACCGGTGACCACTTCGTCCAATGTGCCGTCACCGCCGCTGCAGACCACCAAATCGTAAATCGGAGGCCGGTATGCGGTAATTTCCACAGCGTCTCCCCTTTTCCTGGTAGGAGTGACAGTAACCTCATAGCCTCCGTCCGCAAACAACTCCAGAATATCCGAAAGCTTGCTTCGAATTTGCGCTTTCCCTGCCTTAGGATTATAAATAAACAACATCTTCTTATCCGCCATGCAATACCGCCTTTCCATTATGCCTACGACGGGCGCCTCGTCTGCGTGAGATCGTCATCCCCTGGCCACATGAAAAACAGAATCAATAGAAGTTCATCGCTCCATTGATTCTGTCCCCAATTTTACCCGCTTATGATTCGCCGGATCCTCTAAGGAATCTTTCGATGTCATTCGCCGCTTCCTGTTCATCCGCTCCACTGGCATTCACGACAATGCTCTCCCCATTGCGCAGACTCAGACTCATCATGCCCATAATGCTTTTGGCATTCACTTTCTTATCACCGGACTCGATGTAGATGCTGCTCTCATATTTGCTGGCCACCTGAACCAGCACAGCGATCGGCCGCGCCTCCAAGCCATTGCTCAGTTTGATCTCAATTGCCCTTTGTGTCATAATCGTTCCTCCTCATTTCTACGCCCTCCATCTTTCTGCCAGCTCGCTCAGCTTCCGAAGTCTGTGATTAACTCCGGACTTACCTACAGGTGGGTTCAGATATTCTCCCAACTCCTTTAACGAGGCATCCGGATATTCCAGACGAATCTCCGCCATCTTTCGGAGGCTCTCGGGCAGATTCTGAAAACCATACCGTTCCCTCAACAGTTCGATGTCCTCAATCTGTCTGGCCGCCGCATTCACCGTCTTGGTAATATTTGCCGCCTCACAATTGACACGCCGGTTCACGGAATTACGCACTTCTTTCAAAATACGCAGATTTTCCAGATTCATCAGCGATACCGGTGCTTCCATAACATTGAGCAGATCCACAATGCCCGCTCCCTCCTTCAGATAAACGACGTAATACTTCTTGCGAAGAATGACCTTCGCCTCTATACCAAATCCTTGTATCACATCGCGAAGCTGCCCGGCCTTTGCCTCATGATCGCATACAAACTCCAAGTGATACCCTTTCCGGGGATCGCTCATAGAACCCACGCTGAGAAAAGCTCCTCTGAGAAAAGCTCTCTGACAGCAAGAATTTTTAATGAGCATATGACTGACAGGTTCTTCAAGGCTGCCGAATTTATTCTGTAACACCCGCATCTCATCCTCGCTCATTTCAACGCCACAGTCTATATTAAATGTTTTTTTTAATAATGTAAAGCATTTTCTTATAATCTGTTCATTTTCTGTCTGAAAACCGATTTGATACCGGCCCTTTTCACCTTGTACATACTGACCGCTAAAGCACATGAAAGCCGCCAACTCCGCTATCTGACAATGCCTGGCAGGACTGATGCGCTTCGCCAGCTCTTCTTTCACCTCACTGGAAAACGACATTCCTACATACCTCTGTTGTAAACATCCCTATGATAAAGCTTCAGGCCATAATTCCCCTGATCCTTCATCCGACGATAAAGCTCATTGGCCAATGTCACGCTCCGGTGCTTGCCGCCCGTACAGCCGATGGCAATGACCAGGCGGTACTTTCCTTCTCTGACATAATTCGGCACAAGGAAAAGAATCATGTCCGTCAGCTTCCTCATGAACTCTTCCGCTTCTCCAAAGCCCAGAACATATTCCTGCACCTCGGCATCGTTGCCGGTCTTGTGCTTAAGCTCGTCAATATAAAACGGATTGGGTAAAAAACGCACGTCAAACACCAGATCCGCGTCCGCCGGAATTCCGTATTTGAATCCGAAAGACAACACTGTTATCATGAGACTATTATATTCTTCATTCCTGATAAAAATACGGTCAAGCTCTTCCTTTAATTCCCTGGTCAAAAGATGAGTGGTATCCAGTACATAATCCGCGTGGCTTCTGATATTTTCCAGAACCTTGCGTTCCCTGCGTACCCCTTCTTCCACGCGACCCTCTGCCGCCAGAGGATGCACCCTCCTGGTCTCCTTATAGCGCTTGATCAGCACGCCGTCTTCGGCCTCCATGAACAAAATCTCCAATTGATAGCCATTGTTCTTCAGGCCTTCCAACACCATGGTGGCTTCTTCAAAGGACTGGCCGGCGCGCACGTCCAGTCCCAACGCCACTTTGGTGATCTCACCGTTTGGCGCGGCAATCAGCTCCACAAATTTATCAATGAGAAAGATGGGCAAATTATCCACACAGTAAAAGCCCATGTCCTCCAACATCTTCAAAGCGGTGCTTTTGCCGCTCCCGCTCATCCCGGTCACTACCACAAATCTCATTTTTCAGACTACTCTCCCAGTATGATAACCTCCGGCTCCAAATCCACGCCGAAAGCTTCCTTCACTCTGCGCTGTGTTTCCTCCATGACCGCTATCACGTCCGCGGCACTGGCATTTCCCGTATTGATCACAAAACCGCAATGCTTGTCAGACACTCTGGCACCGCCGACCTGAAAACCACGCAGTCCCGCCTTCATGATCAGTTCACCAGCGAAATATCCGTCCGGCCGCTTAAAGGTACTGCCTGCGCTGGGATATTCCAGCGGCTGCTTCTCCCGGCGCTTTCTGGCCAGTTCTTCCATAGATGACTTAATCCGGGCCGGATCTCCCGGCCGCAGCCGAAGTTCCACCTCCGTCACCGTAAGGGGACGCTTTTTAAGCACGCTTACGCGGTAACCAAATTCCATATCTTCATTGGAAAGCACGCACTCCCGGCCTGCCTCGTCCAAGACCCTCACCCTGGTCACCACATGCTTTAATTCTCCGCCATAAGCACCCGCATTCATTACCACGCCGCCGCCGATAGAACCCGGAATCCCGGAAGCAAATTCAAATCCCGTCAAACCATGCTTTAACGCTTCCGATGCAATCTGGGACATCAAGGCTCCCGCCTGCGCGGTTATCGTATCATTCGTCACCTGAATACGATTCATCAATGCGCCAATATGCAGCACGACTCCGCGATATCCTTGGTCTCTCACCAGAAGATTACTGCCATTGCCCAACAGGAGGAAAGGGACCGCCGCCTGTCTGAGGACCTCCAACAGACGCTTCAATTGATCCCTGCTCTCCACCTCTACCAGCACATCCGCCGGTCCGCCAATGCGAAACGCCGTATGCCTGGACATGGGCTCCTGGCGGTAAATCCGATTCTTTGGTACGATTTGGCCCAAAGCCTCCAATACCGCTTCCATCACCATTTCCGACCTCCATGCCGGACAGTCAGATTCTCTCAACCGACTTCCGGCTCAATGGTTCCTTTCTTCCTGATTCAAAAAAAGTCCTGCCGCGCCATAAATACCCGCGTCACTGCCCAAAGTCGCCATAACGAAATGTACGTTTCGGCAAGCCGAGAACACATATTTTTCAAAAGCAGGACAAATATACTCAAGCAACACCTCGCCGGCCCTGGACACTTCCCCGCCGATGATGATCAGCTCCGGATTCACAACCGAGGCCACGGCAGCCAGACCCTTGCCCAGATACTCCCCGAACTGCCGCGCCACTTCGATTGCCACCGCATCCTGGGCTTCCGCCGCCTTAAAAACATCGATTGCCTGAAAATCCTTATGACGCAGCAGACTGGGAACGGCATCCTTTTGCAGGCGCTTGCGGGCCAGCCGCAAAATTCCCCCAACGGAGGTATATTGTTCCAGGCAGCCGGTACGGCCACAGCCACAACTCTCTGTCTCGCCATCCCGGATGCGCATATGGCCAAATTCTCCGCCCGCTCCCGCAGCGCCCGTGAGAATCCGTCCGCCTGTGAGAATGCCTCCTCCCACACCGGTGCTCAGTGTTACGGCCACCACGTCCGAATATCCTCTTCCGCCGCCGCGCCACATCTCGCCAAACGCGGCAACATTGGCGTCATTGGCTGCCTTGACCGGCAAATTCAGGTAACTTCCCAAGACCTCCGGTATGTTAAACACATCCCATCCCAGATTGACGGCACAAAAAACCGTTCCATCCGCGTCAATCGGTCCCGGCGCTCCCACGCCGACACCCACCACTTCCTCCTGGCGAATGGCTCTCTCTTTCATTTCTTCCCGGATGCTCCCCGCAATATCCGGCAAAATCCGCGAGCCCTCATAAGAAAGCTCCGTAGGAATCTCCCATTTATCCAACAGGCTGCCGTCCTCTTCAAACAAGCCCAGCCTGATCATCGTGCCGCCTATATCCACCCCAAACGCATAGTTCCCCATGATATCCTCCCTGATTTTTCTTAAAAACCGATTCCCACGTCGTCATCGTCCCGTCCCTTCGCCAGGGAATTCTGTACGCGGGCATACAATTCCTGCGCGGCATTGTAGCCCATTTTTTTCTGACGATGATTGACTGCCGCGGACTCACAGATAATCGCCAGGTTACGGCCCGGGCGAATGGGAATATTATGGCAGACCACCTTGTTCCCCAAGTATTCGATATAATTTTCCTCCAGGCCAAGCCTGTCATATTCCTTATCTTTATTCCACTCTTCCAGACGGATGACCAAATCCACCTGCTGCGTGTCCCGCACGGAGGAGGCGCCAAACAACGCCTTTACATCCACGATTCCGATACCCCTCAGCTCAATAAAGTGCTTCGTAATATCCGGCGCACTGCCCACCAAGGTATCATCACTCACCTTGCGCAGCTCCACCACATCGTCCGTTACAAGACGGTGTCCTCTTTTAATCAGCTCCAAGGCGGCTTCGGACTTACCGATCCCACTCTCTCCCGTAATCAAAACACCCTCGCCGTAAACATCCACCAGAACCCCATGCACGGAGATACAAGGGGCCAGCCGCACATTCAGCCAACGGATAATTTCCGCCATGAAAGCTGACGTGGATTTTTTCGTGGAAAGAATCGGCACCAATTTCTGGTTGGCCACTTCCAGGCAAATCGGATCCGGCTTCAGGTCCCTGCAATAAACAATGCACGGGATGCTATAAGACATAAGATCCTCATAGACCTGCCGCCTGCGTTCTTCACTCAGACTCTCTAAATAAGTATATTCCACGAAGCCGACGATCTGCAGTCTCGTAGCCGCAAAATGTTCAAAATATCCCGTCAGCTGCAGAGCCGGACGGTTAATGTCAGGTTGGGTGATACGGATACTGTCGATATCGATATCCGGAGTACAATTTTCCAGATTCATCTTCTCAATCACTCTCTTCAGACTAACGCTTGCCATGATTGTTTTCGCTCCTTTATAAAAGTGGAATCTGATGGTCCCTTCAACTGCTGTGCCAATTCAAGGAACCCATGGTTTCAAAAATATTTTACCATAGGTTGAAAGAGTGATCAACGGAATGTTACAATTTAATTCGCATGAAAAAAGTGATAAATCTGTTCGGCTATATGAGGCGGAATTTCAGGGACTTGCGCCAGGGTCTCCACAGACGCGTCCCGGATCTCCTCGATGGACTTAAAGGTCCGCATCAGGGCCTTGCGGCGGGCAGGACCCACTCCCGGAATCTGATCCAGGGAAGACTGCACCTGGGCCTTGCTGCGCAGGGATCGATGATATTCAATGGCAAAACGGTGCGCTTCATCCTGAATGCGGGTAATGAGCTTGAACCCCTCGGAACGCGTATCGATGGGCAGTTCCACGTTTTGATAGTACAGGCCCCTGGTACGGTGGTTATCATCCTTGACCATTCCGCACACGGGAATGTCGATGCCCAGTTCTTTCAGCACTGCCAGGGCGATATTCACCTGACCGCGCCCTCCGTCCATGAGCAACAGATCCGGGAAACGGGTAAAGCTCCCATATTCCTGATCCAGCTCCTTTTCCTCCAATTCCCGGCTTTCCTCCATGCCATGCAGGAAACGCCGCGTCAGGACCTCTTTCATACAGGCATAATCATCCGGTCCGGATACCGTTCGGATCTTAAATTTCCGATAATCGCTGCGTTTGGGCTTGCCCTTCTCATACACCACCATGGAACCCACGTTGGCAAAGCCACTGATATTGGAAATATCAAAGGCCTCCATACGGTCCACGCGCTCAATGCCCAACAAATCGGCAATTTCCTTGACGGCTCCGATGGTGCGTCCTTCTTCACGCTTCAGTCTCTCCCGGTCCTGACTTAATACCAGCTTCGCATTCTGTGCGGCCAATTCCACCAGCTTTTCCTTGTAACCGATCTTGGGCACTTTCAAATAGGTTCTTGCGCCCCGCCGTTCGCTCAGCCACCGCTCAATCAGCTCCGCATCCTCAATCCCGTATTGCAGCATCAGTTCCCGGGGAATAAAGGGCGTTCCGGCGTAAAACTGCTTCACAAAGTCTCCCAGAATCTGGGGTTTCTTTTTCCCCAGAACATTGGTCATGTAATAATGCTCCCTGCCGATCAGCTTGCCGTCACGTACAAAAAACACCTGAACCACCGCTTCCGCCTCGTCCTGATACATGGCGATTACGTCCTTGTCCTCTCCGTCGCTGTCCGTAATCTTCTGCTTCTGGGAAACCTGCTTGACACTGTTGTAAAGATCACGATATTTAGCCGCTTCTTCAAACTCCAACCGCTCCGCGGCCTGGCGCATTTTGTCATCCAAATCCTTGAGGATCGGCGCATAGTTGCCATTCAGGAATTCCAAGGCGCCGGCCACCTGGCTGCGATATTGCTCCTTACTAAGATATCCCTGGCAAGGGGCAAGACACTGCTTGATATGATAATTCAGACACGGCCGGTCCAAACCGATATCCCTGGGCAGAGAACGATTGCAGGTTCGCAGCAAAAACAGCTTATTTAACAGTTCAATCGTATCCTTGACCGCAGCCGCGCTGGTATAGGGTCCAAAATACTTGGATTTATCCTTTTTCATCTGTCTGGAAAAAAGGATACGGGGATATTCCTCACCTACCGTTACCTTGATGTAAGGATAAGTTTTGTCATCCTTTAATAACGTATTATACTTGGGAGAATGCTCCTTAATCAGATTATTCTCAAGAACCAGGGCCTCCAGCTCTGAATCCGTAACAATATATTCAAAACGCGCAATAAGGCTCACCATCTTGTCGATGGCGGGCCCTCTGCCGATATTGTCGCGAAAATAGGATCGGACACGATTATGAAGATTAATTGCCTTACCCACATAGAGGATCACATCCTCCGCGTCACGCATGATGTAGACCCCGGGCTTGGGAGGCAGCTTTTTCAGTTCCTCTTCCACCTGAAACATGGTGTTCTCCTCCCCCATAGGCTTATGAATGTCATAAAATGTATCTCAGACTTATTCCAAAGGCCGATTGGAAAATCTACCTACGACCTGATGAGGCTGCTCGGGCTGAGACTGGGAGTCAGGCTGCTCATCAGAGTTCCGGGCCCCCTCTCCCTGGGCCGGAGATTCGTTGGAATCGGACTGCGGCGTATCAGACCGCGGTGTGTCGTCCTGTAAATCTGCCGAAGAACCGCCAACCACGGAGTTGGACCCGACAAGCGGCATACCTACAGAAGAATCCGCGCCCACGGAACTATTCTGTACAGGCTCCGCGATTCCTTTTTCACGGCGGAATATCTCCATGAATTCCTTGCCGGTAATGGTCTCTTTCTCAATCAGGAATTCCGCGAGCTTATCCATCAGCGCACGGTTCTCGCGCAGCATCGCCAAAGCCTTATCATAACTTTCCTTAAGCAGATCGACCACTTCTTTATCAATCTCCGCGGCGGTCTGATCACTGCAGTTCAAAGCGGTTCTTCCTTCCAAATACTGGCTTTCCACGGTGGCAAGGCCCATCAGACCAAACTTTTTGCTCATGCCGTACTGGGTTATCATGGCCTTGGCAATATTGGTAGCACGTTCAATATCATTGGCGGCTCCCGTCGTCACGGTGTCGAACACAATCTCCTCCGCCGCCCGTCCGGCCACAAGTCCTACCAGCATATCACGCAGTTCCGCTTCCGTATTCAAATATTTCTCTTCTTCAGGCACCTGCATGACATATCCCAGCGCACCCATGGTCCTCGGAACAATGGTGATCTTCTGCACAGGTTCGGAGTTCTTCTGAAGGGCCGCCACCAGCGCATGACCCACCTCGTGATAGGAAACGATTTTGCGCTCTTCCTTGCTCATAATGCGGTCTTTCTTTTCCTTGCCCACCAGCACCTGCTCCACGGCACTGAACAAGTCTTTCTGATTGACAAGCTGGCGGCCTTCTTTTACCGCGTTAATTGCCGCCTCGTTTATCATATTGGCCAGATCCGAACCCACGGCCCCACTGGTGGCGAGGGCAATGGCATCCAAATCCACGGTCTCGTCCATCTTCACATTTTTGGCATGAACCTTAAGAATCTCCACACGCCCCTTTAGATCCGGTTTATCCACGATGATTCTTCTGTCAAAACGTCCCGGGCGCAGAAGTGCCTTGTCCAGAATCTCCGGGCGGTTGGTCGCGCCAATGATCAGGATCCCCTTGGAACTGTCAAAACCATCCATCTCGGACAAAAGCTGATTCAGAGTCTGCTCGCGCTCCTCGTTGCCGCCGCCGTACTTGGAATCACGGCTCCGGCCTATGGCATCAATCTCATCGATAAAAATGATGCAGGGCGCGTTCTTTGTAGCCTCCTTGAACAAATCACGCACACGGCTGGCACCTACGCCGACATACAATTCAATAAAATCCGAACCCGTCAAAGAGAAGAACGGCACATGGGCCTCTCCTGCCACCGCTTTCGCGAGCAATGTTTTACCCGTTCCGGGAGGGCCCACCAGCAGCGCACCCTTGGGCAGCCTCGCGCCAATCCCGGCGTACCTGCCGGGATTGTGCAGGAAATCCACCACTTCGACCAAAGACTCTTTGGCCTCGTCCTCACCCGCCACATCCTTAAACGTGATACCGGTTTCCTTTTGCACATACACCTTGGCCGTGCTCTTCCCCACATTGAACGGCCCCCCATTCCCGCTCATCTTGCGGAACAGGAAGCTCAATAACACCCACATCAGCAGCACCGGCAGAATAAAGGAAAGCAGACTCATAAAAATCGCCGAGCCATTGGACGGGTCCGCCTCGAAAGACTCCACCCCGTTTTCATGCAGACGCTGCGTCAGGGCAGACGCATCCTCCATCACATAAGTCCTGAATTCACGGGAAGCCAACTGATAGGCCAGGGGAGAAAGCTCCTCACTATCGTCAATCTTCCTCGTAAAGGTCAGATAACCGTCAGTGCCCAACACCGCGGTCTTAATCTCACCATTTTCCAACATATCAAGGAATTGGGAATATTCCACGTCCAGCTCAGAATTGGCGTTCAGAAATAAATTGCTGAAAATCATCACAATGGTCAGCACGGCAAGCGCGGACAACAGATAAATCATCCAATTCGGGGATTTCTGCTGATTGCCGCCATTCCCGTTGTTATTGCCGCCGCGATTATGGCCGCCGTTATTGTTATTGTTATAGCCATTGCCACTATCATACTCGTTCATTTGATTATCCATATTTTCCTCATTTCTCTACTGCCCGACAGACAGCATCTATGTAGTACAGTTTAACCGTCTGCCACGCAAACGATTCTTCCAAGACTATTTTATTATAGAGATAAAAACCACATAAATCAATAGTGGAAACGTGAAAAATGTGTGATTTCTCTTAAAGATTTGTGAATTGCAGGATACTGGCGCGGTAAGGTCATAACCCTTAATTTCCCATGCTTTCCATCAAACACGGATCTTAAAAACCGCCTTTTTCATCTGAGCCGGACCCTCTGCGGCCACACAAGGCATATGTGCATCCTCCGGAAAAAGGACAACCATGTCACCCGGCTTCAATACATGATCCGTTCCAAGCCACATCCTTTTCCGAAAAGCTTTGTGTGATACATGACTCGATATTGACATAACAGCCATTTCCAAGCTCCTAGCGCCGTGCCGCAAGTTGAGCGAAATCGTGTGCCTCGATGAAATCATAGGCTGCCGGAAACTGGGTTTTTAATTCATCCATAATGCTCTGATTCCCTGAAGATCTTATGACAGGCTCCATCACTTTTAAGCCTCCACCACAAAACGTCCCAAAAAATTTCATAAAACATCCCCAAAATTTTTCCCCCTAATATAGATTTTTTCAATGATTCGTAGTAAAATAGGGCGTGGAATTTTTTTAACAAAGTCCCCAGGGAACAGGTTTCCATCAGAAGAACGTTCTGCAGGAACAAGGTTCCATGGGAACAAAGCTCTATAAGAACGGAGGAGGAACCATGCCAGTTAAGTATGTATTCGTAACAGGAGGCGTCGTGTCCGGGTTGGGAAAGGGCATTACCGCCGCATCTCTGGGCCGGCTGCTGAAAGCAAGAGGTTACAAGGTAACCATGCAGAAATTTGATCCTTACATCAACATCGACCCCGGTACCATGAACCCCATTCAGCACGGCGAAGTGTTTGTAACCGATGACGGCACAGAGACGGATCTGGATCTGGGACATTATGAGCGTTTTATTGACGAGAATCTGGACAAGAATTCCAACGTGACGACGGGCAAGGTCTACTGGTCCGTGCTGCAGAAAGAACGGCGCGGCGATTACGGCGGCGGCACGGTTCAGGTCATTCCCCATATCACCAATGAGATCAAGAGTCGTTTTTACCGCAACTTCACGGACCCTGAGATGAGAATCGCGATCATTGAGGTCGGCGGCACGGTAGGTGATATCGAAAGTCAGCCTTTCCTGGAATCCATCCGTCAGTTTCAGCATGAGGTCGGACATGAAAACGCGATTCTGATTCATGTGACTCTGATTCCTTACCTCCACGCTTCCCAGGAATTAAAGACCAAGCCCACCCAGGCCAGCGTCAAGGATTTGCAGGGAATGGGCATCTGGCCGGACATCATCGTCTGCCGCAGCGAACACCCCTTAGACCAGGCCATCAAGGACAAGATCGCCTTGTTCTGTAACGTGCCCAGCGACCATGTGCTGCAGAACCTGGATGTGGAATACCTTTACGAGGCCCCCCTCGCCATGGAAAAGGAGCATCTGGCCCAGGTAGCCTGTAAGTGCCTCCATCTGGATTGCCCGGAGCCGGATCTGGCGGATTGGAAGACCATGGTTGAGGATTTGCGCCATCCAACGGATGAAGTGACCGTGGCCCTGGTCGGAAAATATGTAGCCCTGCACGATGCTTATATCAGCGTTGTGGAAGCCTTGAAGCATGGCGGCATCACCAACCATGCTACCGTAAACATTAAATGGATTGATTCCGAAACCGTGACGGATGAAAACGTGGACGAGCTTTTAGGAGATGTAAACGGGATTCTGGTACCGGGCGGTTTCGGCTCCCGCGGTATCGAAGGCAAGATCAAGGCCATCACCTATGCCCGCGAGCATCGCAAGCCTTATCTGGGACTTTGCCTGGGTATGCAGCTTGCCATCGTGGAATATGCCCGTAACGTGGTAGGCTACAACGATGCCCATAGCATCGAACTGAATCCCTCCACCACGCATCCGGTCATCGCCCTGATGCCGGACCAAAACGGCGTAGAGGATATCGGCGGAACGCTGCGCCTCGGCTCCTACCCTTGCGTACTGGACAAGGACTCCAGGGCATACCGGCTCTATGGCACCCAGACGATTCATGAACGCCACAGACACCGCTACGAAGTGAACAATGACTACCGCGCGGCCCTGACCCGCCATGGGATGCGCCTTTCCGGGACCTCACCCGATGGGCGGATCGTGGAAATGTGTGAAATTACGGAGCATCCGTTTTTCATTGCCACTCAGGCTCATCCCGAACTAAAGAGTCGTCCCAACAGACCACATCCCTTGTTCAAAGGCTTCGTGGCAGCGGCTCTGGCTGACAAAAATGCCAGGTGAACATAAAAACCCTGACCTTAGAAAGAGATTCCTCTTTCGCGGCCAGGGTTTTTCTTTTCTTTCTGCTCTTTCCTATTCTTCATTTCTTATTGAGCCGTATCAATCTCACTATACTGAAGCGCGTCGTCCAAAAAAGCCTCTACGATCTGTCCGTTATAAAAGGTCAGGCGAAGAGGCAACTCTCCCGAGTCCGATTCTTCGATTTCCTTTTTCACAGAGATGGAAAAATCCTGAAAATCTCTCGCGGCGTACCGCGACTCCTTCCCCTCCTCGGAAGCCACCCAATAGCCGCAGACAGTGGAAAATTCCAATTCGGGAAATTCTAAATCGCGAGGATCCTCCCCGATCTTTTCCGCGTATTCAGCAAAGTTCACTACCTTGTACCGGTCCACGACTTCCTTTCGGACATCAATAGAAGAAACATACACCAAATATTCTCCGTCCGGAATCTTCTCCTCTTCCAGGGCCTCCACATCCAAGGCTAACAGCTCTCCGCCGGGCCCCCATATCTTCTCCGAATCCCGCTCACTACCCTCCGAAGACGGTTCCGCTTGTACCAATCCCTCTTCCTCATCCTGCGACGGTCCGATCAGCGTCCGAACCCGGACTGTCGCAAAGACAAACTGCTCCAGATAAATCTCCGTCTGCTGTTTTGTAAGAATGATATAGAGTTTCTGGTGGCGCGGATCCACTTCCACCACGGGAATGCTTTCCAGAGATGCCTGAATCTCCGATTGATCCCCCATTGAATCATCGGTCATCCCGTCACCAAACAGGATTTCCAGCTGCGCTCCTTCCACCGCATCCGGGACTCGCCCCAGAGGCATACTGACTTTCACTCCGTCATCCTCTCCCAAATACTCCAATTCGAACCCCCGCCCCAACACTTCAATCGTCTCGGGATCCGTCTGAAATTGCCTGGGATACTCTTCACCATTCGTTGTCATTGCTCCCTCCGGGAAAATCAAGCGCACCAAATCACCGTCTTTCAGCCCCTGACTCATGTCAAATTCAAAATAAGGTTCGATCGTCGTATTTTCATTCACGGTAACAAAATACGGCTCTGAAGCGCCCTTTAACAGAAACGTCTGATACTGTCCGCCATCCGCTTTGTATTTCCAATCGCTTACATCTGTCAGCACGCCCCAGACATAAGTGGGAGCGGTCTGCGGCAGCTCCTGCGAGGCGCTGGCCGGATTCCCCAACAGGAACAATGACGCCAGAAGACTGATTGCCACGCCAAGTCCCATCAGAAACGCCGCCGGTTTCCGATATCGCAGTATATTGCGGATTCTGCCGCCTGTATCTCCCTCCGCAAAAGCCAGCGAAACCTTGCTCACTCCCCTGCGCCCCGTTGCCAGGGACAGCAAGGACGTGGTATATTCCTTTTTCACCTGATTTCCAAGTTTACGGATTACGGCCTCGTCACAGGACATCTCCATATCCCTCTCACTGAGAAAAAAGGCCAGCCACACCAAAGGATTGAACCAATGCAGGCACAAGGCCATATAAGCCAGCATACGAAAAATGGGATCTCTCCTGCAAATATGAATCCTCTCATGGAGCAGAATATAAGATCTCTCCCGCTTTTCCAGATGTTTGGGCAGATAAATTCTGGGATGGAGCAGTCCCAGCACGAAAGGCATTGCCACCTTGTCCGAATGATATACTCCAATATTCCCCTCTAAAACCTCTTCTTCCGCAGATCGCAGATGCATCCGCAGCCGCACTACGCTTACCACCCCATAAAGCACAAGCCCCCAAATACCCGCAAGCCATAGGAGCATGCCAATCCACATCACCCCGGAAAAACCCTCCGGCCAAAGAAATTTCCGCAAGGCACCGCCCTCATGCCAGGCTTCCTTTGATGGCTCTGACAATTCCGCGGAATTCTCCGAATTCCAATCCGCTGTTCCTCCCGTCTTCTTCACGGTCTCTTTTACAGTCTCTGACAAAAGTCCATCGAACATTCGACTCCCATCCGTCACCAGCTGATCTTCCGCATCCTTAATATAGGCCACCCCTCCCTCCTGCGTGGACTCCACCCCCAAAGTCCCCAGCAGGGAAACCGGTGTCTGAAAAGAAACCGGACATAACAGACGAAACAGCACCACTGCCCATAAGCAATAAGAAAAAATCTTGGGCGCTCTTCTCAGCAGAAACCGCAGCAGCAATACCGCCACGATGACCATTCCCGCAGTTAGGCTCATATTCAATAATTCCACAAATATCTTACCTAACATCCTCTGAATCCCTCCTTTTCCCTGATCACGGCCAAAGCCTTACTCCTACTCCTCTTCATAACGCTCAATCAGCTCCCGCAGCATCTGAATTTCCTTTTCGTCCAACCGTTTCCGTCTGGTAAAAGCCGTCAAAAACAACGGCAGGGATCCTCCGAAATTTTCCTCAATAAACCGCTCCCCCCTGGCGGCCTGAAAATCCTCCCTGCTCATGCGCACCACCACCATGCCCTCTTCGTTGGCAAAAAGCCCCCTCTCGCACAACCGCTTCAGCATGGTATAGGTCGTTGTCCTTTTCCAGGAAAATTCCTCCTCGCAAAGCCTGACCAATTCTCCGGAACGGATCGGCGCATGCTTCCAGATCAATTCCGCGAACTTTTCCTCCATCTCCCCTAGTTTATACTTTTCCATGAACAAATCCTCCTCTCATTCCCTCTTTTAATATACAAATAATATACAAAAAATTTGTCTAAAGTCTTTAGACAATAATAGTCTAACGCCTTTAGACAAATTTGTCAATACGTTTCCCTCAAAAACATGAAAAAGTCAATTACCTAATCCGTAAAAGGATGCCCTTTGATGTTTCGTCAGCATCCGGGAAAAGCCCGAACTCATAAAAACTTCACCCGCGGTCCTCTTGCCACGACGGTCTGGGCATGGTCAAAGGTGACCGGATTCCCCTCCAGATCACTGACGATTCCACCGGCTTCCTCCACGATCAAAGCGCCTGCCGCATAATCCCAGGGACAAAGCTGTAGTTCAAAATAAAATTCCGCCCGTCCGCAGGCAATGGTACAGAGGTCAATGGCCGCCGACCCGCTCCTGCGCAGATCCTCTCCCTTTTCGAAATACCGATAGGCGATCTCAAAGGACTTTTTGGACAACTCCGCGTGATAAGGGGCTGTTCCAAAAAGGATCAGGCCATGCTCCAGGCTGCGCTCAGAAGCCCGAATCCGCTTACCATTCAAATAGGCCCCCTCCCCTTTTTGAGCCACAAAAGTCTCCTGGGAATAAGGGTTGTACACCACGCCCAGAATCGGCCGGCCGTCCAGAATCAACGCCACGGAGACACAGCTCATGGAATAACCTCTGGTAAAATTGGCAGTCCCATCGATGGGATCCACGATAAAGGCATAGCCCCTGGAAACATCCTCATGATTCGCGTCGTCCTCTTCCCCAAAGAAAACCGCTTCCGGCAGCAGGGAAAGCAGACGTTCCTTCAGCACCGCCTGCACACGGGAATCATATTCCGTGACAAAATTTCCTTTTCCCTCTTTCGTGTGGATCTTACGCCGAATATCCGTGGCCCCTAACATAATGGCCCCGCAATCATGGACAATTTCTATGATTTCCTGAAGCATTCCTTTCTCCTCCGTTTTTGCATCATGTTCCTGTCAACTCCCCGCATCGCTTTTCCAAATCACGCTTCTGCACGCTGTCTTCTCATCCTACATTTGTTTCCGCACCACCGCATATTCATCATCCAACTGAAAATATGGGCATGCCGCGTTGTCCCCGGTCAGGAAACGATACATCTCATCCTCGTCCAGATCCACCAGACAACTATAACATTCATCATCTTCGTCATAAATATAATTGACACACGCGTCACAATTCGATGCTGCCATTTCCATCCTCCACAGCAAAAGCAATCCTTTCCCGCTCTTTCTAACGATAAATCCGGTACTTACAGATCGGATTGCCCAGGGCGGAAAATTTCTCTTCATATTCCGTCATCACGTTTTCCGCCATCAGCATTTCATCCCCATGAAGATCATAGGTGATATAATCCGCTTTCCAACCCGCCGCATCCAATTCTTCCACGGCAAACGCGAACAATTGCCGATTATCCGTCTTAAATTCCAGCCGCCCGTCCTTTTTCAAAATAACGTCAAACCTTGCCAGAAACTCCCTGGACGGCAGCCTCCGCCTGGCGTGTCTGTCCTTGGGCCACGGATCGGAAAAATTCAGGTAAATCCGGTCCACCTCGCCCGCGCCGAACACCTTGAGGATTTCCTCCGCATCCATACGGATAAAGCGCAGATTCGGCAGTTCCCGCTCTTCCATTTTCTGAACGGCCCGAAGCAGCACGCTGGAATACTTCTCAATCCCCACATAATTGATTTCCGGATGCAGCCCCGCCATGGTATAAAGAAATTTTCCTTTCCCCATACCGACTTCAATATGAATCGGATGGTCATTGCCAAAAATCTCATGCCATCCTCCGGGATTCCAATCCTCCTCATGAATCACGAATCTGCTGCCCGCTATCGCTTCCCTCGAGCCAGGTACATTTTTTAACCGCACGCCTTTTTCCCCTGTTCTTCCATCTTCGTCATTTCCTCTCCATTCCGCGGCGCCGCGCAAAGAAATGACTATCGATCCATCGTCACACCATTTTTCAAATATAATTCCATCCCCCCGAAAAGTCAACCGTTCCCCAATCCGTTTTTGTGAATTTTTTATAAACTCTGGAAAAAAGATTGCAGATGGTGTATACTGTTCGAAAGAGTCATGGCGGTCACGGCGACTGCCGGTTGGATACGACGCGTGTCCTTTTCACTCCTTACCCCCGCACATAAATTTATATGATAGAAAGGTGCCTGATTCAAGCTTATGAAGAACCCCTTTTTTAATAAAGCAGCGTGTACCCCGTCCCATACGTTTTCTTTCATGTTGTCCCTTGCGCTTTCCTTTACACTTTCCGCCCTGTTCTTAGCTTCCGCCCTGCCCGTCAGCGCTCAGACCCTGGAGGAACGCATTGAAGACCAGAGAGCCATGCCCATTGAGAGCAACAGCATTCCCAACTGGCCGCAGGGTCCCGTGGTCACCGCCGAATCCGCCATTCTCATGGAAGCGGGCACCGGAACGATTCTTTATGAAAAAAACATCCATCAGCATCAATATCCCGCCAGCTGCACGAAGCTTTTGACCTGCCTCATCGCCGCGGAGCAATGTGAAATGGATGAAGAAGTCTATATGTCTCATGCCGCGGTTTACGACACCCCCCTGGACAGCAGCTATATCTCTTTGGACGAGGGCAACATCATTACCATGGAGCAGGCCCTGAACGCGATTTTAATCAGTTCCGCCAACAACGTGGCCTTTGCGGTGGCGGAACACATTACCGGTACCGACTGGCAGGATTTCGGTGACGTGATGAACAAACGCGCCGAAGAATTGGGCTGCGTGGATTCCAATTTCGTCAATCCCAACGGCCTGCCGGACGAGAACCACTACACTTCGGCCTATGACCTGGCCCGCATTGCGAGAGTCTTTTTCGACAATGAACTTTTAAGCAAGATCTCCCGCACCTCCAGGCTGCACTTGGAGCCTACGGAGACCCAGCCCAAAGACATTATCGAAAACAGCAAGAACCGTCTGCTTCCCAACCAGTCCATGGCTTATCCCTATCTGGTGGGCAGCAAAACGGGTTATACCAACGCCGCACGCAATTGCCTCGTTTCCTGCGCGGAGAAAGACGGCCTAAAGCTCATTTGCGTCGTTTTGAAGGATGAAAGTCCCCGCCAGTTCGAAGATACGATAGCGCTCTTTGAATACGGTTTCGGCAACTTTGAAAAGTTCAATGTCTCCGAAACAGAGACCAAGTACCACATCAACAGCTCCGACGCCTTTTCCGGCGGCCAGGATATCTTTGGCAGCTCCAAACCCCTTTTGGAGCTGAATCCCGAAGCTTACCTGGTGCTTCCCATTACGGCTCAGTTTGACGATACTGTCTCTGCCATTTCCTATGATACTGAGAATGATGACCAGGCGGCCCTGATTTCTTACACCTATCAGGGTGTTCCGGTAGGTACCGCCTCGGTGAACTTTATTAACGGAGATTCGGACGGATACGATTTCAAAGACACGGACCAACTTGCTTCCAGCGCAGCGCCCCCGCCAACCAGCTCCTCCTCTCAGGAAAAAGAAAACAACGGCCAGGAAAACCAGGTTGTTTTCATCAACCTCAAGGAGGCGATTCTCTGGACGGCTCTGGTATTGGCCATTCTTGCGCTCCTGTTCATTATTTTCTTGTTCCTGCGCAGCGCTTTCGCTTCTTTTTGGAAAGAGCAGCGAATGCGCCATCCCGGCAAGGACACGATTCCTTATTTACGGGAATCCGACAGTCTGCGGCAAAAACGAAAAGCCGCCGCAAAGCGTGTCAGAAACAGACGCCGGCGTACAAAGCGGACTCATCATTTTCACTATCTTGATGACTAAATAAAATAGCAGATATCTCCGGTCCGCCGCGCATTTATGAAAAGGGGACGCGTATCTTACGCGTCCTCTTCTTCGTTTATTGATGTATTGTTCTCGTCTGTAATAGCCGGAGCGGTATGTTTCAGATGCTGATGCTTCCTGCGCATCTCTTTCACATGCTCTTTCTGCTTCAGAAGCTTCTCCGCATCCTCCCTGGAAATCAATTTGGTCGTCTTTACCACGAAGGTCATCCCGTCATCCGTCGTTCGAAGACGAATCTTTCCTTTCAAATGACCATGCACATCACAATACGCCAGGCAGTAATATTGATGATGATTCATGGCAAACCAGGGCATCAGCTTTTTCAGATTGCGATGGCAAAGATAGCACTTGCTGGAAACCACCTCCGGGTCACGAAAAGCCTCTTCCTTGTTTGAAAACTGTCTGGAAATAAACTTGGCATAGGTATCAAACTGAAGCTTCAGTTCTCCTTCCCTGTTTACGGGAGGATGAAATACGTCATATGAAAGGTTTCCGGCCAAATCCGGCGTATAAATGCGCGCAAGTACTTTTCCCGTATAATAGGCATCGCTGAACGCCCTGTGAAAAGGGATATCCTTGGGAATCTCCAGGGTGTCAACCACGGTTTCCAGGGCCCTTCTCGTTTTTCGTTCCTCTGCGGCAATGCTATAAAGCTTCTGTACATCCAAATAAGGAATCGGCCCTTCCGCCAGGGGCTCCATCCCGTAGTATTTCATATTCCTCTGCAGCTCCGTCAAATCCGCCGGACCCCATGTACAGAAAATCCGATCTTCCTCTCCGCACCACGCCAGGAATTTGCGCATGACCCAGACAAAGGACCTGCCAGACCTCAATTCCTGCTTCTGGATGTGCATCAGCTGTTTGGTAATATAGTGCATTTCCGGATAGACCCGGGGGCGGATGACTTCATGAAAAGAGCTGATCATTTCCATCCGGTCATTGTATTTCACTGCCCCCAGCTCTATGATTTCGAAAGGAAGTGTACTGACGGTTTTCGTTCCATCTCCCTGATTCCATTCCAAATCGAAAACAATATATTTCATTTATCTCATTTTCCCAACATCTTTAGTATCGTTGCCTTGCTTTGTACTCCCAGGCTGGATTCCACGGTCTGACCGTCCTTAAACACCATAAGGGTGGGAATCGACATAACGCCGAACTTCGTGGCAAGAGAGGGTTCACTGTCCACATCCACCTTGCACACCTTAACATCCTCCAGTTCATCCCCCAATTGGTCGATGACGGGAGCCAGCATCCTGCAGGGCCCGCACCAACTCGCCCAGAAATCCACAAGCACCGGCTTGTCAGCCTGCATTACTTCTTTTTCAAAGCTATCCGTCGTTACATGCACAATTGCCATAATCCATTTCCTCCTTTATTTGATAAAAATTGTATCATGAACCATTTTTTGCAGCTTGCTCTCGATTTATACACTTATATACGCGGCATATCCCTGCCTCCGGGAAAAAAACTTTCCCTGGCCGGCTCCAATCAAACAGAAAGGCTGATTCCTGGCCATCCAGTAAAAATCAATATGCCCTGCCCCAGTAAACCATCTTCCTGGCGGGCTTGCCACAGCAAATACAAGTATCCGCCAAATGCTCCTGCACAAAGGGCATACAGCGGCTGGTCACACCCAGCTTTTCCTTGATTGCGTCCTCACAGGCCTGGTCACCACACCACATGGCCTTTACAAAGCCCGATTTTTCCGCGAAAATCCGCTCGAACTCTTCCATCGTTGCAGCCGTATAGGTATGCGAGTCCCGATGCTTCCTTGCCCGTTCCAGCATTTCCTTCTGAATGGTTTCCAGGATTTCAGGCACCTTGGTCTCCAGTTCATCAAGGGCAACTTCCAGCTTCTCTCTGGTATCCCGACGGCAGATCACACATTTTCCCGCCTGGATATCCTTAGGGCCGATTTCAATACGGATGGGATAACCCCTCATCTCCGCTTCGGCGAACTTCCAGCCAGGTGTCTTGTCCGTATCGTCCACCTTGACGCGGGCGATTCCCCGCAGCCGGTCTCTCAGTTCATAGGCTTTCTCCAAAACGCCCTCTTTTTTCTGCTGAATCGGAATGACGCAAACCTGAATGGGCGCCGCCAGAGGAGGAAGCACCAAACCCTCGTTATCGCCGTGCACCATGATGATCGCCCCGATCAGACGAGTAGTCATGCCCCAGGAGGTCTGATACACATACTTCAGCGTATTATCCTTATCCGCGAACTGAATGCCAAAAGCCCTGGCAAAACCATCTCCGAAATTATGGCTGGTGCCGGACTGCAGCGCCTTACCGTCATGCATCAAGGCTTCTATGGTATAAGTGGAAACAGCTCCCGCAAACTTTTCCTTATCCGTCTTCTGCCCTTTGATCACGGGAATTGCCAGAACCTCTTCACAGAAATCCGCATAGACGTTCAGCATCTGAATCGTACGCTCCTGTGCCTCCTCCGCGGTAGCATGGGCCGTATGGCCTTCCTGCCAGAGGAACTCACGGGAACGCAGGAAAGGCCTGGTCTCCTTTTCCCACCGTACCACGGAACACCACTGATTATAAACCCTGGGCAAGTCCCTATAGGAATGGATGTCATTTTTATAAAAATCACAGAATAAGGTTTCCGACGTGGGTCTGACGCAAAGACGCTCCTGCAGGGGATTGAGACCCCCATACGTCACCCAGGCCACCTCAGGCGCAAAGCCCTCCACATGATCCTTTTCCTTTTGAAGCAAAGACTCCGGAATGAACATCGGAAGATAAACATTCTCCACTCCCGTCGCCTTAAAACGCTCATCCAGCTGCTTCTGGATCAACTCCCAAATCGCATAACCTGCCGGTTTGATCACCATACACCCTTTTACGCTGGTATAATCGATCAGCTCGGCTTTTTTCACCACGTCCGTGTACCATTGCGCAAAATCCACGTCCATGGAAGTGATGGCTTCTACCATCTTTTTGTCTGCCATTTTGATACCCTCCTTTTCTTGTTTCCCGGAATCTCCCGGGCGGGAATCGACGGGCACAAAAAAAGCCCTCTATCCCTTTCAAGGGACCGAAAGCTCGGCGGTACCACCCTTATTAACGTCTGACACGTTCCTCTTCTCATACCGTTATCGCCGGCGCTACGCTGTATTTCCACCATGCGTCAGTCTTTCGTCTCCGCCTGCCGGCGGAAAACGGGGACCGCGCAAAACCTTGTTTTCATACAGGACTCCAAGGCAGGTTCAGGAGATCCGGTATAAGGACTCTCAGCCCGGCAAAATGCGCCTTCCCCCTTCGGGATTCCGATCAGCCAAAACCACCGGCCGCGCGCCTTGCCTATCCTCTCTCTGGGATACTTTCTCTCCCTACTAATCCTCTTCTACGTCTATTTGATATTTATATGGTATAAACTCCCGAATCGACCTGCCGCGCAGGCGTCGTGCTTCCGCACTGACTGATTCTCCCACATATGTATAAGGAATTTTAGTGCATTCCCCCCGTTTTGTCAACCCCCTTTAACGAAATCTTCACGGAGTTTACCCCTCCGGATACACGCATTCCACATGGTTTCTCTCAAAATATCCCATCCATCTTTCATCCGGCTTGCGATCCGTGATGACGATGTCCATATCATTGGCATTGCATAGCTTGGCAAAAGCTACCTTGTCAAACTTCGAACTGTCCACAGCCAGAATCGTCTCCTTGGCGGACTGCATCATGACCTGCTTCGCCTGGGAAAACATCTCGTTTCCATCGGTGGCGCCTTTCACCAAGTCAATCCCCTTGCAGGACAAAATCGCCTTGTCCGCGTTAAAGCTGCTGAACCCCTCCACGGTCTTGGGGCCCACCAGAGCCAGGTATCCTTCCCGCAGGCTTCCTCCCGAACAGATGATATTCCAGTCGGATACGTCGGAAAGCTCGATAATGATTTCAATGGAATTGGTGATCACCGTCAGATGTTCCTTGTCCTTGATGGCCTTGGCGATAAAAACGGCCGTGGAACTGGCATCCAGAATAATATGGTCCCCATCATGAATCCGGGCGGCCACCATCTCCGCGATTTTCTGTTTCCCAGATACATTGGCTTTTTTGCGCACGTTAAAAGGCATGTCAATACTGGTGCTCTCGTTCAGCACTGCCCCGCCATAGCTCTTGGTCGCTAGTCCTTCCTTTTCCAGCTTCTCCAAATCCCTGCGGATGGTCTCTTCCGAGACACCAAACTGCGCGCTGAGCTCGTTTACCACCACGCGCTTTTCCTCCTGCAGCTTCTCCAATATCAGATTCCTTCTCTCCAGCGCTAACATAACAAACCCCCGATTCTTCCTTTGGTTACAGATTCATTATACACTATTTCTCCACTGCTTCACAACACCTTTTTGCATAAAAACAACAAAAAACCACAATGTTTATAAATCTGATTGCAGCCAATGGCCGCGGTATGCTACACTAATCTCATCAACCCAAAGGAGCCTCGCCATGTTTACCGTTTCCCTCTGCGACGACAACGCACAAGAGCGCGAATATTTAACGAGTGGGCGGCGACGGACCGTAAAATATCGTACCCGCAAAGCTTTTCGGAAAAATTGGATCACGCCAAGGATATCCGGGTTTACGGAATGTTTGACTGGCTGTCAGGGCTTTTGGGCGGCTGTCAGCGGGAGCGGTTCCTGTGGGAGAAAAGGAATACTGCCAGAGGCTTTTGGAGTGGGATTTTCAGCGCATTCCTGACCTTTTTGCAAAACGGCCTCTCTTACGCCGTACTCATCTATCAGATATTCCATGGCAGCCTGGGAGCCGGGGATTTTGCTTTTTACTTCGGACTGATCACAGGCTTCTCTGCCTGGCTCGACGGCATCGGCGGTCTCTTGAACGACATGATCGACAAAGCCGTTAAAATCGGCTATTACCGGGAATATTTCGCAGTTCCGGATCATTTTAACCACGGCGAGGGCTGCCCGCTGCCGGAAAATCGCCGCTTCGGAAACCGTGGATACCGCCCTGGCACGGGCGCTTTACAAGGGAAGTCCCTTTATGATCCTGGATGAGCCCACAGCCGCCCTCGATCCCATCGCCGAGTTTGAAATTTATCAGAGCTTTTACAACATAGTTAAGGGAAAGACTGCTGTTTATATCAGCCACAGGCTGTCCAGCTGCCGCTTCTGCGACAATATCGCGGTGTTTGACGAGGGCAGGATCGTGCAGACAGGCTCTCATGAGACACTTTACAACGCCGACGGCAAATACCGTGAACTCTGGCTCGCGCTGGCACAGTATTATGTGAAAGAGGAACAGTAAAAGCAGGCAGATAACAGTATAACGTCACTGCCGTCTGCCTGCATTGTGATTCGTTGAAATAACTGTCCGCCCTTTTTTCCCTATTCCTGTCAGACAGATGCCGCAATCAACTTTTTTCAAAAGACTCATGGGATTCTATAAATTCCCTTTTCAGGCGCAGCATTTTTTCCACTTGTTTCAAAATATAGAACAAGATCGCTCTGGCCTCGAACTCTTCCCGACAGGCTGGCAGCGCCTCTCTTTTCATTTCCGCAAACAAGCTTTCTAAATCTGCCAATAACCCCTCCACCGTATTGTTCTTATGATAACCCGCTTCGATTCTGGCAAAAAGATCCGCCACTTGGGCCGTCTGTACGGGAAGGTAGGTGATGCTCTTAATGTTTTCGTAGATTCCCTGAAATACCACGCTTTGCCGCTCCCGCATACGGATATAGTCGATCTCATAGGTGCTTCTGTCCCGAAAGCTGTTATTGTAATTGGCCGCGGCACAGAGCTTGGCAGCGCGCATTCGTTCTTCCAGTACCCGAAAGCACGCATTATCATATGCACTTTTATCCTTTTTCCGCAGCCATTCGCTCATTTGATGCAGGATTTCCTTCATTTGCTCATCTACCGCAGCCGCCAGGCGGGTAAATTCTTTCCCCTTGCGCGTCAGGTGCAGATTGACGAGAATGCCCGTCCCGGCACCGATCAGAAAAAGTCCCGCTTCGTTACAGACCAGTCCCAGATCCATGCTTTTTTCAGCCAGGAAATGAGAAATCAGAACGGAATCCATGGTAATGGCCTCCGCCCATCCGGCCCCCAGACAAAGGAGGATGAAAAAAAGGAGATACAGCGCAAACGCCACAAGAGTAAATCCAAAGATCCGATAGAAGACCGCAGCCAGCAAAAGCGCACACAAAAACGCCAGGCCACGGTTCCGCGCACTCTGCAGCGTTTCCCGCTTCGTGGCTTGAATGCTCAGGATTGTAATGATGCCGGCAGTGGCCGAATACCGCAGCCCCAATTCCCCCGCCAACGCAATGGACAAAACCGCGGCCAAAGCTACTTTTATACTTTTGATCCAATTTTCCCGGGATACAAGATTTTTCACAACACCTCCTCCTTTCAAAACATCCAGGATTTAAAAACACCCGGCGGCCAACCCTACCGGGTCCGTCACCGGGCGTTTTCTTATCCTTTGCCTTTACAATATGGACTTACAGATCTGCGCGTCGGGATGGGCGATCACGGAAGAATCCAGGTACATTCCTCCCGGTGCCACGGAATCCTTTGCATGCTCTATGGCCGCTTCCACAGCCGCCACCTCGCCGGTCAGATAAAGGTAAGACTTTCCGCACATTCCCTTGGCAATCCTTAGCTCGATCAGATCCACGATGGCCGTCTTGGCCGCCACATCCGCCGCCACAATGATCGCCGCGGCGTCAAACGTTTCCAGGATTCCCAGAGCACTGATGTTTTCCACATGCGATGTTCCATAGATAGCCGGGAAAATGCTTTCATGAGGATTGCCCAGCACAAAGCTGTCAATAAACTGCTCCTCGCAGATGGCCTTTGCCGCCTCCACGGCGCTGCGCACCGCGCTTAATTCTCCGGCAATCAAGGCGATATACTTGCCCGGACAGACAACCTGCGCCTCCAAAAGCTCCACTTCGGCTGTCTTTACCATTCTGTCCGCCGCTGTCACGCCGGCTGCAACCGTCTTAAATTCTATCATTCCAATTGATCTTGCCATAATGCCTCGACCTTTCCTTTTCCGTTAATCCGCCGCGACTTCCGCATACATCTCCACTAGTCCGCCGCGATTTCCACATATCGATCCGTCACTTCGGTCACAATCCCACAAATGGACGCGTGAACCGGCACGCCCAATCCTTGCGGCGCCGCGGCAACCACTTGCCCTCTCGTCACCCGGTCCCCTTTCCGTACCGCACAAACGGCCGGCGCGCCGATATGCTGGGAAAACAGCTCCCGCACTCTTTTTACCGCTCTTACTCGATTGTCCAAAGGCGCATCCGTCTCATACTTCGTCAGTCCCAGCCGGGCCTCCAGACGATTCTCCGGCACTCTGCGATAGTCTCTGGCCTCCCCTACCGGTGCGGGCTTTACACCCTTTGGGGCCTTGATCCCCGCTTTCCGCAGCCCGTCCTTGCAATCATTGATCAGGCTCCTGGGAGACAGGCCCTGAGGACAAGAGAACATTTCACACAATCCGCAGCCACTGCAGAAAAACAGATTTAAAAACGCGTCCAGATCGCCATAGTCATGATTGCTCATGGCACGCATAAAGCGGTGCGGCTCGATAGGATGGCCCAAATTGTATCTGGGGCACAAATCCGTACACGTCTCACACTGACAGCAGGAAGAAGCAGCCCTCTTCATGCCGACGGATGCGGGTGCCAGTTTCCGCAGGATAATGGGATGATCCTTGGGCAACAACAAAATCGCGTTGGTCGTCTTGGTAACCGGTTCTCCGGGGTCTCCGATATGCCCCATCATGGGTCCTCCCACCAGGTACACCAACTCCTCACTGGAAAGTTTTTCACCGCCGGCCATATCCACGACCTCTTTCATGGACGTTCCCAAGGGAACGCGCACGGTCACCGGATGCCGGACCTCTCCTACCACGGTGACCACTTTATCCACAACTGGCCTGGATTTCTCCAAAGCACGATAGATATTATACACCGTTTCCACATTGAAAACAGCCACTCCGGCTTCAATGGGCAGACCCCCCGGCGAAATGACCCTGCCGGTAGCCTCATAAATCAACACCACCTCGTCTCCCATGGGGTAAGCGCCCGGCAAAAGCTGGATACGCACTTTGGGATATTCATGCACACACTGCCGCAGAGCCTCCACGGTACTGCGATATTTTTCCTTTACACCGATGATGGCTTCTTCCGCTTCCACCACGTCCGCGATCATGGCAAAGGTGCTCACGATCTCCCGGGCACATTCCTTGAGCAGCTGCCTGTGCAGACGCAGCAGAGGTTCACACTCCGCACAGTTCAGCAAAATGGTGTTCGCACGCTTATCAATCTTCACATATGTGGGAAATCCGGCTCCTCCGGCTCCAACAATTCCGTTCTCTCGAACAATTTGGCTTAACTCTTCCACTGTCATAGCTTGCTCACCGCCAACTTCGTTTTTATAAATCCGCCAGTCCGGAAGGATCGTCTATGATACCCACGATGGCGGCATCCACCGGCGCTTTCTCCATGCCGCATCCGATTCTCGCCGCGCTCCCGCAGGCTACCAGCACATATTCCCCGATACCGGCTCCAATATTATCAATGGCAACAAAGGATCCAATCTCTCCCCTCATTCCGGGTACCGGTTCAATGATCATGAACTTGTTGCCAATTAAATTCTCATTCTTACGGGTGGACACAATACTGCCCACTACTTTTCCCACAATCATATCTGCACCATCCCTCCATGGCATTCTTTCGCGTAAAATGCAGATGATTCAAAAAGCTCCGGCACATATCCAGGCCGCCATGCCATTATGATTCACCCGTCCACCGGCCAGAGAGCAGATACATACGCGCACAAATCTAACTCCTGGTCCTGTGGACGAAGAGAGCGCCATTTCATTTTTCTCCGCCGGCGGCCGCCGGGCAGGCGCCCAGGCGCACTCTCAATTACTTTATGATCGTAACGGTGTCTCCCGTCTTAATCTGGCTGGCATTGGCCTCGTCAGTGTCGATATGCATCTCCAGAGTAAAGCTTTCATTGACACGGATCTTTACCTGATTGAACACAGTTCCTCTTTCATTGTCAGCCTTGACGGATACAATGTCTCCGTCATGAAGACCTGCCGCCATGGCATCTGCCGGGGACATATGTATGTGACGCATCGCAACGATGCAGCCCTCCTGCAGATAAAGCGCTCCCTTGGGCCCTACCAGGGCGATGGGCGCGCTCCCGGCGATATTGCCGGACTCGCGTACCGGAGCCTTAATGCCCAGCTTGATGGCGTCCGTCGCGGAAATTTCCACCTGGGAAGCCTTTCTCACCGGTCCCAGAACTCTTACGTTTTCTATTGCCCGAAGCTTGATGCCAACCAGCGTCACCATCTCATTCGAGGCAAACTGGCCGCCCATCAAGTCCTTTTTTTTCGTCAAGTGATAGCCTTCCCCAAACAACACCTCAACATGCTCCTGGGTCAGGTGTACATGCCTGGCGGACACGCCAACCGGAACCACATATCCCTTGCCGCCAGCGTTCTGCTTTTCTAACGCAGCAATGACTGCTTTCGTGATAAATTCGATTTCTCTCGTTTCCAACTTGTCACCTGCTTTTCGGATGCTCCCATCCGCTTTCCTGTTGATCGCCGACCGCGGACCCTTACGAGGTGCTTCCCATTCTCATGAAAAGCACCCCGCTTTCCATCCCGTCAAGCATTCCAAACTTTTGTCTCAGCCGTTATGACGCTTCTCCTCATTCCTTGATGCTGGGAAGAATCATCTCCACGTCATTATGAGGTCTGGGAATTACATGGGTGGCAATCAGCTCCCCAAGCTTGCCGGCTGCGGCAGCTCCGCTCTCAACAGAAGACTTAACGGCGCCTACATCACCGCGTACCATAACGGTTACCAGTCCGGAACCGATCTTCTCGGTACCGATCAGGGTTACGTTAGCGGATTTGCACATTGCGTCCGCAGCCTCGATCGCCGCTACAAGACCTCTTGTTTCCACCATTCCTAATGCTTCCTGTGCCATTCTTTTTTCCTCCTTTTGGGTTACGGACGCCGGGTCCGTAATATGATCAATTTGGTTGGTTGCTTTCTTCTCAGCCGCCGCCTTCTTCGCCGAAGCCCTGGTAGCGGAAGCCGACTTCGCTGCTCGAACACGGTTCGCCGCAGCCACTGCCTTTTTCGGGGTTCCTTTACTCTCTTCCATTTCTTTCCTCGTTTCCGCGCCGCGGCGCCTTAAGTGAAACTCTACCTTCCACTCAGTTCTCCAACATCCCGAAACCGGCTCGCGCTCATGTAAACCAGCCGCACGATCTCGGGATGGGGATTGGCAATGACACCATGGGATACGGGTTTCTTGATTGCCTTAGTGCAAGCCGCTTCCACCGCCTGCTTCACGGCGGCGATCCCCCCCTGGACTACCAGGGTGACCAGGCGACCGCCCAGCTTCCGTTCCCAGGTAACCAGCTCCACATCTGCAGTTTTACACATAATATCCAACGCGTCCATCGCGGCTACCACGCCGGATATTTCGATAAAGCCATATGAGTTGCCCATTCTGATGTCCTCCGGAAAAACTCGCTGTCTTTAGATGGTAGGCAGAATTTTCTCCACATCCGCGTGAGGTCTGGGAATTACATGAACCGCTACCAGCTCGCCCAGCTTGCTTGCCGCCGCGGAACCGCTCTCCACGGCCGCCTTTACAGCGCCTACATCGCCGCGGACCATAACGGTCACCAGTCCGGAGCCGATCTTCTCGGTACCGATCAGGCTTACTTCAGCCGCCTTGGTCATCGCATCCGCTGCCTCGATCGCCGCGGTCAGTCCTCTCGTTTCCACCATTCCTAATGCTTCCTTTGCCATTTTAAAATCCTCCTTTTATGCTTTGTCAAATCCACTCAGCTTTAACATCTTACAAGTATCATCGGTAGGGTTCGGTATCACATGATGCTGAACGATACCGGATACGCTTTTCGCCATCTCCATCGCGGCTTCCATTGCCGCTTCCACGTCTGCCACGCTTCCGCGAAACTTGATCGTCACCAGTAACGGTACCGGAAGGGAGTCCGCATTGGCAGGCTTGTTTTTATCAAAATTTTCCAGAGTCACGCTGGCTGCCTTGCACCCGGCATCTGCCGCCATGAAAGCGCACACCAGACCATAGACCTCCAGAATTCCAACAGCTTGATTCACCGTGGCTCCTTCCTGGCGCTTACGTCACCCACTCCGTTATTTGTTAATGATCGCTATCTTCAAGCCCTTCATCGCCAGATTGGTCTTATGTCCCTCATTAATCTGATCCAACGGGAAAGTATGCGTGATCAGCTTCTCGATCGGCAGACCGATCTGTTTCGCGCTCTTGAGGAAATCAAAGGTGGTTGCGTAATCCCGCAGCGTGTACACCCAGCTTCCCACGATCGTGATCTCCTTGGAGCAGATATCAAAGTGCGGGTTGATGGTGGCATCCCCGCCATTGATAAAGAAGCCCAGTTCACACAAGCCGCCGCCGTTGCGGATGAACTTGTAGATGTTGGAATGTGCCGCCGGTGAACCGGTACACTGGAACGCGAAGTCAGCCAGATAGCCGCCCAGCGCATCCTTGACACCGCCGGCCAGCGCTTCGATTCCCTTGAAATCCTTGAAGTTCACCGTGCCGCTGGCACCGAGCTGTCTGGCGAAATCCAGTCTCTTCTGTTCGCCGTCCACCGCGATAATGTTCTGAATCCCCATGGTCCGCAGAATCGCGATACAGATCAGTCCGATAGGACCGCAGCCCTGAACCACCACTCTGGAGTTAAAGCGCAGGATCCCGGTGCTCTTGGCACGCTCCACCGCGTGAATCAACACCGCGCAGGGCTCAATCAGGATTCTGGAATACAGATCCAGATCGCTTACGTTAAATACGGTAGAACCGCCGCGAATGAAAATATAATCCGAGAACCAGCCGTTCAGATGGATATCGTCATCCGGAAGAAGTCCATACACGTCCGCGCCGCCCACGTTCTGCTTGTTCAGGTCAAACATCGTGATGTCCGGATTATCCTTGAAGATCATACAAGTAACAACCTTGTCCCCGATATGTAAGTCCTTGCCGGCGCTGTCCTTTTTCACATTCTTTCCCATTTTTACGATCTCGCCGGTACCCTCGTGTCCCAGGGCGACGGGAATCAATCCAAAGGGATCTCTTTTAAACTCGTGAGCGTCCGTACCGCAGATCCCGCAGCCCTCCACCTTTACTAAGATGTCGTCATCTCCCACTTCGGGGATCGGGAATTCCTTAATATCGAAATGCTCCAGGGCCGTCAGCATCGCTACCCTGGCCGTCTTGGGGATCTGGCTGCCGCCGGCGGAAGAAGCGGTGCTTCCCGTGCTGGCGGACTGGCCCTTGTTCTCCATATTCAGGATAACCTGCCTCACAATTTCTTCTACATTTACATTGCTCAAGTCCATTGTGCCTCTTTCCTTTCTATATGATAATAAGTCTGTTGTGCCATCGGCCTTTCCTCAGACAGCTTTGCGCCGCCGGTCAGCGGATGCACAGGCTGTCCGTCATCACGCACCGTCTGCTCTTGGTAAAGCTCTTTGCACTGGTCAGGCCCTCGCCCGTCCTGCTGGCGATGGTAAAGGTACAATATCCCTCGCCGCCGAAGCCCAACGCGGAATAGGAAGGCCCGTTTTTCACCAAGATGGCGGTATCGATCGCCTTGGCATATTTGGTGATATTATCAATGTTCTTGGAATGGATGTGCGCGGAATGGCGGTTGCCATGCTCCAGCCACACTGCCTTTTCCACCGCGTCGTCAAAGTCCTTGGCCCGAACCACGCCCAGAATCGGCATCATTAACTCTTCCGAAATCAGAGGATGTTCTTTCTCTCCTTCAAAGACGATGCAGCGGATATTGTCTGGAACGCTCACACCGATCATGCCAAGCAGCGTCTTTGCGTCACGTCCCACACATTTTCTGTTCAGTCCCTTGGGCGTGAGCACCGTGGCCACCAGCTTGTCCTGCTCTTCCTTGGAAGCCAGATAGCAGCCCTGCTCCGTTATCATGTAGTGCATCAGCTCGTCCATGATGGAGGAAACCGCCACGATCTCTTTCTCCGCGATACAAGGGAGATTGTTGTCAAAAGTACAGCCGTTTACAATGTCTCCGGCCGCCTTGCGCACATCCGCGGTCTCGTCCACCAACGCGGGAGGATTGCCGGCGCCGGCCCCAATACCTCTCTTGCCGGAAGAAAGCACCGCTGTCACCACGCCGGGCCCGCCGGTAGCCACCAGCAAAGGAATGTCCTTATGCTTCATCATTACGGCGCTGGTCTCCAGGGTGGGATTTTCCACGGTACAGGCCACGTTGTCCGGGCCGCCAGCCGCCAGAGAGGCTTCGTTGATCATGTTGATGGCGTAGATCGTGGTCTTAATGGCCTGCGGATGGGGATTGAACACCACCGTATTGCCTGCCGCGATCATGCCGATCGAGTTGCAAAGCACGGTCTCACTGGGATTGGTGCAGGGGGTAATGGCTCCGATCACGCCAAAGGGCCCCATCTCGATCAAAGTAAGACCTCTGTCTCCGGACCAGGCCGTCGTGGTGATATCCTCCGTTCCGGGAGTCTTCTCAGCCACCAGAATGTGTTTCAAAATCTTATGTCCCACATTGCCCATTCCGGTTTCCTGCACGCCCATGCGCGCCAGCGTCTCCGCACGTTCCTTGGTCATCCTGCGGATATTGGAAATAATCTTCTCCCGCTGATCCATGGACATATTGCGAACGACTGCCTGAGCGGCCTTGGCCGCGGCGATCGCGTCATTCATATCCGTGAAAATACCGTGCTTGCCCGACGGACTTTCCGAAATCTGAAGCTTGGCGATCACTTCTTTTACAATATCATTCACCATTTGCTCGTTCATGTTTTCACTCCTATTGCGATTTTCCCGTCCATAGCCCGCGAACAGCAAACGGGCCGGCCCTCCATCGCCCATGATTTTTACTGATTTTGCCCTGTCATCTCCAGAAATGTCTCTTCCGCGAAATGTGCCAGACCGGTATCCTGCTCGGCAGTGCCTCCGCTGACGCCAAAGGCTCCGATAATGCTCCCTCTCAGCTTCAGGGGTACACCTCCGCCAAAGATCACGATCTTCCCCTGATTCGTAAACTGAATCCCGTAAAGGGGACCACCGGGCTGGCTCAAACGTCCGAGCTCTTCCGTGGACATCTGAAAAGCAATGGCCGTGTAGGTCTTATTTAACGCCACGTCATAGCTTCCCATAAAAGCGCCGTCCATGCACCGCACTGCCACGGGTCTGCCGGCGGCATCCGCCACGGCGGTAACGACCCTCATTCCCATCTGAGTCGCTTTCGCTTCCACCCGCTTCATCAGACACTCAGCGAAATCCAGGGTGACGTTGGCAACCAGGCGGGCGGTCCGGGGTGCTTCACATCCCCTCTCCGCACACTTTTTCGTCTCCGCGGGGCAGCCGCTTACAGATCCGTTCTTTCCATATTGCTCCAGAATCGAACGGACAATCCGGGCGACCTTCGCCTCTTCGATCTCTTTTCTATCATTATTCATAGGCATCTTACTTCATGCCAAGCTGTGCCAATACCTGCTTGGTGATCTCCGCAACTACCTCGGGAGAAACGCTCTTGGGTTCAGAGCTGACAGAACCAGAACATCCGCCGCCACAGTTATGGCAATTGGTCGTTCCCTTGTTCAGGCACAGATTCGCAGGATGCTTGCCGGGAAGACCGAACTTTCTCCGAATCTCATACAGCTTCTCAACGGTAGCCTTGTCGAATTCCTTGGGTCCGCCCAGCATCTTGGACTTATACAGCAGCTCCGCGTAGAACTCCACACTCTCCATCTTATGATAAGCCGCAAGCAAATCGGTAGACCAGGTCAGCGCGCCATGGCTCTCAAGCAAAACCGCGTCATAATAAGGAAGATACTTCTCTACATTGTCAGGGATCTCCGTGGTAGAAGGAGTGCCGTACTCAGCGATCGGCACGCAGCCCAGAGCGATAACCGCTTCCGGCATGATGGGCTGGGTCAAAGGAATTCCCGCAATCGCGAAAGCAGTTGCAAACGTAGGATGAGCATGTACAACGGCGCCTACGTCAGGTCTCTTCTGATATACTCTCATGTGCATCTTGATCTCGCTGGAAGGCTTAAAACCCTTGTTGGCCTGGATCACATTACCCTCGGCATCCACTTTGCAGATGAATTCCGGAGTCATAAAGCCCTTGGAAACGCCGGTAGGAGTGCACAGAAACTCATTATCATTCAGCTTCACGGAAATATTACCGTCATTGGCCGCAACCATGTTTCTGTTGTAGATTCTCTTACCAATCTCACAAATCTGTTGTTTCAGTTCGTACTCATTCACCATATTTTTGAGTCCTCCTTAAAATTTATATGATTTTGGTTTTGATCTTGTTGCTTTTTTTGTAATTATACCTCTAAATCCCACAAGAGTCAACATATATATCCATATAAGGATCTTCATTCAAGCATTTCCCACGGCATCACATCGCCATCTTCACGCAAATATTCCAGGATCTCCGCAACCCCTTCGCCCGTCTTGGAATCCACGAAAAAAATGGTCTTACATCCCGCAAGCCTCAGCCATCTGGCACTGCGCTCCGGATTCCCCCCGGGAGAGTCAATCTTGGTCACAATTCCGATCACGTCCCGGTTACACATACAAGTGATGCAGGGAGGGTACAGGGAAAAGGGCTCCGTCGCGGATAAAAGCAGCCCCACCACCTGGGCTTCATAGGTATAGAGAGCCAGCGCGTGTCCCAGCGTATGTGTCTGGAGATATTCTCCGGGCGTGTCAATGATCACGTCGAAATGATTAATGTACTGTGTCTTGTGGTAGGTAATTTCCTTCCCTTTCATCGCCTGGGTGAGCGTGGTCTTGCCGCACTCGCTGCGGCCCATGAAGATGATTTTTTTCATGTCTGCCTCCCATGTACCGAGCTCCATCGGGCAAGCCCTGACACATTCCCCGAAACGGCGATTCCGTCCGCGCCTCCCCAGACTCACCTGATTCTTCTTCAGGTCTTGGTGATCCGGCAGACCGTGTAGCCCAGGTTGGTCTGCACGTAACGCAAAATCGCGTTGGTCGCCGCTTCCACTTCGGAAACGCTGCCCGTGATGATCAGGGAACCGCTGAAGCGATCCACAAACCCCAGCTCCGCGCCGGAAGCTTTTACGGCGATATCCGCAATGATTATGGCCGTCTCCGCCGGAGTAATGGTCATCACTCCGATGGCCGACTTGGAATATTCCACCCTGGGATCCAGACCCAGTTTTTCATAAAGGACCGGATCCGGATTGGCGATAATGTGTGCCAGAGTGATTTCACGCCCGGGCACCAGCTCTTGTACGATTCTTTGTTTGATTTCCTCTGCCTGCGCCATACTTTCCCTCTTTTTACCGTCATCCGCCAATCTGGCACACCAGTCTGCTGTTTTCCTGCACCACTCGCTTCAGCATCTCCATGTGCTCATTGGAAGGCGGCAGAATATCTTTCATCAGGTAATCCCTGCCCAATCCGTCATATTTATCCTGACCCAGGCGGTGATAGGGCAATAAATGAATCCTTTTCACACCCGGCAGCTTGTCCGCAAATCTGGCGATCTCCCGAATCTCCTCCGGCGTGTCATTAAAGGTAGGTATCACCGGCACCCGGATAGAGAGCTCCGTCATGCCGGACTGGGCCACTTTTCTGGCATTCTCCAGCATCAGCTCATTGCTCCTGCCCGTGAATTCCTTGTGCTTCTGGGGATTCATGTGCTTAATATCCATCAGGTACTGGTCCAGATACGGCAAAAGACTTTCAATCACCTCATATTTCGCACAAGCCATACTTTCCATGGCCGTGGGAATGCCTATGGCTTTCGCCGCGTGCAGCAAATCCCTGGCGAAAGCTGGCTGGCACAGGCTCTCTCCGCCGGAAAGGGTCAGGCCTCCGCCGCTCCTGCGATAATAAGGCCGGTCCTTTTCCACCGTTTCCATAGCCTCCCGCACCGTGATATCCCGTCCGATTATTTTCGGTTTGCCCTGCACCATCATGGTCTGAATCCCATATTCCTGAGATTCCGGATTGCAGCACCATCTGCAGCGAAGCACACAGCCTTTCAGGAACACAATGGTCCGAATGCCGTTCCCGTCATGAATGGAATACCTCTGTATGTCAAATATACGCCCTTTGGTCTCTAAGTAATCCATCGTCAACACCTCATGTTACTGTTCCGGCGCCGCTAAGGGATGTCCGGTCACCTCCTTAGAAGCCCTGCTCCGTTCTGCGGATAATGTCGTCCTGCAAAGATTTGGAAAGCGTGGTAAACAACGCGCTGTATCCGGCCACACGCACCACCAGATGCCTGTAATTTTCAGGATGCTCCTGGGCATCCAGCAAAGTTTCCCGGCTCACCACGTTAAACTGCATATGGCTGCCCTTTTGATCGAAGTAAGACCTGATCAGCGCCACAAAGTTGTCCAGTCCCTTTTCCCCGCTCAGGGCCGTGGGATGGAACTTCTGGTTGAACAGGGTTCCATTGGAAGCGATTCCATGATCCAGACGGGCTACCGAATTGGCCGCAGCGGTAGGTCCATGAACGTCCTTGCCCGCGGAGGGAGACACACCGTCCGCCACCGGGGTATGGGCCAACCTGCCGTCCGGGGTGGCGCCCGTCTGGGCCCCCAGGGGCACGTTTGCGGACACGGGATAAAGACCGGCCTGGAACATCCCTCCTCTGGGATTACGGAACTCCTGCAAAGGTTTGGTATAGGTATAGGCCACGTCTCTGGCAAAGGCATCCACCACTTCGTCATCGTTGCCGAACTTAGGCACCTGATCGATCAATTCGCGGATCTCTGCATAACGCTTTTTGTCCTCGGAAGAAAGATCCATGGCTTTTACCTGCGCAACGATACCTGCCACGTCCCGGGAGCTGACTTCCACGCCCTGAGCGGTCAGGCCGCGCACCACGCGCATCGCCAGGTCTCCCACGCTTACCTCGTCCAGGCCCTGCCCGAAATTGAACATCAAAGCCTTTTTCAGCTCTGACATGGTCACTTTTTTCTCATCGAACACCAACGTCTTTACCGCATACAACGAATCCGCCATGTTGGCCACGCCGAAGCCCTGAGGCCCGGTAAAGTTGTAAACGGCGCCGCCCTCCTGAAGGGACTTCCCGCGCTTCATGCAATCATCCACCATGCAGGATTCAAAAGGCAGCGGGCACAGCGTGGCGTGCGCCACGTCAATGCTGTTGTCCGCGTTCACCAGCAGGGAGATAAAATAATTCATCTGCGCCTTATACGCGTCATAAAATTCCTCAAAGGAGGTCATCTCCTCCACGGGCTTGGTTGCCACGCCGATGAATTCTCCCTTGTCATAACCGCTCTCAAACACCACTTCCAGGGGACGGCACATATTAAAGAAAGCGGCGTCATGCCAGCCCTCTGTCTTACCGGCTTTCTGGGGCTCCACACAGCCGATGATATTGTATTCCCTGGCGTCCTGCAGGGTCAGTCCCCGGTTCATCAGGGACGGAATGATCACTTCGTCATTGTAATACGCCGGCAGACCGATACCCGTTCTGGTAAGCTGCGCGGCCTTTAACAAAAGCGCCTGGGGCGAACCGTTCCACACACGGATGGACAGAGACGGCTGCGGCAGAAATACATGGGCGGAAGCGCTGATACACATAAAGGAAAGGTCATTGGTCACATCCAGACCTTCTTTATTCTGGCCGCCGACGATCAGATTCTGGAACAGGCTGTATCCGGCAAACCCTTCCGCGCTGGCGGCATCCCTGCACTTGTTCAGGTCATTTAACTTCACCCAGATGCAGTCCAGCAGTTCCTGGGCATCCTTTCTGGTAAGGACCCCCTTGTCCAAATCCGCTTTATAATATGGGTACATATACTGATCAAAACGTCCCGGCGAAATGGAGTGTCCGCTGGACTCGATCTGCAGAAGCTGCTGCACGAACCAAAAGCTCTGGCAGGCCTCCCAGAACGTCTTGGCACCGTTTTCCGGCACATTGGCACAGTTCCTGGCGATCTGGGCCAGCTCGGCCTTTCTTGTGGGATCGCTTTCCTTCTGCGCCATCCGCGCGGCCAATACCGCGTAACGGTTGGCATAGCGAATAACGGCTTCGCAGCTGATGATGACGGCCTCCAGGAACTTGGAACGGGCAGCATAGTCCCCGTCGCCGAAGTGACACTGGGAGAGCAGCTCCCTGGCCTCATTGATGATGCCGCGATAACCGATTTCCAGCACCTTTTCATATTTTACGGTCATATGGCCCACGCCATTGTAAAAGTAGTTGCCCGGCGTAAATATGTTGTGCTCCATGGCCTTTAACGTCTCCGGGGCCATGTAAGACGTGGCAAGCTCGCTGGTCGTCTTTCCTTTCCAATACTTATGTACTTCCCGCAGATCTTTCTTCGTCTGCTCGGAAATATAAAAGGGATCCGCGGTACGGTGTTCCACCGTGTCGAACTCGCTTTCCAGCCATTCAAAGGAAAATTCAGGATAAGTCTGGCATCCTCTGGGTGCAAGGGTCGTACTGCCAACCACCAATTCCCCGTCTCTGATGATAATGGGAATCTTGTCCAAAATATGGGCGAACGCCTTGGCCCGCCTGGTGATGATCGGTTGCCCTTCTGTCTCGCGATAGCTTTCCGTTAAAAGCACCGCTCTCGCGGATTCGATCTCCGGCATCTTCGCAAACAAATGCTCGACCAATTTCGGGATACGATCCGTCTTGGGAATCTCTTGCGTATAGTAACGCTCCATATGGTTCATCCTCCTTCATGCCGATATAATCCACACATCTTATCATGCATTATACTCTTAATCATACAGGAAGTCAACACATATCATTCTTTTTTCCTGTTGTTTTATGTGGGTTTTGTTGGGTTTGCAGGAAGAGTTTTCGTTGGGATTTTGTTATTATGACTTGCGAAATGGCTTGGCTTGTGCTATTCTTAAAGAAACGGCATAGGTATTGTCTTTCCTATTTGCCGAACACATATGGGAGAAAACAACGACATGAATGACAATCATTTTCCCGGCGGCGTATGGCCGGTGATGCTGACGCCGTTTACGGCAGATAACGCAATCGATTATAACGCATTGGGAGAACTGGTGGAATGGTACCTTGCAAACGGCGCGTCCGGCTTGTTCGCGGTCTGCCAGTCCTCGGAGATGTTTTCTTTAACGCTGGAGGAGCGCGTGGCCTACGCCCGCTTCGTCAAGGAAAAAGCGGCAGGCAGAGTGCCGGTGATCGCCTCCGGGCATATTTCGGACTCTTTTGAAGACCAGGTGGAGGAGATTCTGGCAATTGCCGCCACCGGTGTGGATGCCACGATTCTGATCACCAACCGGCTGGCCGAACAAGAGGAAAGCGACCAGGTCTGGCTGGAAGCCCTGGATCGTCTACTGGAAGTGATTCCCAGGGATATCAAGCTTGGATTTTATGAATGCCCCTATCCTTATAAGCGGCTTCTCACCCCGGAAATGATCGCCCGGTGCGCCAGGACGGGACGCTTTTATTTTCTCAAGGACACCTGCTGCGATATGGATCAGATCCGTGTAAAACTGGAAACCATCCAGGGTACCAACATGAAGCTCTATAATGCCAACACCGCGACCCTGTTGGAATCGCTGCTGGCGGGAGCCGCGGGCTACAGCGGAGTCATGGCCAATATGCAATGCCGCTTATACGCGGACCTTTGCGCCGCCCCCTCCGCTCCAGAAATGCCGGCCCTCTCGGACGCGCTGACCATCTGCGCCTTGATTGAGCGCCAGGTCTATCCCGTAAACGCCAAATATTACCTCCAGATGGAAGGACTTCCCATCACCCTCCACAGCCGCGTCAAGGATGCGGCGGAGCTGAACGCAACGGCCCAAAAGGAAGTCCTGATGCTGCGCCGCATCACAGAAAGACTAAGGAGGCTTACCCATGCTCCCCATTGACCTGCACACCCATACCACCGCCAGCGGTCACGGCACCACGGATACCATTGCCGATCTGGCCAAAAGCGCCTGTCAAAAAGGAATGCTTCTGCTGGGTATTTCCGACCATGGTCCCGCCACTCCCGGCTCCTGCCGGGAATCCTATTTCCGGGGACTTCCCATGGCCCCGAAAAAGAGAGCGGGCATCGCGCTTCTATATGGAGCGGAAGCGAACATTCTGAATCCCGACGGACAGCTGGACCTGCGCGATGATATTTTGGCAGGTCTGGATTTCTGTATCGCCAGCATCCATCCCCAGACCTACCGCAGTCCCGCCTATCACCGCACCTCTTTCTGGAATAACAGACAGACGACGGAAACCCCGGAACTGGCCAAAACCACTAATACGAACGCTTACATACACGCCATGGAAAATCCCCATGTCAACATTCTGGGCCACCCGGACGATCAGCATTACCCCATAAACTGCGAATGCCTGGTGGAGGCAGCGGTACAAAACCATGTTTATCTGGAAGTCAATGAGGCTTCCCTTGCACCCGGCGGCTATCGCGGGGAGACCCGCTCCACGATGCTTAAGCTGCTTCGCCTTTCCCTGCGCTATCGCCACCCCATCCTGCTGTCCAGCGACAGCCATGGGGCCCGCGATGTCGGATCGGCCCCCCTGGCCGAAGCCCTTGCGGCCGAAGCCGCCTATCCCCGCGAACTGATCCTCAATTACATGACCCTGGATCAGCTTTCAGGATATTTGAAACGTTCCTAACCACATTTTTTACATTTTATGGTTGACATCCGTCCCAAATGTGGCTATACTGTTAAAAGATTACGCAAAGAAAGGAGGCAAAAACGATGACCATCATCACCAGAACAAACACAACTTTATCACAGCAACACGAATTTGCCTCCCGGAGAACAGAGAGCTAAGCCTTTTTCAGAACCGCTGAACAAGGATGTTTTATGCACCATGGCTGTCTACGGAGGCCATGGTGCTTTTTTTCGGGCAAATACCAATGGCTTTCCATCCGGGAGATACAGAGCGGTTTGGGTCTGTACCGCTTTGTGGAAGGATCTGACAAAACAGACGCAATATGGAGGGAGTAACCATGAATTTACCAAAAAGCTTTATCAATGCGGTCAAGAAGCATGGAATCGCGGAAAGCGACATCATCTTCGCGGCCGCGGCGGATTTTGACATAGAATACCGTTTTGCGGATTCGTATGCGGCACTGACCAGGGACCGGCTGATCCTGGCAGCTTACCCGTACCGTGAAAAGCGTGAATATCAATTCGGCGGCTACGCGGGATGGCAGGCCAGAGAGGATGCCGCCCTACTGGAGGAGCCTGCCCTGCAGCTCTTTGAGCTGGACCGGGTGGAGCGTCTGGAGGTCGTCCGGGAGGTCAGCTCCGGCATCCTCATGGCGGTCATTGACGGCACGGAGCGGAACCTGTGCCATTTTTCCAATACCAGAATGGAATCCTTTATGCGGATCTGTCGGTTGTTGGACAAAGTGAAAAAGGATGAAGAAATTACCGCGGAAGACCTGGATGTCAAAAAAGGACGGGAATGCTGTCCGAAGTGCGGCATGATCTCCCCCGACCAGGAGCGCAGGGTCTGTCCCAAGTGCATGGACAAGGCCTCCATCCTGCTGCGCGTCATCTCCTACTTCAAACCCTATAAGCTTTCCCTGGCGGTCATGGTGTTCTGTTATCTGGGCACCGCGGTGCTGAACCTGATCTGGCCCTATTTAAGCGGCACCATCCTTTACGACAGGGTTTTGGCACGGGATGAGGACTTTCTGGCCCTCCTGCATCTTCCGGCCGGACGCTTTCTCTCCGCCCTGATCTTGCTGGTGATCGCCATGATCGTCACCAAGATCGCGCTTCAGGCCCTGGGCATCCTCCAGGGCGTGATAACGGCCCGGATCGCCCCGGAGGTCGTGGCAAAGCTTAAGAGTCAGGTGTTCGATTCCATGGGAAAGCTGTCCATCAGCTTTTATACCAGACGGCAGACCGGCGGGCTGATGACCCGGGTATCGGACGACGCGGAAGAGATCTCCGATTTCTTCATCAACGGCTTTCCCTACGTCTTTGTCAGCGGAGGAACCCTGTTGACCACCTGTATCATCATGTTCACCCTGAACCCGCTGCTGGCGCTTTCCTCCATCCTCTTTATGCCCCTGCTGGTGGGCTTAAGCCTGCATATGCTGCCCCACCTCTGGCACTACTACGGCAAGAGGCACCGGGCCAACAGACGGCTGAACTCCCAGATGAATGAGAATTTCACCGGGGCCCGGGTGGTCAAGGCCTTCGGCCAGGAGGAACAGGAAATGACCCGTTTCATCAAAAACAACGGGCGCGTCAAGGACGCCGAACTGGACCTGGCCCGTTATGACAATAAATTTTATGCCCTATACTGCAGCGTGGAGGACACCATCAGCTTCCTGGTCTGGGCCATCGGCGGCGCCCTGATCATCAGCGGCTCCAACCTGGAAGTGGGAATGCTGTTGACTTTTTCCGGCTATGTGGGTCAATTACAGGGACCTTTGGAATTTATGTCCCACATCCTCCGCTGGTACACGGACTGTATGAATTCCGCCCAGCGTATGTTTGAGATCATCGACGCGGTGCCGGAGGTCAAGGAGGCTCCCGACCCCTTGCGTCCCCAGACCCTGCGGGGCGAGATCGAGCTGAAAAACGTCACTTTCAGCTATGAGGCCCACAAGCCGATCCTGAAGGACGTCAGCTTCCACGTCAACGCCGGAGAGGTCTTCGGCATCGTGGGACGTTCCGGCTCGGGCAAATCCACCCTGGTCAACCTGATCTCCAGGCTTTACGACACGGAGGAGGGCGAGGTTTTGGTGGACGGCGTCAATGTCAGGCAGTACGGTTTCCGGGAGCTGCGCAAGAACGTGGCCATGGTATCCCAGGAAACCTACATTTTCATGGGCACCGTGGCGGAAAATATCGCCTACGCCAAGCCGGATGCCACCAGGGAGGAGATCATCCGGGCCGCCGTCCAGGCCAACGCCCACGACTTTATCTGCCGGATGCCGGAAGGCTATGACACGCTCTTAGGCTCCTCCAGCCGCTCCCTTTCCGGCGGCGAGAAGCAGCGGATCTCCATCGCACGGGCCATCCTGGCGGATCCCAGGATCCTGATCCTGGACGAAGCCACCTCCGCGGTGGATACGGAGACCGAGCTGGCCATCCAGAAGTCCCTGGAACGATTGGAAAAGGGCCGCACCGTCCTTTCCATCGCCCACCGCTTATCCACCCTGCGCAACGCCGCGCACCTGATCGTGCTGGACGAGGGACGGATCACGGAATCCGGCACCCACGAGGAATTATTGGCGAAAAAAGGAACCTATTACAAGCTCAGCGAGCTGCAGACCAAGGCGCTCGCCATGAGAGGCATCGAATAAAAAAGGGCGGCCCCGCGCCGCCCGTCAGAAAGAAAAGAGGAACATATGGAACCGCAAGAAGAGAATATGACAGATTTATTGGATTTGCAGGAATTTGACGAAGAGGCCCTGCAAAAGGAATCGGAGGAATTGCTGGAAATGCGCTTCCTCACCAGGGAAAACGCCCGCTTCTCCCGCACGCCCGGGGGCTTTGTCTCCCTGAAATACCGGGACGCGGAATACGCCCGCGTAGGGGTCTATCTGACGTTTCCCCTGACGGAGCCGGAGGAGTTCATCTCCATCCGGGAATCCGATGAAAAAGCCCGGGAGATCGGCCTGATCCAGAAATTGTCCGACCTGGACAAGGAACAGCAGGAAATGATCCGGGAACAGATCCGGCTGCGTTACTTTATGCCCGTGATCACCAAGGTCCTGGACGTCAAGGACGAATACGGCCACGCCTATTGGAACGTGATGACCAGCTTCGGCTCCTGCCGCTTCACCACCCGGATGAGCGGCGACGCCGTGGTCTTCCTGGGAGACGCCAGGCTCCTGATCACCGACATCGACGGAAACCGTTACGAAATCCCGGATTTCTACAAGCTCAGCGTGCTGGAGCGCAAGAAACTGGATTTATTCATTTAATTGTTATGCGGAACGGAAAACCCGAAAGAGGGTTCCCGCCCCTTTCGGCGCCGTTCACAGAAAGGCGGATCATAAAAAATGAAATTATTATACACACTGACACCGCAGCAGCTTGAGGCGCTGTCCTTAAGCCCCGGAGAGCGGCTCTGGTACTGCGTTCCCGTGGACCTGTGGTTCGACAACCGGGAAAGGCTGGCCAGGGATACCTATACTTCCCAGATCTGGTTGGCCGTGACGGAACAGCGCTTTCTCGTATTGGAGGAAACAAGGATCGCCGCTTCCTTCCAACTGAAAGACTGCCAGAGGATCCGGTGCGAACACCAGGTCCACAGCGGCATCGTCACCGTCCTCCTAAGGGACGGTCAGGAAATCTGCGCCGCCCGTTTTTCCATGCGGCACATCATCCGCGTGTCCTATGTGGCCAGGGGCGCCCAGGCCTTTATCACCGCCCTGGAGGACGGCAGGATTCCGGGAGAGGCGGAGCAGGTCCACAGCCTGGAATATGAAAAATACTGCGAAAAATGCGGCAGGGCCCTCCCCGGCACCCGCAAGTGCCCTTACTGCGAGGGCAAAACGGACGTTCTCCGAAAATTTTTACTGTTGTGCGGAGACTACATCGGCAGACTGCTGCTCATTTCCCTCCTGATGATCCTGGTAACCGCCATTCAACTCCTAAGCCCCATGGTCCAGAGGAACTTTATCGACAACGCCCTTTCCACCGGCTCCGGGACCTGGAAGGACTTATGGATTTTTACCGGCGTAACCTTTTTCCTCATGATCGCCAGAATCCTTTTATCCGTGATCCGGTTCTGGAACTGCTCGAAGCTGGGAGCCTCCTTGAGCATGACCCTGCGGAAAAAGCTTTATTACAAGATTCAGACCCTCTCTCTTTCCTTTATCAATAATCGGAAGCCGGGAGAACTGATGAATCGGGTTTCCAGGGACACCAGGCAGATTCGCAACTTTATGGAGGAAGTGTTCGGGGATATGTTCTCCACCCTGCTGACCATGATCGTCTCCCTGGTGGTGATGCTGATCATCAGCTGGCGGATGACCCTGCTGTCCATGGTCTTCATCGCCGTGGTTTTCGTCCTGATGCGCGCCTTTCATCATCATATGCACGTCATGTACCACAAGCAATGGCTGAAATCCGACGATCTGAGCAGCAGCTTACAGGACATTATTTCCGGCATCCGCGTGGTGAAGACCTTTGGCCAGGAAGAGCGGGAATCCAGGCGTTTCCATAAAAAAACAAGGGAATTCGCCGATGTTTCCCGCAAAAACGAGACGTTTTGGTCCGTCATATTCCCGATCCTCACATTTCTCATGGGAAGCGGGACCTATGTCGCCGTCCTGTTCGGGGGCATGGACGTATTGGACGGCAGGATGACGATCGGCGAGCTGGTGCAGTTTATCACCTACTGCGGCTACTTGTTCGGCCCTTTAAACTGGATGACGCATCTGCCCCGCTCCCTGATGCAGATGATCACCAGCCTGAACCGGATCTACGACGTGCTGGACGAGGAACCCAGGATGATCGACAAGCCGGACTGCAGGGAATTCCCCATTCAGGGCGCGTTTACCTTTGAACACGTTTCCTTCGGCTACCAGACCTATGAACCCGTATTGGAAAACATCAATTTTCAGGTGAAGCCCGGCGAGATGATCGGCCTGGTGGGCGCGTCAGGCGCGGGCAAGTCCACCCTGATCAACCTGATCATGAGACTTTATGACGTGGATCAAGGCAAAATTACCATTGACGGCGTGGATATCCGGGATATTAAGATGGAAAACCTGCATTCTCAGATCGGCGTGGTGCTGCAGGAAACCTTCCTGTTCTCCGGGACGATCCTGCAGAACATCCGCTTCGCCAGACAGGACGCCTCCCTGGCGGAGGTCATTCAAGCGGCCAAGGCGGCCAACGCCCATGACTTCATCTGCAAGACCCCGGACGGCTATAACACCTACGTGGGCGAACACGGCTACAATCTTTCCGGCGGAGAGCGCCAGAGGATTTCCATCGCCCGGGCGATCCTGAACAATCCCCGGCTGTTGATCCTGGACGAAGCCACCTCCGCCCTGGATACGGAAAGCGAATTCCTGATCCAGCAGGCCCTGAACCGCCTGATCAAGGGCAGGACCACTTTCGCCATCGCCCACCGACTCTCCACCCTGCGCAACGCGGACCGCCTGATCGTCATCGACAAGCACGGCATCGCGGAAATCGGGACCCATAACGAGCTTTTGGAGAAAAAAGGCATCTATTACGGGCTCGTGACCGCCCAGCTGCGGATGGCGGAGGGAAAATAAACAGGAATTTTAAAAAGGCAGACTCCCCGGGAATGGGAAATCTGCCTTTTTTTGTATACTTCTTAAAGGAAGCTTTGTCAGTCTCAGGCTCTCTTGGACAGAACCTCTGCCTCGTATTTCAGCATCTCGTCGATCCACTCCTCGGCCACGGGCACGCCGCACTGTTCACAGAAGTAGTTCCATACGTCGCCAACGGGATACAGCTTGTATTCCTCCTGCAGGGCGAAGACTTCCGTCAATCTTCTCTCCTGCTGAAGCTCGGCGAGCTTCTTGTTGGGCACCAGCAGGGCGGCGAGCAGGGCCTTCTGCATGTTCCGCATTCCCAGAACCCAGGCCGCGATACGGTTGATGCTGGCATCGAAGAAGTCCAGGGCGATAAACACTCTGTCGGCGCCGTTGACGATGATTTCCTTGGCGATCTCCCTGGTCTCGTCGTCATAACGAACCACATGGTCGCTGTCCCAGCGCACGCCTCTGGTCACATGAAGCGCCAGCTTGTCGTAGAAGCACAGCATGGAAGAGATCTTGTCGCTTACCACCTCGGTAGGATGATAATGGCCGTTGTCCAACAGGCAGAGCAGACCGTTTTGGGCCGCATAGTTCATGTAGAACTCATGGCTTCCCACGGTATAGCTCTCCAGGCCGATGCCGAACACCTTGGACTCCACGGCGATGTACACCTTGGACTTGTCATAATCAATGCCGATGATCTGGTCCAGGGAATCCTTTAATCTGGCCCTGGGAGCCATTCTGTCGGCGGGAACGTCCTTGTAGCCGTCCGGAACCCAGATATTCATCACACAGGGGATCCCGAGCTCGTCGGCGAAATATTCGCTGATTCGGATACAGGCCTGGCAGTGGCGGATCCAGAACTGACGGATCTCTTCATTTTCGGAAGAAAGCGTGGCGTCCGCGGAAAGAGGATGAGAGAAGCAGGTGGGATTGAAATCAATGCCCAGCCCTCTCGCCTTGGCGTATTCCACCCATTTGGCAAAATGCTTGGGCTGAAGCTGGTCGCGCTCCACGAACTCTCCGTCCTCAAAAATCGCATAGGACGCATGCAGGTTGATCTTGTGCTTGCCGGGAACCATGCTCAGCACCTTGTCCATGTCGGCCATCAGCTCTTCCGGGCTGTTGGCTCTTCCGGGATAATTGCCGGTGGTCTGGATGCCGCCGGTCAGGTCTCCGGGGCGGTCAAAGCCTCTCACATCATCTCCCTGCCAGCAATGCATGGAGATGGGAATGCTCTTCAACTGCTCCAACGCGGCATCGGTATCAATGCCGATCTTGGCATACATCGCTTTTGCTTCTTCATATCTCGTCTGAACAGACATTTCTTTCATCCTCCTTTTATTTGTTGGCCGCGGTCGAAGCGGCGGCCTGGTTTACAATTTTTCTCGCTCTTTCATTGGGCGGCGTAGGTCTTGACCGCAAAAGATTCAAAGACGCAGTCCCTGGCCTCGGCCAAAGAACCGAACTCCCCGTCCGTCATCATCTGCACCATGAGATTGCCGATGGCCGTGGCCTCCGTGGGCCCCGCGTAAACGGTGCAGCCCGTGTATTTGGCGGAAAGCTCGTTCAGATACTCCGCATTGGCTCCGCCGCCTACCACGCTGATTCCGTCATAGACCTTGCCGGTCATCTCCTGAATCTCCTGAATGGTGTCCCCGTAGCACTTTGCCAGGCTGTTATAAATCACACTGGCCAGCTCTCCGGGCGTCTGGGGAACGGGCTGCCCGCTTTCCTCGCAGGCCGCCTGTACCTCCTTGATCATGTTCTTGGGCGCCAGGAAACGGTCGTCATTGCAGTCTACCAGGGACGAAATGGTCTGCCTGGAAGCATCCTCGCAAAGCTCGCCAAAGGACAGGTCCAGGCCCCGCTCCTCTTTCAGTTCCTTTTTCACGGACTGGATCATCCACAGGCCCATGATGTTCTTCAAATAACGGAAACGATACTGATAGCCGCCCTCGTTGGTGAAATTATGGGCCTTGCTGGCCGGACTGCAGTCCGCCTCCATGCGCTCCACGCCCATCAGGGACCAGGTGCCGGAGCTGATATAGACCGTATCCGGGTTATTGCTGGGAACCGCCAGCACGGCGGAACCGGTATCATGGGTCGCGGGCAGCACCACCTTGCAGTCAAAGCCCACCTCCGCCTGAACCTGGGGGCTCAAGTGGCCCAGCACCGTTCCGGGCACCTTGACAGGCTGGAAGATCGAGGTCGGATATCCCATCATTTCGATCAGCTCCAGATCCCATTCCTTGGTATGGGGATCGATCATCTGGGAGGTGGTGGCCTCCGTATATTCATTGGACTTGATTCCGCTGAGCAGATAATGGAAATAATCCGGCACCATCAGATAAGTCCGGGCACGCTCCAGGTACTCCGGATGGTTCTTCTTCACCGCCATCAGCTGATAGATCGTATTGAAAATGGCCTTTTGGATCCCGGTCCTGGCATACAGCTCGTCCTCCGGGAGGATCTTGTAGACCTCTTCGTCCATGCCGTTGGTGCGGCTGTCGCGATAGCCCACCGTGTTGCCCAGAACCTTGTCGTTCTCATCCAGCAGGACGAAATCCACGCCCCAGGTATCCACGCCCACGCTGACCGGAATCTTGCCGATCTCCTTACACTTTTTCAGACCGACCTTAATCTCCCGGAACAACGCCTCGAAATCCCAGCACAGCTCTCCGTCCTTTTCGCTCATCCCATTGGGAAAGCGATGCACCTCTTCCAGGATCAGCCTGCCATTCTCTCTGTGCGCCAGAATGTGCCGTCCGCTGGAAGCGCCAATGTCAATTGCCAAATAATAAGCTCCCATTGCTTTCTCCTTTCTGCCTCCTTCACATCTATCTCTTACAACAGCTCCGAAATAAAGAGCTGCATTCTGCTGTTGATGATCCGTGTCGCCTCCTCCAGGCTCTTATCCCCGTCAAAATAGGCTCCCAGCTCTTCTACCAGAATACTGGTCGCGCCGCCGGCCTTGTCGACGATGTTAAAATCCGTATGCTCAAAGATGTCCATATAAAGATCGATATCCTCCTGGGACACCTCGTAAATAGGAACCATCTCTCCGTTGATAGATTGCATCCTGTGGATTCCGCTGCTGTAAAGTTCTTTCCCATTCTCATCCTTCAGCACGTCTCCGTTCTCATCCAGCGCGGGAGCCCTTGTGTCCTCCATGGCGTCCGCCACCTGCTTGTCCAGTCTGCTTTTCTCCGTATAAAAACCATAATCATAGGTATCATCCAGCTCCAGGAAATATTCGAGAAAGGCCCAGGCTCCGTCCTTATGCTTGGAATTGGTCAGGATCGCCACATCGCCGTCGGTGTTGCAGGAATAAAGCTCCCTGCCGTCCCCGGTCAGCATCCCTTTCCATACGGGTTCCTCTCCCATTTCATACCGAAGCGCCGTCAAGTCATAGAAATCAAACATATGGGATTGCTGGAGCACCGCTTTTTCTTCCAGCGCATCATCCGTATACGACACCTTTTCCAGCCATCTGACAAAATCCCGGAATTCTTCACTGTCAAAGCTGCATTCTCCCGTTTCCCAGTTCACAAAGGTTTCCATGTAATAAGTATAACAATAATAGTACAACATATAATTTCTGAACAGAAGCACCCTGTCCGGATATCGTTCCATAACTTTCCGAATTCCTTCAAAGCTCCCGTCGTCGTACCCTTCCAGTTCAGACTTTCTCCCGGCCAACGGCGTAACGCTAAAGCTCTTCGGGATCGAGATCAGCTGGCCGTCAACGGTATGGCCCGCGATCACCTGCGGCAGATAATCCTCCACATGGATCTTGTCGCTGGCTTCTATGTAAGGGGTCAGATCCTCCAGAACACCGTTCTCCACATAACTGGTCACCGACGTAACGGACACATCCAACAGGTCCGGGCAATTGGAACCCACGATCCGGCTGTCCAGGCGCATACGGGCTTCGCCGAGATAGTAATGTCCCGGCTCCACTTCGGCTCCGCAATCGTCAATCAATACAAAATAATCCGAGTTCTGGCTGTTGAATTGCGCCACCGCCATCTCAAGCATCTGGTTCGGCATAAAGGAAACCAGGACCAGATACTCCCGTTTGGGCATCTCCTCCACGGGCACTTTCTTCAAACGGTAAAGCTTCGTACCCCCACCGCTTTCGTTCGAGGTACTGACGACAAGCAATTCTTCTTCGCTGAGACTGACGACTTCCCGGATGTCTCCTCCCGTCAAACCGCATTCCAAAAAGCGAAGCACCTGTCGAACCTCTCCGGAGACGGCGTCCGCTTCGTATAAGATGCCGCCCAGTTCCAACCGGATCCTGCCGCTCGACGCCGCGTAAATCCTTGTCGCATACCCCTTGGGCAGCTTCTCCAGCTCTTTCCACTGGCTCTCCCCAGCCAACAATACCCAGATCTGTGGTCTCTCATAATCCGTCCTGCAATAGTATAGGTTCCCGTCCCCGTCTCTCTTCAGATACTCCTTCGTTTCCCCTCCGTCCTGCAACGACGTCCTCCAGGGAAGCTGGTCCCCGGAAAGAGAAGAAACTTCCTTTCCCTCGCTGTCCACCGTGATCAGGGAGTCCTCCAGCAGAAGAAAGATTTTGCCTCCGAAGGCCGCGATTCCCTTGATCATTTTGCCCTGCAGATTATAAAACTCCTTCTGGCTTTTGTCCGCGGCGGAATACTTATAGATCGTCCCCGGGAAGTACCAATAATAGATATCCCCGTTCTCATCCGCCGCATAGGAATCCATATTACCGGTCCCATAGTCTCCAAAATAGGTTTGCGCTCGCGAAAATTTCAGTTCATCCAGACCGGTACTTTTCAGTTTCCCATCATTGATGAAATAAAGCCGGTCGCCCTCCTGCCTCCAGGAAAAGGAGGAAACGTCTTTCAGGCTTTCCGAAACCTCCTCCGCCAGATAACCGTACCCGTCAATCCCGAACTCTGTTTCATCCTCTTTTCCGTTTTGTCCGCAGCCGGCAAGCAAGAAGCAGCTCATCAGGCAAATCATCGCGCACAACCACTTTCCCTCAAAAAACGTACACTTGTCCCTACGCCCCTCTCTCATATAACTCCTTTCTCTCCAAAGTCTTCATGATACACTTTTATCATAGCAGATTTCTTTCCCTTTGAAAAGGTCTACTCTTGCCTAAAATACTGTCACTATTTGCAATCCTGCTTTTCCCGGCCCAGTACGATGGAAACGACGGTCACTCCAACGCCCAGCAGCAATAACAGCGCCGCTCCAAACAGGCTCTCGGGAACCCAGGCCAACAGAAAACCCATCACAAAGGTGGACAGGAAATTGATCAGGAAATGCGCCAACATGGATGGATACAAGCTATCATAACGATACCGCAGATAACCAAGGCCCAGACCCAGAACGAACGCGTAACTCCCCTGAACGAAATTGGCATGCATGATACCGAAAATCAGCGCTTGTATTACATTGGCAATCCAGAAAGACATCTTCCTGGTGCCGATTCCGGCCGCAGCCCGTCTGCAATAATGCAGGATAATGCCCCTGCAGAGAATTTCTTCCCCAATAGGAGCCAGCAGTACAGAGGCTATCATGGTCAGCACGCTCACGCCAAATCCGGCCGCTTCCATCAGCTCCATATATTGCGCAAACAGGCCGGGGGTGATAAATTCCTCCGCCAGAACCATGCCGTTCGCCAACACACACAAGCCAAGACTGCCTACCAGAATGGTCAATACGCGTCTGACCGTAAAGATTCTGGCCGGATTCACCGGCTTTCTTCTCCCACAGCCAAAATAGTACCATAAGCCAAAAATCGGAAGAGAGATGACATGGTATCCCAACACGCCCCATACGGCCCCATCCATGACCACCGTTTCCAAATAGGCTTGCAGGTTCGCGCCAGTCAGGCCCTCTGCCATTCCGGAAATCATCGACATCACCGCTGCCAGAACACCTCCGGCCAATCCCATCAGCACCTGCAGCGCCAAACTTGCTATTAACCCCAGCAGCGCCAGTCCGATCCAACCCGTTCTTTTCCAAAATCCCATTTTCTTAACTCCTTCCGCCGCGATCGGCGACATTTCCAATTACTTAATCTGCTCTTTCATGACCTGATACAAGTCCCAATCCGTCATATGGTTATCCAGTACCAGCAACAGGAAAACTCCTTGATCCTCTTTCGCGTAGCAATACTCCCGATACCATTTGTCATGCCATGCGTTGTCTCCCAGCTCCCGCATCAGCCCCATCACCTTTCGGACCATGTAAGCCGTGTGCTTCACATCCGCGAAACAGTCGTTTTTATAAAAATTCACCCAGTTGCCCGTCTCCGCGACCCGCATTCTCTCATTGGCCCGGTCAAAGCATTCCGCGCACCTGCCAAAACCTACGAAAGCCCGGGCGTAGTCCCCCTTTTCATATGCTTCATAAGCCTCCGCGAACAAAACAACCCCTTTTGCACACTCTTCGTGGATCACCGACTGCAGAGATAACGTATTATGGAACAGCTCCTGGAGCGATACGGAACCATCGGCAGCCGCCTTTCCCAAAGTCGGACCTTTCTCGACTTCCTCCGCGCCCCGCAGCATCTCTTCGGCATCCTCACACTTTTTCCGCAGCGCCGTCAGGCCGTCCAGCCCTTTCCCGCATAATGCGCCCAGGAACCTTATCTGTTCTCCCAGATCCATATCTTTCGTCAGCCAACGAAGCGCCCTGCATCCATGCTCCCGATCCACCAAAAGCTGATGGGCCAGAAGACGGATATTTTCATTATAGAACTGTTCCCCAGCATGATCGTCCTCATTGGGTCCATAGGAGATCATGGCCCCTGGGTAGCTTCTGTAGCATTCCGCCACACATTCTTCCCCCTGGAAATAATCCCTCGCGAATTCCCGGCTCTGCACCGCATCGTCCACGCTGCGTCCCATCCATTTTTTACGAATGGCATCCAGATAATAGACATGCGGCCGCACGCCGGAGCAATTGATCACCCAGAACGCATTCCCGCCGTTTTCCAACACCCGGGAAAGCTCCCGATCCACGAACTCCACGGAATTCGGCAGCATTGTGATATGATTCGCCGCCTGCAGATCATAAAAGGAAACATGATAATAAATTCCTTTCATCCCCGGATCCAGGGCATCGGGCATGGAAGAAACCTTTGGATCATGGTTGTCTCTCCTCCTGGTCACCATCCGTCCATAACCGTTATCAGCGCTGACCTTGATGATATCCTGATCCAGGCTGACATAGCCCTCCCTGTAAAGCTCCATGATTTCCCCATACAGATTGGTACAAAAAACAGGATGCTCCACCTTTTTCCGCACAAGGCCGCATTGCAGACGCACCATGTCACTGATCATTTTTCCCCGCTTGGCAGGCGTGTCAAACTGTCCCGTGGTGTCGCTGCTCCAGAAAGGACTGTCTCCCTGCCCACGGAAACACAGATTCCAAACCACCTTATAATCCTTTTGCTCCTCCACGGCCTGTTCCCAAAGCGCCTGAAAAAGTTCGGGATGCTCCATATAGTTAGGTTTTACGTCGGGATAAGCGCGGACGAACATCTCCGCTCCCAGAGGCTCCGCATGATGATGGGTGAGCCAAAGCCCCATCTCCGCCGCAAGTTTCCGGTTCCTGCGGGACATTTTATCCGTTCCCGGAATCGCCATGTTGCCGCCGCAGCGCAGCAGCGCCTCAAAGGCCATTCTCCACCCCTCGTCCCGGTCATTATAATCCCACTTTAACAGTAATACTTCATCATTAAAGAACCAGCCCCGGAACCGCACCACAAAGGGCTCGGATCGATACATCCCCGGCTCCAGCGCGACTTGTTCCCTTTGAGGAATCCGCTGGTCCATCCAAAACCAAAAAGGCTGAACCCCCAAATAATGCTGACTTATGAAAAGCAGACCATAAATCCAGCCCAGATCGTCCACGGCCAAAATACGGATCTCTTCCGACGAAATTTCCAGCACATACTGCTCTTCCCCGATTCCGTTTCCCGGGATCCCGCTTTCTCCGCGCGCCAAACGGATTTTACCGCCTTTTTGCTCCGTTTTCAGGAGCACCTTGTCCCGGTCCCGTTCCAACATACCGATGGCGTTTCGCACCGGCACAGTATCTATCTCCGATTCAATCACCGTATTACGGTTCAGAATAAACATATCCATTCTCCTCAAGCCCAGTCTCCATCACGGAACAACACCACCTCTTCTCCGTTCTCACGGATTCCGGTAATGATCAGGTCCGCCGTTCCTACCATGAAATCCACATGATTCATGGATGCGTTGCCGCCCGCCTGAGCAAGCTCCTCCTCACTCATCCGCGCTCCTCCGGCAATCGTGGTGGGATAGCACTCTCCCAACGCGAAATGGCAGGAAGCGTTTTCATCAAACAAGGTATTGTAAAAAAGCGTCTTCATTTGGGAAATCGGCGAATGATAAGGCACCAGGGCCACCTCTCCCAAATGCAGAGAACCCTCGTCCCCCTCTAAAATAGAGCGAAGCGCCTCCACTCCCTCTTCCGCGCTATAATCCACCACCTTTCCCTCATGGAAAGTCAGGCGAAAATTCTTGATCAAATTACCGCGATGGCTTAAGGGCAGGGCGCTGACCAGCGTCCCCTCCGCCACCCGTCTGTCAGGCATGGTAAAAATTTCCTCGGTGGGCATATTGGCCTCAAAAACCACACCCGTACCGGCCACTTCATCGCCCCCTTCCCAGACGTGGTTCTTCACCAGCCCTACCGTGAAATCTGTCCCGAGACTGTTCTGATAATGCAGCTTTTCAAAGGCATAGTCATTCAACATCCGGCATTTTTCTTTCAGGAAACGGTTATGCGCTTCCCATTCCCCCACGGCATCCAACGCCTGCTCCCCATCCGGCCCGTCGCCCAACACACGAACCGCCTTCAGGATCATCTTCCACAAACGGTTCATGGCCTCGGATTCCGCAAGCTCCGGGAAAATCTTCCTTGCCCAGGCTTTCTGGGGAACGGCCGCCACCGTCCAGGGAATCTCGCTGGCCACCATACGCTTATAGTATTCGGTCAGCGCCTTGTCCATGGCCGCGCTGTGCAGATGCATTTTCATCGGGTCGATGCCTTTCATGCTCTCCGGATCACTGCCGCCGATGGAGACAAAGCCTGCTCCTCTCCCGGAATAATAATGATAGAATTCCACGTTCCAGGCCGGTACGTTGGACAAAACCTCATCGGATACATGTAAAAAATACTGCCTGGTTCCCCAGGAATCCGCCCAGCGCATGATGACCTCCCCAGCCCCCGCCCTGTAAAGCTCCTCGATCAGAAGACGGGCAAATTCATAATGCTCCACGCTGCAATTAACAATGATTTCCTGACCCGGCTGCACATTGATGCCAATACGCGCGACCAATCTTGCATACTCCCGCACCAGTTCCTCTCCAACTCCATAAAACTGACACATAGCGATCCTCCTGCACCTCTCATATTTTTGTCAATGTAACAGGAAAGACGAATCCCGGACTCTTTCGAATCCAGAACCCGTCTTTCGGAAACCCTTGCGTATCCGTCTGTTTTCCGAATGCGCAAGGTCCATTTTATAATCTGGTATCCCATTTTCCGCAGAACACGGTGTCGCTGGCCGTTCCCAGGAATTCGCTCTTACCGCAGATCTTCTCGATGGCAGTGCGGATAGAAGTTCGGGTGCTGCCGTACGCGTTTACAAATGCGTGTACCTGAGGCACATCGATCAAATGGTTGGTATAATTCAGGCTGATACCGATGGTCGGCACCTCCGTGACATACCAGGGCAGCTCGCTGGAATGGTTGCAGCTCCAACGCAGACGCACATTGTTCTCCTGGGCATAACCCTTGATGTTCAGTACCAGGAATACCACGTCATAATTGGCTGCGAAATCCGACATCCTGCCGCATTCCATCATCTTTATCATATGCATGGGATTCGGTCCCTCCGCCGCCTCCAGGTCATGGAAGTTGGGGGCCACGTCCACGGTAAATCCCGCTCTCTCCAGTTCCTCGATGACCACCTGCTTCACCGGATCCCCCTTATAACTTTTGCTGGTGGGGGTGGATTGAATAAAGACCAGACGGGCGCGCTTCCTCTTGGCAGGATCAATCGGCAGATAATGCCTGGTATCCTTTACCAACGTGATACAACGCCGCGCCGCTTCTTCGGCCAGCTTCAGATGCTCCGCACACCCCACGACTTCTTCCTTGACCGCGGGATCCGGGACCACGTTCTCCGGCAGGTAAAGTCCCAGTCTCGCTTTCAGGCCCAGAATCCGATGCACGGCGTCACTCAGGCGTTCCTCCGTGATTATGCCGTTCTCCACGCCCGCTTTCATGTATTGGAAATCCTCTTCCGCGTCATTGCTGAACAGGAACATATCGCAGCCGCTGGCAATGGCCTTGGGCACTGCCACCTCCCTCTTTTCCATGCAGGCAATGCCGGCCATATGGGATGCATCCGTAATCACCAGACCATTAAAGCCCATCTCCCCACGAAGCAGATCCGTCAAAAGCTCGGGGGACAAAGTAGCGGGCATAATCTCTTCATCCTTAATGCCGGGGCGCAGCTTGCGGCTCATCTCCGGCAGCGCGATATGGCCCACCATGATGCTCTCAAGACCCTCATCGATCATGGTCTGATAAACCCTGCGGAACGAAGCGTCCCACTCCTCCACGCCCAGGTCGTTGACACCCAGTACCAGATGCTGGTCTCTCTCTTCCACGCCGTCGCCCGGGAAATGCTTGCAGCAGCAGGCAATATTGCTTTCATGAATACCGTGAATGTAGGCGCGAATATTTTCAATCACACGGTCCGCGTTGTCTCCAAAAGCCCTCGTATTGACAATAGTATTACGCCAGTTCATAAAAATATCCGCACAGGGATTGAACATCCAGTTCACGCCCACGCTGGATGCTTCTCTCCCGGCCACATATCCCATGTCATAAGCCGTCTTGGTGCCTTCACCCGCGGCCGCCTCCGCGGCAGTGGCCACAAAGGTTCCCTCAGAAAGGCAGCCGTCTCCGCCATTGTCACAATTCGCGGCGATCAGAAGCGGGATTCTGGAATTCTCCTGATACAACTTATTCTGATTGTAAACCACGCCGCGATCCCCGCCCTGCCAACGCAGTCCTCCTTGATGATAACGTCTTAATGTGTCCTTCACCACATTTTCGTCCAGACTCTTGCGCATCTGCACAAACAGCTGTCCCACCTTTTCATCCAAAGTCATGGAAGCGTAAGTGTCCTCTACCCATTTCAGCGCCTCCTCGTTCAGATAAAACGGCTTCTCCTGCAAATTAACCATATCCAGATACCTCCTCTTTGTTGTAAATCCCCATACAACTTTATTATACACGAAATTGCCAAAAAAAGCTAGTGCCAAGTCCTTATTTTGACGAATTTCCATGGAGGCCACTTTAAAAATTCAGGATTCGCTTCCGGACTCCTCCGCTTCGGTCCCGCTGTTTCCTGCTTCGTCCGATTCCTCTTCTTCCGCGATCAGATCTTCAGCTTTTACGTTAAATACCGTGATCTGCTTGGAATCCACGATGTAAACGGTGTTTTCATCAGGTCTGCAAATATAGTAAATTCCCAGAATATCATTCAAATTTCCCACAAAAAAGGTAAAGCTTTCCTGATCCGTCTCAAAGGAAAAGGTTCTGGCGGGTTCCTCCAGGCCATATACAGACAAGTCCTCCACATTTTCAATTTTGTCTGTGGCGGTAAGCTGGGCAAAATAGGCGGCGATTGTGGTGAGTTTGTCTTGCTTCATCGTCTGTTCCGGATCAGATGTATATTTCCACTCTCCATCCACCTTCTCGTATTCATATCGGGTTCCCTCATAATCATAGGCCATCCGAAGAATATCGTCCGCTTCCATGGAACAAAGCGCTTCTCCCTCCGGCTCCCTGGGCGCGTCCTCCTGAGCCTGGTTATAAGCGCGCAGACCCAGCAATCCCCCAATCAGGACAACCAATACGACTGCCAGAACGATGATTTGCATCCGTTGTTTTTTCATCAGCGTTTCCTCCTTCTAAACCAGATCACGAAACCGATGACCAGAAAAGCAAGGGGCAGTACCACCGTCACCAATCCACCGATGATAGTCAGACTGGGCTGCGTAACCAGCACATTGGACACCTCGTAGGATTTTACGGGAATGGATACACTCATCTCATGATCACTAAAGCTTCCCATAATGTTGGTAAACAGCAACCTATTGGCCCCACTGACTACCTGATCGGCGGAATCCGTGAAAATCTGGTCGCAGCCAATGGCAATCATCGTGGCATCCACGGAGGTCACCGTACCATCCTCTTCCGTGTTTTCAATGGTCTTTACCGCCTCTACGCCCAGCTGGAAAGGACCATCCACATCCTCGTCTCCCTTTGTGATACTCTGCAAATCGCTCATATCCATTTTCGCATAAGAATTGTCGGAGGTCTCCAGGAACGTGGAATAAGTCATTCCTTCCGCCGCCTCATCCGTAATCTGCAGTCCCATGGAGTAAGGAGCAAAAATGTAATAATAACTATAGCCATAGATTCCAATGGTATAACGGCTGCTATTGATCGTGGGGAACAAATAGTAAGGGCTCTGATAATAATTACCCTGAGTTTCTTCCACCACCAGGCCATTTGCGAACTGCAGACCCATATAGGCCAGGATCTCATTGAAATTAGGCAAATCACTTTCCGACATGGGAACCACGACGACCACATTTCCGCCCCGCTCCAGATATTGAATCACCTTATCCTTGTCATCCGAATTAAAATCATTCAAAGGACCATTGATAAAGAGACAAGCCGCGTCATCCGGAACGCTTTCCAGATTTAAGAGCGTAATGTTCTCATACTCCACATTTTCCTTATCCAAAGCCTCCTCGAAACTGGAGCTCAACTCATATTCCCCGTGTCCCTCCGTGATATATACCTTCGGCATATGATCCGTGGTCACATAATCCAGGGCACTGGTGATCAGTCCCTCTCCGTCGTATCCCGTAATCGTGCTGGACCCGGTGTAATAATCGTAGCTGGTCTGGAAGACATCCGACGCGTCAATGACCTTGCTGCGCTTCTCACTGACCACGATCATACTGTTCAGGCTGATATTCTGGCTGGTATATTGGGTATGAAAAGTAGGATTTATGGCCGGATCCACATATTCCACAGTGATATGATCCGAACTGTCCTCATAATATTGAAGCGTCTGTCCCAGGAAAGTGTTTTGATCATCCTCGTTCACAATGACGTAGATCGTCACATCCTCCTGCAGACCTTTCAAAAACTCCCTGGTCTGATCCGTCAGAGAATAAAGCTTTTGGCTGGTCAGATCAATGGCGGTCCAAGTACTGGGCATCTCCCCAAAAACCATGTTGACCGCCACCACAATGGCTATCGCAATTGCAATACTGGCTCCGCTGTACGCGCCCAGACTAAGGTGCTTCGTGGAAACACTATAGCGTCTCTTCTGGATGGACTGGGTGGTTAAAAACAAAAGAAGCGCCGTCAGGGAAAGGAAATACACCACGGAACTGATATTCAGGGTCCCGTTCAACAAATTTTCCATCGGCGTATAGATGTCAAAACACCCCAAAATCTTCGTCAGCAGATTACCCGACTGAGAAATCAGGGAACAAAGGGCATTCATCATATATCCTAAAAACAGTACGCCAAAGCTCAATACCGCCGCAATGACCTGACTTTCCGTCAGGGAAGAAATCAGGACTCCCAAAGCGATACAGGTCATTCCATAAAGGAAAAAGCCCAGAATGGCCATGTAATTCTCCCCCAGGGGTACCGTGCCGAACCTGGTCAAAATCAACGGATAGACACAAGTGATCAACGTGGGAATCGCAAAAATCGTAACCAAAGCCAGGAATTTTCCCATTACAATGGCTCCAACCGATACAGGCGCCGTCAGAATCAACTGATCAGTCTTATTTTTCTTTTCCTCCGCCAAAGTCCGCATGGTAAGCACCGGCACACTGAACAAAAACAAGAAGCCCATGCCGCTGACCACATAGGAATAATACGGATAACCGCCCAGCAAACAATAGACGGTAAAATACAGTCCCGGCAAAAACAGCGCGATTCCCATAAACAGGAATCCCGTAAAGGAACAAAAACTGGATTTCAACTCTCTTTTATAAATCGCCAACATTTATTTCCCCTCCTCTTTTTTGTCAGATTCCGCCGGCGAATCGGCAGCCTCTGACGACTGGCTTTCCAGGGTCTGGTCCTCTGTAAGCTCCAGGAAAATGTCTTCAAGGGATTTCGTCGTCTTACTCATGGAAAGGATCGGAAGTCTGCATTCCGCCAGACGATAAAATACGTCTTCCCTTACATCCTCATTTTCTTTGGCCACGATGGAAATTTGGACAAGGTTATCCACAGTCTCACCCCGGTTTTCCACAGTCTCTATGGTGGATATGGTGGATAAAGCGGTGGATATCGTTTCCCAACTGCCCTTAACCTCCAATTGCAGGTTCTCCGCCCCTCGCATCAGGTTTTGCAGCCCTTCCGGCGTATCGCTGGCCACAAGCTTGCCATGAGAGATAATCATAATCTGATCGCAAACGGCACTGACCTCGGACAAAATATGGGAGCTTAAGATCACCGTGTGCTTTTCTTTCAGACTCCGGATCAAATCCCGGATCTCAATAATCTGTCTCGGATCCAGGCCTACGGTGGGTTCATCCAGGATAATGACCTCTGGATCCCCCAAAATAGCCTGCGCCAGTCCCACTCTCTGGCGATAGCCCTTGGACAAGTTTTTGATCAGACGATTCCTCATGTCCGTAATCCAGGTCCGCTCCATAACCTCGGTAATCTTTGCTTCCTGCTCTTTTTTCGGCAGACCCTTCAACTGCGCGGCAAACTTCAGGTATTCATATACCGTCATATCCATATAAACCGGCGGCTGTTCGGGCAGGTATCCGATACAACGCTTGGCTGCCTCCGCCTCTTTCTGAATGTCCTTGCCATCAATGACCACGGTTCCTTCGCTGGCCGCCAAATAACCCGTGATCATGTTCATCGTGGTGGATTTTCCCGCACCGTTAGGTCCCAGGAATCCATAAATCTGTCCCTTTTCCACTCGAAAGGACAAATGATCCACGGCGACATGCTTTCCGTACCTCTTTGTCAGATTTGTTACCTCAATCACTTTACTACCTCCCTTGAAGCACGCAAAACGTGCACTTATCTTCCAACTAGAATAGTTCCAAATTGTCAATAATTCGTGTTTGAGATGTGAAATTTTTGTGAATACAAAACCATGTGCAGGCCGCAGCCAACACATGGCACATATAACATACAATGGATATTACGATTTTTACATACTCTCCCAATGCCTAATTACCGCGTTTTAGCCGGTATAATCTACGGACATTACACGGCGGATGCTCTGTTCCTCCACTTCGCAGATCTGCGCGTTTCCGATCCGGAAATTCTCCCGCATTTTTTCAAAAGGCATTTCATAGAGATAAGACATCAACGTCATAATGCAGGCGCTGTGCGTCACCACCAGGGTATCTCCTCTGCTCTTGTTCAAAATACGCGCAAGCGCGGGCAACAATCTGTCTAACAGATCCTGATAAGACTCTCCTCCGGGCACTCTGGTATATCTCCTGTTATCCTGCCAATTCTGATATTCCCTGGAATATTCTTCCTGAACCAGCTTCCAGGTTCTTCCCTCCCAGATACCAAGGTTCATTTCCTCCAGACCTTCTTCCACCTGACAAGGCACGTCCAGCATTTCGGAAATAATGGACGCCGTCTGTCTGGCCCTATTCAGCTTACTGGTATAAATTCCGGCCACGGGAATCTTTTTCCACAGAATCATGTTCCCAAGCTCTTCCGCCTGCCGTTCCCCGGTTCCATTCAAAGAAATATCCGTGCGTCCCTGTATCCGACTCTTGATGTTCCAATCCGTTTCCCCATGCCTTACCAATAAGAGCTTCATACCGTTATCCTTTCTCAAACAAATTCCCCCGCCGTGCCCACAATTCACGTTTCCTGCCGCCTGTTTTTACACAAACTCGCCTTATTCTCCAAACACCTCCGCCCGGTAATACTGCAGCAGCAGCTCTACCACCCGGTTATAGCTCTTCAGCCCATCCCGCACGCCATTCACTTTTAGCGTGGTGTCAGTAAAAGTATCCGAGACCTTATCCACAACCTCCGTGTCAATCAAAGCCTTTCCATTAATGCGTTCCCATTCCTCATCCGTCACGAACACGTCGTCCCTGACCACCTGGGGCAAAATGCGCGTCTGCGCAAAATAAGCTTCGTTATCCCGTCCGACCGCACTGTAGAAATCATTATCCAGGTAATTGAGCACACTCAGGTACCCACTGTAGACAAAAAAGGGATCCTCCGATGAAATACAAGCCAAAAAGCCGATGAAGTTCGCCTCGTCCTCAAAAATATAGCCTCGCAAATGTGCCAATTCATGACAAATGGCGGCAGGCTTATTCATGATATACATCACATCATTATAATTTGCTTCCATGGAAAAGGGAAAATAATACCCGCACATATACTGCTGGGAAAAGAAATCCGAAGCGGCCAGGGGCTTCGGGCGGGGATAATAACCATCCAGCTGATCATAGGTCTTCCCCAAAGACCGCATACTGGCAATGGCCTCCCGGCCAATGTCTCCGTGAAAAAGAATCGTCCCCTCTTCGTCCCGTTCCATCTCCGCGGACAGCCGGTTACACTCCTCCACTACGAAATTGCGGACGGCAACCAATTCCTCAAAGGAATCTTGCGTGACGCTTATCCCCTCTGCCTCCGGAAAATAATTTTCAGAAAAAGCAGATGCATGATACAGAAGAAAACAGTTCAAGGTCATTACAACACACACGCTCAGGAAGACCCAGGCAAAAAAGAAATAGAATCGCCGAATCCCCGCCCGCAAAACAAAAATCCAATGCTTCGCGGCCGCTCCCTTGCGTAAAAGCACAAGCGGCAGCCATAACACTGCCGCAAAAACCACCAAAAGAACGCCTGACACCAACAGAATCTCGCCCACGGAAAAAGGAAACAGTCCGGTGAGTCTGCCATAGGTATTCACCCAAATGGGAAAAACATACTTGATATAAGCATCGCAAAAGGCCGTGCTGTTCCAGGCAACGACGTTCAGTAAAATCGTCACTGCGCCGATCCCCATATACAATAACACGGCCCTTTTCCGCGATTTATTCATACTTCATATACTCCGAATACTCTTTCCAGATATTACAGATCCAGGTCTTACCCTGGTTGAATATGATTTCATTGCCATCTTCATCATAGAACATATTCGCGCCCCTGTCGGACTCTCTGCTCCAGGTGCCATGAATGACCTTGCCCGCGGTAAAGACATAGGCTTCTCCCGTTCCATGGACGTTAAAGGCCAGATAGTCATAAGTGGTGGGCTCATGTACTTCCCCGTGACAGATCTTGAATACGATATTGCTGACGGTAAGCTGCTCCCCGTTCATCTCGTCAACCTGCGGCTCCCCATACTCATAACGATAATACAGGCCATCATCCTCGTGATATTCAAAATAAGGATTACCGCCGCTATTGGCGCCATAACCAAAACCGCTGCTGTTGGAGGAGCTTCCGCCAGGATAAATCACGACCGCGCTCTTCTCGTCGTCATATGTGGCGGGATGTCCGTCCGCGGCAAAGGTAAAGGCCTGTTCGAACGTGTCACGGTACTCCGGCTCGTATCCCAGACGCTCCACTGCCTTATTGTATCCGTCTATGTACAAATATCCCGTGTACTCCAGGGCATATTTTTTATTGCCCGGCCTGTCTCTTCTGTCAAAAGCCTCATCCGCCGGATTGTGGATTCCCGACACAGACGCGCTGATGTTATCGATCCGGTCACTGCGCAGAAGCTCCTCAACAAAAGGAACCGCCAGACCCCAGTTACAATAAATCGCGTCATAGGCCATTGCCTCGTATACGAAATAGTCTCTGCTGCTTCTCACGGGCCCGATAAATTCCAAATCGTCATAATCTTCAAAGAACGCCATCAGACGGCTTACACGTCCCTCCACAGGCGCCTCATAAATGATGCTCGCCTTGGATATACCATACTGCGGCAGCGCCGGCTTGTTATTCGGGATCATGACCGCCATACTGCGCCTGTTGACAATATCCTCATCTTTCCACTCACCGGTCAGATAGCTCTGCTTCTTGCCGTCCACCACCACTCTGTCCGTAATGATCACCTCTCCATTGGATTCCTCAGATGCAGAAGAATCCTCCTCTAGCTGCGACGCCTCGGGCCGTGATGACTCCTCAGGCTCCTCGCTTGTAGACTCTATCGGTTGTGCGGTTACCTGGGTCATGACCTGGGTCTCCTCGTCCTTACCGCATGCCATCAATAAACACCCCATAATGATACACACTGCTGCCAATATTTTTTTATTCATGGTATACCCTTCGCTTTCTGTATAGTTAGAGAAACCCTTTCCCTACAATTTCTATGGTACATGAAGAGGGGCAAACATACAACGAACAAATTGTAAATTTTTTATGAACAAGCCTTCTGAAATTCATAAAGAAAAAAGCAAATGGAATTTGAGAGAAACACTTGCATTTTGCGTTTTTCTATGCTAAAATTTCATTTTGTCAGGAAGTTACGTTCTGTTTGGATGGGTTCCCGAGCGGCCAAAGGGGACAGACTGTAAATCTGCTGCAAATTGCTTCGGTGGTTCGAATCCACCCCCATCCATTCCGCGGGTATGGCGGAATAGGCAGACGCAAGGGACTTAAAATCCCTCGGTGGCGACACTGTGCCGGTTCAAGTCCGGCTACCCGCATCAAACGGCGTGAAGCTCTAACCTATAGGTTCAAGCTTCACGCCGTTTTGTTACTGATCCTTTCTCGCCTTTCCCGTAAGCCGCTCAATCTGAAGCTCATACACCTTCACACGTCCCGCAGCCGCTTCCGCGTACTTGCGGCCCTGCTCCACAAAATCCGGACTGAGCTTTTTGACCAGCTTCATCAGACCGTCGATCTTATCCTCGGATTCACGGATTGTCCCAAAAGCAATCACACTTTCATATTTCGTGGAAAATTTTTCCGGGAGCAATTCAGTCGCTCCCACAACGGTAAAGCAAGCTTTGACCTCGCCCGCGATGTTTTGCCCAAGCAGTCCTTCCGCCGAGGTATGGTGAAAATAAAGCTTCCCTTCTTCATAAGCATAGCTGACAGGCAGTCCGTAAGGATATCCGTCCGGGCAGACAGTGGACAAAATCCCATATTGATTTTCCCGCAAAATCTTTTCCGCCTCATCCGGCATCAGCTCCCGATCTGTTCTTCGCATTTTCCCTCTCGTTTTTTCTCCCATTGTTTGCTCCGTATGCTCCATTATCCGTTCTTCCCGTTCCCTGTGCGCAATGTCGCCGGCGCGATCCTTGCTTTCTCTCCTTTTTGCCCGTGCGTTCCAAAAACCATGCCACAGAATGTGCCGCACACTGATCCCCTCTGACAATATGCCCTGAAACGCACGCGGGCAAAAATTGCGCGGGAACTTCTTACTTCTTCATCAGTCCTGCTCCGCTGTGCCAGGCCTGGCCGATTTTTTCCCCAACGGCGTAGTAACCGTTGCGCATCTGATCGAAAAGGAAAGTGTTCAGCTTTCCAGCGTCAATTTTGCCATTTTCATCCAGAACCTTTTCATCCGCCAGCACATTGACAATTCTGCCGAGCACGCGCAAGCCGTAAGGCTCCTCTTCCATTTTTTCCACGGTACATTCCAGCGTGAGGGGATATTCCTCAATGACCGGCGCGTCCACGCGGCCGCTCTTCACCGCGTGAAGTCCGGTACGCTCAAATTTATCAGTCATCTGATTCGCCGTTGCGATACCGAAGAAGTCAGACTCCACCATCGTATCCGCCCCCGGAACGGCAAGGGTAAACGCGCCCCGCGCCCTGAGGTTGGCAACGGTCTTATGGTCGGCTTCCAAATTCAGCGCCACCATATCCTCGGCGCAGATGCCTCCCCAGGCCATCATCATCACATCCACGGAATCATCCTCATTATATGTGCCGATCATATATGCCGGCATCGGGAACAAATAAGGTTTTACTCCAAAATCTCTCTTCATAATCTTAGCTCCTTTCCGATCGTTATTAATTTCCACGTCCGCAATCAAGTTCTATTGACTTTCCAAGACTTGGTACTAGAATTATAACCAATATGGCAGTCAAAAGCAAGTACCCTTGCCATCCGTTTTGCCGCTTTCCTCAGACTCCCGCAGCACCAGGTTCAGCACTTGCTTTTTGGCAAACGCGCTTCCCTGATCCGAGAAGCCATGTCCTTCCTGCCTCAGCACCACCAGCCGGGCCTGCCTGTAAGCATTTTCCGCCTGGTACATGGACTCTATCGGCACCACCAGATCCTTTTCCCCGTATAAAATCAGCACCTCTCCCTGATAAGTCCCGATCTCATCAAATACCCTCATATTGCGCATGGAAGTAAAGTACGCCTTGCCCAGGGTCATTCCCCAGAATTCCATGGTTTCCGGAATATCTTCCTCTTTAGGAAAACGCCTGCGCCAATCCTCCGGAATACAGAACGCCGGATAATAGAGAATCATAGCCCTCACCTTTTCCTGCAAAAGCTCCGTACACAAGGCCGTCACCATGCCTCCCTGACTCTCTCCCAACAAGAAAATCTTCCGGGGATCCACACAGTCCAGTCCGCTGATCGCCTGATAAACTGCCAGGAGATTATCCCGCTCCGTAAACAGTGTCATATCGGTGGTTTTCCCACTGCTTCGTGAGTCCGCGGAACCGCCGCAAAAGTCATAAACATAGGCCACGATCCCATGCTGCGCATAGTATCGGCAATAGTCTTCAAAATAGGAGCAAGATGCATTGTATCCATGGCTGATAATGATTGCGGGATGACGCTTTTCGTCCGCCGGCCTACATAAAACACCAAAAATGGTGTCCTTACCATCCTGAATTGTGAATTCCACCATGATTGTCGGCTCTGCATTCATTGAGACATCACCTCTTCCACCGCCGCTTTCCGGCTATTGATTTTACGGATCACTTCCATGTCGAACTTGGGCTTTCTGCTATAGGTATAAAGGCCGTTCAGCTCCTGCTCCACGTCATATAGCTGTGTATAACAGAAACCAAACATTCTGGGATTGTCCAACAAGACATCCGTGAGCCTGCGGTAGCGTTCCAGATACTCCTCCTCCGTCCGCGGGCCCCGGCCATAACCCCAGCCGTTCTCTTTCACGCCCTCCACGTCCCATTTAATCCCGCCGTACTCACTGATAAAGACCGGGACCCCTTCCAGAGGAGTCTGTCTGGCCGGCATCATCTCCCGCAGCTTTCCTCCCTCCGCAAAGCTCTGATAGTGACTCCTGAAAACCTCCGGATCCTGCTCATAATCATGTAAATCGTAAATGTCGCTGACCACATGGAAATTTCCGCTGGTATCGATACAAGGGCGGGTAGTGTCATATTGCTTGGTCATCCAATAAACGATCCGAAGCAGATCATCGTCCTGCTTTCTGCCGTCACAGTCCCAGGTTTCGTTAAATGGACACCAGCCCACAATGGCCGGGTGATTGAAGTCCCGCTCCAACACCTCCATCCATTCCGGCAGAAAATGCTTCAGACTCTCCGGACTGCTGTAATCCAGGCCCCAATTGGCCTGCTCTCCCCATACCAGATAGCCCAGCCGGTCACAATGATAAAGGAAACGCTCTTCAAACACCTTTTGATGAAGTCTGGCCCCGTTAAAGCCCGCCGCCAGGGACAAACGGATATCCCGCTCCAAGGCTTCCTCGGATGGAGCCGTATAGATTCCGTCCGGATAAAACCCCTGATCCAGCACCAGGCGCTGGAACACGCTTTTCCCATTGAGCAGTATCTTTTCTCCCTGAATACAAACCTCACGCATTCCAAAATAACTGCTCACCCTGTCATCCCCAAAGGTAAGGCGCAAGTCATACAACCGCCCCTGTCCTGCCTCCCATAAATGCAGTTCGGAAAGGAAAAGGGTCAAGACCCCATTCCCGCCTGTTACCTCCGCTTCCGCGCTGCCGCAGCCCCTGCCCTCATAAAAAGCCCGGGCCCGGAGAACTCCCCGGCCTTTCGTAACGGCCTTGATGGTCAACGTACCCGCGGCAATATTGGGATAGAGCTGAAACCTTTCGATATGCTCCTCCGGAACGAACTCCAACCACACTGTCTGCCAAATCCCGGTGGTTCGCGTATATTCACAGCCCTGAGACTGGTAGACGGGACTTTGCTTGCCCCGGCACTGCTTACAATTTCGTCCGTCGTCCACGGCATAAACCGTGATCCGATTCTTCCCTGCCGCCGCAAGCTCCGTGATATCAAAGCGAAAAGAAACGTAACCGCCCTTATGGGAGCCGGCCTTTTTCCCATTAATCCATACATGACATTCATAATCCACCGCACCGAAATGCAGGAATATCCGCCCCTTGCACTGCTCTGGCGTAAGCTCCGCCATCCGCTGATACCATACCGCCGGAATAAAATCCCGATAACCGATTCCGCTCAGCTCGCTCTCCGGACAAAAGGGTACTATGATTTTCCGCTCAAACTCCTCTTTCTCATAAAGCCGTCTTGCAATTCCACTCTGTCCGAAGTCAAATGCAAAACTCCATTCCCCGTTCAAATTCATCCAATGCTCCCGCTCCATCTGCGGCTTGGGATGTTCCGGTCTGGGTATTCGATCCATATTGACACCCTCCATCATAAAGTTACGGGCAGAGACCCGCAAATGCTGCCCTTTACGGACATTATATCATGTTCTCTGTGGGGGGGATAGTCCTCTTTTACCAAAGTTTTACTTTTATTTTACGCATCCCGGATAGTTGAAAAGGGAAAGAGAATGATATGATTTTTGTCGGTTCAATAAAATGATTACTTAAAAAGCCGTAAAACGGCAGAAAAGAGGATTGTTATGAAAAAGAGAATTTTCGCGCTGCTCTTAAGCGTACTCTGTCTCCTTACCATGGCGGGGTGCGGGGACGCCAAGAACGTCAGCCAGGCCTCCGGCGGGGCCTCCACAAATTCCACCGGGACTCCCTCCTCGGTGGTCCAAAGCGCCGAAAACAATACGGTCAATACGGAAAGCGAAGCGGAGCCTCTGGAATTAACCATGTATTTCCCCGTATCCGTTGGCGGCGGTCCTGACGCCCTCATTGACGCGTTGTGTACCCAGTACCATGAAGAAAACCCCAATGTGACAGTAACCCCGATTTACGCCGGAAGCTATGCCGACACCCGCACCAAGGTACAAGCTGCCATTAAAGGCGGCAACATCCCCGATATGGCAATCATGTTTTCCATTGACCTGTACTCTCTTCTGGCCATGGATGCCATCGCGGATATCAACAGCTTTTGCACCACTCCGGAAGATCAGGAATGGCTGAACGGATTTTATGAGGGATTTATGATGAACAGCCGTGACGGCGATATCACCTACGGAATCCCCTGGCAGCGCAGCACCATCGTGTTGTACTACAACAAAGAAGCTTTCGCGGAAGCAGGACTTGACCCGGAAAAGGCTCCCTCTACCTGGGAAGAGCTCTCCGATTATGCCAAGAAACTGACCAAGACAGAAGGAGACGCTACCAGGTATGGTATTGAGATTCCATCCGACGGCTATGCCTATTGGATGCTTCAAACCTTTTGCGTCCAGCAAAACGGTTTTAATCTGATGAATTCCACGGGAACCGAAACCTATTATAACGACGAACGTACCGCGAAAGGCCTCTCCTTCTGGAAAAGCCTTGCCGAGGACGGCTCCATGCCCTCGGGAATCGTATCCTGGGCCACGACTCCTTCTGACTTCATCGAAGGAAAAACCGCAATGATGTATCACACCACCGGTAATCTGACCAATGTGAAAAACAGCGTGGATTTTGATTTCGGAGTGGCCATTCTCCCCTCTTGCGATTCTTTCGGTTCCCCTACCGGCGGCGGCAATTTCTACATTTTCAAAGGAATTTCCGAGGAACGCCAGAAAGCCGCGTTTGAATTTATCAAGTGGATGACAGATGATGAGCGTGTCGCTCAATGGAGTATTGATACCGGTTATGTGGCGACCAGACCCACCGCCTATGAAACGGAACGCATGAAAGCTTACGCGGAAGATTTTCCTTATTGTCTGGTGGCAAGAGATCAACTGGAATACGGCTATGCGGAACTCTCTACCTATAATCAGGCCGAAGTCCAAAAGGCAATTGATGACGCAATCTCCTATGTCATGACCGATCAGATGGAGGTCGGACCCGCACTGGAAGAAGCCCAGCAGACCGCGGAAAGTATTTTGAAGGAATATCGATAATACAAATTCCGCGATGCAAAGACGCACCATGAAATTTACCCCTTTTGAAAGTTAAGATTGGAGTCGCAAAATGGATATTGCAATGAAAATACCTCAAAAAAGAGTTCAAGGACAAGACTGGACGCTGCAAAGGGAAGAATATCGTGTCGGTTTAAAGAAAGCGATTCGCGGCAAGTGGAAAAAGACCCTGATCGCCTGGCTCCTCTTGTCTCCCTCCCTGATTTTTCTCACGGTGTTCACGATCTACCCGATCGCCCAGAGTTTTATTAACAGCTTATACAAGGACAATCTCTCTACCCTAAAGCCCGTTTTTCAGGGATTTACAAATTACGCGAATCTGTTAAAGGACAAAGCTTTTCTGGAATGTTTCTGGAACAACCTTTTGGTGGCGGTCGTAACGGTTCCTTGCAGTATCGGCCTCGCAGTCGCTTTCGCGGTATTTGAAAAAGGAATCAAACGGGGAAAATTCCTGGTGCGTCTTGGATTCATTTATCCTACTTTCATTCCCATGGTGGCGGCCGCGAATATCTGGATGTTTATTTACACGCCGATCTACGGGCTCCTGGGTTATATCAATCCTAACTGGAGATTTCTGGCGGACGGAAAGACCGCCATCTGGGCGGTCATGGCCATGCTGATCTGGAAACAAGCCGGATATATCATGCTTTTCTATATGTCGGGACTCACCGGTATTTCAAAGGAAATGTACGAGGCCGCAAAAATAGACGGCGCCGGCAGTTTCCAACTGTTCCGCCTGATCACTTGGCCGCTGTTGGCTCCCACCACCACCTATGTCTTCATTATCGCGCTGACCAATGCCTATAAAATGGTGGATCACCTATATATCATGACGAAAGGCGGTCCCGGCAACGCGACCAATGTCCTGCTGTTCTATATTTATCAGACCGGCTTTGATTATTGGGATACCGGCAAAGCCTCCGCCATCACCGTGGTCCTTGTGGGACTTTTGCTGATCATTACTTGCATCAAGTTCTTCCATGATGACCGGAAGGCTTATTACAACGAAACGCCATAGCTGTAGAAAAAGGGGATTCTCCCTGACAGCGGAAAAGAGGAAATATGAATTCATTTACCCAGAAACATACCCTACAATGGAAGAAAGTCGGGACTGCTTTGCTGAAAGGCCTGATGTTCCTCATGCTTTTTATCAATGCGATTCCTTTGCTTTGGGTTATCAGGACGGCCTTTATCAGCCAGGATAAAGCGCTGGACCTTTTTGCCGTTGGTCTGCCCACCCTGGACAACTTCAAAAGGGTATTGGCCGCGGCTCCTTTTGGAAAATACTACGGTAATACATTGTTTATTACCATAGGAATACTGCTCGTCCAGCTAGTGTTCATCACCCTGGCCGGCTATGCTTTTGCCAGAATTGATTTTTATGGCTCCAGGCTCTTGTTTATCCTATTTCTGTCCCAATTGATGATCGCGCCGGAGGTGTTGATTCTTCCGAATTATTCGCTCATGGTAAAGCTGGGACTCAATGATCATTTATTGGGCATCATGCTTCCTTTCTTCGCCTCGGCCATGGGAACCCTGATCGTCCGGCAGACAATCAAAACCATCCCCACGGAGCTGGAAGAAGCCGCCAGAGTGGATGGAGCCAATCTGCCGCAAATTCTGGGAAAGGTTTACGTTCCGTTACTTCTGCCCGCTTATCTTTCCTTTGGCATGATTTCGGCGGCTTTTCAATGGAATAACTTCCTCTGGCCGCTGGTGATGACGGATTCCGTATCTAAGCGCCCGCTCTCCCTGGGTCTGGCCATGTTCGCCATGTCCTATGAGACCGGTGCCCAATGGAGCGATGTCAGCGCGGCAACCTTCCTGGTATGCGTCCCCCTATTGGCTTTGTTCATTATCTTCCAGAGGCAATTTATGGACAGCTTCATGCATTCGGGTATCAAGTAAGACCAATACCTTTTACGCCGGAGGATTCTATGAATATTTTACATCTCAGCGACCTGCATTTCAATCAGGAAAGCGCGGGAGCGGATATCAGAAAAAAATGGGAAACCATTTATCACATGGTGGAATATTACCGCAAGCAATTCCGCCTGGATGCGGTGGCGGTTACCGGGGATCTGACCTGTCATGGGGCCATGGCGGAATTTGAGCTTACCTACCGGTACTTGGAACAGCTGGAAAAAATATCCAAAGTACCCAGGCAGCAATTCTGGATCTGTGCCGGCAACCATGATGCCGATACCCCGGCCGCAGGCTCGTCTTTTTCCCATTACGAAACCTTTTACAGGGAATTTTTCCCAAAAGGACAATTCCCTGCGGTTGCCGCGCCCGACGGTGTCTATGGTTTCCACATCCTCCACACCAGCAGCCAGACCTCTCTGGAGGATTTCGATCATGCGGTCCTGCCGGAAAAAGACCTTCCTGCTCTTCTATCATCCTGTACAAAATTTCCCACAAATATCCTTTTGATTCATCACCAGGCAGAGGTACTAAGAAATCCGGAGGCTTTGGACTGTCTGCAAGGCAAGATCAATCTGGTTCTGAGCGGCCATTTGCACGCGAGACAGCCGCGGATCTATACCTTTCATGGACTTTTGCAGGAAAACGGTATGGCCGTGACCCCACACTTGCCCCAAATCCCCAGCGGATTCCAAATTCTACAACTCTCTCATGGAAAACTCCAAAACCTCGTTCCCTGTCTGATCGGCTAAGAGTACCGGTACTGTTCAGATACCGCCAGGGAACGCTCCCGGCGAGCCAGGCTGCCGTACCAGCGCGGCATGATGGCCGCCTTTGATTTGACCGGGCGGGCTATCTCTCATTCAGAAGTACGCTCACCCGGTTCTGGATAATGTCCGTCACGTCCCGCAGTGTTTTTTTCTGATCCACATAATAAGACATTTCTTCCTGTATGATGGCAAGAATATCCTGCTCCATGGTGCTTCTGACGGAAAAACGGGTATGGGCGACCATGTCAAGGAGCCGATCCGTCTGCTCCTGCGTGGCGGCATAATAATAATAGGTTTCCCCATCGATCACAACTCCTCCTTTGGGCTTTTCTACGGGTTCCCCATTCTGGTCAATGATGATTTCCCCATCGTCATTTCTCCGATATTCCGGCGTCATTTCTTCTCCAAGCATATCTTCAAGCAGGTCTTTCCTGCAGGGAAAGCTATAATAATGGGCGCTTTCCCTTGTCAGGAAATATTCCAGAAAACTCCATGCGCCTTCCTTTTCCTTAGAACCCGCCAGAATGCCTACCGCATCCTCGGGAACCCCGTAATAGAACGGGTCTCCTGAAACCGTTGGAAAACCTTTCATGGTGATCTCTTCGTCGAAAAGAATTTCATAGTTCAAAATATCCCCAATACCACCGATTTCCTCCCTCAGCAGAAGAAGCTCATCCGACACGAAACGGTTATCATAGGATACCTGTTCCTTTTTGCGGGAATATTCCGCCAGCCATTCCATAAAGGCCAGAAATTCCTCATCCTGGAAATGGCATTCCCCGGCGTTCCAGTCCACAAATTGTTCCAACAAATAGTCCGCGCATATGTTTACCAAGATGTTGCCAAAGAGGGAATCGTATCCATAGATCTGCTGCAGGGGCACAAGCCGGGGATATTCTTCCAGAGTCTTCTGCAGTCCCTCCATTGTCCAGCCCTTTTCTGTTCCGATCTGCGCACTCCTTCCAATCAGCGCCCGAATACGAAATCTGGATGGAATGCAAACGAGCCTGCCATTTATGGTATAGCCGTCCAGAATGCTTTCCTGGATTATTTCCGGATTCAGCAGTTCGCTGCTTTCCAGATAGGGCATCAGATCCTCCAGACCCTGCTTGTCCGCGTATTTCTGGACATCCAGACGGGAGGACATATCCAACAGATCAGGAGGATCGGAGGATACGATCCTGGCATCCAGCCTTTCCTGCCAACCCGCCCCGTCAAAGGTTTCCACGATCACATGATAACGGCTGCTCGCCCTGTTAAAGCGGGTAATACTGGTAGTAAGGTTAGACGAAGGAGCGACAGACGCCAGTACCAGGATTTCTTTCGGCGGAATCTCATCCACCGGGGTTTTGGTAAGAAAGTACCATTCTTCCTCACTCTCCCCAACCGTACACACCAGAAACCGGCTTTCCGAAATCTGTGTCATTTCGGAAACGTTATCATATAGATTGGAGTCCTGCATCCGCAAGATGTTCTGAAAGGCATTGCTTTCCTGTCGATATTGGGCAAGGTTTCCTCTGTTCAGATACAAAATTCCGTAAGGCGAGCCCACGATGCGGCCGCCCATATTCTGGTCGGAACCCGTCATTTCCTCCGCGAGCCTGCCTCCCTGCCCTTTCAGCACTTCATACAAGGTCATCTCGTAACCCGCACCGTTTAAAATGCCGCTGACGCAGTAATAAACTTTCCCGTTTTCGCTTTCTACCAGGTCTTCCTTTCCGCTGCCGCCTGGCAGACAGGCTTCCGTTGCTATTCTCCCGTCCGCCTTTCCGTCCGGACCAAACAGGTAGATTCCGTCCGCTGCCAGCAGATACAGCTCATGACCGCTTCCCAGCGCAAGAAGATTCCCCCCGCCTGAATTGGCGGCAAGGGGTATTTCTGACAAAGACAACTGATACGCTGACGTCCCATCAGAAAGCAGTTTCAGCAGGCTGCCTTTCATTGTCTGCTCATCTCTTTCCGTCCAGGCCTGCACATCCCCTGATAAAATATAAACGGCCCCTTCCTCATCCACGGTGTAGTCAAGCAGGGTCATTGCCGTACCATTCAATGCCGCCACAACCTCCGTCTCTCCCGGCTGTCCTTCCTCGGTAAGGGCCATCCTGCAGATGACCTGTTGAAAGACATAATACACATATCCGTTATAAGATTTAACATGGTACCATACGCCTGCCTCCTCCGACTGCCCCGCCGGGGAAAAGGATTCCGCCACATAGACGTATCCGTCAACTCCCAGTTCCGGAGCCTGGGAATCCTCCTTTTTCCCACAGGCCGAGAATATTACAAAGGAAACAAAAAGCGTCATGCAGATCGGAAGAACAAAAAAATTTCTTTTCTTCACAACTCCACCTTCCTGTTTTCAGTACGGTTTGCAAACCAGACAATAAGTACTTAAGACGATATTTTAATAGGGAGTGCTATGTATCCCGTTTAATTCATATTGGCAACTTATTTCAATTTCTATTGTTGCACTACAATAACTACAATGAATTTTATATTTATGGCTTCTATAAACATGTCCCAAATCCTCATAATATCCATGCCATAAATGCGTCTCTTGTTCAGATATATAGCCGTCACCCATAGAAGCGTGGCAGACCTGGCATTCATAAAATACATGATACCTATTACTGTGATAAGTACCATCTACATAAGTTGAACTTTGATATTGTCTGGACTTTTCTATGGGTATGCATACATGTTCGTCAGCAATCGCATTCATCGGAACAGAATATACGAGTAATGAGATAATCGTCATCATACATAGTACTGTTTTAAAAATATTGTATTTCATAATAATCCCCTTTCTAAGAACAAAAATATTTTAGTTTACATCCACAAAATTTGAATAGTCTTCATTGTATAATAATCCACTTATCATACCGTCATATTTATCATCCCCCAGACTGTCCTAAAACTTGCATTTTCACAGTATCTTCCTCCTCCATCAAGTCAAGTAAAACCGCATTTCCACATTTTACGGGTTGAGCAGATCCACTAACACTAAGCCTATCCAGAATAAACAATAGATCGCACAGGAATACCGCAAAGTTCCTTTACTGCCGCAGAAAAGCAGTCCGCTGATCAATGTTACAAGGATACAAAGGTCAAAAGTATATTATTAGAAAACAAAATGGACCCGCTTACATGATTCCATACATTCAGGCCCCTATCACGACCGCCGTAAGCAGTATCACAATCTGTTCCGTCCATTTCCTATATGCCGGTTCCCAAACTACCGCCGCTAACCACCCCCCCACCAGCACTTTCACTGCCGTATATAGGAAATCATAACCATAATAGAACACCGCCATCATTTTTTTTCCAAAACCAGGCCAGGCGTTCCTTTACCTCCGCGCTCAATCGTCTGCTGACCGGAACCTCTATCATGTCAGCGCCATTATCCAATTTGATTGCAGTCCCTGTCCAGCTGGAAACATACTGCATATTGATAACGAATCCCTTGTCCGCAAAAATAAACTTATCCTGTGGTAACTTTTTGTAAGCTTCTCCTAACGCTATGCGTTCTCTGTATTCCCGCCCGCCCCTGCAATGGAACGTCACGTATTTCTTCTCTTTTGTCAGATACACAATATCGCGGAATCTTATCTTCTTCCCCCATACCTTATTTGGGATCAGGTAGTATTCTTCACATCCCCCATCCTTCTGAGACTCGTTCTCCATCCGATCCAGAACGGCTGGTATCTCTGCCATATATTCGTCCTTTAATATGAAATAATATGCTCTTACCTTATAGCCGGAAATCGCATATTTCTCATGGGATGCAACCAGAACAATCCTGGCACGGTCATCCAATGCATATACTTTCTGCGCTAATTCCAGACCGTTTATTTCCGGCATCTCAACATCCAGAAAATAAAGGTCATAGTTCCTGCCCTTTTCCATGGAATTTAACAAGGAATACCCTTCCCCATAGAGCGAAATCTGAACCTCTTCCTTACCTCCTGAAAAGTATTCTCTAACCGCGCGCTCCGCCTTTTGGGAAAAGACCTTGTTTTCTATGGTAATGTAAAAATTATAGCATAATACACCTTTTCTTTCAATGGTTTGACCACAATCGATTGAATTCTGACCCCAAGTTATCGTCACGGCAATGTACGCCGCAAAGCACACATGAAATCAAAAGCAAACAGTTGCTTTCCTGTGGACATTTTGCCATGCCACTTTGCCATGCCTTTCCATACCTTGGAATATAGCAAACAATTTAATATATGTATTTGATACATTTAGGTTGTTTTGTTATAATGATTAAGACAACGGAAAATTGGAGGTAAAAAATTCATGAAAAGAGCCAAAAGCCGAACTTTATCCACCGTCCTCGCATTTATGTCAGGGCTGTCCTTGTTGTTTGGGTCATCAGCCGTCGTTTACGCGGGCGACACCTACCCCTACATAGGGGAAAGCGCCAAAGGCGAAAACCAGCCTTACCAACACGGTTACCGCGTGGAGGACATCATGGACTGGTCACCGGAGACGGACCCTTACGGAGAGCTTTTGCGGGCCAGAGTCCCTCTGCAGGAGCGTAACGAAACCTTTGCCGCCACCCAGGCCAATCCCGGGCTCTCCGATCAGGCGCAATACCTTACCCTTACCGGCGACTATGGCAATGCGTTTTTCAACAGCTACCCTTATACCAATGAATTCAGCGCACATCTTTTCAACTTCTGGCAATATGTGGACTATTATGCTTCCTGGCATGGAATGCCCTCCGTGGGAACGCCGGAGGAGCTGAACGACATTGAAGACGAGCGGAACGCCACCGATGGAAACGCCTGGTCAAGGCGATATTTTGAATTTGGTCTGGTAAACCTTCCCAATTCGGCTTACACCAACGCCGCCCATAAGAATGGCGTTCTGTCCCTGGGATGTATGTTTCAGCCCCGGGCCTACCAGAATTTCGAAGTCATGCTTTATCAGGATGAAAACGGACGCTACCCGGTGGCGGACAAGATGACGGAGCTTGCCAGGTATTATGGTTTTGACGGCTATTTTTTCAATATGGAAGGACGTTCCTATGACAATTCCGTCCGGCTGAAACTGCGGGAATTTCTTGCCCAGATGCGGGAAGACGGAATGTATATTCAATGGTACAACGCAGGCAGCTTCAGCGATCAGATGCTGACCGATGAATCGGGCCGGGCCGCGGCCAATTCCGTGTTTATTGAATACGGCCACCCAGTTCCGGGCGACGCGGGTGTGGGGAACTTTGATAAATTCGAAGTGGCTTTCAGCGGCTTTGAAGCCGGAAGGGACCGTTTCGGCAATGACTTTTCCAGCATCTATGACGGGCAGGGCATGAACGGTTCCATTGCCAGTCTTGGTACGGATTTCGTTCAGACCGGTCTGGAGCAGACCGTTGGATACGATGCGGAAACGGGATTGCGCCTGTTTACCCGCGAAATGGACGAATACCAATGGATGGCCTTTGAACGGGAGCGTTTATGGTGGACCGGCAGCCAAAACACGAGAACCACCGTTTTGGATCCGGGCCTGACTGAGGATGCGGAAACGCTGGAAGCCGCGGACTTTACCGGTGTGGCGGATTATATCGCGGAGCGTTCCGTCATAAACGGTCAGACCTTTGTGACGAATTTTAACACGGGGCACGGTCTGGAATATGTTAAAAACGGTCAGGTGTCCAGTGAGGCCGAATGGTCCAATATCAACCTGCAAGATTTTCTTCCCACCTGGCAATGGTGGTTTGAAACCGATGGTTCCAGGCTTTCCGCGGAATTTGACTACGGGGATGAGCTGCGCAAGGTCTATAACGACGGAAAAGAGGGTTCCTTCGCTTTCCAGCCCGTCGGCGCCTACAACGGCGGCTCCTCCCTGGCAGTCTACGGCAGCCTGGACGCCGCGAATTTTCTGCATCTCTACAAAACAGCCCTGGACGTAACCAACGATTCCCGCTTCAGCGTCACGTTCCGCAAAACCTCCAAGGATTCCGCCGGCATGAAGCTGGGGCTGATCTTTGAAAGCGCCCCTGAACAGGTTGTCTCTTTTGAACTGGAAAATACCCTGAGCGCAGGCGGCTGGACCACCTCGGATGCGGACCTCTCCGCTTACGCGGGAGAGCGCATCGCCGTGATCGGACTGATTTTTGAGGGAAATGCCCCTAGCTACCAAATGAATCTGGGCCAGCTCAAATATACCTCCGGCCCGGCAACCGTTCCGGCAACTCCCACGGGCTTTACCGTGGAAAAGGCCTATGAGACCGGGGAAATGATTCTTTCCTGGGAAATTGCCCCCTATGAGCAGGTCCGGCAATACAATCTGTACGGCGTAAAGGACGGCAAGGAAATTTATCTGGGCGGAATTTATGACGAAACCTACTATGTGAAGAATCTCACAGAGGTTCTGGAGAATGACCAGGTGACGTTTCTATTGAAGGCAGTGTCCGAAGACGGTACGGAAAGCGAAGGCGCCTCCCTTACTTACGATTTTGGTCAGGCCGTTTACGGAATCAGCGTGGACAATGCCACGGACGGGCAGCTGATTCTCTCCTGGGAAGGGGGCGCGGCGGACGCAGCCGTAACTACCGCTTATGAAGCAGAACCCCGAACCTGGACTGGTTCCGGCGAAAACGGCTGCGCCATCACGGTACCCACCGGGGCCGATGCGGACGGGGCCGCCGTCACTATCACCCTGACCGCTTCAAATGGCACCAGCGCCTCGGTAGATTCCACTTTGCCGGACCACTACTGTGCCCCCTATGACGGTACGATCTGGAGTGACGGGCGCTTAACCCAGCCCTCCACAAGCGAATGGCATATCTTATATTATGAAAAAGTGACAGACGGCGAACGTTCCGAGACCTCTTCCTTTGTGCGCGGAGGAAGTGATTGGAATACCTTTGACAAGCTTTCCGCCAGAGTGGAGGGACTTTACATCCGCCTGGAGGACTATGCGGGCAATATCTCGGAAGAGGTCTATCTGACCAGAAACGACTCCTCGGAAACACAAGACCAGTCCCAAGGCTCCGGCACGGCCGAATCCGCATCAGAGGAAAATGCTGTGGGAGCCAATTCGGCGGTGTCAGGGGAAGCGGACTCCGGAAAGGATTCCTCCTCCCGACAAAGCGATGACGCAAGGATCCCCGTCCCCATCCTCTATGCGGTGATTATCGTGCTGGTCATCCTGCTTGCCGCTATAAGCTCTGTCCTCTTGAAAAAACGTGCCAAAAAATAATTCCGACCAGAGCTGAATCCTATCACAGCCCTCACTGCCGGGGATAACATATTCCCCGTTGGTGATTGGCACCGGTCCGGAAAGCGGACCGGTGTTCCGTCCCTATTCTTCGTCTGGCCTTAAGGCTTCTGGCAGACAAAACAACCATTCCAATGAGTCTGGTTTCCGGGATTATCATCGCCTGGCTGCTCCGTTTCAGGGGTCTGGTTTCCGGAATTACCCTCGTCTGGCTCATCCGGGCCGGGAAACCCGTGAAAAGGCATCCATACCATATTTCAGCTCAATCCCGGGAATCACTTCCGGGACTCTATCCAGAGAACGGCTGCGGGAATCGGCTGGCTTATCTCGCAAGCCAGCCTCCATCCACCGCTATGGTAAAACCATTGACATAATCGGAAGCCTTGGAGGCCAGATAAACCGCAGTTCCCATGATATCCTCCGGAGTTCCCCAGCGGCCCGCGGGGATCCTGCTCAGGATGGAAGCGCTTCTCTCCTCGTCGCTTCTTAATTGGGAGGTATTGTTGGTAGCCATATAACCGGGGGCAATGGCATTCACCTGAATTCCATGAGCCGCCCACTCGTCCGCCAGGGCCTTTGTCATTCCCACGACCGCGCTCTTGCTCGCGGCGTAGGCAGGCACGCGGATACCCCCCTGGAAACTCAGCATGGAAGCGATGTTGATGATTTTTCCGCCTCCTGCAGGGAAGAAAAATTCTTTGGCGACAGCCTGGGACAAGAAAAATACCAGCCTTTGATTCAGGTTGATCACCTTGTCCCAGTTTTCTTCGCTCACATCCATGGCATCCTCGCGCAGGATGATACCCGCGTTGTTCACCAGAATGTCCGCCCGTCCGGCAAGCTCTTTCGTCCTTGTAATGACAGTATCCACCGCTCCCGGCCTGCTCAAATCTACCAGCACCTCAAAAAAGCGCCCGTCAAACGCCTGAATCCTTTGCGCCGTTTCCTGGCAGCTTCTCCTCGCCGCGCCGATCACTGTGGCGCCCGCCTGGGCCAGAGCCACGCTGATCCCTTGTCCCAGCCCCGTATTGGCTCCCGTCACAATGGCCGTCCTCCCATCCAAACGAAACAAATCCAAAATCATCGCGATCCCTCCATTCCTGCGCTCAAACCCGCAACAAGTTCCTCCGCTTCGGCAATATTGATTCCTTTTTCCTTTGCAATGCGGCACAAGTCGTCATATTCATATTTTTTCCGCTCTACCCCATAGCCCGCGGATACCTTTTGCCGGACAGAGCCACAAGGCGTATCGATGGTCTCGATTCGGCGGTCCAGCACATACCGATGACACCTGTTTTCACGAATGCCGATTGTCGTCGTATGTCGAAAAACCGTGTGAAACCGGGGCTATCGTAAGAAAGTTTTATCAAGTTTTGCAGGGACGGCATGATTTCGGTCATGCCGTTTCCTGCTTTTCCTGTTCCATCAGCTTATCCAGCGGGATGTAGCCCACAAGATCATACTCAATGCGAATTTCCTGCCGCCGCTTGCCGCTGGACTTGTCCGGCGCTCCAATATAAATCGCTTTCACAAGCTCCCGCAGGGCGTATGGCGTCAATTCCTTTAGATCAGCGTATTTGCGTACCCGCTTGATAAACTGTTCCAAATCTTGGATCTGTCGTTCCTGTACTTCAATATCCTGCTGTAATGTCTGCACTTCGGCTTTGAGCTGCTCCTGCTCATCTTCGTAGTTCCTGCTCATCATGGCGAACCGTTCGTCGCTCACCCGTCCGGCTACGTTATCCTCATAGATGCGGATAAAAAGCCGGTCAAGTTCAGTGATGCGCTTTTCATCCTGCGCCAGCTTTTTTCTGTGCATACGGATCGTTTCCTGACTTTGCAACAGAAGCCTTTGTTCCATCTGCTTGCGGAAGTAAGCTTCATGGCGGGACACATACGCTATCACAGCCTCCATGTGCATCCAGACCATTTGCTCCAGCACCACCGCCCGGATGTAGTGTATCGTGCAGCTTCCGGCAGTATCGCGATAGCGGGAGCAGACGAAGTGATCCTGCCGTTTCTCATACTTGTTGCTGGTGCAATAGTACATCTTCGCCCCGCAGTCTGCGCAGTAGACAAGGCCGGAAAACATGCTGCTCTTTCCTGTCCTTGTCCTGCGGTGACGCTGCCGGCGGATTTCCTGAACTTTTTCCCACACCTCCGGCTCAATGATGGCCGGATGGGTACCTTCAAAAATAGCCCAGTTTTCTTCCGGATTGTCCCGTTTCTTCTTATCCCAGATTGAGTTAGTGTAGGTCTTGAAATTCACCGTACAGCCGGTGTACTCCCTGCGTTCCAGAATGTTGGCAACGACAGTCGGATTCCAACCATATTGGTCAGCACTTTCCATGCCGGGAACATTCAACCCTTCCTTACGTCTGTAGGCATTTGGAGCCAGAATTTTCTCCTCTTTCAGCACCTGTGCGATCTGTTTCGGTCCCCGCCCCTCCATGCAGAGGTTGAAAATGCGCTTCACTACCTGTGCCGCTTCCTCGTCCACAAGCCAGTTCGTCCTATCCTCCGGGTCTTTGACGTAACCGTAGGGGATGTTGGTGGTCAGGGGGATGCCTCGCTCACCCTTGGACTTGTTTACCGCCCGTATTTTCCGGCTGGTATCTCGCGCATAAAACTCGTTGAACCAATTACGCAGACCTGCGAAATCGGCGTCAATGCTGTTGGGGTCGATGGTGTCATAGTTGTCGTTGATGGCAATGAACCGCACACCATGCTCCGCAAACGTGATGTTGATATACATTCCCGCCATTGCAGAGTTCCTCGAAAACCGGCTGAGGTCTTTGACTATGACCGTGGATACCCTGTCGTTCTCCACTTCCTCGATCATCTTCTGGAATCCGGGACGATCCATACTCGTGCCGCTGTACCCATCGTCCACGAAAAAAGTTGGGTTAAAAAATCTGTGGTCCTTACAATACTTCAGCAGGATGTCCTTTTGATGGGTGATGGAATTCGACTCACCGTCCAATGCGTCCTCTTGGCTTAGCCTGCAATACAACGCTGTGATTTTTTCAGTTGCCCGTAACATTTCTGTATCCTCCTTTA